>CALUWI010000003.1 GCA_944324465.1 uncultured Mucispirillum sp. | reverse complement strand
TTTCTATAAGATTTTGTCATCTACTGGCATAGCCAGTAGTTTTTGGTTTCGCTACGCTCAACTCTCTAAAGAGTTAACAAAAAAGGCGGTATAATTACCGCCTTAAATATAGTTATATCAAATTAAATTTTATTCATTTGATGTAATGCCAAAATACATTGGTCCGCTTGTCATTTTCTGAGCTGCAGCAACAATATCTTCTTTTGTTACTTTATCTATACCATTTTCATAATTTAAATGATAATCTTTAAAATCAAGCACATAAGCATAACCTATATTCTGAGCAAGAGAAGAAACATTTTCTTCTTCAAAAATATTCTTACTTTTCAGCCTGTTTTTTGCTTTTTCTATGCGGCTTTCTTCAATATTGCCTGCAGCTATATTATTAATAATCTCCATAGCCTCATTTCTAAATTTTTCGCCATTACCTTTCGGCACAACAGCCATTGCTCCAAAAAGACCATTATAATGGTTAAAAAGCCCTATGTCTGTTACATAAATAGCTGTATTATTTTGATTTTTTATAATCTCGTTTAAAAGAGAATATTCGCCGCCAGAAAGTACTTCCGCAAATACTTCTTCTGCATATACTGTATTAATATCCTGCTTACCTGTAGGGAAAGAAAATACTGCATAGTCTACATTTACATCTGCTTTAAAGTTTTTATCAATTGATTTTGTAAATGTAACTTGATTTTCCCCTTTATAAAGTTTACCTGCAGGCACATCTCTTGCTTGATTAAAGTATTTTGCTGCTAAATCAAGAGCCTGTTTTTCTTCAATATCACCAACAATAACTAATGTCATATTCTGCGGATGATAAAATCTGTTATAATAATCAACAATTTCCTGTCTTGTAAAAGCACTTACAGTTTCAGATGAACCAATTACCTGCCTTGCATAAGGTGTGCCTTCAAATAATGTAGCCTGTAAATCCTGCCACATTTTATAAGACGGGTCATCATATTTTCTATTGATTTCCTGCAAAACAACTGGTTTTTCTCTGTCTATCTCTGACTGTAAAAGCAGTGCATTAAATACCATATCACTTACTACTTCATAAGCAGCTTCAGCTTCATCTACTGGTATTGTTACATAATAGTTAGTAACATCAAGGCTTGTAAAAGCATTATTATAACCACCTTTAGCATCAAGATATTCATCTATTTCACCAGGTTTAAATTTTTTAGTGCCGTTAAAAAGCATGTGCTCTAAAAAGTGAGATATACCCGATAGCTTGTCATTTTCATTAACAGAGCCGGTTTTTATCCAGCATTGAACAGATACAACTTTAACACCAGGCACCTTTTCATATAATACAGTCACTCCATTATCAAGTTTTGTTTCAATAGGTGCACTCATTACATTCTCCGAAAAAATAAATATTAAAAAAAGAGCGGTTGTTATCACCGCTCTAAATGCATTATTAAAATATTTCATTAAATCACTCTTTTATATCATTAGTCAGCATCAGGACGAGGCTTTAATGCAACTTCTATAACGAATTCCTGGTCACCAACTTTAAATTTAACACCAATGCATACAACATTGCTTGGTCTGTTAATAGTGTGGTTTTTACCAGTGATAACATTAGGAATGCCAATGTTATATTTATAACCCTGCTCAGCAAACACCCTTTTAGAGCCGCCAGCAATCATATTAACGAACTCACCAATTGCATCTACTACATCTTTGCTCATATTTTTCTTTGGTTCGCCAAGAAAACCAGATACAATGTCTAAAGCCAGCTTTTCTGGAAAGCTCACTACAACGAACCCTGACATTTTACCAGCGATGCCGATAACTCCAGAAATATCGTATGCCATTCTATCATCTTGTTTAATATATACTTCGCCTTTTTTGGCTTCAATACCCGCCATTGTAGAAAGAACATTCAATGTTGCGGTAATGAAAGGGTTAATCATTTCAGCTTTCATCAAAATCTCCTAATAATCTTTTGCATTAATAAATCAATATATAATATTACATTTAATATGTCTACAAAAAAACATATAATTTTTTATTTTTTTTAGACTATATCAAATCATATATTTTATCCAGAGCTTCTGGAAGTTTATCAATATGTTTTGTTCCAGCTTGAGCCATATCTGCCTTACCGCCGCCTGAGCCGCCTGCAGCTGCTGCAATTTCTTTAATTAATGCTCCAGCATTATATTTATCTGTTAAATCTTTTGATACACCGCATATAATTGAAGCTTTATCTTCATCAGTTTGAGCACCAATTACAATAATACAGCTTCCTAATTTATCTCTGCCTGTATCTATAACTTCTCTCATTAAAGGAATGTTTGATTTTTCAAACAGAACTCTTGCAACTTTAATACCTTTAATTTCTTTTACATTTTCAAAAATAGTATCAGCAACTTTTGGAACAATACGCTCTCCAGCTGCTTTTACTCTTTTTTCAAGTGCTTTATGGTTTTTAAGAATATCACCAATTCTTTCTGCTGCTTCTGCAGGCTGACATTTTAATACAGCAAGCACCTGTTTCATACTTTTATCCATATCTGAAAGATATTTAAAGGCTTTATGACTTGTAACAGCTTCTATTCTTCTCACCCCTGATGCAACACTTGATTCTGAAAGAATTTTAAAAAGTCCAATAACACCAGTTCTATCTACATGGCATCCACCGCAAAGCTCTTTTGAGTAGTTTGCAATCTGAACAACACGCACTTGTTCGCCGTATTTTTCACCAAATAATGCTGTTGCACCTTCCTGCATAGCATCTTCAAGTGCTTCTATTCTTTTATGTACTGGATAGTTTGCAGTAATAGCTCTGTTTACTTCCATTTCAATAGCATCTATCTGCTGGCTTGTTAATGCCTGAAAGTGAGTAAAGTCAAAACGCAGTCTTTCATCATTTACTAAAGAACCTGCCTGCCTTGCATGGTCGCCAACAATAGTCTGCAGAGCTTTGTGCAAAAGGTGAGTTGCTGTATGATTATATTCTGTATACTGTCTGATAGTTTCATCAACTTCAACTTTTACTGTATCCTGTTCTTTGAAAAAGCCTTTTAATACTTTACCTCTGTGGATAATCATATCATTTAATTTTAAAGTATTTTCTATTTTAAAAAGGCTGTTATCTGAGCCAGTAATGATACCTTTATCACCTGCCTGACCGCCGCCTTCAGCATAACTTGTTGTAACATCCAGGATAATATCCACATTATCCCCTTCCTGCACTTCATAAACTCTTTTATCATTAGATACCATAGCAAGAATTTTACCGCTTGCAACAAGCCCAGCATATCCGCCAAATTCTGTAACAATCTGACCGCTTAATTCTTTTAAGGCATCAGAAGTGCCGCTTGTAGTAATACCAAGTGATGATGCTTTTGCTCTTGCCTGCTGCTGCTCCATCATTTTATCAAAGCCTGCCATATCAAGAGAATATCCTGCATCTGCTGCAATATCTTCAAGTAAATCTACAGGAAATCCGTAAGTATCATAAAGTCTAAAAATATCTTCGCCATCAATAACTTTTGTTGATTTATATTTTTTAAGCAGTTCTTCTTCAATAATTTTCATACCTGTTGCAAGAGTTTTGCCGAAGCCTTTTTCTTCTGTTTCAACAGTTTTTGTAATAAAAGATTTTTTGTCTGTCAGTTCCACATAATGGTCTTTCATAAAATCTACTACAAAACCGCATACATCATAGAAAAATTCATGTTCTAAACCAAGCATTTTACCATGACGCATTGCCCTTCTCATAATTTTTCTTAATGTATAGCCTCTTTTTTCATTAGATGGAAGCACACCATCACCAATTAAGAATGTTGTACTTCTTGAGTGGTCTGCAATAACTCTTAAAGAAATATCTGTCTGCTCGTCTTTGCCATATTCTACCCCAGCAAGTCGTGCAGTATAATCTATAATAGGTTTGATTAAGTCAGTTTCATAGTTGCTTTGTTTATTCTGCATAATAGCTGCAATTCTTTCTAAGCCCATACCAGTATCTATAGATGGTTTTGGAAGTGGAGAAAGATTGCCTTCTTCATCTCTGTTAAACTGCATAAATACTAAGTTCCAAAGCTCTAAATGTCTGTCACAGTCGCAGTCTGGGTTACAGTCTGGTCTGCCGCAGCCAACACCTTCGCCCTGGTCAATAAATATTTCAGAGCATGGACCGCATGGACCAGTATCACCCATTTGCCAGAAGTTATCTTTTGCACCTTTTCTGTATATTTTATCAGGTGAAATTCCTGCAACTTCCTGCCATAAATTAAATGCTTCATCATCGTCTTGATATACTGTTACAAATAATTTTTCTACAGGCAGTTCTAACTCTTTTGTTAAAAATGTCCATGCAAAATTAATAGCATCTCTTTTAAAGTAATCACCAAAAGAGAAGTTACC
This sequence comes from uncultured Mucispirillum sp., assembly GCA_944324465.1. GTDB lineage: Bacteria > Chrysiogenota > Deferribacteres > Deferribacterales > Mucispirillaceae > Mucispirillum. The sequence goes on along the minus strand of CALUWI010000003.1, from coordinate 180,995 downwards.
AAGCATTTCAAAAAATGTATGGTGGCGTGCAGTTCTGCCCACATTTTCTAAGTCGTTATGTTTACCGCCTGCACGAACTACTTTCTGGCATGATGTAGCTCTTTTATAGCTTCTTGTTTCTTTGCCAAGAAAAATATCTTTAAACTGGTTCATACCTGCATTTGCAAAAAGCAGTGTAGGGTCATCATGTGGCACAAGGCTTGATGATGAAACTACAGTATGACCGTTATCAGCAAAATATTTTAAAAATGCAGCTCTTATCTGGCTGCCTGTCATCTTTTTCATATATATTTCTCCATTTATCTTTACATAATCATATATCTTTAAACAGCGATTATTATTTTATTACATTTTTATATAAATGTGTAGCAAAATTTATTAGAAAATGCAAAAAATATTTTCTATAAAGTAATAAGCCGCATAAACTATCAGTTTACATTAATTCTACTACTCGTCGGTTGAAATATTATAAAAATTTATATAACAATACAAAAATTAGAGTAATTAATTTTGGAGAATTATATGGAAGAAAAAAGTCTTGGAAAAATAATTGTAGAACTGCGTAAAGAAAATAATATGACACAAATGGATTTAGCAGAAAAAATGTGTGTAACAGATAAAGCTGTTTCAAAATGGGAAAGAGATATATCCTGCCCTGATATTAAAACTATTAATAAACTTGCAGAAATATTTAATGTAGATATAAATATACTCTTAAATACAAAAGTGAATACTAAATCTATAAAAACCCATTCAATTATTAATCAGATATTAAGCTCAGTTGCTGCAGCTATGGGTATTGCCTGTATTGTATTACTTTTAATAAATAAAGTAGATATTAAAGATGCCATTCTAATGCTTGCAATAGGGCTGACTGCAATAGGTATATATATTTTAAAAAATAAATAAGGCGTGCAATATGCACGCCTTATTATGTATATAAAATTATGTAATTTTATACTTATGCTTTTGGAGCACCTTTTAAAACTTCGCTTGTCATATCGTTTGATGGATATTTTTTGAAGTTTTCAATGAATTTAGAAGCTAATTCTTTAAGTGCAGCATTGTATTCAGCTTGGTCTTTCCAGCCTTTAGATGGGTCTAATATTTCAGGGTTAACACCTGGTATAGCATTAGGAATACCAAAACCGAATACTGGGCATTCATGGAAGCCGCCTTTATCAACTTCACCGTCTAAGATAGCATTAACAATTGCTCTTGTATCTTTAATAGAGAAACGCTGACCAACACCATATTTACCACCAAAAAGACCAGTGTTAACAAGGTAAGCATTAACGCCGTTAGCTTTCATTTTTTCTGCTAAGATTTTAGCATAGTAGAATGGGTGGAATACCATAAATGGTTCGCCAAAGCAAGTAGAGAAAGTAGCTGTTGGTTCTTTAACACCTTTTTCTGTACCTGCAACTTTTGCAGTATAACCAGAAACAAAGTGATACATAGCTTGGTTTAAGTTAAGTTTTGCAACAGGTGGAAGAACACCGAATGCATCATAAGTTAAGAAAATAATATTTTTTGGCTGACCGCCTTTATTATCTGGAGAAATTCTTGGCATTTGAGAAAGTGGATAAGAAGAACGAGTGTTTTCAGTTAATTTATCGCTGTCTAAATCAATTTCTCTAGTTATTGGGTCATAAACAACATTTTCTAATATTGTGCCGTAAGAATGAGTAGTTCTGTAGATATCTGGCTCCATTTCTTTAGAAAGTTTAATAACTTTCGCATAGCAGCCGCCTTCTATATTGAATACACCTTTATCATTCCAGCCGTGTTCATCATCACCGATAAGAACGCGTTTAGGGTCTGAAGAAAGTGTAGTTTTACCAGTACCTGATAAACCAAAGAAAATAGCAGTATCGCCTTTTTCACCAATATTTGCAGAGCAGTGCATACTCATAATGCCTTGTTTTGGCAGATAGTAGTTCATAACAGTAAATACTGATTTTTTAAGTTCACCAGCATATTGAGTACCGCCTATTAAAACTACTTTTTTAGCAAAGTTTAACATAATAACTGTGCTTGAACGAGTGCCGTGTTTTGCTGTATCTGCTTGGAAATTAGGAAGATAGATAACTGTAAAATCAGCTTGAAAGCCTTTTAATTTAGATAAATCTTTTTCGCATATAAACATATTGCGTGCAAACATATTATGCCATGCAAATTCGCCAATAACACGAACTTTAAGGCGGCATGATTCATCTGCACCAGCATATAATTCTTGAACAAATAATTCTCTGCCATCGCAGAAAGCCATCATATCATTATAAAGAGTGTTGAACTGAGCTTCGCTTGCTTCTTTTGCTGCTGATGAATCCCAGTTTACATCTTTTTCAGAAGTAGCTTCTCTAACAACATATTTATCTTGAGCAGAACGCCCTGTATGTGCACCAGTTTCAAAAACCATTGCACCGCCTTTTACCACATGACCTTCACCGCGTTTAATAGCTTCTTCATAAAGAGCTTCTGTCGGCATATTTAAATAGATTGCTTTTGGATTATTAATACCATAAGATTTTAAGTAGTCAGTTGTTGCATTGTAGCTGCTCATATTGTCTTCCTCCAATTTAGTGACTGAATTTCTATTTACAAACAGTCTCAATTTAATTATAAATAACAGCATAATACATTATTAGAATAAGGTCAACAATATTAAGTGAAAAAAAGAAAAATTTTTACAAAATTAAAACGGTGGAATATTTATGCAGGATTTTTTTATACCTTGTGCATCTGAAAAAGAAATAGCAAAAGAAAGAGCAAAAGCTAGAGAATTAAGAAAAACTAACTGGTGGCATGAAAAAATATCACATGGTGAATGTTACTACTGCGGCAAAACTTTTAAGCCGGAAGAATTAACTATGGACCATATTGTGCCATTAATAAGAGGCGGCAAATCAACTAAAAATAACATTGTTCCTGCCTGCAAAGAATGTAACAATGCTAAAAAACATAAGCTTCCTATTGAGTGGGCAGAATATTTAGAAAATATCAAGAAACAGTGATTTTTAAACATATTTTTATTGTAAAATTTTTATGCTGCTGTTAAGATAACCATTAATTATTATTTGAGAGTATTACTTATGAAAAAAATTTCATTATTATTAGCAGTTATTATGATTTTCACTTCTTCTTTTGTTTTTGCTGGAGAAAAAGAATTCTTTCAAGAATCAATGCGAACTATTTTGGAAACCGGCGGTAAAGTGAAAAATATCACAGACACTCTTAAACCAAATACAAGGCTTTACATATATAAACAGCTTCCATCTATGAAAGAAACTTTATCTACTGGTATGCAGACTATTAATGATATTAAGGCTCAGGCACTGGAAGAAATCAGCAATCCATCTTTGCAGACAGTACTGCAGGATACTGCATCTATCCAGCTTTTAACAATTACTGTTGCTACTGAGTTACTTGAAATATATGAAAATAATGGGGCTATTTCAGAAAGAGATTACAGAAGTGTAGTTTCTAAATATGAAAAAGAAGCAAAAAGACTGCAGCGCTCATTAGAAAAATATAAAAATATGTGATACAAATGAACGAACAGGAATTTAATTTATCTAAACTGATAGCAGAAGCTGGTGCAAAAAATGCAACCGGCGAAATAAAAAACTTTGCTGATGATTTAGACCTTTTAAGCTCAGGACTTGAAGCTCGGTTTGAAGATATTACTGACCAGATAGATAATGTTGTCCGTATGCTTGATATTACAAAATATCAGCTTACTAGAAACGATGTTTTTAGAATGCGCAATACTTTAAAAACTCTGGAACATAACTTAACTATCTTAAAAGCAAACTTTTCTGGGTTTAAAACTTATAAAATGCGGGTGTTTATTAGCCTTTTAGATAAACAAAACCGCTTTAAAATTGCAAAAGGATATGAAATTATTAAAAGGTTTGCAGAAAATGAAGCCCTCACCTTTCAGGAATATAGAGGTATTGTTACAAAATATGAAAAAATAGATGAAAAACTGGGCGAAGAAATTATGGACTGTCTTTATAACCAGTTAAGTAAAGAAGAATACAGAATGATTTTAAATAAGTATGACGATAAAGAGCAGACTGTAGGCAAACAGTTTATTAAAACTACTATGCTTGTACTGGCACTTGCAGGCTCTATGCAGGAATAGTATTTTCTATCAGGCAGGTAAATATGAAAAAGTATGTATATTTTTTCCTTTTTATAGTATTATTTTATAATTTTGCCTATGCTGAAGGCAAAAAAGATTTGTTTGATGATTACGGCATATACAGTAAAGAAATTGATAAAAAAATAGTATCTGTAAAAAAAGAAGTATATGCAGAAATAGAAGAAATAAAAAGCCTGCTGGTTGATAATAAAATAGATACAGTTAATGAAAAACTTAATAATATTCACAGTAAAATACAGCAGCTTGACAGCTATATAAAAGAAAGCTCACAAACATTAAAAACAGAAAATATGAAATATGCACTTACATATCCAGTATTTGAACTTTCCTTTTATGAAAAAGTAATAAAAGAAACTGTAGAATATTATAATAAGAAAGGTACTATTACAAAAAAAGAAATAAAAGAAATTGAAAAAAAATATAAAGACGAAGAAGCAGCTGTTAAAAAACAGGCAGAAACTATACGAAATGATTTTTTAAAAGCTGTTTTTGAGTAATATATAATAAATATCAGGAGAAAATAATGAAAAAAATTTTAATGTCTTTACTTTTAGTATTTATTACAGCAGGGTTATGTTTTGCTGCATCATCACAAGAAGCTGTAACACAGGACCTTAATGTTTACAACAGCGACATAAATCCAAAAATTGAAGATGCTCTTGCTAAAATAGGTCAGGAAATGGTAGAAATTGACAATATAATAGAAGGCAAAAGCAAAAAAGATATAAAAACAAGCATAAAAATAGTTGATAATCAAGTACAGGCTATTGAAAAGCACATGAATACACAGGCTTATAAAATTAAAACTCCAGAAGTAAGAAGATACCACGATGTAACACTTGCCTATATTAAACTTCGTAACAATTTCTTAAAAGATACTGCAGATATTTTTATTAAAAAAGGCAAATTAGATGACAAAGATAAAGAAACTTTAACAAAAAAATATGCAGGTGAATTTGATAGACTTAATAAAGAAAACACTGAAGCATTAAAAACTTTAATGGAAGCTATCCACCCTGTCCCTGCTGAAAATACTGCAAAATAACTTTAACCATTTAATATTATGGCTTGAATATCTATACTTCAAGCCATATTCTTTATAAAGCAATAATTAAAATATGAGGCTTATATGAAAAAAATAATTATTGGTATAATCATCTTATTAGTTACAGCTCTTTGCATTGCTGCAGCTATTATTTTTACTCCAAAGGAAGAAAGAATAGTTAATACTGAAAATTCGCAGGAAAATACTAATACAGAAGAAGAATATTTAGAATTTAAAAAATATATTACATCATCTAAAGAATTAATACAGGATACTGATTACTATATACAAATTAGAAATGATATTACAGGTACTTTTGACATATTAAACCAGCAAACAGATGAACTGCTTGATATTATATTTGATAATAAAACTGCTGATATATCAGATAAATTAAATGCTATTAAAAAAGGTGATGTAGAATTATCTGCTAAAATTGATGCAGCTGCTGATAAATTTATAACTAATGATTTTAAATCTGCTTTTGCAGCCCTTAAAAAATATGTAAGCCTGCAAAACCAAATGATTTATAAAATTGCAGATATTTATGAAAAAGAAAAAAGTGTAAGTTATGAACTATTTACTGGTATGCTGCACACAACTCATCAGGATATGAGCCAGACAGAAATAGATTATATAAATTTCTTATCAGGTGTTGATTACTATGCTGATAAAGAAAAAAAATAGTTTAGAATTATTAATCATACTGCTGATATTTACCCTTTCTGCCTGTGCAAAAACTGATAAAATAATTCTGCAGAAAGATATAAGCAGATACTCAGCAATTGAAGAAGAATTAAATGTTAAAATTAAGCTGATTAATACACAAATGACTTCTGCTATTGCAAAATATAAAAAAACAGGCAATTTTGCACAGTTTGAGCAGGATAATAAGCTGATTAATGATGAACTTATAAGACTTTTACAGCTTGCAAAAGAAGTAAATATCCATATAGCTTCAAAAGAAGTTAAAAAATATCATAAAATAACTATTAAGCTTTTAGAAATACAAGCCGAATATGTAAAAGTTACTATTGAGCAGTTTAAAACATTAGGCGAGCATGGCAATAATGATGCAAAATCTACTCAGATTAAGTATAATAAAAAAATAAGAGCTCTGCAGAAACAGCAGGATAAACTTTTAAATGAAATTATAGAAGAAATTAATAATTAATTAGTGGAGCAAATTAATGAAAAAAATATCATTTTTACTTTTAATTACAGTATTATTAATTACAGCTGCCTGCAGCAAGAAATTAAGTACTATTGAACAGGATTACTATACTATAATACATGAAATTGTACCATTACAGGAAGATTTTGCAAATAAATCTTCAGAACCTGTATATAAATTAAAAGATGCTCTTGAACAGGGAACTGAATTTGATATAGACAAGGCAATTAGTGATATTGAAAAAGTACAGACTGACACTAAAAACACTATTACAGAAAAAGCTAAAAATATTAAATCAGATATTGGTAAAAAATATATAAGCATAAAAATAGAATATATTGACAGTGTATGCAATTTTTCAAAAAATATGCTTACTAACTTTAAAAACCTGCAGGATAAGTCAATGAAAGCATTTGTTGAAATACTTGCAAATGATGTGGCTGTATCTGGAGAAAAAATAGATAATCTTTTAAAAGAAGAAGAAAAACTTTTAGAAGAAATTAAAAATATGGTTGAAAAAAAATAATATGAAATACTTATCTGTTTTTATATGCTTAATTTTATTTTCATCATGTGCTGCTAAAAATAATGGTGCATCTTTTTTACAGCAGGAAAGCACAAGCACTGATACAGTGGCAGAACATACAGAAACAGATAATAATATAGAAAAATACAAATATCAGTTAGAAGACAAGCTCTATTTAATAAGCAAAAATATTATGGAAGATGAAGCAGAAATTGCAAAAGCACTTTCTTACAAAAGAATGGTTCGTTTTATTGGCTATATTAAAAAAGAGCTTGATAAATCATTAGAAATTATTGATGAATACCAGAAAAAAAGTGATGATACAGAATATCAGAAACATATAGAATATGTTAAATGCACATACCTTGTAACAAAATCATCATATCTTTATATGGAAGCTGTTATTAAAAGCGAACAGGAAAACCAGTATATAAAATATCTTGACAAATTCAGAGAAAAGCTTAGAAATGATACAGCAGCTATTTTTCTAAAAGATATGGAAAAATGCGAAAAAATTAGAAATATCTACACAAAAAACAAATAATTTTGAAATAAAACACTTGCATAAAAAAGATAAAATAGGTATAGTTTAAATATAAAGTAAAAAACGGGAGGACAAATATGTCTATATCTAATTCTATAAAAACAGCTGATTTTAAAGCAGAAAAACATGTGCCAGTTATTAAAGTTGTAAGCCGTGATGGCGATACAGCAGTTATTGAAGTATCTGTTGGTGCAGAAATTGCTCACCCTAACACTACTGAACATTTTATCGCTTATATTGACTTATACTATAAAGGCGAAGCAGCTATCCAGCATGTTGGCAGAGCTGAATTTTTAGCTCACGGCGAATCTCCAAAAGGTGCAAACCAAGGCGCACTTCATACAGAACCAGTTGCATTATTTAAATGCAAAATTACAGCTCCAGGCACACTCCATGCTGTAAGCTACTGCAATATCCATGGTTTATGGGAATCTGAATTAGCTATCTAATTAAAATCACAAACTGGTGGGCTTTTAAGCCTTTGGGGGTTGTTCTTATGAATGCCCCCTTTTTTTATTATTCAAAAACAAATAGTTTTAAATAAATCTTTCATTATAATTGCAGCATATTAATAGGTAGTTATTTATTAAATATCTTATGAATTTCTAAGCTGCAGGAAAGTATTAAAATAAATACTCTATTCTATCTGCTTTATGCTCTTTTAGAAATGAATATAATTAAAGTATGTTATAATCTAACAACATAAATAATATTATAATTACTTATAATACTGCCTTACTGCTGTTTATTTTTTGGTGTTACTTTAAACATTCTTTTATATTCTCTTGCAAACTGACTTATACTTTCATACCCTACTTTAAATGCTGCTTCAGAAACAGTTGCATTTTCATACTGAATAATGCGGCTTGCTTCTAAAAGTCTTAGTGATTTTTGATACTGTATAGGGCTTAATGTGGTTACCATTTTAAAATGCCTGTGGAAAGTAGCTGGCGACATATTTACCATATCTGCTAAATCATTTATACTGAAATGCTTATTATAATTTTCCTTTAAATAATTAATTGTTTTTAATATTTTATTATTATGGCTTGAAGTAATAGCAAAAGGAATAAGTTTTTCTCTTAACTCTGTTTTTAAAAGAAAATAATATATTTCTTTAATCATAAGGGGTGATAATACTTTTATATCATTATCAGATTTGCTTAACAGTTCAGCAAGCCTAATAAAGCTGTCTATAAGCTCACTGCCTGCTTCTATTCTGCCAAGGCTTGAATATGAATGTGTCATCGCAGAAGTATCTACATCATCAAGTGAATATATAACTTCTGTCATAAGCTGCATATTTACTGCTAACACCATAGCCACATAAGGTGTTTCTTTAGTAGCTTTTAATACATAGCTGGAACATGGCATTGGAGCACCTTGAAACACTATCTGCCCCTGTTTATAATCTATTATCTCACTGCCAGCTGCATATCTTTTTTCTCCCTGTACAGAAAATATTAATATAGGCTGCTGCAGACATACTTCTGACTGTACAGGTTTATCTCTCTTGACTATTAAAAGACCATCTATTTTAGTATCATAAGACTGTGATTCTGGCATTAAAGGAAGCAGTGCATTTAGCAGTTTATGTTTATTTTCTTCAAAGTAGCTGTTCATTTATCCCCCATTTATAAGTATAGTATATATAATTTATTATTAAAGTCTACTTTTTAATAAAATTATGCAAAAAAATGACAGGATTGTATCTTTTTTATATATTAAAAATAAATTATATTATAATATAAAAAATATATTTTCAGGAGGGTTATATGTCTGATATGTCACGAAGAAATATATTAAAAGCAGGTCTTATTGCTCCAGCTGTATTATCAACTGTAAAGGTTGATGATTTATATGCACAGGAAAATAAATCAACTGTATATATGACTAAAGATTTAAGCCCTGAAGGACTTAAAAAAATATATTCATATATTAATAAAGAAATAACAGGTAAAGTGGCTGTAAAACTTCATACTGGAGAGCCTCATGGTCCAAACATTATACCTCCTGCATGGGTGAAAGAATTTTTAACGGTTATAAAAAACCCTACCATTGTAGAATGTAATGTTCTTTATCCAAGCCCAAGGCAGACTACAAAAGGCCATTTAGAAACACTTAAAACTAACGGCTGGACATTTGCCCCTGTTGATATTATGGATGCAGAGGGTGAAGTTAACCTTCCAGTAAAAGGCGGAAAGCATTTTAAAAATATAGCCTTTGGAAAAAATATTTTAAACTATGATTCAATGGTTGTACTTACCCATTTTAAAGGTCATACAATGGGCGGTTTTGGCGGCTCTTTAAAAAATATTGCAATAGGCTGTGCATCTGGCAAAACTGGTAAATCTCAGCTGCATGAAGGAATGTGGGGAGCAACTGGCGAAAAATTTATGGAAAATATGGTAGAAGGCGGAAAAGCAGTTATAGACCATTTTGGCAAAAAAATAGTATTTATAAATGTTATGCGAAATATGAGTGTTGATTGCGACTGTGCAGGTACATCGGCAGCCAAACCAACAGTGCCGGATTATGGGATACTTGCTTCTACTGATATTTTAGCTATTGATAAAGCAAGTGTTGATATTATTTATAATATGAAAAATAATGCAGGAAAAGACTTAATTGAAAGAATGGAATCCCGCCAGGGACTGCGTCAGCTTTCATATATGAAAGAAATGAAAATGGGTAATGATAATTATAAAATAGTAGAGATATAACAGAAGCTCTGTAATATTTACTACTCCATATACCTTATAAATAAGCGGAAGCATTTAAAAAATACTTCCGCTTATTTTTTTGATGATTATTAAGTTTAAATCTACTGCTTTATGGTGCAGCAGCTGCTGCAGGCACACTGCCAAACAAATCTATTGCAAAAGGAGCAACTAAAAATCCAAGTGCAACAGAAAGCACTATCATTAAAATACCTGTTAATAAAAATGAATGGTTGAATATATACTTGCCTATCCGTGTAGAGCCTGTATCATCCATCTGTACAGCACCTAATAATGTAGGGTATGTAGGCAGAATAAATAATGCAGAAACTGCAGCAAAAGAAGCTACAATTATATATACATCACCATTATTTTCTGGTGTAATGCCAAGAGCAATTATAACAGCAGGAATAATTGCTTTTGCTGTTGCCGCCTGAGAATATAAAAGCATTGCAGCAAACATTAAAGCTACTGCCAGCATAAATGGATAGTTTCCAACCACTTCCTGTGCTATGCCTGTAATACCTTCTATATGTCCCCTTACAAAAGTATCACCAAGCCATGCAACCCCTAAAACGCATATAGCTGCAGTCATACCAGAACGGAAAGTGCTTGTATCTACTAATTTTGATACATCAAGTTTACATGCAATCGTGATAATTGTTGCAATAGCAAGCATAAAACTGATAATTGCATGGTCTCTTTTCATAATAACAGGGTCTATCCATTTTAAAGCATCACTAATAGCACTTGCATAAATAACAACTGCGATAACACCTATTAAAAATATTAATACAGAAAGTTTTGCTCCTTTTGGAAGCTCTTTCTGCTGAACTGATTCTGCTGGTTTTTTAATAAGTCCTGCAGCAAGCCTTTCTTGATAAACAGGGTCATCAGAAAGTTTTAAGTTACTGAATTTATTTACAATAAAAGCTGCTATCATACAGCCTAGATATGTAGTAGGAATACATATTCCAAGTAAAAGTGGATAACTGACACCTAAAGGTTCTAAAACGCCGCTTAAAAATATAACTGCAGCACTAACTGGTGAAGCAGTTATGGCAATCTGCGAAGAAACTACAGCTAAAGCTAATGGTGCTGATGGTTTAATATTCTGCTCTTTTGCAACTTCAACAATAACTGGTATCATAGAAAAGGCAGTATGGCCTGTTCCTGCAAATAATGTTAAAAGATATGTAACTGTTGGTGCAAGATAGTTAATCTGCTTCGGATTTTTCCTTAATGCTCTTTCTGCAAGCTGTACAAGATAATCAAGACCGCCTGCAACCTGCATTGCTGTAATCGCTGCAATTACTGACATAATAATAAGTATAACATCCCAAGGAATAACACCAGGCTCCATTCCAAGAGCAAGGGATAATACAACAACGCCAAGACCGCCGGCATAACCAATAGCTATACCGCCAAGGCGAACACCCAAAAAGATTGCAGCTAAAAGAACAACAAACTGCAGAACTAACATTAAAGTATCCATACAACACCTTTTAATATATATTATTTTTAAAATTATAAAACATATTTATATTTTATAATTTCCCTTTATATTACAATACAAAACAGACATTTGTCAATATAAATTTTAATACACCAAATTAAATATTTTTATATATATTTATATTTATAATTATACAATAATATAAAATATTTATATTATTTATAAACACGGTTACAGCTTAAATTTTAATGCATCTAAAAATATCATCATTTCATACATTAATCTTAACATATTTCATTCTAGTGTTAATATTTACACACCATAAACCATTATTTACTTTTAATATCAATAAGTTATAAAAATTTAAAAAAATAGCACTCACCACTTGACAGTGCTAACAATTTTTATATATTTAGTCTTATAAAGCGAAAAAGCTATAAAAACATTATATATAAAAGGAGATAAATTATGTTACCAGTAATTTTTAACAACCAGCTTTTTAGAGATTTACTTAATAATGACTTTACAAAAGATATGGAGAAAGTATTCCGCAGAAGTGAATGTGATTTAATGAGAACAGATATTAAAGAAAATGATAAAAGCTTTGAAATCCACATTGATTTACCTGGATTTAAAAAAGAAGAAATCAATGCTGAATTAAAAGACGGCTACTTAACTGTAAGTACAAACAGAAGCGTAGAAAACAACTCTGATGACAGCAAATTTATTTTAAGAGAAAGATACAGCAGTAACTGCTCAAGGAGCTTTTATGTAGGTGATGCAGTATCAGAAAATGATATACATGCTGCTTTTGAAAACGGAATATTAACAATATCTATTCCTAAAAAAGAACCAGAAGAAGCACCTAAAAAAATGATTAACATTAAATAACACTTAATCAAATACGATGACCTCCAACAAAAAAAGCCTTTTTGAATTATTCAAAAAGGCTTTTTTATTTATACTAATCTATGCTTATCTGCATATAAAGTTACCATCTTTATCTGCCATATTATGCTGCTCCAGCAGATATACAGTATAATAAAATAAACTTGAAAGTCTGTTATTCATATTATCATATACTCCAGAATAGTAAAACATTACTTCATCATAATATTTACCAAAAACATCTTTTACTATATAGCTTTTTCCAAGTCCTTTATCATAATTGCCAGAATATTTTATGCCCTGCATAGAAAGCATATAATAAGACATAAATAAATCTCTGCCTAAAATTCTTAAATCGCCATTATCTGCAGCAATAGTCATAGGTAAAAACATTATACCAAGAGAATATGCTTTTTTAATTTCAATATCTTCTTTATCAGTAAAGTTTTCCTTATTAGAGCGGTATACTTTATTACGATATAAAATAAAATCATCAGCTATTTTATCAATCTGTTCTACGGCATCTTTATCAGACAATGCTGCTGCTTTTTTCTGATAACATGCTTTCATAGAATAAAAAAGCCTGTCCATATAAGATATTTCATTACTTGCACATATTGCTTTTTCTATAGGAAATTCTGCTTTTTTGCAGTCAAATGAAGGACTGTAAGTATTTTTAAGTTTCTTTGTTCTAAAATCTTTTCCATAAGAAAAAATAGATACAACATCGCCTTTTTCATTTGCAATACTGTCATAAGAAGCTAAAAATGAAAAACATTCACTTTCTTTTATATCTTTTGTTTCCTTTTCATTAAGAATCACTTGTTTTCCATTACTAGTTATAAAATAAGATACATTATCGCTTTTATAAAGAACACCTTTGAACTGTCCTTTATCATCTAAAACCACCTCCCCATTAAGAGAAAGCTTTTCACTGCTTTGTTTATATGAAACAAAAAGCTGATGATTTATACCATATTTTTGACTGTTTGATTTTTCATAGCTTGTTTTTAAAAGAAATTTGTCTGCAGAATAACATTTTGATACTGGTTCAGAAAATACTGTAAATGGAATAAAAAAACATATAAAAACAATTGAAATATATACTTTCAACATAGCATGCTCCATTATAATATACTTCACTTAATATTAAAGTATGAAGTACACAATGTCAAACATAAATTAACCTGTTTCTCACATTAAAGCAACAATAAATTATTTTTTGTCCAAATTAATCTTTTAAAATAATTTTTTTTATGCTATTCTTACAAAGATTTTAATATAAAAGGTCGTAAAATTATGAAAAATAAAATTTATGTACTAATTTTTATTATTATTCTTGCTGTTGCTGCAGGCTGTAATAAAAAAACAGCAGATGCAGATGAGAATAATCCAGCCTTTAAAGTGGGGATTGCTATTATTAACAACCACCCTGCTCTGCTTGAAATAGAAAAAGGCATAATTGATGAGCTGAAAGCTCAAAATATGAATGTTATTATAGACAGTCAGAATGCTAATAATGATGCAAATATTATTAACGCCATTGCATCTAAATTTGCAGCAGATAAAAAAGACTTATCTATAGGTATAGCAACACCTGCAGCAGTTGCTCTTGCAAACAGTATTACAGACAGACCTGTTCTTTTTGCAACAGTTAACGACCCGATAGGTGCAGGGCTTGTTGACAGCTTTGAGAAAGGTAAAAACAATGTTACAGGGCTTTGTGATGCACTGCCTATTAGAGAGCATTTAAAAATATACCACTCTATATATCCATTTAAAAAACTTGGCTTTATATATAATGGTGCAGAAAAAAATTCTATCACAATGCTTAAAACTACTCAGGAAGTATGTGATGAAATTGGTGTGGAACTTAGACCTATTACAATATATAACCCTGCAGAAGTAAATATGGCAGCAGAAAGCCTTGTTTCAAGGGTTGATGCTTTTTATGTAGTAACAGATAACACTCTTGTTTCTGGACTAACATCATTAATAACTGCTGCAGCAAACCATAAAAAGCCTATTTTTTCAGAAGATTACACATCATCAGTTAATGGCGGTATTTTATATGCCATTGGTTTTGATTACTATAAAGCTGGAAGAAAAACAGGCAAAATGGCTGTAGAAATTTTAAAAGGTAAAAAACCAGAAGATATGCCTGTTACATTTATGGAATATCCAGATGAATCTCTTATGATTGTGGATATGGACACTGCAAAGGCTTTAAATATTGAAATACCAAAAGAATATATTACAAAAAATACAAAAATAATAGAAAATAATAATATAAAATAATAATATAATATAATGATTTGGAGAAAAAAATGAAAAAAATTATTATTATGTTTTCAGCAGTTTTAATGACTGTTGCAATTGCTGGCTGTAAAAAAAATGAAAATACAGCTCAGGAAAAACTTCCAACAGTAGGTATTGCTAAACTGCTTGCTCACCCTGCATTAAATTCTGTTGAAAAAGGTATTCAAGATGAATTAGCTGCAAAAGGTGTAAAAGTAAACTATGACCTTCAAAATGCTAATGCAGATATGAATATTGCAACATCTATTGCAAACAAATTTAAATCAGATGGTGTAAATGTAACTGTTGGTATAGGCACACCGATGGCTATTGCACTTCTTAATACTTTACAAAATACACCTATAGTTTTTGCTGCAATAAGCGACCCTGTTGCTGCTCACCTTGTGCCAAGTAAAGATAAAGGCGGCAAAAATATTACAGGCGTTTCTGATGCTGTAGATATTGAAAGCCAGATTAATGCTTTCCGTTCTATTGTTCCATTTACAAGACTTGGTATGATTTACACAAGTTCAGAAGATAATTCTGTTGTAATGCATAAAGTAACAAAAGAAGTATGTGATAAACTGGGTATTAAATTAATAAGCCAGCCAATTACTAATATTAATGAAATCAAACAGGCTGCTGAAAGTTTAATAGGCAGAGTTGATGCTTTTTATGTAGTAACAGATAATAATGTATGCTCATCATTAAACTCTATCACATCAACTGCATCTGCAAATAATCTGCCGGTATTTTCTGCTGACCCATCATCATCTTTACAGTTTGGCGGTGTATTATATACAGCAGGTGCTGATTACTATGTTATAGGCAGACTTGCAGGCCAGCAGATAATAGATATTTTAAATGGCAAAAAAACAGAAGATATACCAACAAGATATATGAAAGGTGCAAAAGAAACTCAAACTATTATTGATAATGATGTTGTAAAAGCACTGGGAGTAACTATACCGCAGGAACTTATTTCTGAAAATACAATATTTTTAGAAAATGGCAAAGAAGTTAAAAAATAGGGTATCATTATGAAAAAACTATTATTTATTATACTGACGATATGCCTTGCAGTGAGCTTTACTGCATGCAAAAAAAATGAAGCAAAAAAACCAGACCTGCCAACTATAGGTATTGCAAAATTAATATCACATAATTCATTAAATGATGCAGAAAAAGGCGTTCTTGATGAATTAAAAGCATTAAATATTGAAGCAAATATAGATTTACAGAATGCTAATGGTGATTTAAATATTTCATCAGCTATTGCAAGCAAATTTAAAAGTGATAATGTTGATGTAGCAGTTGGTATTGCAACCCCTATTACAGTTACTCTTGCAAACCAGCTTCCTAATACACCAATTGTTTTTACTGCAGTTACTGACCCTGTAAAAGCAGGTATTGCCTCATCTATGACTCAAGGTAATAAAAATATTACTGGTGTAATAGATGCTATACCTATAAAAGAACAGCTTACTGAGTTTAAAAAAATATATAATTTTAAAAAACTTGGTATTATATACACTACATCTGAAGCAAACTCTGTAAGTATGGCAGAAACAACAAAACAAGTATGCGATGAACTTGGTGTTGAACTTATTATCCAGACTATTGCTACACCTGCAGAAGTAAAACAGGCAGCAGAAAGCCTTGTTTCAAGAGTAGATGCTTTCTACTGTTTTACAGATAACTCTATTGCAACAGCAATGTCTGCATTAACTGACACTGCAAAACAAAATAAAATACCAGTTTTTGGCGGTGATATTACTCCAACATTAAATGGCGGTGTTGTTTATGCTTTAGGTTTCAGCTACTATGAAATGGGCAGAATGACAGGTAAACTTGTTGCAGAAGTACTTCAAGGCAAAAAAGCAGAAGAACTTCCAATACAGTCATTAAATGACCCTAAATTTTATAATAAACTGCTTGATTTAGATACTGCAAAATTATTAGGCATTACTTTCAGTGATGAATTAATAAACTCTGCTCAATATCTTATTAAAGACGGCAAACTGATTACAAAATAATTATTTTTTTAATATGCCTGCTTAAATTGTGTAGATATTTTGGCAGGCTTTTTTATTTTACATTCTTTATAGATAAATTTTTTTCCTTTACTATCAATAAATTAATTCTTTACTTTCTTTATTTTCATTAAATGTGTATAAATTATATACATAATATTAGATTTTTATATTTTAATACTTGATTTTTATCTAAAAAAACATATATTTGTTATATAAGACAATTTAAGTCTTTTTTATTCTTTCCCATATATATATTGATTTTTCAAATATAAACAACCTCCCCTGTGTTATATTTGAACTCCTATGCAGCTATAATAAGCTGAATTAGACTGCCGAAAATAATTTTTCGGCAGTCTTTTTTATTGTCAAATGTAAAAGATTTGTAAAACTATTATTATTTTTTCTTGATAAGTGTCAGCTTTCCATATATACTTTTCAAGTAAAGGAGCGAGTTATGAGCATGCTGGTATTACTTCTCATGCAGAATATTATTTTTTCTATATATGTTGCATATCACTTATATTTATCTTTTTTTACAAAGTATAAGAAATCATCATCAATTCCATTTATTATATTATTATGCAATTCCTTTATTATTACAAGAAGCATAGAAAAACTTACTCACTCTAATATGCCTGATTTATTTATTTTTATTTCTGATATAATTTTAGCATTATTTATATACATATTTCTTTTTTATTTATTTACTGATTTTATTAAAGTGATTTTTAAACTTTTCAAAACTCCATTTATAAATCATCATATTCAAGGACTCATTTCTGTAATTATGGCTGTAATTATATGCCTGCTAGGTTTTTTAAACAGTCATCTTACAAAAGTTAATGAATATACTATTAATTTAAATAAAACAGTATATACACCATTTACTTTTGCAGCTATTGCAGATATCCATATAGGTTCTGATATGACACCAACAAGGCTTGGTAAAGAAATACAAAAAATAAACGGATTAAAGCCTGATTTTGTTGTAATAGCTGGCGATATTATAGACAATAATATACAAGACTTTACAGAAGAATATATTGAAGAATTTAAAAATCTGGAAGCACCACTTGGGGTATATGTAGTTTTTGGCAATCATGAATATTACAGTGGAATGCAAAAAGATGTATTATCAGTATTTAATAAGGCTGGATTTAAAACATTAATAGACGATGTTGTATATATTCCAGAAAAAGAAATTTATATTATAGGCAGGGACAGCCTGCGTCATACTAACTCATCTAGTAATGAACGAGCAGATATTGAAACATTATACAGCAGAATAGATGATAAAACAAAACCTGTAATTATACTTGACCATATAACAAAATCATCTGAAGATGGCAGAAAAATAAATGCTGATATACAGATTTCAGGGCATACTCATGACGGACAGTTTTTTCCTGTAAATCTTATTGTAAAAAAAATGTATGAATTATCTCATGGAATGAAAAAATATGACGGATTTCACTACTTTGTTACAAGCGGACTTGGTTTATGGGGACCGCCTGTAAGAGTAGGAACTGATTCTGAGATAATGCTTATTCATGTAACAAATAAATAATATAAAGCAGCTGTAATGCTTTAAATGTAAATGGAAAAAGTATGGGTATTGTATTATTAATTTTACTTCAAAATATTGTTTTTGGCTCATATATTGCTTTCAGACTTTACCAGGCATTTTTTAAAAAGTATAATATATGGCTTGTTATTATTATTTTTCTTATTTTATCCAGCACTTTTTTAATAGCCAGAATTTTAGTAAGAACTTTTGGTATCCATATACCACACAGTATTGTATTTGCAACTCATTTAATACTTGCTTTTACTAACTATCTTTTTATGTATCTTGTTGCAACAGATATTATCAGGCTGATTTTTAAACTGCTGCATACTCCATTTTTAAGCCATACACTGCAGTTATCTATTGTTATTATTCTTACACTTATTACAACTATCTATGGATATATAAACAGCCATGATACAAAAGTTACAGAATATAATATTACCTTAAAAAAAGATTTAAAAGAAAACTTCAAAATTGCTGCCTTTTCTGACCTGCATATTGGAGCAGATATGAGTCCAAAAAGACTTGGAAAAGAAGTAAGTAAAGTAAATGAAATGCAGCCTGATATTATTTTTATTGTAGGTGATATTGTTGATAATAATATAAAAGATTTAACAGAAGCTCATCTTGATGAACTGAAAAAATTAAATGCTCCTTTAGGAGTTTATGCAGTTATTGGTAACCATGATTATTACAGTGCAGATGCAGGTACTATAAAAAATCTTTTAGATAAGGCAGATATAAATACATTAATAGATAATGTTACATATATTGAAGAAAAAGGTTTTTATATTATAGGCAGGGACAGCCTGCGTCATACTAATGATAACGGCAGTAAAAGAGAAAATATTCAAACTCTCTATGATAAAATAGAAGATAAAAGTAAACCATTAATTATTCTTGACCATGTTCCAAAAGGTTTAGAAGATGGTCAAAAAATCAATGCAGATATACAAATCTCAGGCCATACTCATGACGGGCAGACATTCCCACTTAATTTGATAGTCCGTAAAATGTCATATCTTTCTCATGGTATGCTTTTAGATAATGGATTTTACTATATTGTATCAAGCGGTATAGGGCTTTGGGGTCCGCCTGTAAGAATTGGAACTAATGCTGAAATAATATTTATTAATGTATACGGCAGGAATACAAACCCATAAAATATTGAATATTTTGCTTAAACTTATATATTATTAATATAGTATTCATTTTTATGGAGCGAAATATGAAGAAAATTATATTATCAATATTTTGTGTTTTAGTTATTTTTGGCTGTGGAGCAGATAACAGCAGCAGTTCTGTGAATACTGGCAGTATAGAAAACGGTGGCAATATTGATACTGGCGATACAGGCGGTGAAACTGGAAATACTGGTGGCAGTACAGGTGATACTGGAGATACTGGCAATACTGGTAACACTGGCGATACAGGCGGTGAAACTGGAAATACTGGTGGCAGTACAGGTGATATTGGAGATACTGGCAATACTGGTAACACTGGTGACACAGACGGTGAAACTGGAAACACTGGTGGCAGTACAGGTGATACTGGAGATAGTGGCAATACTGGTAACACTGGCGATACAGACGGCGAAGCTGGAAACACTGGTGGCAGTACAGGTGATAATGAAACCACAGAACAAGAGCCTGAAGATAATGAAACAGTGCCTTCTATAAGTGATGGCGGAATAATTGATAATATAACTTCTACAAACTTTCATTTATATACTATATCTAGCCATATACCACAAACACCAACGGATAATCTTCCTGCAGCTGTGTATTATTCTCTTGCTGCTTCTAACAATAATACTTCAGCATCAATGAAAAAATATATTGAAAACAGTTCTGAAAATATAAATAATGACGGAAATAGAAATATTATTAAACAGCAGATAGATTTTAATAATACAGTAAAAGAAAAAAATATTAAGCCTATAAAAAAGAATAATTTATCACTTTATAAAACAGTTCCTGCAAATATATCAGTTAATACTAAATGGAATAATATATGGATAACAGATACAGCCACAATGCAGCAGTCACTTACAAGTGCAACATGTATATATATTTCTGATAATGTATATTACTTTCTTGATGACAGAGTTTCACTTGCAGATATAGATATAAGCAGGATAGCATATATTGAGCAGCAGTTTGAAACAGCATACCAAAAAGTACATGAAAAATGCGGGCAGGAAAATGATGTAGATAATAATGGTAAAATTATTTTTCTTTTTACACCAATAGGTAATAATGTTTTAGGCTTTTTCTATTCAGCAGATAAATACAGCGATACATTAACCTCCCCATCTGGCATACATTCTAATGAAGCAGATGTAATGTATGTTGAATCAGCCTATTTATTAAATAATACAGACTGGGAATCTAACAAAGCAAAACTAACTGCTACCTTAATACATGAATTTCATCACATGGCATTATTTGATGTTAGAACAAATGCAGGTGTTGAGCCCTTTATGGATTACTGGATAAATGAAGGATTTTCCACATTAACAGCATATTATACTGGCTATCCAGCTATTATGCGTGACTATATTTTAAACTTTTTTGCTTTTGAAACAGATATATCATTAGTTAATAATACACCTAATTTAAGCTATGGCTATTCTTACCTTTTTATGCGTTACTTTTATTACAGGTTTGGCGATGAAGGTCTTAAAAAAATAATCAAATCTGCACATACTGGGTATAAAGCTGTAGAAGAAGCATCTAATATGAATTTTAATGATTTATATAAAGATTTTATTAAAATGATACTTGTTACAGGCAGAAATGTTACAGATGATGCTAGATATAATGTACCTGAATTTAATTATAAAGAAAATACTCAGGAATATTTATCAAGCTACATAAGTCTTGCAGAAATGCTTGATATTTTTATAGATACTCCACCTTTTACAGATATTTTTACTACTTATTCAGGCTATGAAAAAACAAATGCTGTGCCTTACACATTTCAGTATAAAAAATGGCAGACTATGCCTGAAAGTATAGTTTTAAAAGGCACAAATACTACTACTTTTTATACACTTTTTTAAAATATCAAATTACACTTTATCTTAATACACTAACTGCCTGCTGATATATATATTAGATTATATGCTTTACTTATAATAGAAACAGCAGGTAAGTTTACAGTGTAAAAATATATTAGGTATATGGAAGATAAATATTAAATAACATGGATAACATATAAGGATTATTATATTTCAGTGAAAAAATGAGAAAAATTTATGTATTTTAGAGCGAACGAAACCATACTTATTACGGAAATAATAAGTGAAAAATAAGTAAAGCAGATATTAACTTATAAAATACAGTAAGGGCTGCCTTATTAAAATAAGGCAGCTTTTATATATTCAAAAGGGGGAAAAATGCCCCTTAAAAAAAGCCATACTACATTTTAATTAAGCCTTTTTTCTCCAGCTCACTTTTACATTCTGTGCAGTATCTTGCAAATGGTACATATTCAAGTCTGCGAGGGCTTATTTCTTCCTCACATTCTATACATACACCGTATGTATCATTTTCAATTCTCTGCAAAGCCTGATCAACAAGTCTTAGTTTAAGAGCATCTGTTTCAACTCTGCCAAGCATAATATTCTTATTGTAAAGATTATATGCCTCATCAGCTGTATCCTGAATACCGTCAGAACCAAGCTCTAATGCTTCGTTATACTTGCTGTTTAATGCTTCAATAAGCTCTTTTTTCATAGCAAGCAGTTTTTCACGGAAATGCTCCTTAGTCGCCTTATCCATCTTACGCTCCTACTTGTGATAGGGATGCCCTGTAATGATTGTTACAGCCCTGTATATCTGTTCTGCCATTACCATAAGACTTAGTTTATATGAAAATGTCATATCAGAAAGGGATATAAATTCACATGCTGCCTCTCTCGCCTGTTTAGACAGCCCTGTTGCCTCTCCTATTACAAAAGTTATATTTTTTGAAAGGCTGCGTTTAGCCTCAAACCATTCTGCAAACCCTTCGCTTGTAAACTTTTTACCACCTGCATCCATAGCTATAAATATTTCTGATGCAGCCTGCTGTTTACTTAATTTGTCAAAATATTTACCACCCTCTCCCATCTCTAAAAGCTCCAGCTTAAAATATGGAGAAAGGCGTTTTTGGTATTCGCGGATATTGTCAAGTATTACTTTATCTTTAACTTTGCCCTCTACTGCAAGCCGAACTTGTGCCATATATTACCTGCTGAAAAGCTGATAAAGTATAACAGCACAGCTCATAGACGCATTAAGGGAATCAATATCTGATGACATACCAATTTTAAGTTTATAATCAGCCCGCTCAAGGATACTTTCTCTTATACCCCTGCCCTCTGAACCTATTATAACACCAAGTGGAAATTTTACAATACTTGATGTTGATTTTAAATTAATATCACCATTAATATCTGCTGCTGCAATAGAAAAACCTTTGCTTTTAAATTCATCTATTGCCTGGCCAAGATTTACTACTTCGCATATTTCTGTATAAAATAACGAACCGGCACTGGCTTTATATACAGCAGGGCTAACTTTCGCCTGGTCATGTCGTGGAACAATAATATGCCTTATACCAAAACAGTGGCAGGCTCTTATTACTGCACCAAAATTATGGGGGTCTTGTATTTTATCTAAAAATACAACGCCATCTATCTGTGATGATTTTTTAAGAATATCTTTTAAGTCTGTATATTCAAAATCATCTACTTCGCACACTACCCCTTGAGTTTCTGTGCCGTATTTTTCTTCAAAAGCTCGTCTACCCAGCACTTCAAAAGGTATATTTATATTGTCAAAATGAATACTTGCCCCCTGCCTGACAATTATCTTTTTTGCTTTACCGCTTTTTTTAGCTTCTATTACAGGGTTTCTTCCAGAAATTATCAATTAAGCACCCATTTCTTTAATCATATTTTCTACCAATTTTTCTGGGCTTAATGAAAGCATATCATATATTTCATCAGATTTACCAGACATTGGAAATTCATTAACACCAAAGTATGCAGCATCAATAAATTTTTTTCTGCTTAAAGCCATATTAGCTATTGTGCCAAATAATCCGGTAGATGAAATATGGTCTTCATAAGTGAATATTTTTTTGTATTCTGCTATTTTATTAAATGCTTCATCATTTATATATGCAGGGCTTGCAACATTAATAACAGCAAAATTTAAGCCTTTTGCTTTTAATATATCATGAGCCTGTACAGCTCTGTATAATGTAGAGCCGTAAGCTAATATAACACCGTCGCTGCCTTGTCTGATAACATCTATTTCGCCATAATTATATGTATAATTTTCATCATAAAATACAGAGCCGTCTTCTTTTGTAATTACAGGTATTTTTGACCTGCCCATAGCTACATGGAAATTGCCCTGTTCTTTTGCTGCATATCTGATAACAGTATCAACCTGATTAGGGTCAGCAGGAACAATAATTTTAAAATCAAATATATTTCTTAAAAGACCTATATAGTCAATACACATGTGAGTTTTGCCATCTTCACCAACATCTATACCAACATGTGTTGTAACTACTTTTATATTAGCAGAGTTGATTTCATTTAAACGCTGCTGGTTATAAACTTCATCAACACCAAACATACCAAAATCTGCAAAAAAGCTGATAACACCATTAACTGATGCAGCACCAGCACACACTGCTGTATGGTGCTCTGAAATACCACACTGAAAGAAGTTTTCAGGATAGTTTTTTTCAACACCATTTGTTTTTACTGAACCTGCTAAATCACAGTCAAAAACAACCACATCTGTATATTCTTCTGGCTTATTTACTTTTACTAAATCTAATAATGCAGCACCAAAAGCACTTCTATTATCAGTTTTAACATCTGCATTATAAATAATGCGGCTGCCTGTATTTACATTTATTTTAGGATTTTCTGCTTTTATATGTGGAGCTGCCCAAACAAAACCTTTACGCATTTCTTTATATTTTTCAAGAGATGGCTCCAGCTTTAATTCTTTCATAGCTTCATAATACTGTTCTTCTGAAAGTGGAGCACCGTGAAAGCCTGCTTTATGTTCCATAAAAGAAACACCACTGCCCATTGCGGTTTCAGCAATAATACATACAGGCTTGCTGCATGATTTAGCTTTTAATAAAGCAGCAGCTATTTCTTTAAAATTATGGCCATCTATCTGCAGTACTTCCCAGCCGTCTGATTTATAGCTTTCTGCAATATTCATAGATGGCATAACTTTAGAAATATCACCTGAAATCTGTAAAGTATTATAATCAACAATTACAGTAATATTTGAAAGGTTATATTTAACAGCAAATCTTCTTGCTTCTGTAATCTGGCCTTTTTCATGCTCACCATCGCCCATAAATACATAAACATCAAAATCGTTGCCATTAACTTTACCTGCAACAGCTGCACCGCAGGCTGCAGAAAGACCTTGACCAAGATTACCTGTTGTCCATTCTACACCAGGAATAGAGCGTTCTATATGGCCTTCATACATACTGCCTGCTTTTCTAAAATATGCAATATATTCATCCTGTGGCAAAATTCCTTTTCTAGCAAGGCATGAATAAACTGCAGGGGAAATATGACCATGAGAAACAAAAATTCTATCTCTGTTTAAATCATGAAGATTATTGCGGTTAATATTTGCGATGTTGTAAACTGTTAAAAGTGCATCAATTGAAGACATGGAACCGCCAGGGTGACCACTTGCAGCAAGTGAAGTCATAGTAAGAATATCACCTCTGCATAAGAGAGCGTCCTGCTCTAACCTGCTGTAATCAAGACCTGCGATTTTGTCTGAAAAACTTTGAAAGTCCATAACTTTAACCCTTCATACTGTAATACAGTTACTTAAAACATAACTACTTGAAATGGAAGATAGCGGTATATGACTTATATGTCAATAAAAAAGATAGATTTTTTAAATTTATTTTTTTTATTTGACATTACTTTATAAATGTGTTATATTGGGTAATATAAGGACTAAAATTATGAATTTATATCCACAATACTCACTTTTTTCTAAACTATCTTTTGACAGGTTTTTTATTAAACCACCACTTCATATTCTTTTTTAATTCAAACAGTATTTTTCTATATTTTTATATGTAAAAAATACTACTTTACAACATACAGGTAGGAATATCTTATCTGTAATATTGGGCTTTTGTAAATTTTTAAATTATAAATAATATTTTTTTAAATTTTCTTCAATATATTTTCAAAGGCTCATAATAATATACATATGTATATTTAAATATTATTTTAGGATTATATTTATGAATAAACAACAGTCAGATATAACAACATTAAATGAAATATATCTGTTTTTTAAGTATGCTTTGCCTAATATTTTTGGGCTGTTAATATACAGCTCAGCTGGTATAGTTGATGCTGTATTTATAGGTATGTATGCTGGTGAATTAAATCTTGCTGCTGTTAATATAGCAAACCCTGTTTTTAGTTTTGTATGGGGTATTTCTATAATGGTTACAATAGGAGGGGCAGTAGCAGCAGGAAAATATCTTGGTGAAAAACAAATTAATAAAGCATGCCATATATTTACAAAATCTATTGTAACAATAGCTTTGTTATCTGCATTAGTAATTATAATATTTTATTTTTTTGCAGAAGATATAATTAAAAAAATTGGCGGAAGCGATATAACAACACCACTGGCAGCAAAATACATTGAAACTTTAATACCTTTTATATTTTTTAATACAATAGGGTACAGTTTAACTGTTTTTGCAAGGGTAGATGGGTTTCCTTTTACTGCATCATTTGCAATTATAACAGGTGCAGTAACTAATGTTATTCTAGACTATATTTTTATTGCTGTTATAGGCTATGGACTAACTGGTGCAGCTGTGGCAACAGGTATATCATTTACAGTATGTTTTTTAATAATGGTTATACATTTTCTATTAAGAAAAGGTGTTTTAAAATTTATAAAAATTAAAGATTTAAAAGGAATTATAAAAACAAGCTTTAATGGATTTTCTGAATTTTTAAATGAAATATCCATTGGTTTCACTATGGCACTTTTTAATATTATTATAATGAAATATGCATATGAAGAAGGTGTTGCTGCATTTGCTGCAATTAATTATTTAATGTGGATTGCAGGAACAATATTTTACGGAACAGCAGATGCATTAAACCCATTAATATCTACAAATTATGGAGCAGGTAATTTTGCTCGTATAAAAAAGTTTTTAAAAATTGGTATTATTTTTTCATCTGTAAATGGGATTTTATTATTTATAATCGCAACATTATTTGATGAAAATCTTACTGGTCTATTTATTACAAACAAAGATTCAAATTCATTTATAATGGCAGTAGAGTTTATGTCTTTTATAAAATGGGGCTTTTTATTCAGCGGCACTAATATGATATTATCCGCTTATTTTACTGCAATGTTAAGACCAAAGGAATCATCTGTTATAGCAGTTTTAGATGCTCTTATACTGCCATCTGCTATGATTTTAACTTTACCATATATACTTGGAAAAACAGGTATTTATATAGCATTTCCTGTAAGCGAATTTATTACTTTATTATTTGCATCTACTTTATTTATGTTAAGTAGAAAATTTTTATTAAAGAGGTAATATTATGAAATACAATGAATTAGAAATTGCATCAGGCAGTATTTATAAAACTTATTTTAAATTTACCCTGCCAAATATGATTGGACTTATTGCCATGAGCTCTGTATCACTTGTGGACGGTTATTTTGTAAGCAACTATGTAAGCAGTGTGGCTCTTGCTGCTGTAAATATTATTATCCCATTAATTACAATTGTTTTTGGTATATCTATTATGCTGACTATTGGTGCAGCTGTGCTTATAGGCACATATCTTGGAGAGGGAAAAGAAGATAAAGCATCAGCCGTTTTTACAAAAGTAATGATAACTATAACAGCCATGTCATTATTTTTTACTGTGGTATGCTTTATATTCAGTGAAGAAGTATCAAGGCTTTTAGGTGCTAATGATGAGATTATGGTATATACTGTGCCGTATCTTAAAATGGTATCTATTTTCTTTTTATTTCAGGCATTAGAATATTCCTTATCTGTAATAATAAGAACTGACGGCAACCCATATCTTGCTTCTACTGCTGTCCTTTTTGGTGCAGTATTAAACTTTATACTTGACTATATTTTTATAGTAAAAATGAATATGGGTATAACTGGTGCAGCACTTGGAACAGGGATTTCATTTATGACTTCTACATTCTTAATGTTATTTCACTTTATACTAAAAAAAGGCAGAGTGTATTTAACAAAACAAATAGGAAAATGGAAAGAAATAATATATGCTTCATATAACGGCTCATCTGAGCTTTTAAGTGAAGCATCTGTTGCTGTTGTTGCATACTTATTTAATAATATAATGGTGCAGAACCTTGGCACTTATGGTGTAGAAGCATTTGCTGTAATAAACTATGCTTTATGGGCAACAAATATGCTCTGTTATGCAGTAGGTGATTCCCTTGTGCCATTAATCTCTATAAACTATGGTGCTATGCAGTATAAAAGAATACAAAAAATATTATCTCTTTCTCGTATTTCTGTAATATTTATTGGTGCTTCTGTTTTTGCATTATTTACATTTATACCTGAAAAAATAATAGCAACACTTTTAAACCCTGTAACAGATAAAGATGCTTTTGATATTGCTCTTGTCTTTGCAGATTATATGAAATATGCTTTTTTAATTCTTGGTTTAAATATGGTATACAGCTCTTCTTTTACAGCTTTTCAAAAGCCACTTCATTCTGTTGTAGTAGCATTATCAAGGGGGCTTATACTCCCTGTTGCATTTATATTCATTATGCCTTTAATCTTAAAAGAAACAGGTATATATATAGCTGTGCCACTTGCTGAAACTGTAACTATTATATTAGGTTATATATTATGGAGAAATACTGCTGTTATCAAAAAAGTAATGGGCAGGTAATCATATTATTAAACAGATTCTTCGCTGTCGCTCAGAATGGACAATATGCTGTTGTTTTATGTCATTATGAGCTTCAGGCGAAGTATCTGGAATATAAATACTGCAGTAAATATAAAATAGTATTTAATATAGTATATAGTTATATGTTTCATACAATTTAAAAAGATTTCCAGACTTATTTTATTATCTTTTCTAAAAACATATTCTGCAAGTTCCGTACCGCCGCAAAGCTCAGGAAGTAATTTTTCGTTATTTTATTACTTATGCTCCAATTCCTTAGACATTCGCTGTTTTTTCTTCACAGCAACTGCAACTCGCTTCGCTCAAACAATCAGATTGCTAAGCGTTACAAAAAAACAGCTCATAAGAAATTAAGTCGCAAAGATAATAAAATAACCTAGGGGTATCTGCTAAATAAGGATATATCTATATATATATTTAATTAAACATTTTTATTAAATAAAATTCATTCCTGCATTTTATAAAATTCAGATTCTTCGCTTTACTCAGAATGAGATTGTAAGGAAAAGTTTTGTATATGTGATGTGCGGCGGAAAAATAGTGTATATTTATATAATAGAAAGATAGATATAGTATATATTCCAGACATTAAAAGCAAATATCTAATTTTATGAATGTGATTTTATCTTTTCTATAAATTCATTATAAAAGTCTTTCTGGTCATATATTTTTATAAAGCCTTTTTTCTCTTTTATTAAAACTGCAAGCCTTTCATCATCATATATATCATATCTAAATTCACTTGGCAGCATTTCTGGAAGCACTCCAGCATTACTTGATACAACAGGTGTACCGCAAGCCATAAACTCCATAGCAACCCTGCATATAGCTTCACTTCCTAAAGATGATATTACACCTAAATCAGCTGCGTTCATTATGCCTGTAATATCATCAACCTTGCCAGTAATGATAGTTATATCTTTTAAGCCGTTTTCTTCTATCATCTGCTGCATTTCATCTAGCTTTATATTTTCTGGAAAGCCTGCAAGAATAATCTTTAATTTTTTCAAGCCGCTTTTATATGCCCTGCTGCATGCTTTTAAAAATACATTATGACCTTTTACCGGGTCAAATCTGCCTACTACACTGACGACATAATCATCATCTTTAAAATTATACTGACTTCTTACTTTTCGGCGTTTTTCTTCATCTTTATAAAAAACACTTCTATTTACTCCACCATATATTGTATCTACATGGGATGCTTTAGTTTTTACTTTTTCTATAAAGAATTTTCTAATAAACTCAGCAGATGTAATAATATGACTGCATGCAATATTATGGGTGAATTTACTGAAAATATCAGTTTTTGGCGGTCTTACATCGCCACGCACTCTTATAAGTTTATACTTTCTTCTAAATATAAACTTATCAAGAGCGATTATCCAAAACATTTCTCCCCTGTGGCATACAAGCACATCAGCATTAATATCCTTAATCAACTTGTGTATTTTTTTCAGGTTTTTAAAAAATTCAAAAAAGTTATTAGAAGTAAAAGGTGCTTCTATAGTCTGCACCCCTAATTCTTTTGCTTTATTGATTACAGGTGAATCACTAAGACCTGCAACAGCAGCCTTATCACCTGCAAGCACACCACTTTCTATCAACCTAAAAGCATACCATGCTGTAGCATTAAACCACCGCACATTAATTAAATGGACAATATTCATATTATTACTTTAATTCCTTAAAAATAACTTTTTATACTTATAACTGCCGTATCATCTGGCTTTATATTATAAATATTCAAAATTATTATTACCTGAAATACCAGTTGCAACAATTGTAGTAGAGATAGTGCCGTCTGTTCTGTCATCAAAAGCTATATTATCAATAATGAACATATCACTGCCTGCATACTCATTTAAAAGAGATTGAATTTCTGCAACTTCATCCATTAATAAGTCATTTTCATTAGCAGATATATTTAATAAAACTGCATTTGCATTTTTAATATCTGTATCAGATAAAAGCGGACTTTTTAAAGCATTTTCAAAAGCCTGTTTTGCTCTATTACTGCCACAAGCCTTGCCTGTACCAACAAAAGCTTTGCCTTTATTTTGCATAGCAAATCTGAAATCTTCAATATCAATATTTATAAATACAGAATTACTTATAATATCGCATATTCCTTGAATATTTTGACGGATAATATTATCTGCTGCATAAAGTGTTCCATACATAACATCATTTGGCACCACTATATAAGAATCTACACAGTTTATAAGTTCTGCTAACCCTTCTTTTGCAGTATTTATTATTTCAGCATCAGCTGCTTTATGTGGAATAGATACTACAGCTATAACTAAAGCACCGCTTGCTTTTGCTTCTGCTGCAATAACTGGAGCAGCCCCTGTTCCTGTGCCGCCGCCCATACCAGCAGTAATAAATACCATATCGGCACCTTTTACAGCATTTCTAATTTCATCAATTGATTCAAGGGCATATTCTTTACCTTTTTCAAACCTGCCGTCTGTTCCTAAACCATGTTTACCAATTAAAATACAAGTATCTGCATTGCATGTACTTAAAACCTTTGCATCTGAATCTACAGCAATATATTCAACATTGTCTATATTTAAGGCAGGCATACCAGACACTATGCTAATGCCTGCTCCGCCTGCACCTATAACTTTGATAACAGCTTTTTGTTCATAATAAGGCATTACTTCGCTTATAAATAATTCTTCCATAAAAATACCCTTTTTACTATCCACAAATCACAGCATCTGCCAACATAAATTAATCGTTTTGTTTTCTTAAATATGTTGGTATTTCAAAATAATCTTCGTTTAATCTGTTGCTTATACCTTGAAGATTATGGTCTTCTCTTGATATTTTTTTCAGCTTATCCTGCATGCTTGTAACTACTGCACCAGTTGGTTTTGCTTTTTTAATTTCATCTACTTTTGTTAAATTATCAGCAATTTTGCCGTTATTAATACCAGTTGCAACAATTGTTACAGAGATAGTGCCGTCAGTTCTGTCATCAAAAATAATACCATCTATAACATGAGCTCCATCACCTGCATATTCATTAACAAGTGCTTGAATTTCTTCTACCTCATCAGATAATAAATCGTCTTCATTGCCGGAAATATTTAATAAGACTGCATAAGCACCTTTTATATTAGTATCAGATAAAAGTGGATTTTTTAAAGCATTTTCAAAAGCCTGTTTAGCTCTGTTTTCTCCACCTGCTCTGCCTATACCCATAACAGCTTTACCCTGCTGGCTCATAGCTGTTCTAACATCGGCAAAGTCAATATTAATATGGCCTGCTGAGCTTGCTATTTCGCATATACCTTGAATGCTCTGGCGAAGAACATCATCAGCAATTTTTAATGCTTCTTTATAAGTAAGTTTATGGCCTGCGTTTTGCATACAGTCATTTGGCACAACAATATAAGAGTCTACATAATTAATAAGTTCTGCTAAGCCTTCTTTTGCAATATTTATTCTTTTACTGCCTGCTGTTGTGTGTGGAGTAGAAACTACTGCAACTGTTAATGCACCGCTTGCTTTTGCTTCTGCTGCAATAACTGGAGCAGCCCCTGTTCCTGTGCCGCCGCCCATACCAGCAGTAATAAATACCATATCAGCACCTTTAATAGCGTTTCTGATTTCATCGATTGCTTCAAGTGCATACTCTTTGCCTTTTTCAGGTCTGCCGCCAGCACCTAAACCAAGCTTACTGATTAAGATGCTTGTATTTGCACCAGTTTTTCTTAAAGCTTGAGCATCAGTATTTACTGCAATATACTCTACACTGCCAACATTTGCATCAATCATATTTGCAACAGCATTACCGCCTGCACCACCTACTCCTACTACCTTAATAACTGCACCATGTTCATAAGGTATCTGTTCATTTAAAAATAAATCGTCCATATAATATCCCCTTTCGCCATTATTTTCACCGCCAATAAAAAATAACAGCTTTTAATTCTTTTTATTTTCTTTTTTATTTTATTTACTTTTTTTACTTTTAATATATATACTTTTATAATTTTATTTTAGAAAAACTCTTTTAACCAGTCTTTCATTCTATCCCCGACCTTTTTAAATAAGCCGTCCTCACTGTAATCGCTGCTTATAAGGTTTTGAGAATGGCCCTTTTTTGCATGAAGTTTTGCAAGCCCAACTGCTGTTGCATATATTGGGTTATTTACCTGGTCAGAAAGTCCGCCAATATTTACTGGGTGGCCAACTCTAACATTTAAACCTAATATATGAGAAGCAAGTTCTTCAATACCTTTAAAGTTTGACATACCGCCAGTCATTACAACACCTGCAGGCAGCATATCTATTAATTTTTTATTTTTAAGCTCACCTAAAAACAGTTCGCATATTTCTTCTGCTCTTAACTGTAATATTTGAGCCATAACAGATTTAGATATAGTTCTTGGAGGTCTGCCGCCTACTGATGGCACACTGATTACTTCATCAGGTCCTACTAAGTCAGTTAATACACATCCCTCTGTTATTTTTATTCTTTCAGCCTCTGCTTCACTTGTAGAAAGACCGCTTGTTAAATCTCTTGTAAAGTTATTCCCGCCAATCTGTAATACTGCTGTATGGTAACATGCACCTCTGTTAAAAACAGCCATATCAGTTGTGCCGCCGCCTCCGTCAATTAAGCATACACCTATTTCTCTTTCTTCATCAGTTAATACTGCTTCGCTTGACGCAAGCTGTTCTAAATATATATCTTCTACAGCAATACCAGCTTTTGAGCATGATTTAGTAATATTTGCAGCAGAAGAAACAGCACCTGTTACTATATGCACATCTACTTCTAAACGAACACCGCTCATACCTATTGGGTCTTTTATTTCGTCCTGTCCGTCTAGCTTATACTGCTGTGGAAGAATATGCAGCACTTCATAACCAACAGGTATATTTTTAGCTGATGCTGATTCTATAACTCTTGCCACATCTTGAGCTGTAACTTCACCATTTTTTACAGCAACAACGCCATTTTCATTAAAACTTTCAATATGGCCGCCTGCAATACCTGCACATACACTTTTAATTGTTACACCACTCATTCTTTCTGCCATAGCAACAGAATCTTTAATTGCTTTCACAGTAGAATCAATGTTTACAACAACACCTTTGCGAATACCTGTGCTTGGAGCTGAACCAAGCCCAATAACATCAATACCGCCTTCTGCATTTTGGCGAGCAACAACTGTGCATACTTTTGTTGTGCCAATATCCAGCCCTACATATATATTATCCTTATGAGGCATGGAGCACCCCCTTTACATATATTCTATTATTTACAGTTAAATCAGCATATTCAATGCTTTTATATCTTTCTTTAATTGTGTTTTCATATAATGCATAATTATTTTTTAAAAGCTCATAATCATAAGGGCAGTGAAGCACTTCATCATCCATTACAACTTCAAAACTGTAATCTTTTAAAGTTATCTGTTTATCACGAAGGAATGGCATCTGCTCTAAAATAACAGCAAACTTCATAGCATTATCAAAATGAATTTTATTTTCTGTTTTTATATTTACATTGTTACAGTCTGCAGCCATTTCTTTGCCGCTGCCAGTAAATACAAAACATTTGTTCTGCCTGTTTTTAAAAGGAAATAATGCTTTTTCCTCATAAACAATTAAATTAACTTTATCAGGTAATACTTTACTTGCTATTATTCGCTGTACCCATGGGTCATCTGAAACAATAGTTTCTTTCAGCCTGCTGTCAAAAAGGTTAAGCCCTATAAACTGAGCACCTATTTTTTTAATAGCCTGTCTGTCTGCATTTATCACACCCTGCACTTCTACACTTTTAATGACAAACACATTAGTCTGCTTTATTTTATTAACTATTGTTGCAGCACCAAAGCCTACACCAAATACAAGCCCTGATAATAACACAAGTTTGATAATGCCGCCTTTCATTATCTTATCCCCTTCCCTTATTTATTATCAAGTGATGCACTTTCTGCAATTCTTTTTACAATATCCTCAAAAGAAATACCTAATTTGCTGGCAGATTTTGGCACAAGTGATGTGGCAGTCATACCAGGCACAGTATTTACTTCTATTACATAAAATTTCCTGTCTGTTGCAATAAAATCTATTCTTGCCATAGACCTGCAGCCGCATGCATTATATGCTTTTACTGCAAGTTTTTTTAAGCTCTTAAGTCTTGATGCACTTAATCCAGTATCCAGCAGATATTCTGTCATACCTGCAGTATATTTATTTTCATAGTTGTAAAAGCCTTTTTTAGGTCGTATCCATATTGGTGGAAATGCTTCTCCTTCCATAACAGGAATAGTAAGCTCTTTACCATCTATAAATTCTTCACATAATACTTTGCTGTCATATTTAAATGCTTCTTTTACTGCTGCAGCATAGTCTTTTTTATCTTTAACTATTGTAACACCAATACTTGAGCCCTGCCTTGCTGGTTTTACAACACATGGCATAAATGGCGGCTCTGTGTCATCTTCTTTTAAGATTGCATATTTTGGTGTTGGAAGAGAGTAATCTATAAAAGTATGTTTTGCTAAAAGTTTATCAAAAGCAACAGCACTTGCTGCAACACCAGCACCAGTATAAGGTATCCCCATCATTTCAAGCATACCTTGAATACAACCGTCTTCGCCGTATGTGCCATGCAGTGCAATCACACATAAATCTGGTTTTAATTCTGCTAATTTTCCAGCTAAAGAAAAATCAGCATCTATTAATGTTACATTAGGAAAATTTTTTAAAAGAGCATCAGCCATATTTTTGCCGCTTTTAAGAGATACTTCCCTTTCTGCACTCATTCCACCGTAAATAACACATATTTTACTGTTTTTATCCATTATTTACCCCTTTCTTTTAAATAATCAGCTACTGAATAAGAAAAATTAGTAATACTGCCTGCCCCAAAAGTCATAATAATTGTATGTTTATCATTACTTTCTTCATCAAGGCTAGGTAAAAAATCATTTAAATTTGGAAGATAAGAAACATCTTTAAATCCATGATTTTTTACTTCTGCAATTAATTTTTCTGCCACAATGCCTTCAATTGGTTTTTCACTTGCTGCATATATATCTGTAATATAAAGTTTATCTGCATCCATAAAACATTTTGCAAAATCGCTCATTAAATCCCTTGTTCTAGTATATCTATGTGGCTGAAATATTACCACAATACTGCTTTCAGGGCTTGCTTCTCTAACAGCTTTTAATGTAGTTGCAATCTCTGTTGGGTGGTGGCCGTAATCATCTATAACAATATATTTATCGCTTTTATATCTTATAGACATTCTTCTCTGCACACCAGAAAAGTTTTTAAGAGTTTCTGCAATAACATTAAACTCTATACCCATTTCCATACTTGCAGTTAATGCTGCAAGAGAGTTTAATACAATATGGTCGCCAGGCAGATTTATTTCTATATGGCCTAAAATATCTTCGCCTTTTTTAACATCATAAGATACACCAAAGCCGTCTTTTTTAATATTTACTGCTCTAATATCAGCCTGAGCTTTTGTACCGTAAGTAATAAATCTTTTTGTAATGTTTGGAATAATATCTGCCACATTATTATTATCAATACAAAGCACACTTGTACCATAAAATGGCACCATATTTGCAAACTCTGTAAAGCTCATCTTTACATCATCAAAATCTTTATAACTTTCCATGTGTTCATGGTCTATATTTGTAATAATAGCAATAGATGGATAAAGCATTAAAAATGACCTGTCGCTTTCATCTGCTTCTGCAATCATTATATTACTTTTGCCATAGCTTGCATTATTGTTAGTGCTGTTTAATCTACCGCCTATTAATATAGTTGGGTCTAATTTAGCAGCTTTTACAATCTCTGCCACCATAGAAGTAGTTGTAGTTTTACCATGAGAACCTGCTACTGCTACTGCAAACTTTAATCTCATAAGTTCAGAAAGCATTTCCCCACGCTTAATAACTGGTTTTCTTTCCTGTCTTGCTCTTACAAGCTCTGGGTTATCATCACGGGCTGCACTTGTATATACAATAACATCTGCACCCTCAACATTTGCTTCATCATGACCAATGCTTATTTTAATACCCATATCTCTAAGCATTTTAACATTAGCATTTTCGCTTATATCTGAACCACTTACTGTAAACCCCATATTATGCAGTACTTCAGCAATACCACTCATACCGATACCACCTATACCTACAAAATGTATATGGGAAAATCTGCCAAATACACTATTCAATTCTACACTCCATCTATATAATATCTAATTCTTTAAATATAATTTCGCTGCTTTTCTGTACCGGGCTTTTTTCTAAATTTGCCCTGAAAACTGCAATATTATCTTTTATCTCCTTTAAAGCATCTTTAAGTGATGCAGTATCTGCCTTATCTTCTTCAAGTATTATGCAGCAGCCTTTATTTTTTTCTTCTAATGCATTATAATACTGATGATTTTCACTGGCTCCAGCAAAAGGTATATATATTGCTGGGCATTTTAATGCTTTTATTTCAAATACAGCACCAGCTCCAGAGCGGGAAACTATTATATCAGCTTTGCTCATTTCTTCAACTGCATTTTCTATATAAGGCTTTAAAATAAGCCTTTCTTTATATTCTTCAAGCTTACTTCCATACATATCTTTTGTTTCATCATATAGCTTTGCACCGCACTGATGTGTTACATTAAAGCCTGCAGCCATTATTTCATCAATGGATGATGAAATTAACTTATTAATTTTTCTGCTGCCTTGAGAGCCGCCTAAAATAAGCAGTCTGCCAGTATAATCTTTTTTAGGTGCAGTATTATAAAAAATTTCTCTTACAGGGTTGCCTGTAACAATTAAGTTACCTTTTGCATTTTTAGTATTTTCAAATGATAAAAATACTTTTTTACTGAACCTTGCAAATATCCTATTAACAAGCCCCATTACACTGTTCTGCTCATGCAGATATAAATCACATCCTTTTAAAATCGCTGCTATTGCAGAAGGTGCTGCAGCAAATCCGCCTGTAAGTACTACTTTATCACCTTTCTGCACTACTTTTAATGCTCTGCCTGTAGCTTTTATCATATTAAATACTGCTTTTATTTTACCAGTTACAGACTGATTCATATAAGCAGAAACTTTTTGTTCTTCAAACTGACAGTTTAAAGGACGAAGAATATTTCTTTCTATCCCTCTGTCTGATACCATAAAGTAGTAATTTATATTATGCTTTTTTAACTGTTCACTAATAGCAACAGCAGGATATAAATGCCCGCCAGTGCCGCCGCCAGCAAATATTACTTTCATTTTTCTTCTGCCTCATCTATTGAGCGTAAAATTACACCTATAAAAAACATTGTAACAACAATAGCCGAGCCGCCGTATGATACAAAAGGAAGTGTTAAGCCTTTTGTAGGAAGCAGACCGATTACAACAAATACATGTACAAAGCTCTGTACAAATATTAAGAATGAAAGACCAAATACAAGCAGTCTTTTAAATTTATCTTCATGTATAAAAGCAGCCTGTAAGTTTTTCCTAAATAAAAATACTATTATAAGAAAAACTATGCTTGCTCCAATAAGTCCTGTTTCTTCTGCAATAATTGCATAAATAAAGTCAGTATGAGCTTCCGGCAGAAAGAAAAGTTTTTGTGTAGAGTTACCTATTCCTCTGCCAAATAAACCACCGCTGCCAACTGATGCAAGGCTCTGAATTAACTGATAGCCTACACCATACTGGTCCTGCCATGGGTCTAAAAAGTTTAAAAGCCTTGCTTTCCTGTATTCTCCTGCTAGCAGTGCTGCCACTAATACTGGAAGAACTATACCTACTATACCAAAAATATGAGTAAGTCTTGCTCCGCCTACTATAAACATTGTAAAAGCAACAATAACTATTAATGTGGTAGTACCAAAATCAGGCTCTACAATAATTAATGCTGCTAAAATACCAACAAGCAGTGTAGCTGGAAGAAATCCAGTCATAAAGTCCCACATTTTATCATTTTTCTTATCTAAATAGTGAGCTAAATAAAGCACTACAGTAAATTTTGCAATCTCTGAAGGCTGAAATGTTAGAAAAGGAAGATATATCCACCTTTTTGCACCATTTGCCCCCGGCATAAAAAATACCACAATTAAAAGAAGCAGTGTAATAAAAAATATTGGCATTACAAATCTTCTGTAAAACTCTAAAGGTATTTTATATGCTATCATTAAAGCTATAAAGCCTATAATCACATGTATAAACTGCTTTATAAAAAAATAAAGCTCATGTTTTTCAAGTCTTATTGCCTGCGGTGCACTTGTATTATATATAAAAATAAGCCCTATCATAATAAGCAGTGCACATGTAGCAAGTATCTGAAACCGAATATCTTTAATATTTATCATATACTTACCCCATTATTTAGTATATTCAAGCACATATTCTTTAAATTTTACACCCCTGTCTTCATAGCTTTTAAACTCATCAAAACTTGTGCAGGCTGGGGAAAGTAACACTGTTGTACCAGATGCTGTATCCTTTGCAAGTGCTTTTACACAGTTTTTTAAACTGTCATAACTTTCTTCTTCTACATCTTTTAAAAGTGATGAAATCTGATTTTTAATTAAATCAGCTGCCTCACCAAAATAACATACTTTGCTAATATTTTTATTTATTAAATCTACAAGCGGTTTGTAGTCGCTTTTTTTATCTCTGCCGCCTATTAATAAAATAGATGGCTTTTCTATACTTTGCAGTGCAGTATATACAGAATCTACATTTGTTGCTTTTGAGTCATTTATCCATTTTACGCCATTAATTTCTGCAGCAAGTTCAGTTCTATGGGGCATACTTGTTAAGTTTTCTAATAAAGAAGAAACATCGCCTTTAAAATCACATACTTTATCTGCCATAGTTAAGGCAAAAGATAAGTTAATAAGGTTATGTTTTCCAAACAGCTTAAATTTAGAAGTATCTGCACTAAATTTGCCAAAATCTAATATTTTCCCATTATATTTTGGATAAACTGCTAAATCATCATCAATATATTTAGCTGCTGTATTATGTTTTACCACTTCAGCTTTTATTATTTCATCAGTATTTGTTACAAATAAACCATCTTCATCTATGAAATTTAAAAGCAGAAGTTTTGCTGCATAATATTTTTCCATTGTGCCATATCTGTCTAAATGGTCCTGAGTAACATTTATAATACAGCCTGAAACTGCATTAAAGTTTTTCAAAAGCTCTATTTGAAAGCTTGATAACTCAATAACATATACATCAGCATCCTGCTCTAAAACTGCCATTCCATAAGGATAGCCAATATTACCACAGGCAACAGCTTTTTTTCCTGCATTATTAATTATCTGAGCAGTTAAGTGAGTAGTAGTTGACTTGCCATTTGTACCTGTAATTGCAATAATTTTTGCATTTTTATTCATTTTTTCATAGGCAAGCTCTATTTCACTTGTAATATTGCCGCTGATATTTGTATATTTATTTAAATCAATACCAGGACTTACGCATGTTAAGTCATATTCATTTTTATATTCTGCAATATTTGCATACTGCTCTGCTTTATCATCAAAAATATCAATATTTTCAAAACCTTTTAATCTTAATAATTTTTCTGCTGCGGCACCGCTTTTGCCGTATCCTATAATTGCAGCTTTCATACTTTTACCTACCTTAATTTAAGTGTACTGATTGCAAGTATTGCAAGTATAAATGTAATTATCCAAAACCTTATAATAATTTTTGGCTCACTCCAGCCTTTTAATTCAAAATGGTGGTGAAGTGGTGCCATTCTAAAAAGTCTTTTACCATGTGTAATCTTAAAATAACCTACCTGTAATATTACAGATAATGCTTCTACTACAAATAAACCGCCAACAATAACAAGCAGTATTTCTTGTTTTACCATACATGCAATTAAGCCTAATGAGCCGCCTATTGAAAGAGAGCCAACATCCCCCATAAATATAGTTGCTGGGAATGTATTAAACCATAAAAAGCCAAGACCTGCTCCAAACATTGCACCGCAGAATATGGCAAGCTCACCAGTCTGTGGAAGGTGTGGCAGATATAAATAGCTTGTAAATGTATAGTTACTCATAATGTAGGCAAATAAGCCGTAAACTGCAAAAGCAGTAATTGCAGGTACTGTAACAAGTCCGTCTAAACCGTCAGTTAAGTTTACAGCATTACTGCAGGCAACAATTACAAACACTGCAAATGGCAGGTAAAACCATTTAATATCTATTATAAAATTCTTAAAAAATGGTAAAGTTATGCTTGTTACTTTACCAGAATTATCAAGCATTATTAATAAATAAACTACAATTGTAGATATAATAATTTCATATACAAGTTTTGTTTTGCCATGCAGACCTTCTGGGTTTCGTTTAATAGTTTTAACATAATCATCTGCAAACCCTACCGCTCCAAAACCTAAAAACAGTATTAAAAGCAGTATTATATAATGGTTATTAATATCTGCCCATAATAATGTAGAAAGAACAGTTGTACCAATAATCATTATACCGCCCATAGTTGGTGTGCCTTCTTTTGCTTTATGGCGTTTTGGCTCATAACCTTTTGTTATTTGTGCCAGCTTCCACCTTTTAAGCATATCTGTTACAATGTCGCCAATAAGCATTGTAATAATTAAGGCTGTTAATGTTGCAAACATAGTTCTGAATGTAATATATTGAAATACATTCAAAAATGTAAACTGTGATGAAAGCGGGTATAATAAATTATAAAGCATATTCTGTGCTCCTACTTCTCTTTTATTACTTTCACTATATCTTCAAATTTTCTAGCTCTTGAAGCCTTTACTATAACTACACCGTTTTTTATTTCTTTTACGGCTTTTATACAATCATCTTTTGTTAAAAAGATTTTTCTGTTTTCTAATTCTTTTGCCTTTGCATAGCTTTGCCCTGTAAGGTAAAAGTTAATATCTGGATAAGAAAAAGCAAGCTGGCAAATCTCATTATAAAGTTCTTCTTCATACCCTTCTATTTCA
Organism: uncultured Mucispirillum sp.; assembly: GCA_944324465.1. Taxonomy (GTDB): domain Bacteria; phylum Chrysiogenota; class Deferribacteres; order Deferribacterales; family Mucispirillaceae; genus Mucispirillum. The sequence continues at coordinate 139,547 of CALUWI010000003.1, read as the reverse complement.
CCCATTTCACCATATACTGCATATTTTGGTGTTTTAGTCATTAAATGCAGACTTTCTGTACTTTTTATAAAAGATTCAAACCCTGCATTATAGCTGTCATCTATTAAAAATATATCACCGATATTTTCAAAACTGCCATGTCCTTTTGCTGATTTATATTCTAATAAACCGCAGGCTATTTTTTCTTCATCAATATTTGATAAAAGAGCTGCATATATAGCACAGAGAGAGTTTTCTGCAATGTGCATATATGGGTGGTTTATTCTAAACTCAGTTTTTGTTAAGTTTGTTTTAAATGTAATATATTCACCATGGTGAGTATGCTCTGTAATTCTTATGCCGGAAAATGCACTTTCGCCAAAAGTTCTGAATTTAAAATCACCTTTTGGCACAAATGGTGTCAGTTTTGTAGGGATAATAAATTCGCCGCCTTTTGTTAAGCCGTCGCTTATAGACATTTTTTCAAAAATAAGCCTTTCAAATGTTTTAAATCTGCCTATGTGAGCATGTCCTACACTTGTAACTACTGCAATATTTGGGCGGACAATTTCAGTTAACTCTTTAATTTCACCAAAATTATTTGAGCCAAGCTCAATTATAACTGTGCCTGCATTATCATCTATACCGCAGCCTGTAAGCATAACACCAAGCATATTGTTTTTATTACCGTCTGTTGCATACACTCTTTCTTTCTGGCTGAATATGTATTTAAGCATTTCTTTCATACCAGTTTTGCCAAAAGAGCCTGTAACAGCTATCACTCTTTTATCAGAATTATGCAGTTCGTCAAATCTTATTCTTCCTAATTTCTGCATAAAATCTAATGTATCTTCTACTAATAATTTACTGCCTTTTACATCATTATATATGCTTTCATTATCCATAATAACTGCAGCAGCACCAGCATCTAATGATTTTTGAGCATACAAGTTGCCATCTGCATTTTCTCCGCGGCAGGCAAAAAATAATGAGCCTGGACGCACAAGTCTGGAATCAAGAAAAGCACCATTTACTTCTTCATCTTTTATAATATCACTTTTTATAACAGGAAGTTTCTGTAAAATATCTGATACTTTCATTATAATGCTCCAAGATATTTTTGAACTACCAGCCTGTCATCAAAATGATGTTTAGTTTTGCCGATAATCTGATAATCTTCATGGCCTTTGCCGGCTATAAAGATAATATCATGTTCTTTTGCAATAGATACAGCTTTTGCAATAGCTTTTTCTCTGTCTGCTTCTACATAATATTCGCTGCCTGCTTCTACACCTTTTAAAATATCATCTATTATTTTCTGCGGGTCTTCTGTTCTTGGGTTATCGCTTGTAATAATAGTAATATCTGAAAGAGAAGTAGATGCTTTAGCCATTCTAGGTCTTTTTGTTGCGTCTCTATCGCCGCCTGCTCCAAATACTGTAATTATTCTGCCATTTGCTACCTGTCTTAATGATGAAATAGCATTAATAAGAGCATCATCAGTATGTGCATAATCTACAAATGCAGTAATATTTTTATTACTGAATTTTTCAAGCCTGCCTGGCACATTTTTAAGGTTTTTTATACCTTTTACTATATTTTCTAAACTTATTCCTAATGAATAAGCAGCACCTATTACACCTAATATATTTTCTAAATTATATTCACCTATAAGCATAGAATGAATATTTATAATTTTACCAAATACAGATACTTCTGCATCTATTCCATGTACTGTTGATGTATATTTTACTGGGAAAATATCTGCATCATTATCAAAAGCATTAAAAGTGATTAAATTTTCTTTTACAAGTCCAGCTAATTTTTTACCATATTCATGGCTTATATTTACTACTCTATGTTTGCTGTATGTATCAGTAAAAAGCATTGCTTTTGCTTCAAAATAGTTTTCCATATTTTTATGAAAATCTAAATGGTCGCCTGTTAAGTTAGTAAATACTGCTGTTTCAAAAAAAGCACCATTTATACGGCCTTGAGCAAGCGCATGGCTTGATACTTCCATAGTTAATGCTGTGCAGCCTTTTTCAAGTCCGCGGGCAAGGCTTGAATATACAAGCTCTGGTGATGGAGTAGTATTATCAATTTCAACAAACTCATCATCTATCATTATACCTGTTGTGCCTATTCTGCATGTTTTCATACCAGCTTCATGGAAAATGCTTTCCATAATATATGTGGAAGTAGTTTTACCGTTTGTACCAGTTACTGCCATAGAGTGATATTTTTTCATTGGCTCATTATAAAATGCAGATACTGCTTTTGGTAAAAGCTGCCTGCCGTTTTTTATAACTGCATGAGCAATATTATCACCTAAATCTTCTTCGCAGATAATAAATTCTGCCTGACCGTTTTTATATATATTTTCTGCATCTTTATTAGAGTCATAACTTTCCCCTTTATATGCAAAAAATACTGTGCCTTTTGGATTTCTGGAATCTTGAGCAATATTTTTAACTTCTATATTTTCTTTACCACAGTAGTTAACTTTTCCTGGGTTTAATTTTTCTACTAATTCTTTAATTTTCATGGACTGCCACCTCTATTTCTGGTTCAAAGTAATGTTTTTCAGTAGATATAAATTCTGCAATCTGTCTGAAAACATTTGCAGCAGTTGAACCGCCGTATATTGAGCTTCTAGGTGATTCATATACTACTATCATCGCTACTTTTGGGTCTTCTGCTGGGAAAACTCCTGCAAAACTTGCAGAATAGTTTTGAGTAGAATATGCACCAGCCTTATTATCATATACCCTTGCAGTTCCTGTTTTGCCAGCTATCCTTGTTAGCTGAGTTTTAGCTTTTTTACCTGTACCATCTTCAACAGTTTTCTGCATTAAATCAAGCATATAGCTTGCTGTTTCTTTTGATAAAACTTGTGTTTCCACATGCTCTGGTATAGCTATTTCATTTCCCTTAACTATTTTAGATATAATTTTAGGGTTTACCATTATGCCGTTATTTGCAAGAGCACCATAAAAACGAACAACCTGTAATGGTGTTACAAGCACTTCATAACCTATAGCCATAGAAGTAAGGCTTGTTTTAGACCAGGCTGAAACTGGCTTTACAATACCTGCCTCCTCACTTGCTCCATATATTCCTGTTTTATCACCAAAGCCTGATTTTATTAAAAAATCATAAAAACCCTGCTTATTATTATTTTCATTTCTAATAAGCTGAGTCATACCAATATTACTTGAATGAGTAAAAACTTCATCAACAGTTAATGTGCCGTAATATTTTGTATCAGAATAAGTGTATTTTCCTATAGTAATTTTTTTACTTGTATCTATCAGTCTGTTCCTGTCGAGCTTATCATTATTATGCAGATAGCTGAATGCTACAGTTTTAAAAATAGAGCCCGGTTCAAAAACATAATTAAAACCATGGTTGCTCCAGTATGCACTTGGATATTTCCAGTATGCATGTGGGTTAAAGCTGTTTACATTAGCTGCAAGCAGTATTTCCCCAGTTTTTATATCCATTGCTACAACAGAGCCGTTTTTTGCTCCAAAAGTTTTTGCACCTTCTCTTAATATATGTTCAGCTCCAGCCTGTATTCTTGATGATAAAGTTAAGTACACCTGAGCATCAGGGCGGGCAAGCTCACCTTTATCTTCAAAAAGAATAATTTTTCTTCTGGAATCTTTTATACTTGTAACATTTACTTTTTTACCTTCTAACTTGCTGTTTAAAAAGTACTCTATGCCGCTTCTGCCTATATTATCAGAACCAGTAAAACCCACAATATTTGCCATTAATGAGCCTTGTGGGTAAAATCTTGCATCTTCAACAAAATATTCAAGTCCTGGAATTGTTTCAGCAAGCCGTTCTGCTTTTTCTAAATCAATCTGCCTTGCTATCCAGGTAAAAGAATCTGTTTCTTTTATAGCTTTTTTAGTTTTCTGGCTTACTTTTATGCCGTTTTCTTCTAATGCTTTAAAAAATTCATATTTATTTGGAATATTCCTTCTATATGCATAAAGAGAGCCTGCACTTTTATTTCTTGCTAAAAGCCTGCCCTCTTTGTCATAAATATATCCTCTGTCTGTAAATACAGATAATCTTGGGTCACTCTGCACTTCCACCATTTTCTCATATTTATCGCCCTGTATTATCTGCAGATAAAAAAGTTTGAGAAATACTATACCAAAAATAACAAATGAAAATATGCTGAACAGCTTAAATATTGTGCTACTTTTGAACATAATATACTTTACCGCCTACAGGAAAAATAAAGCCCATGTCTTCTGCTTTATTAAAAAGCACTTCCCATCTTAATGCATCAGAATATTTTTGAGATACAGCTTCATACTGTAGAGCTTTTCTGTCAAGTTCAAGTGCAAGTTCTGATATTTTATAGCCTTCGCTTATACAGTGCTGACGAAATATCATAAGTATTGCCATACAAAAAACAAAAATTAATGTGCTGATAACCATAACAGGTGCCAGCGATATGCCTATGCCTGCTACTCTCTCTTGACTTATTACTCTCATTATATTCGCTCCGCCACCCTTAATTTTGCACTGCGGGAAAGAGGATTTTGTGCTACCTCTTTTTCACTTGGTACAATAGGCTTTTTAGTTATTACTTTCATTTCTGGCTCTTTGCCGCATACACATACAGGAAAACTGTCTGGACATGTACATGGTGCAGCATAATGATGAAGCCATTCTTTTACTATCCTGTCCTCTAATGAATGGAATGATATTGCTGCAAACCGTCCATTAGGTTTCAGTAAAGAAGATATCTTACTCATTAATGTTTCTACTGCATCAAGCTCCCCATTTACAAAAATACGGAAAGCCTGAAAAGTTTTTGTTGCAGGGTTTATACCTTTTTTATGGAACTTTTTAGGTATTGCCCCCTTAACAACTTCTGCAAAATCTAATGTAGTAGTAAATGGCTTTACTGCACGCCTTTTTACAACTGCAGAAGCTATCTGGCGGGAAAATCTTTCCTCTCCATATTTAAAAATTATAGTAGAAAGGTTGCTTTCGGAATAAGTATTAATTATTTCGCTTACAGGCTCTCCACATGTAGTATCCATACGCATATCCAGGGGTCCGTCTTTCCTAAAAGAAAAGCCGCGTTCAGCCTCCTGAAGCTGAAAAGATGATACGCCAAAGTCTGCATATATCCCATCTACTTTTTCAATATTTCTGCTTAAAAGAGCAGTATCAATATCTGCAAAATTGCTGTGCACTACATCTACTCTTTTATCTTCTGCAAACTTGTCTTTAAGCCTTGCAACAGCCTCTATATCCCTGTCAAGAACTATAAGCCTGCCATTTTCTCCAAGCCTTTCAAGCAGCAGACTGGCATGGCCTCCACCACCGCCAGTGCAGTCAACATATATACCATCATCAGAAACATTTAAATTATCAATTAATTCATAATATAAAACGGAGATATGCACTTATATTACTCCGAAACAAGCATATGCATAAAACCTGCTAACACATCAGCATTGTTTTCTAAGTCTAAATCAAAAGAAGCACTTTCTTTTTCCCATTTTTCTTTGTTCCAGAGCTCTATAACATCATAAGCTCCGATAACATAACATTCTTCTTTTAAATCAGCACTCTGCCTTATTTGTGCAGGTATATTCATTCTACCTGAGCTGTTTATTTCTACAGCAAAAGCTGATGAACTTATCTTTCTAAATAATTTATATGTATTTACATCTTTCTTAGCAGCTTCATGCATATTTTTCATATTCATATCATAAACGGATTTTGGGTAGACTCTCACTATCCCGCCAAAGGTATAAGCCATCAGCGTATCGTTACCAAAGCTCGCACGAAGTTCTTCACGCATTTTTGAAGGAAGACTTAATCTGCCAGCTTCATCAAACTTGTTCAGATAGTTACCAGAAAATCCCACTTAACCCTCTTTATACATCTTATGACATTTTGATACATTTTATGCCATCCTTTCCCATTTGTAATAAAATTTTTAGAATTAGTCAAGTAATTTAAGCATATATTCTTATATTATTTTTTTATAAAAATATTAAATAATTATAAATAAATATTATTTTACATTATTTTTTTATGAAATATTTATAAAATACATAAAAATATCATACACACCATTTTATATAAAAATATTTTTACTATAACTTTTCATAAAAATATAATGGTTTATCAATAAGATATGAATACAATATCAACACATACTGCAGTTTAGAAAATAAAATAAAAAAAATTTTTATTTTTTTCGTATTTTTCTTGATATAGCAAACAAAATACAACATTTGTTCTATACATATTTGATTAATTTTTAAGCAATATGAATAAAATTTACTAGAAATCTGTTCAGCAGTGTAAATCTTATTTTTATCTAAAAAAAGCAGGCTGTTTTTTAAATTAATTTATAATTATTTCTACTTGCAAAATAATCAAATATAGTCTATATTATACGAAGTAGATTATATAAAAGGTTGATATTAAGGCAGCACGCCTGGTTTCTTCCATTATTGATGAGGAAATTATGAGTGTTTCTGCTTTAACAAATTCTTTTTACAACTATGTTCCAGTTACTTCATCTCAGTATGAAACATCAAGCACTAATAATGCGTCTAATTCTCAAGCTCAAGAAAATATTAAAGCAGTAGATGAGAAATCTGTTCAAACTCAAGCAGTATCAAGCACTTATAAAGAAAACAATAAAAACACTTCAAGTAATAATTCTAATAACAGCGAAAGTTCTTCATCATATTTAACAGGCGAAGAAATACTTGCTTCAAGACCTGAAAAAAACAGCAGCAGTAATTCTGATAAACAATTATCAGAAGAAGAACAAAAACAAATAGATGAACTTAAATCAAGAGATAGAGAAGTAAAAACTCATGAACAGGCACATATTGCAGCAGGCGGCTCTTATGTTAAGGGTGGAGCAACTTATGATTATCAAACTGGACCAGATGGTAAGCAGTATGCCGTTGGCGGCAGTGTAAATATTGACACTTCACCAGTTGACGGTAACCCAGAAGCAACTATTGCAAAAGCTCAGGTAATTATTAAAGCTGCTCTTGCCCCTGCTGAACCATCAGGTCAGGACCAAAAAGTAGCCTCAGCTGCAAGGCAGATGATGAGCGAAGCAAGAAAAGAGCTAAATAGTCAAAAAAATGCAGCAAATAATACAGAAACAGGTAATATTTTGTCGAAAGAAAGTGCAGATAAAGCAAATAATACTAATAATACATTTGAAACACAGGCACCAGCTCAAAATACAATAGAAAGCAATGTTCCATCAATACAGCAAAAAAATAATCAGAATATAAGTGTATCTTCTTATAATACTGGCTTGCTTATATCATTAACTGCTTAATAACATCAGCTAGAATATCAATTTAAACAATAATAAAAAATATAGTCCAGCTACGCATTTCTACTTCCTCCTTATCCAGTCGGGAAATGCTTGCGTCGCAAAAAACGCTCCCCTAACTTATTTTTTATGATTTTTTAAACCTTCTACTTGATAAAAATATAATTTAAATTCACCATCTTTTACACTCATAAATCTGTAAATATTTGCTTCATGGACTTCTTCAAAATATTTATCTAAATCATCAGCTTTTTCTTTTGAAACATATACTCCAGATGTACTGTCGCATACATCTACAGTGCAGGCTTCTGGATAAGTAAATGTGTTATATGAAAGAATAGATGATAATTCTGGGTCATGGCTGAAAATACAGTTGCCATAACTGCCTAATATACTCTGCATAGATATGCGGATAGATTCATATACCCTTGTATTATCCATATATTTTGGTGTAAGAAGTGATTTACTGCTGATATTTGTATATACAGATACAAGCACTAAAACTGCAGTAATAACACCAATTGTTATTTTATATCCATATATTTCATAATAATAGCCAGCCAATACTACAGCAGGAATAAGTAATGCTCCTAAATTACGAACATCATAATTAGAAACTATGCTAAAAACAATACCGCCTGCAGCAAAAATAATACATGCTGTTAATAATGGAAGTACTTTATCGTCTATTTTTTTATTTCTGATTGTTGCAAAAATAATAAAGATAACAGGCAGATATATAATTATAAACAATAAAATTCTGTATATAAACTGATTTCTTGGCTCAACAGGATATTTATAAAATAAATCAAATGCTCCATAATAATGGCATAATGCAAGTATTAATAATGCTGCAGCAGATAAAGCTGTAACAAGTAAATACTTTTTATCAGCAAGAATATCCTTTTTTATAAAACTGTATACTATATGATTTAATAAAAGCAGTATTCCTGAAAAATCTACACTAATAGCAAAAATTATAGATACAGTAAGCCAGATATAGTATTTTACAGATTTATCACCAGATGCTATCATATAAAAAGCATATATATATGAAGCAAAGCAGAAAATTAAAAGAGCATTAGGTGTCATAGACATATATGAATATGTTATTGATGGTGAAACAAAAAATAATACCATACTAAACCATGCACCATAAGTATCTGATATTTTCAATGTAAGTTCATATACAATAAGAGCAGAAAATGATATAAAAATAATAGACGGCAGCCTTAACTGTAATGCAGATGAGCCAAAAAAATCCATACCTTTAAGTATATATTCAATCAAACCAGTTGGTGCAAGAGTTGTCCAGGAAAGACCTATACTTTTTAAATAAAGATATGCTTCATCGCCCCTTACTGGTAATACATAAGCATTCCAGCAGTAATATATTGCTGCTAAAATAATAAAAAAACCTGCCATTCTATTTGTTTTTGTCATATACTAACCTCTTTTACACACCGCTTTATTTATATGCTTGCTTTTAAATAAACTATTTTATAACCATATTTATGCATAATATTATCTAAAATAAAAATATTTGAGATAATAGTATTAATATCTATATATGATGGGGCAGCCGCTATAGTTAATAAATCTGTAAAATCTGTATTAGATAAATACCCGCTTATATATGTTGCAAAGTCATTTAATATTACTTCATCTATTTTTAAAAGTTTCAACTGTTCATCTAAAAGCAGTATACGTTTTTTAAATTCCTTGCTGTTTGAAAGAGTATCTATAAGCTGAAAAAGTTCATCCTGTTCCATATCTCTTGACAAATATTCCACCATTTGACTGCCTAGATTATGCTGCACTGAAAGTTCTTTTATTCGTTTCATATTTGCAATAAGCTGCTGCAGCTTTAGGTTTGATTCTCTAATCTGGCTTATATACATTTCTTCTGCCTGCTGTTTTGTAAGCCTGCCTGCAAGAGCACCATATATTAAATACTGCATAAACTGGTAATCATCTTTTTCTTCCATAACATCAAGCACATTAAAAATATCATTATACTTTGATGATGAATAATCTATATTCAGGCTTTCATCTCTTACTTCTGCATATAATGTGATACCTGTTTCATAAAAATCCAGCTCTATTTCTGCCTTTTTATCCTTATCTACATCTGGCAGACTGCTTGGAGCATCAATACTTGGAAGATTGTATTCAAAATTATACTTATACTCATTTACTGTAGCTTTAGTAATAATATCTGCAATAGATATTTTTTTATCCTGAATAGTAAACATAAAAATCCATGGTGTGTTAGAAGCATATCTTTCCTTACCACCTATGATTATTGTGTTTTTATTAATAGCAAGCCCTGTGAAAGTAAGGTCTGGATAATATCCACGCAGCATATTTTCTGGAGTTACCGCAAAAACATCTTTTCCTTTTTTAAAACTGATAGTATAAATTGTGCGTTTATTTACATTTAACTCTGATATGCCAAAAGAATAACCATCTGAAATAGCAGCAATCGGTGTAAACTCTATAAAACTAACAGCAGGTGCTGCCATCAGATTGAAAGAAACCAGCATGAAAAAAGCAAATAGAACAACACGCAGCATAAAAACCTGCCTAATGAAACATATTAAACAACTATAACTTATGATTAATAACAATCCTTCCTTTGATTGGGTTATTATTCATTTTATCAAGATATTCGTTGATTTCAAAAATAGATATTTCATTACACATAAATGAAAGAGTTTTAAGATACCAGTCGCCTGCAAGTTTATAGAGAGCTTCCCTTTTTAAACTATGGGAGCATCTAAGAGAATCAATGCCAACAAGATTTATACCCCTTAATATTAAAGGAAGTAATGATGCAGAAAATGTTTCACTAAGAACAGCTCCACATACAGCAATAGTTGAACCGCCTTTAACAGAACGAATCATAGTGTTAAGTACATCACCGCCAAGTGTATCAATACCTGCTACGTATTTATCTTCTAATAAATGTTTACCAGATTTCTCTACAAAACTGTCTAAACTAATAACTTTTTTTGCTCCTAATTCATAGATAAAATCCTCACACTCCATGTATTTAGTAACGGCAGTAACATTATAACCGCATAAACTAAGTATAGAAACAGCAAAAGCACCAATACCGTATGATGAACCGCCCACAATAACATCTTTTGAGTTACTTTGAATACCAGCAGCCATAATTTCCATAACTGCAATAGCAGCAGCTATACCATCAGAGCCAAGAGTCATACTGTCCTGCATGGAAAGACCTGTAGGCAGACTCACAATCCATGATTCAGGAACACGGACAAACTGACCAAAACCACCTGGCACATCCTGCCCTAAACCACTGCCAAATATTAATACTTCATCTCCTTCTCTGTAATGAGTAGAGTTAGATTCTACAACGATACCAGCAGCATCAACACCTGGAACATAAGGATATGTATTATTGCGAAAAGGAGTATTTTCTCTTGAAAAAAGTACATCATAAGAGTTTATAGTAGAATACATTACTTTAATTAAAACATCACCAGCAGGTAAATTTTCAGTATTTTCCAAAACTACATCTTTAATAATAGCTCCATTGTTTTCTTTAATAACAAAAGATCTAAATGTACTCATTAAATAACTCCTTATTATTCTACAATAATATATAATATACTATTACTTCAATTTCATAGAAAAATAATATAAAATTCTGCACTTTTTGACACTATCAGTAGTTTAATATATTTTTATTTATTTTGCAATGAAATATTTTTATAAATTATTATAAAGTATCACTTTTTTACTTATCGGCTTTAATTCAAAAATTATAAATAAAAAATTTGTTCTAATTTATAAATAATATATAAGATAAATTTAATATGATATAAAAATAGAAATTATAAAAAATATTAATAATAAAAGAATAAAAATAAAAGATACTGCATCATTTTTCATAAATGATACAGCATCATAATATACTAAATTAATTCAAAATGCGGGTAGTCTTTTAAGCCGTGAAAATCTCTGCCCCACTTTATTTTTATGCCTAACTCATCAGCTTTCTGCATAATTTTTTCGCCTAATTTTTCAAAACTTGGAATATTATTCCAGTCAAGTGGCAGCGGCACAACATCTACTGCATGAGATGGTTTTAAATTATGCTTGCTTGTACCCCATTTTGCTTTACTTCTTCCCTCATAATATGCTTTTTCCTGCTCATATCTGCCACGGAAACCGCATATTACTGCACATTTTTCTTCTTCTGCCACAGCTTCAATCAGTTTTTTTAAATCACTATGACATGTATTTAATTTTTGAATACTTCTATTTGATAATCCCATAATATTTACCTCTGTTATCTGTCTTTTCAGCCACAGGATGTGGCTCTTTAGTAAGGCGAGCGTTTTTTGCGAGGACACTTTTTCCCTAGCGAGTAGCATAGGAAATAGAAAAAGTGGCTGGACATTAAATAGATTTACTCTATAAGCCCGCCTAAACAAAAAATCTAGGACGGATTTTTTGTTATTATTTAATAGTCCATGTATTTAATTTTTGAATACTTCTATTTGATAATCCCATAATATTTACCTCTGTTATCTTATATATTATCCATTTTGCGTTTAATTAATTCTATTATTTTATTTTGTGTAATAATTAATAAATCAGTTCCTGTAAATGCAGCCATGCCGGCAAGAGCAACAGCAAGCCCCTGTTTATCTATAAGGCTCATTAATATTTCATAGCTTATATATGCTATAAACATACTATTTATCATGCCCATACATAATGCTAAAAATTTTGCTCTAAATGACCTGCCCTTTAATGTTGGTGAGATTTTTGTAATAAATCCAACCACACCACCTGTAAATGATACAATAAAAAGCCAAAGCCACTGCCATATTTCTGCAGGAAGATTAAATGCTCTATCAATCATTTAATCCTCCATTTTTACATACCTCTAAAGCTGATTTTAGCTTTTCTGCATAAGATAATATATTTAAATTTGTAATAACTGTATTTTCATTATATTCTGGCTTTAAAGGTATATCTACACTGCATGCAACAGGTACAGAAACTGGATAATATTTAGTAACTGCAGTACCGCTGCAGCCCCATAAAAGTAATGTAAAAACTGCCAGGACAGCAGCAATAAGCCATTTTAATGATTTCATAAACCACCAGTTTAAAGAATATCTTGCTTTTCCTTCTTCTATATCAATGGTTGTAAAATCATCTGCTGTAGATTTAATAATTTCTTTTATTTTATTTACTTTTTCTAAAATATAAGTTTTTACTTTTTCATATAGATTTATGAAAAATTGTTTAATTTTCTCTTTCATTTAAAAAGCTCCTTTGATTATTATCTATTATCTGCATCATATCTAAACATTCTATATTATTTATATTTTTATATTTTTCCTGCAGGATTTTATATTTTTCATTAATATTATTTATATCATGCATATATTTTTCTTCTGCCTTTTTTATATTAATGGCATAATTGTTTATTTTAGTATTTTGAAAATCAATCAGACTTTCCGCACTGCTTATTTGGGAAAGCAGCTGCTTATTTTCTGACTGCAAATCTTTAATCAGGCTGTTATAAATGCCAGTTTTTATTAGTATATAAATAGAAAGTGATATGATAATTATTATAAGTATAGATATAATACTGATATATATTTTATCCATATCTGCCTCACTTGTTATTTAATATTGTTAGATACTTATAACAGCAGGCAAAATACAGACTGTCCGTAATGTCTTTTAAGTCATAAAAAAATCCACCTGATAATAAGGTGGATTATTAGAAATATCTGAATATTAATAATTGATTAATAATTTATTATTTAAGGTTTGATTTATCATTTTTATCTTTTGATGCTGCTGAACTATAATATTGATTGAAAGATGAGTTATTAAAATTCTCATCTCTATTTTCTAAAACATCATTTTTTTCATTTCTTCTATTTCTTATTAAAATAAATGGAAGTAAAATTAATGCAATAATTACTGCAATACCAAACATAAATGCCATTGATATAGAACGGAAAAAACCACCTATTGCACGAAAAATGCCACTGCCTCCACTAGACCTTCTTCGCCTTATCTCTGAAATAATGTCTACAGAATCAAATAATACTCCTTTCATATTTTCCCCTTTTTATAAATAATGAATATAAGCAGTTTTATCCTAAAATTGAAAATTTAAACCAACACTGTAGTTTCAAAAAAGATTAAGCAGTTAAAAGGCTGTAAGATTTTTAAATTATACAAGGCGGATTAAAAAATTAGCAACAGGAGTTTACAAACAGTAAATGACTGAGCTGATTTTTTAACCAACGAAGTATAATTTAAAAAGATACAGCCGTTATTTGATGAATAAATCCTTATACCCCACCTTTGGCAACCCGCCACTATCTTCACTTTCTGGTCTGTCATATACAAATATTTCTTTTACTAATATAGTGTTATCTTTTTCTACACTCATAGTTGTTATTATGCCGCTGAACATTATTGGAAGTGTAATATGCATTATATTATTATCTTCACTCCATTCAATAATATTATTTCTCATACCTAGATAGTAAAGATAATTGCTGCCTTTTTTTAAGTTTACAGGAAGATATGATACTATATTATCAATAACTTTATAATCTTTGCTTTCAAGAAGTCGTTTATTTAAATCAAACCTGTAACTGTTGTATGCTTTTATAATACTGTCAGTATTATATTTATATTCTGCACTAATACAGTATTTATATACCCAGAAAGGCTGTTCTTTCTCTTTTAATTTTTTTGCAGTATTTTTTATAAGTTTATACTGGTCTTTACTGCATTTTCCAGAGTTTACTACATCATAAGTAATATTATCATAATATGCTCTTTTATCTTCTGCATGAAAAATAACACCATGCTGGTTTGAATGGTTGTATAAATCTATATCCTGCTCATTATATGCAAAAGCATTTAATGAAAAAAACAAAATAAAAGCAATACTTAATAATATATATTTATATCTCATATCTCACCCAATTTACTGTCATTAATTTAATATGTAATTTTTTAATACCTGCAAAGTAGTAGTTATTATTATAGAGTTTTTTTGTTTTTTAAATTCTAATTTTTCATCATCTATAGTTATAACTAAATGGTTTTTATTTTCCCATGTATAGTTTACAAGTTTATTTTGAATGTAATATGATATATTTTCATCTGCTGCAGGGTTTTGAATTAATATTTCAGAAACTGGCAGCACTGTTGCATATACATAAAAAAACTTATGGTATGCCTGCAGAATATCTGTAGAAATGTTATCCTGATAGCAGTTATCGCCGCATGATTTTAAATCAGCAGTAAATTCTTCTTCCTTTTCATATACAGAGTAAGCATGTTCTATAAATGCACCTACGATTACATCTGGGTTTCTATCATGCATTATGCCGTTTGTAAAGTTATCCTGATATGATGCAGGGTTTTGTATAAAATCAAGCATTTTATCATAAAGCCATGGGTTTGCATAAGGGGAAGCATATACATTAAAAGAAATTAATGTAAATAAAATAACTAATAATTTTCTCATTTTACTATCTGCTCCCCAAAGGAATATTTATATCCTTCTTCTAATAACTCTAAACTGTCTTCAATATCACTTCGCCTGTCATACCTGTTATCGCTGAATGCTTTTGAATATGCTTCTTCTGATGAACTGTCTTTAAAATATTCTAAATGCAGCATAAAAACAATTTTATCTGCAATCACATCTATTGGTATAATATTTCCTTCATCATCTGTTTTATGCAGAAAACCAGGTCTGCCTATTACCTGCCCCTGCTTTATTTTATCGCCCTGTTTTACTTTTATACTTGATTTATCAAGTTCACCATATCTAATAATGAAACTTCTGCCGTCACAGGTGGTATGCTTAACTGTTACCACATCTGTACCTGCATAAAAACTGCCAGTGCTTAATACTTCGCCATCAGATACTGCCACAACATAATTTTTTGAGCTTAAAAAGCTGTATCTTCCAGTATCATTATATACATCTGTATATAAATCACGGGAAGCATGAAATGACTTTTTAATTAATGTTTTAGAGCTGTTTTCTCTAATACGGTAGCTTTCATATACAGCTTGATTCATACCTAATTTATCCCGCCAGTTATAATTGGCATATTCCATACCAGTATCATTTAAAGGCTTTGAAATTAATGGAAATATTACTGGACGGCTGCATTCTTCTGCATAAAGCATACCTGCAGACATAAAAATACAAATAAATGCTGATAATACATACTTTTTCATACTTAATTTTACCCGTTATACATTAAATGAAGTAAAGCATAGCCAAAAACATCATGTTCCTGCCTGCCTATTACTATAAAATTCATTGATTTATAAAATTCAATTGCCTGATTATTTAGCTCATTAACATCAATATATTTGATATGTAAAAACTGGACTGCATAATTTACCATAGATGAACCTATCCCCTGCCTGAAATAATCAGGGTCACAGAAAAGCATTTTCATTTTATTGCCAGATACTCCCATAAAAGCAACAATTTTATTATCTTTTCTATATACATATACATCTACATCACTAAAATATTCCAGTAGTTTTGAGCGTATTGATTCATAATCTTCTTTTGATAAAAAATCATGAGTATGCACTACTGACCTTTCCCATATTGCTATAAGAGGGCTGTAATCTGACTGAATATACCTTTTTATCATACGCTTACCTTTATATGTTAGTTTAGCTTTTTACCTGCATATTTACCTATATATTCATCTGCTTTTCTTAATGCTTCAGATTTATCTTCATCTGAAAGTTCTTCATAAAGTTTTGCTGAAGCTTCGGCAGCATATTCATTTCCGTTATGCTCTGCTACTTTATACCATGCATATCCTATTGTTCTATCCATTCCTATGCTGAAATGATATATACCAGCCACAGTAAGCTGTGATTGAATATCACCCATTTCTGCAGCTTTTAAAAAATAATGCTGTGCTTTTTTGCTGTCTTTTTGTAATATTTTACCTTCTGCATACATATTAGCAAGAGTAGTAACTGCTGTTAAAAAACCGCCGTCAGCTGCTTTTTGTATCCATGATGCTGCTTCTAAAAGCTGCTCTTTAGATGGAGTATTTCCGCTTTCTGCACCTAAAACTATACCACTGTATAAATACTGAGCCTGAGCGTTACCATTTTCTGCTGCTTTTTTTATATACTCACACCCTTTTTCTTTATTAACTGGAATTTGCACTCCAGAATAAAACATAAGTCCTAAAGCAAGCTGAGTTTCAGGGTTACCCTTTGCAGCTTCTTCTTCTAAAATTTTGATTTTTATGCTTTTACGATTTATAATAAACACTACCAATACTACTAAAATAACCATAAGCACTATTGATAAAATTATTATAGACTTATCCATCTATCTGCCCCATGCAATCATTTATTTTATAATATTATTTTAATATAACACACATATATTTTTTGATAAAGTCTTTTTTACAGTTCTTTTTCCATATGTATATGTGGAGCATGCTGGTCATAATAAATATCTCCCATAGATGTATAACCTAAAGATAAATAAAACTTCTCTGCCTGTTTTTGTGCAGAAAGTTCTGCCACATTACCACCCTGCTCTTTTATTTTTTCTTCCACTTTTTTCATTAAAAATGAGCCAAGCCCTGTGCCTCTGTATTCTTTTAATACTGCAAACCTGCCGACAGTCCATTTTGTATCACTGTTATCAGATTTAAATATTCTTGCTGTTGCAGCTCTTTTATTATTTACTTTAACAAGGAAATGGATACTTTTTTTATCAATTTCATCAAATTCTTCAGAAAATCCCTGCTCTATTACAAAAACAGTTTCCCTTATATACCTTGTATCATCAGTAACATCATTAAAGTATTCTACTACTATATCATTATTAAAATCCATTTTCATATTCCTTTGTAAAAATTTCTATAATTTCTTCATTATTTATTATATCTGCAAGCATAAATACAGGCTCTCCGCTTTCATCTTCTGCATAAATATCTGCTCCATAATCTATAAGCAGCCTTATTACATCAGTATTTCCACATATTACAGCAATATGCAGAACAGTAGGTTCATACAAATATATATCATTATACTGAATATAAGTATCTGCCAGATTATCATTAATATTATAGTGCTTTAAAGCATCAGCTATCCAGTTTATACATTTACTGTCGTTATATTTTAGTAAAAGTTGCAGAATTTGAGTATTTTCATTGTTTTCTGCTGTTTTTTTACCATTTATTTTATATATTTTTGTTATTATTTCCCCATTATTGTTTGTAAAAATATCTATAACAGTTTCATCTGTTATGTTTTTTTGAATACTTTTATTATCACTGGTTGTGTTATCTGCAATATTATCTTTTATAACGGCAGTAGAATTATCATTTTCTACAGACATGTTATTTTTGCAGGCTGTAAAAATAATAAGAAGTAAAAAAACAGCATGTAACTTTTTTATCATAAATTTATTTTACCTTGCTGCTTTTTACATCAAAAGTATAATATTTTTTATCAGAAAAATATTTTGCTTTTTCTTTTGCTTCTTTTGGACTAAATAGTAATGCTTTTACTGGAACATCTTTATTGCTTCTTAATGTTACAGCTATTTTATTATAATCTTTTTCAAGTACATCTTTTAAACTCTGCATAATTTTATCATATACAGTATATACTGCACTTTCCCTGCCAAAAACAACAGAAATAAAGAAAAGATATGTTTTATATGACGGCAGCGACATAATGGCCTGTTCTTTAGAGTTTAAATAGTTTGGGTCAAAACGCTTAATAATATTTAAATATTCTTCAAATAAATCTTTGCTTTCTATATAACCTTGATATTTAACCAATGCTGCCTTTGTTGGATATACTGCTTTTTGGAACTGATTATTTAAAATAAATTCATCAAATTTTTTAGCAAATCCGTATATAGAGCTTTCATCAAAATGTTTGTTTTGGAAGTAAACTGTTGACTGCTGATGTGTTTTTAAATAGTTTACATAAGTATTGCACCAGTATCTTGTTTTTATCATCGTTTCATCTGCAAGCAGCTTATAATTACCATAACATTCAAAATTCATTGGCAGAGTGCGTTCTTTATCATCTACAATGGTTTTATATACTGCTCTGCCTTTTAATGAAATATCTGCATTATCATAATATGGTGTTAAGATAAATTTTATGTCTTTTACTTCAAACTTCATTTTTTTATATTTTACTAATATATCATCACCACTGCAGAAAATAGAACGCCTGCCATAACACTGGAAAGGCTGATAGGATAAAGATACCTTTTTATCTTTACTCATATTTTTGCTTAAGTCTGATAATGATATATTAAAAGACTTTTCCACAGTGCCTGCAAAATAATCTATTGTATGAAATGTGATGAATACTGCAGTAACAGCAAGTATCGCTGTAAAAATCAGTATAGAAAATATGATAATCAGTTTCTTTTTCATAATGCAATGCTTAAGTATTTATAAAATTATTTAGAGCTTGTTATCTCAATATCATAAACATCTGGCAGCATAAATTTTAAATACTCAGAGCCAAACATTTTATCTATACTTTCTCTATCTTTTATAGTCATAGACATTGATATAGAGTTATTATTATCATAAATCACTCCATCTATTGCATTTATAACATTGTCCATAAAGTTTGTATATTTATTGTAGCCATAAAAATCTTTAAATTTAATATAATCATTTTTTAAAGAAGCATAAAGACTAACAACATCTTCTTTCTTAATAGTTTCATTTGAATAAGACTTAATAAATAACTGCATAATATCAACTATGTCATCCATTAATGCAGGGCTTTCTATTTTACTATATGATGATTCTATAACTGTAGCATTTTCTAACTGGTCTTGTATATCTATATTTTTTTCTGCAAACGCTTTTAAAACACCAATCATACTGCTGCTTTTCCCATATACATCATCTTTCATGTAAAATACACTATTTTGGCTTGAATGAATATTATTCATCTTAGAATCACATATAAGATTATGGGCAAGTAATGAGCGTTCATTTAAAAGTGTAATATTATCTGAACAATTAAAATTAAGCTGAATAAGATTATCTATTTCTGTATCAGCTGCACTTACTTCAATATTACCAGTTATACCAGCATTTAATTTATCTAATGACGGAGAGGCAGTAAAAGAAATATTTTTTGCTAAAAACTTTTGACCAGCATCTCTGAATTCTATAAAATCAGTGCTGCATGTAATATTTTTAATACCACTGCATTTAAAAGGATTATATTTAAACCCTTCGCCAAATTCAGCAGCTGTTTCACTTAACTGTGTATTAATATACTTTTCTACCATTCTTGAAGATTGAGAGCTGATAATAAAAAAAACTACAGCAGCAATAATAAAAATAGTGATTAAAGAGCATATTATCACTATTTTTTTATTTAATTTCCCTTTTGGTTTTCCTTCATTAGATAAACTGCTGTTATTATTACTATCTAAAACTGATGAATTTTCCATAAATCCCTCCATATACCATATTCAGAACTTTTTAGCATATAAATTTATAAAGTGCAATATATACCAGCTGTTATAAGCCGTTAACAATATTATTCATAATATTATCTATCTCATTTGACGAATTATTATCATTTTTGTTCACTTTTGGTGCAGCATTTTCTTTTACTGACATATTATCAGGCTTACTGCCTTTTGATATATTATCGTTTACATTAATATTTACTGTTTTATTATCCTGCTTAACATTATTTTTAATAAGTGATGTTGTATTATCTTCTTCAATAACTTCCTGTTTTTTAGGCATAGACTGCTGAAGTTTTTCATCAATCATTTCTATAATCATTTTATTTCCTTTCTGGCGGGCATAATCTATTACTTTGATTGATAAATCTTCCCCTACTTCTGTATTTACTCCAGCATTATAATTTAAAAGCAGTCTGACTATTGCAGGGTTGCCTGTATCTATTGCATTAGCAATAACAGGCTTATATTCATTACAGTCTACATGGTTTGCATCTGCTCCGTATTTTAAAAGCACTTCCGCTAAATCATAGTTATTATTAATCACAGCCATTTGCAGAGCAGAAAGACAGGCTGCATTTGCTGTCATATTAGGGTCTGCTTTTGCTCGTAATATAATATCTGCAATCTCTGCATTAGTTGTTACATTTAATGCTGTTATACCGTCCATTTTAGACTGATAGTTTACATCTGCCCCCTTATCTAAAAGCAGATTAACCATTTCTTTATTTCCGCTTTCTGCTGCCACCATTAATGGAGAATAAAAAGGATAATCATTTGGCTTATTTACATCTGCACCTATATTTATAAGAGCTTTTGCAATATCATTATACCCAAAATATAAAGCAGCAATTAACGGTGTTGGATTTTCACCTACAAATTTACCGTCAATAGATGATGCACCTTTATCCTGCTTAACTGGTCTGTTATAAAAGCCTTTATCTACATTCTCTTTTATAGCTTTTACTGCAGGTTTTGAAATATTATTTATTACAGCCTGCTGCAGCTCAGCAAGTAATTTATCTCTTTTTATATCTTCCTGAGTAATGCTGAAAAGCTTAAACAAATCTACATCATTACTTGCCTTTACAATATCTAAAGCACTTATACCGTCAATATCTTTCGTATTTCTATCAGCCCCTGCTGAAAGCAGTCTGCCTGTAATATCGTAATTTTTTTCTTTTACTGCAATATGCAGCGGTGTAATACCGTCTTTATTTTTTACATTAGTATTTGCACCATTTTCTAATAAATATTCTACAGCTTCTATATTATTATTCATAACTGCAAAATGAAGTGGTGTATCGCCGTCAAAATCAGGGCCGTTTATTTCTACATTATTCTGCACAAGCCTGTCTAAAAATTCTTTATTAAAAAGGTTTGATGAAAGATGAGCAGTCAATGGTGTATAGCCGTTATAGTTTTCTTTATTAGCATCTGCCCCTTTTAATAAAAGGTAATTTAAGCAGTTCATCTGGTCCATAGATAAATCCTTTAAAATGCTCATACGGTAAATAATTGTGCTGCCGCTGTTATCTACACTGTTAATATTTGCACCCATATCAATATATCTGCGGACATTTTCAAAATCGCCTTTTACTGCTGCATCATAGAGCATACTGTCAAGATTGTCATAAGGGTTGGCTATAGTTTTATCATCTTTATTTAAATCTGCAAGAGAATTGATTACATAGCTGTCATTATCGGCATAGTATGTATTTTCCTTTACTGATGGATTGCTGTTTACTACAGGAGCATAATTATCTGCAGGCAGAATATCTGCACCAGTAATATTATCATATCCTTTTGGAGTACTGTTATTTTTTATATTTTCAGCAGGAAGTGCAGCAGTATAATTATCTATCTGCTTATTATCTTCATACTTTTTCTCAAGCAGAGATGATACTCTGTAAACTGTAAAAAATACTGAAAATAAAATACAAAATAAAATTACATTACGGACTATTTTTTTATCATCTTTTGTCATGAATTACTCCAGAGTTAATTATAAAATATATACCTAATAAATCAAGCAAAATAACACTAAACACAAAAAAAGGGGCGAAAACATAATATTTTTCGCCCCTTATCTATTATATCTTAAAAAAGATATTAGCTGTCTATTCCTGACTTTCTTCTGGTGCAGCTACTGGAATACCTAAGCTGGAAGCAAGCTCATTACCGATTGCTGTTGCTTTTTCAGCAGCTTTAACATAAATGCTGTCGTTGTGTATACCTTTTGATTTATCATTAGCTAATATTTCATAGTAATTTTTAAATTCATTAAATTTTGCACGCTGTTCTTTTGTCATTTTATCAAGAACACCATATAACTGCATATTTAATGTATCAAGTGGTGCTTTAACAGCATCAAATTGAGCTCTTATTTCATCATACATAAAGCCATAGTCCATACCTTCGCTGTGGCAAGTTGGTCCGCATGTTGCAGCAGTAGGTATATCAAATGCACCTTCCATGTGGCAAGAAGAACAGTTTTCAGCACCATATACACCTTGGTCAACCATCATTGATGGTGGAGTTGGTTCTTCACCTTCTTCTAATAATAAAGTACCTTCATGCATAGCAACTACTGTTGTGTGGCAAGTGCCGCAAGCATCGTTTGCTGGAGCAATGATTTCTGGGTTTTTCTCTCTTTCAGCATCGTGGCAAGTGAAGCAGTCTTCCATTTTAGTTTTGTTTTGGAATTCACCTGCGTGAGCAACACCCATGTGACATTCAATACAGCTTAAACCTAATGTGTTAACATGGTTATCATGGCTGAAAGAAATGTTTGGCATTTCATCATTATATATATCTTTTAAGCCGTTAAGCTCTCTAAATTCAGGGTTTTTAACTGCATCTACTTTACGCATTTTAACGCCAAAGAAAGACATAAATGTATTTTCTCTAATGCGTTTATTCTCATCATCAGAGTGGCATATTAAACACCAGTCGTTTGGAACAAGTTTTGCAGCATATTCTTTACTTGTAGCACCTTCTGTTAATATAGCCATTTTGTTTTCTTTAGAATGAACTATTTCACTGTATAAGTCATACATACCGCCCATTTTAGCTCTCATGTAGCCAAAAAAGCCTGGTTTACCGTGACAGTCAATACAGCCAACATTTGCTGCAGCGTGTATATTTTTCTTCCAAGTGTGATATTCAGCACCTGCACCAGTTTCTGTTTCTACGTGGCACATACCGCAGAATTCTGGAGTGCTTGTTAAGTGAAGTGCTTCATAAGTTACAAGAAGCAGAACAAAAACGATACCAACTATAATAGCGATAAAAGTAGAAGGTTTTCTTTTTGCATAAGCTTTAATATTTAAACATAGCCTTTTAAAGCGTCCAGGTTGTTTTTCCCCAGCAGTGTTTTCAGCTGCCTCATTACCTGTCTGACCTTTTTCAGCATCTTTTTTCCTGCTGAAAAAAGCTTTTAATTTTTCTAGTAAATTTTTCATATTTACTCCTTTCCCATATAAATTTTATATATTATTTAATATTGAAAACTTATGTAAATTTTATTCATATCTTTTCTATATAAAATATATGATAAAATCAAGTGTTTTTTTATGATTTTTAAAAAAAGTGTAAAAATTATGTAGATAAAAATTATCTCAAAAAGCAGAGATATTTGAATATTTCCACATGCAGACTGTCAAAAAAGTTATTGATTATTTTAAACTTACTAATAAGAAATATTATATACATTAAAAATTAATCTGTTTAACTAAACTTGGAGCGTGTATCCAAGTTTAGTTACCCTTACAGCCTAATAAAATGCTACAAGCATTATTAGGCTGGCAAAATACTGGAGAAAAAATGTATTTTTTCGACAATCTGAAAGCGGAGATATTTGCATATCTCCGCATGACTTTATTATAATTATATTAACGGGCTGGAGCTGGTGCTGCAGGATTATTTACCGGCATTGTGCCATTATCCTGCTGTACTTCATGAACAGGAAGTTTTTCCTGTATTACCCACTCTAAATTATATACAGAAGAAATAACACTGTATCTTGCATTTGATTCAGAAACTTTTGCTTCATTTAATAATGATGATGCATCTAAAAGTTCTGTCATAGTTGCAGCACTTTGGTCATAAAGGTTTTTAGTAACACGGTAGTTTTCTTCTGCATGCTGCACACCTATAATTGACTGAGCAAGCTGTGCTTTTGATGTATAATAGCCTTCTATTTTACTTTGTAAATCAAGCACCATGCTTTGTTTTGTATCTGCTATAGAATATGCAAGTGCCTGACGAGTTCTTTTATCTGAAAGTGATTGTAAAGATGCAGATGCTACTGATAAAATATTCCACGATGCAGTAACACCCACTGTCATATTAGAGTCCATACCACCAGGGTTTGGGTTTCCTGCAAATGGGTCAATAGAATCACCATAGCCTGCATAAGTAAAAGATGCATCAATAGTTGGATATACACCGCTTAATGAACGGTTTTCTGTTTTTTTGGCAGCTTCATAAGACTGCTCTAATTTTTTTAAGTCGCTTCTATTTGCAAACATTTTATCTTTTAATACTTCTTCACTTTCTAGTGTAATATCCATAAAAACAGGCTCTACCAGTTCTTCATTCGGAGCTAATTTTCTATTTATTACTTTTTCAAGGCTCTGTATAGCTGTAGTAACGGCACTTTGTGCAGTGATTTTTTGGAGCTGTGCAGAAGCTAAATATGTTTCAGTCTGTAATAAATCATTTTTTGCAATTAAGCCGTTATCTGCAGAAATTTGAGCATCTCTTTTCTGCATTTCAAGTAATTTTAAGTTGCTTTCTGCCACTTCTAAATCACTTTTTGCTTTTAATACATTAATAAATGCAAGCTGAGCATCCAGAATTGTCTGGTAAGATGTTGCATCTAAATCAGATACTGCCATATCTCTATCCAGCTTTGCAAGCTGATAGCCAAATAAATCTGATAATCCATTAAATAAATTTAAATTTGCATAGGCACTTAATGTAGATAAATCGCCATTTGTTTTTGTGTTTGCAGCTTTTGTTTTATCCTGCCATGAATATGAATAATCATAGCTAACACCAATAGACGGCATAAAAATAAGAATAGCATTATTTGCTGATAAATCTTTAGCCTTTACTGTATACTGCTTGCTTTTAATATTATTATTTGTGTCAAGAGCTAATGTAACTGTTTCATCAATCGTTAGTGCAGATGCTGTTAATGGTATAACAGCCATAGCAATAATTAAAATCAAGTATCTAAACATATTATCTCCTAATAAAAACTGAAATTCATAAATTACATAAATTACATAATTTTGTCAATCTATTATATTGTATAGTACACAGTGCAGACATATTTTAATAAAATAGTTGCAATTATAGATAAGACATTTTATATTTACTAAAGTTCTATATAATTTATAAATTGTTCAGAAGATATTAATGTATTTATTAGTCTTTTTGCAACAAATAAAATCAAATAATCACCAACAAATATTTTGAATGTGTTAAATAATAATGAGAGATGACTTATGAAAAAAACATTTTTACTTCTTTTTATTTTTATCCTTCTTCTGCCTTTTACAGTGCTGGCAGATGAAAGTATTATAAAGATTGTGTCAATTCCAGATGGCGATACATTAAATATTATAAATGGCAACAACAAGAAAGTAAAAATCAGGCTTTATGGTATAGATGCACCAGAAACTACACAAAAATATGGGCAGGCTTCAAGAGATTATCTTAGAAAAATAGTAAAAAATAAACGCCTTACATACAAAATTCGCAGTAAAGATGATTACGGCAGAGTAGTTGCCACTCTTTATGGGGATAATAAAGACTTAAATTATGAAATGATAAAAGCAGGCTGGGCATGGCATTATAAATATTATTACAAATCTAAAAAATATGCAGAAGCAGAAAAAAATGCAAGAAATCAAAAAATAGGACTTTGGAAAGGTGATAATCCGCAGGCTCCATGGGAATATAGAAAAGAAAATAAATCTAATAATAATGATGATATGGAAGATTTAATGCGTTCACTTTTAAAAGCCGCAAAATATCTATTTTAATACTGCTTTATACATTTTATAACATATATTTATCTTTACATTTTGAATATACTTTTATAATATATATCAAGGTGATATAATGGATAAAAAAGAGCTTACTGAACAGGAAATACGCACAAGATATATTACACCTGCTATTAAAAATTCAGGTTGGCAGGAACACCAGATAAGAGAAGAATACCAGCTTACAGCAGGCAGAATTATTGCAAGGCATAATACATGTATTCGTGATATTAATACTATTAAACGAGCAGATTATGTGCTTTTTTATAATTTTCATACACCTATTGCAGTAATTGAAGCAAAAGACAATAAACATAAAATATCAGATGGAATGCAGCAGGCTTTAGGGTATGCAGAAATGCTTAATATTCCATTTGTATTTTCATCAAATGGTGATGGCTTTCTTTTTCATAATAAATATGCAAGTGAAAATGAAAAAATAGAAAGAGAAATAAGTCTTGCTGAATTTCCTTCCCCAGATACACTTATGGATATATATAAAAAATATAATAATATAGACAGCATAAAAGAAAAACAGCTAAGCTCATCATATTATACAGAAAATGACAAAATGCCTAGATATTATCAGCTTAATGCTGTTAATAATACATATAATGCCATAATTAATGGAGAAAAAAGAGTTTTTCTAGTAATGGCAACAGGAACTGGCAAAACTTATGTAGCTTTCCAAATTGCATGGCGGCTTTGGAAAGCTGGTATTAAAAAAAGAATACTCTTTTTAGCAGACAGGGAAGCTTTACGCGACCAAACATATACTGGTGATTTTTCACCATTTAAAAAAAATATGACGATGGTAACAAATAGAAAAGTTGATAAATCTTACCAGATATATTTAGCACTATATCAGAGTATTACAGGGCAGGATGATACAAAAAATATATTTAAACAGTTTAGCAAAGATTTTTTTGATTTAGTAATAGTTGATGAGTGCCACAGGGGCAGTGCAAGTGAAAACAGCCAGTGGCGTGAAGTATTAGAATATTTTGACAATGCTGCACAAATTGGACTTACAGCCACACCAAAAGAAAATAAAGAAGTATCTAATATTTCATACTTTGGAGAGCCAGTATATACATACTCTTTAAAGCAGGGTATAGAAGATGGTTTTCTGGCACCATATAAAGTAATACGCGTAATATTAGATAAAGATGTGGAAGGCTTTCGCCCAGAACGCAACCAAAAAGATAAATATGGTAACTTAATAGAAGATAGAGAATATAACGATAAAGATTTTGACAGAACACTATTTTTAGGCAAACGAACAGAAACTGTTGCAAAATATGTATCTGACTACTTAAAAGCTCATAATAAGCGGATGGCAAAAACAATATTTTTCTGTGTAAATCAAGAACATGCAGCATTTATGCGGCAGGCTCTAGTTAATGAAAATGCAGATATGGTAAAAATAAATGATAAATATGTTATGCAGATAACAAGTGATAATGAAGAAGGTAAAAACCAAATAGAAAACTTTTGCAATAAAAACTCAAGCTACCCAGTTTTAGTTACCACATCTAAACTTTTATCTACTGGAGTTGATACTAAAACTGTAGAGTTTATAGTAATAGACAGCAATATAAACAGCATAATAGAATTTAAGCAGATTATAGGCAGAGGCACAAGGCTTGTAGAAGAAAAAAACAAGCTTTACTTTACTATAATTGATTTTAGAAATGTTACAAGGCTTTTTGCTGATGCTGCCTTTGACGGCGAACCACTGAAAAGTGAAGAATACGACATAACTACAAAAGGCAAAAAATATAAATTTGATGATGAAACACTTACAGCAGAAACAGCAGAAAAAGAAGAAAATGAGAAAAAACAAGACACTTCCCTGCCCCTTACAAGTAATGAGCCAAAAAAATATTATGTTGATAATGTGGAAGTATCAGTTTTAAAAGATTTAGTAAAATATTTAGATTATAATGGCAAACTTATAACTGAATCATTTAAAGACTATACAAGAAAAAATATAAAAAACAAGTATGCCACCCTTGATAATTTTCTACAGGCTTGGAATAGTGCTGAGAAAAAATCTATAATAATAGATGAAATGGAAAAAGCTGGTATATTTATGGAAGAATTAAAGGCAAACACAAAAAAAGATTTAGACCCTTTTGATATGCTTTGCCATATAGCTTATGACAAACCCCCATTAACTAAAAAAGAGCGTATAGCAAATGTAAAAAAACGCAACTATTTTGCAAAATATGGTACTAAAGTGCAGGAAGTTATAAGTGCCCTGCTTGATAAATATGCAGAAACTGACATAAGAAATTTAGAAACTATAGATATATTAAAGCTGGAGCCTGTAAATAAAATAGGCAATCCAATGTATATATTAAATACCATATTTAAAGGTAGAAAAAATTTTGAAAATATTATAAAAGAACTTGAAAATGAAATTTATGCAGCATAAGAGGTAGAAATGGCAATATCAGGCTTAACAAAAGCTTTAAAAGATATAATGAGAATGGATGAAGGTATAAATGGTGATGCTCAATATATAGGGCAGATTGCATGGCTTTTATTTTTAAAAGCTTTTGATTATAAAGAGCAGGAATGGGAACTTTTAGAAGATAACTACAAACCTGTTATGCCTACAATGTATCAATGGCGTAACTGGGCAGCTCAGGATGAAGGTATTACTGGCGATGAGCTTTTAAAATTTATTGAACATATGTTTGATGATATTAAATCTCTTGAAACCTATGATGATAAAACAAAACGCAAATGGCTTTTAAAAACTACCATAAATGATGTTATAAATTATATGAAATCTGGCACATTACTTAGGCAGGTAATTAATAAATTAAATAAAGAGCTTGATTTTACTGCTATGCCTGATTTCCATTTATTTAATGATATATATGAAACAATGCTTAAAGACCTGCAAAGTGCAGGTAAATCTGGAGAATTTTATACACCCCGCCCTGTTACTAAATTTATAGTGGAAATGATAGACCCTAAAATTCATGAAAAAGTGCTGGACCCTGCATGTGGAACAGGCGGCTTTTTAACAAGTGTAATAGATAGATATACATTAAATACTCCAGAAGACTATAAACTGTTACAAACAAATATTAAAGGTATAGAGAAAAAACCATATCCACATATATTATGTGTTACAAACTTAATATTGCATAATATAGATGTGCCAAATATTATAAACGATAATACACTCCGCACACCTGTTGCAGATTATAACGATAATGATTTAGTGGATATTATTGTAACAAACCCACCTTTTGGCGGAGCTGAAGAAGATGCAGTTACAAGCTCTGTGCCAAGTAACTTAAGGTCAAAAGAAACTGCCGATTTATTTATGGTACATATTATGTATTTATTAAAAGAAAATGGCAGATGCGGCCTTGTCCTGCCAGATGGTTTTTTATTTGGCAGTAATGTAAAAACAAGTATAAAAAAGAAACTTTTAGAAGAATGTAACCTGCATACTATTATAAGACTTCCTAATGATGTGTTTGCACCTTATACAAATATTAATACTAACCTTTTATTTTTTGAAAAAGGCAAAAAAACAGAAAATATTTGGTATTACAGGCTAGAAATGCCAGAAGGATATAAACATTTTTCTAAAACCCGCCCTATGCTTGATATTCATTTTGACCCAGTGCGTGCCTGGTGGAATAATAGAGAGATAAGTGATGTATCAAAGCTTATAAGTATAGATGAAATTATTGCAAATAATTATAACCTTGATTTCTGCGGATTTCCACATGAGGAAGAAGAAATATTAAATCCTTATGAATTTATGGAAAACTATAAATTAGAAAGGCAAGAAATAACTGAAAATATTAATAACCTGCTTAATACAATAGAAGAAGTTATGAAAAGAGATGTATAAATGAAAGCAGCAGATTTAAGAAAAGCAATTTTACAGTATGCAGTAGAAGGAAAATTAGTTCCGCAGGATATACACGATGAACCTGCAAGCATACTTTATGAAAAAATAATAGCAGAAAAAGAAAACTTAATAAAACAAAGCAAAATAAAAAAAGAAAAACCACTACCACCTATCACTGATGATGAAATACCTTATGATATACCTAAAAACTGGAAATGGGTCAGACTGGGGGAAGTGTGCGAAATTAACAAAAATACTCTCAAAAATGATACAAATCCTAATTATAGTTTTAAATATATTGATTTATCTGCTGTTAAAACTGGACAAATAAATATACCAGATAATAATATAATATTTAAAAATTCACCATCACGAGCTAGACGAATTATTAAAAAAAATGATGTTATTATTGCAACAGTTAGACCAAATTTAAAAGGTTTTGCACATATAGATTTCAATTCAGAAGATATGATTGTATCAACAGGGTTTGCTGTTTTAACTCCATATAATATTGTAGATTCTAAATTTTTATATCACTTATTCTATACAGAATTGCTTTCTTTCCAAATAAATAAAGCTGTAAGAGGCACAAGCTATCCTGCAATAAACTCAAATGATATGAATACTTTGATTTTTCCACTGCCACCACTTAAAGAGCAGGAAAGAATTGTTGAAAAAGTTGATGAACTCTTAACCTATTGCAATAATTTAAAAGAATTTTTAATTAGAAAAAACTAACATCTCTACAAATTTATTAAAATTATTATAAAAATTATCTAATGCTCCCTTATTATCAAGTTCTTCAATCATATAGTGCATTATAGTATCCATCAAATGCTCATTGTCTTTATACCATTGCTTAACCTTATTTAATGTTGATGCAATATTATCATAATAAGCTGTATTGGGACCTTGATTTATGATATTTATTTTTGCTATACCATTATCATAAAAATAAGTTTCTTTAAATAATTTATGTCCATCATCAAGATTAGAAACCCAATTCCATATCATTGTTTCTATACAGTCATTGCCCGGTAATATAAATATACTGCTGTTGTGAGTATTTATTTTATATTTAGTACCTCTTAAGTTATCCTCTAGATCCCTTCGCTTTTTTATATTATTTAAATCTGGGTCTAAAACAACAATAACATCTTTAAATTTATAAAAGTCATGTGTTACTAATTTAATAATTTCAGCCCAACCTATATTCATATCTGGTATTGCTAATTTATGATTATATTTAAAATCTTTATACTTCAATAAGGCTTGCAAATATTTTCGAGCCACATCATCTTCCGTAAGTAGTGTAAATTTTACAGATACTGGTATTCCTGTATAACTTTCTGTTAAGTTATTATGTACAAATCTACTAGATGGATTTTCTCTAATATCAATTGAACCATAGCATGTATTAATGTAAACTACATTTACTATCTTTCCTTTTTCTCTTTTAGATATTAAGTGATCTATAACATTTATACTATGACTTGTAAAAATAATTTGCAGAGATAATTCTTGTGATTGCTTGTAAAGATAATCTAATAGTTTTAATTGAGCAGCAGGATGTAAAGATGCATCTATCTCATCAATTAGTAATAAACCACCAAAATATTCATCACCAAGTTTTTCTTTTAACTTTTTAAACGATAAAACAGAAAGTAATATTTGTCCTATATTATCCTGCCCTGCAGAATTTGCTTCATAACTATATTTTTCAGTAGAAACACCAACTCCTAGCTTTTTCTTTGTCCCTGTAATTCTAACACTTGATACAGAGATATAATCATTTTGAGACGGGATAATATTTTTATATTCATCTTTTATTTCATTTAATATATCTTCTGATAATAAACTATTAAATATTTTTGAAGATTCTCCAACTGGATACAACCTTGATAAACCCATATAATAAACTGGCCATATAAGTTTACTTTCCGTTCTTCTACTTCTATTTTTTACTGGAATTAATCTATATCTTGTATTATTTGATTGAAAAGTTGTCCTAAATTCAAGACTTTCTAAATATGTTTCAGAATAACTGTAATTTGAAGGTAAATCAGAAAAATGTAGAGTACACACTTTGCCTGTTGGATCATGAGCTGGATTACCTTTAATGATGTCTTTATAATCTCCACAAAATTTACTGCCATTTAAATGTGTTGCAAAATCATCTTTTAATTCCCCACAATTGCCAAGCATAGCTAAAATTGTTGATTTACCTATACCATTATGCCCTGCTATACAATTTAAACCATTAACAAAATTAAATTTATAATGAATTTCTTTCTCTATCATATTACCATTTTCATCTTGTACTATTTTTTTACCTGAAAATGCTCTAAAATTATAAATTTCTAATTGGTTTATATACATGATAACTCCAAAGAATTATTAAATATTGCTTTATCAATATTTATATCATTATATATCAGCAGTTCGCTGCCTTTATTATTATATTTAGATATGCTGTAATTTAATGTATAGCTAAATTGTTGTGAACTGCTGTATATATCTGATATTTCTTTTACATCATCGTAAGTAACTATCCATGGATAATCTAACTTTTGAATAAACTTACCGATTTTCTTATGGTCTTCTGGTTTATAAAAGTTATTATATAATGTATTTGCATTATAATAATATGGTGGGTCAAAATATATTAAAGAATGATTATCAAGTTTATTCTTTATAGATTTAATTAACTGTAAAGCATCTTTTTTATAAAGTTTTATACTATCTTTATACTTATTAATACGCTCTATTTTTTCTATTAACTCATCTTTTTTAAACCGAGCATCTAGTTTATAGTTGCCGTTTTGATTTTTTCCACCAATAACTCCTGCTTTGATAATACCAGAACGGTTTGTTCTATTCATAAAAAAAGTTGCAAAACCAACAGTAAATTTATCATATTCACTATGATTTTTTATAACTTCTTTATACTTATACCAGTTATCCATTGTAATATCTGTATTATATATCATATTAATAAATTTTTTATTATGCTTTAATATAGAATACCAAAAAGAATGTATAAGAGGGTCAATATCATTTATAATAACATTTTTTACAATATTATTTAAAAGCAAATATAAACCAATGCCAAATCCACCTGCATAAGGCTCTATATACATATCAATATTATTTGATTTACAAATTATTTCAAATTGTTTAGCCAGTTTACTTTTTCCACCAGGATATCTTAATGGTGTATATGTATTTTTCATTCTGATGCTCTATTTTATCATTATTTAAAATATATTCAAGTATTTATAAATATTTAAATATACTTCAAAGTGTTTTAATGTGTTTATAGGTATATGTATGTGTTTATATGTGTTTATAAATATATAAAAATACATATAAAAAGTAAACTAATTTTTTATAAAAATGAATATACTAGACTATATATTTTATGCTTGAATATTACAGAGTTTGTTGAGTTAAGGCTATATAATAGCAGAAATAAGTTTCATTGTAAAAAGTGTAAGATTTCGCACTTTTTCCCTGCAAAAAGTGTAGTATTTTACATTTTTTCCTTATAAAAAGTGTAATAAATTTAAATTATTCCTTATTTACCATATAGTTATACTTCATAACAAAACAACTACAATTCAATACATAAAAAAAGCCTGCATAAGCAGGCTTTGAAATTATTTAAATGATTTATTTTTATTATTCTAAACCTTTTATCATAAGTGATGCTACTCTTTTTGCAAAAAGTCCTGCATCTACTGGTTTTGCACCTTCTAATATTAAGGCTTCATCATAAAGCAAATCTACATATTCTTTTAACACTGGGTTTTCTTTATCTTTATTGAACACTTCATTTAATTTAACAAATAATGGGTGTTCTGCATTGATTTCCATAGTGCGTTTTGCTGCCATATAAGCCTGTCCCATAGCTTTCATAATCTGCTCTATGTGTGGGTCAAAATCTGTTTCGCCACGAACTAAACATACTGGGCTGTCTGTAAGCCTGCTTGAAAGGCGAACATCTGCAACTTTATCTTTTAACTGTTCTTTAATAAAGCCTAAAATAGAGCTTAATTCTTCAGTTTTCTTTTCTTTTGCTGCTTTTTCTTCATCAGTTAAGTTAATATCGCCTTTTACAACTGATTTAAACTGTTTGCCTTTGTATTCTCCAAGAGCTGATATAACAATATCATCTATATCATCAGTTAATATAAGCACTTCATAGCCTTTATTAGTTAAGCCTTCCATATACGGGCTTGCCATTGCTTCTGCTCTTGATGCTGATAAGATATAGTAAATATCGTTCTGCCCTTCTTTCATACGGCTTATATAGTCTGCAAAAGTAGTATATTTGCCATCTTCTGTAGCAGTAGATTCAGCTAACACTAAATCTGCAATATTTTCTTTTTTATCATATTCAAAATGCAGACCTTCTTTTAATATTCTGCCAAATTCTTTATAGAATGATACATAAGTATCATATTCTTTATTTTTCATTTCAGTTAAGGCATCAAGCACTCTTTTAGTGATATTTTTACGCATAACTTCAATAAGTTTATTATTCTGCAGAATTTCCCTTGAAATATTAAGCGGTAAATCATTTGATTCAACAACACCTTTTACAAACCTTAAATAAGGTGGGAAAAGTTCTTCGCAGTGCTCCATAATCTGCACTCTTTTTACATAGAGCATAGGACCTGATTTATATTCTTTATATATAATATCAAAAGGTTTCATTTTTGGTATATATAAAAGCCCTGCAAATTCATGAGTACCTTCCACTTTAAAGTGGATTGTTTTTAACGGGTCAGAATAATCATGAGTTATATGTTTATAAAAATCATTATATTCTTCTTGAGTGATTTCTGATTTATTTCTTAACCATATAGCTTTTCTTGAGTTTAATACTTCTTCTTTTATTTCTTTTTCTTCAAGTGGTTTGCCTTCTTCATCTTTTTTAGGTCTTTCCACATCCATAACTATTGGGTGCTCTATATAGTCAGAATATTTTGAAACTAAATCTCTTAATGTCCACTCATCAAGATATTTTTTATCATCTTCTTTTAAGTGCAGAATAATATCTGTTCCACGGTTTGCCCTTATTGCTTCGCCTATTTCAAAAGTGCCTGCAGCTTCGCTTTCCCATTTAACACCTTTTTCCTGCCCTGCTTTTCTTGTGATAACAGTAACTTTATCTGATACCATAAATGCAGAATAGAAACCAACACCAAACTGGCCGATTAATTCAACAGCGTCTTTGGCATTTTTTTCTTCAAGCATTTTCATAAATTCTTTTGTACCGCTGTTTGCAATAGTACCTAAAGTATTTATAACTTCATCATAATCCATACCTATACCATTATCTGATATAGTAAGTGTGCCTGCTGCTTTATTAGGTGTAAGTTTTATTTTCCAGTCAGTGTCATTTTCATATTTGCTTTGGTCTGTTAAGCCTTCATAGCGGATTTTATCTATTGCATCACTTGCATTAGATATAAGCTCCCTTAAGAAAATATCCTTATTAGAATAAAGGGAATGAATAACAATATCTAATAACTTAGATACTTCTGTTTTAAACTCCATAGTTTGTGACATAAATCTATCTCCTAAAATTAATATAATTTTAAAATTATTAGCACTCAATCTCTGTGAGTGCCAAAGATAATGTAATAAGTATATGCCATATTGTCAAGAGATTAAAATTAAATAATCAAAATTTATTATAATATTATATGATATAAATAACAATTTCATAACATTATATGGATAAATACAGCTTCTATCTCTACCGCCGCAAAACTTAAGTAATCAAGTTTTTGTTATTTCATTCCTTATGCTCCAATTCCTTAAACATTCACTGTTTTTTCTACACTGCTGCAGCAACTCGCTTCGCTCAAACAATCTGACAGCAAATCGTTCCAAAAAACAGTTCATAAGAAATTAAGTCGCAAAGAGAATGAAATAACTTATAATGTTTCATAATCTGATATAAAACTATTAATATATACAGCATAATATCTAAAAAATATATAATCCTTGATTTATATGCTTTTGTTATGGTAAATTATAACTTTAAGTATTTTATTTTGAGGATATTATGAAAAAGATTATAATAATCATATCTGCAGTTTTATTTATTCTTACAGGCTGTAGAGAAGAAAAAGTAAATGTTATGGCAGTACCAATTCAAGCGGAAGATTTTTATGATTTGCAGAATAAGATAAATATAGTATGTGCTCAGATTAATTCAACAGTATGTTCCTATATTAAAGGCCCTATATCAGTTTATTTACCAGATGCCTCATCTGAAGGTTATATTTTATCAGGCGAAGAAGCGATTATAGCAGAAAACTTATATAAAAGATTAAACGGCAAAACTCCAGAGCAGATTATAGCAGAATATAAAAAAATATTAAAAAATAAGCTGGATGAAGATATGGAGCGTGACAGAAATGTTACAAAAATGCTTAATAATATAGAAAAAACATTTAAAAGCACAAAAGAGTATGCAAAAGATGTTATAATAAAAGATATTAATACAAATATAGGCGATGATAATATTATACAGATTGCATTCACTATAGAAAACAGAACCCCATTTAATATACTGCAGTTTTCTGGTGAAACAGAATTTTTTACTACATCAGATACTTTTCTTGCCCGCTCAAAAGCCTTTTCTAAAAAAATTGAGCCATATATTCCTACAGGCAGCAGTGCAAGAGTAAATGTTATAATAAGCTCTATTGAAGATAATGATATAACATTAATCCGTGCAGCAAAAGATTTAACTACAAAAGTTATTATTACAAGCCTGCATACAGATTCTCAGGATAATGCCACATCTGCAATAGTGCTTTCACTGCCTTATTCTTATTTTCACTTAAGGCAGATGATAGAAGAAAGAGAAAGTATATATAATGCTACACTTAAAAAAATAGATAATATTTATTAGGAGAAAAATATGTTTATAGATTTTCCATTAGACTGTACAAAAAATTCACTGGAGAATGTTACAGAAATCATTAAAAGCAATAAGGAAGAAATTGAAAAACTTTTAAAAATAGAAAAAAAGACATATCTTAACTTTATGCGTCCATTTATGGAGCTTGACTGCCGTCTTAATGACTATTTTACACCAGTTTCACATTTAAATTCAGTATGCGATAGCAAAGAAACAAGAGAGGCTTTTTCTATATGCTTAGAGCCATTAAGCATATATTCTTCAGAACTCAGCCAAAATAAAGCAATATATGAAGCTGTAAAAGAGATAAGCACTCAGCAGGATTTAACAGATGAACAGAAAAAAGTGATAAAAGACAGTCTGGAATCTTTTAAATTAGGCGGTGTTCATTTAGAAGATGATAAAAAGAAAAGATTAATAGAAATAAACACAAGACTTTCAGAACTTTCTGATAATTTTAATAAAAACCTGCTTGATGCCACTAATGCTTTTGAAATCATATTAAAAGATGATACACATATAAAAGATATGCCGGAAAGTGATAAAATGGCAGCAAAAGTGCAGCAGGGTTACAGGTTTACTTTACAGGCACCATCATATATTGCATTTATGACATACTGTAAAGACAGAGAGTTAAGAGAAGAAGTATATAAAGCATATATGACAAGAGCAGCAAACAACAGCCCTGTAATAGAAGAAATGTTAAAACTGAAACATGAAAAAGCTAATATTTTAGGCTATAAAAATTACAGAGAAATGCGTAATGAAACAATGAGCTGCCCAAGTGCAGATGCTGCTCTTGCATTTTTAAGAAAATTAAGTAAAAAAGGCAGACCTTATGCAGAAAAGGAATTAAAAGAATTATCAGCTTTTGCTAAAACTAAAGGTATAGATAAAGTAGAAAGCTATGATACAGCATATCTTTCAAACCTGCTGAAAAAAGAAGTGCTTGGATTTGACAGTGAACTTTTCAGGCCGTATTTTGAAAAAGAAAATGTTGTACATGGTCTTTTCCTTTTCCTGCAGAAACTGTTTAATATTAACTTTCAGGAAGTAAAAGATATAAAACTCTGGCATGAAACAGCTAAATGTTTTAATCTTTTAGATATGAATAATACTCCATTTGCAAGGCTTTATATTGATTTGGAAGCTAGACCTGAAAAAAGAGGCGGTGCATGGATGAATAACTGGCATACTGGCAGGGTTGATGATAAAAATAATACTCATCTTCCAGATGCTTTTATAGTTGCAAACTTCCCGCCGTCAAAAGAAGGGCAGCCTTCCCTTTTAAGACACGATGATGTGCATACTCTTTTCCATGAAGCAGGACATGCAATACATCACCTTTTCTCTAAATGCAAAGAAAGTGATGTTTCTGGTATTAATGGTGTTGAATGGGATGCTGTAGAATTTCCTTCTCAGTTTTTAGAAAACTTTGCTTATGAAGAAAAAGTATTGAAATTATTTGCCCGCCATTATGAAACTGGTGAAATAATACCTGATGAATTAATCAAAAAATTAATAGATAATAAAAACTTTCAGTCTGGTATGTTTTTAGTCCGCCAATTAGAGTTTGGTATATTTGACTTATCTATATACGATAATGCTTATACTTATGAACAGGTGCATAATATTATACTTGAAACAAGAAAAGAAACTGCAGTTATTACTCCGCCTGACTATGTAATCTTTGAAAACGGCTTTGGTCATATTTTTGGTGGCGGATACTCTGCAGGATATTACAGCTATAAATGGGCAGAAATGCTTTCTGCTGATGCTTATCTTGCTTTCAGCGAAAAAGGTGTATTTGATGAACAAATTGCAGAGAGCTTTAAAAAGAATATATTAGAAAAAGGCGGCTCACACACTATGCAGCAGCTTTTTATAGACTTTATGGGCAGAGCCCCTGAAGAAGAAAAACTTTTACAGCTTATGGGTATGAAATAAGTTTATACTGCATCTATTTTTATGTTTAATATATAATTTTTATAATTTGAATATATGCGACACCTATTGTCGCATATATTTCATAATATAATATAAAGCATAATTTATACTGCCGCATATTTTTATATGACGGCAGTTAATACATTAATAAAGGATACACTATGATAAGCTGCCTTAATATTCCAGAAAATACTACACCCTACTCTTTTATTTCTAATCTTGCTTTAAAATATGACACTAAAGACTGCAAAACATGCCTTGTGCTTCCAACAGAAAGAAACCTTAGGTATATGGCAAACTTTGGTTTTAAATATGTAGAGCCTTATGCAGTATCAAACTTTTTTGAATTATTAATAGATACTGATAGAGCTGTTATGCCAGTAGAACTTCGCCCCTTTTATTTAAAAAAAGCAGTTAATAAACTTACAAATGAAGAAATAACAGCCGTATTTAAAAGCGATAATAAAGAGTTTTTACAGAGCTTTATACCATTTGCCCAGAATGCAAAAAACATATTTTCTTTTTTCAGAGAACTTTTTGCAGAAATGGTGGATGTAGAGAGCCTTGTAAAAGCATCTCAGTATTCTGACTATGAAAGGCAGATAAATATATTAAACCACTTATGGAGCATATATTTAGATATAATACATAATGATGGCTGGACAGATAAATATGAAATATATAAAAATATAGACTTAAATAATATTTTTATAGATAGATATGATAATTATATATTTTTAATAAGTGGTTTTCTTACAAAATATGAGCTTACTGTATTAAAAAAAATAAGCGAAACTAAAAATGTAATAATAGTATTTAATTATGCAGGACCAAGACAGAGCCAGCATAAAGAATATGAAGCATTTTTTGGAACAGAAAGTCTGCAGGATAAAGCTCTGCCTGTTTTTACAAACAGTAATATGCAGATATATTCATGTGTATCAGATATTTCTCAAATAGAGCTTATTACCAAAAAAGCCTTTGAACTCCATGAAAAAAATAATATTCCATTTAATAGAATGGCAGTTATTATGCCAGACACAAGCTGTAAAACCTACTTTATTAAGCTGGATTATTATAATATTTTTGATGTATCAGCAGGCAGAGATATGTCATCATGCAATTTTATAAGTTTTATAGACAGCTTAACAGGCTTATACACTTCTTTTAAAAGCGGACTTATAGAAATATCTTCACTTATAAACATACTCTCTAATGATATGCTGCAAGAAGATAAAGAAGTACAGCAGCTTATGAAAAATTTATATAAAATGCTTGAAAATAATAAACTTTACCTGCAGAAAGATGAGTTTTTAAGTGAGCAGGTAATAAGTAAATATTTAGCATCATTTTTAAATGCACCAGAATCTATTACTGCAGCAGAATGTATTAAAACATATCAAAAACTGCTTAATGATATTCTGCCATTATTTCATCTGGAAGTTGATGTTATTACAGAAACTCAAACTTTACTTGAAAAGCTCGCTGTAATATATAAATCTATAGATGATTTGCTTTTATTTGAAGAAGCTGCATATATTATAATGAATGAAATAAATAATATGTCTATAGATTTACCTAAAAAGGAAATAGCTGTAACAGGTATACTTGAAAGCAGAAATATAGATTACGATGTGCTTTTTATACCATATATGACTGAAGACCTTTTCCCGCCAAAAAATGCAAAAGACTTATTTATTAATACAGAAATAAAAAAACAGTTAAAACTGCCAACATTTATTGACAGGGAAAATTTAATGAAAAACTACCTGTATCAGCTTATGAGCAGTGCAAAAGCTACTGTTATCACATATTCTGAAAATAATTCTGGAGCAAGAAGAAGCAGTTTTATTGAAGAACTTGCCATTAAAAACCACTTATCTGCTTTAAAATATGCTCCACATACTATCTCTTTAATACAGGAAGATAAATATTACTACCCAAAAGATACAGAAATCACCATAGAAAAAACAGATAAAATCATACAATATTTAAAAGATTTTTCTTATTCTGCATCTAATTTAAATATATATACATCCTGCTCATTAAGGTTTTATCTGCAGTATGTACTTGGTATTGAAGAAAAAACTGAACCTGTTGAAAATCTTGATAACAAAGTTTTTGGAATAGTGCTGCATAATGTTTTTAAAACTCTTTTTGACAAGAAAATATCTGTTACAGATAAAAC
Source organism: uncultured Mucispirillum sp. (assembly GCA_944324465.1). Taxonomy (GTDB): domain Bacteria; phylum Chrysiogenota; class Deferribacteres; order Deferribacterales; family Mucispirillaceae; genus Mucispirillum. The sequence goes on along the minus strand of CALUWI010000003.1, from coordinate 98,638 downwards.
TTATCTGCAGTCATTTCAAAGCGAATTTATTAATCAGATAAAAGAATATGATGCTTATAAATATAATAATGTGGAGCAGTTTATTACTTCTATTATTTACAATAACATACCAAAAATAACAGAAGCAGAGCAAAACCACATAAAAAGCGGATATGAAGTAATAAATAGAGAATATAAAGTGCAGATTAAATTCAATAACTTTAATATTAAAGGTATTATTGATAAAGTAGAAAAATATAAAAATGACATTATAGTTACCGACTATAAATATAAAGATGAAAAGAAAATAAAGCCTGTATTAAATAATAATTTTGAAAAAATAGATGATATTCAGCTGCCTGTATATGCTCTTTTACTAGATTATGAAATGAAAAAACTGCCTGCTGAATTATTTTATTTAAGCATAAAAGAAAAATTTGAATACAAGCATGGATTTGATATAAACTTTTATGATGATTTTAAAGACTATTTAGCAAAAAAATTAAAGGAAATAGTTGATATATCTATACCTTTTGAGCAGACAAAAGAGTATAAACATTGTGATTACTGCCCTTATGTGTCAGTATGTGGGAGGGAAAATGGCTTCTTCACTAAATAAATATGAAAATCTTGCATTAGAAGCATCTGCAGGTACAGGTAAAACCTTTCAGCTTGCTATGCGTGTTGCTGGTATGCTTTTAACAGGTGCTGCACCGCGGGATATTTTATGCCTTACTTTTACTAAAAAAGCTACTGCAGAAATGAAAGAGCGTATTATAAAATTTATAAACTCATTTGCGGAAGGCACAGCAGATAAAAGCGAGTATGAATTTATTACTCCGCTTATGAAAAAGTATGCAGAAAAATTAAATGAGCCTTTTGATGATAACTTTATAAAAGAAAAAGCATTAACTGCAAGGGATAACCTTTTCAGCCATTTTTCTGAATTAAATATAAAAACAATAGATGCATTTAATAATACTATTTTAAGAATATTCCCTTTTGAAGCAGGTTTCCGCCCAGATTTTGATGTACAAAGCGATGAAGAAACGGCTCAAATTAAAAGAACTGCATTTTATCAGCTTATTTCAGAAGTGCTGACAGATAATAAATGGAAACAGATACTGGATACTATTTACCCTGTTTTAGGGGTGCAGACAGTTTCCCTTATTTCTACACTGCAAAAATATGCAGAATATGTGGCAGATAATATTCTTAAACTTGAAAATGCAGTGAATAATACCCTAAAACTTAATGATATAATAAATATGATTTCAAGTGCAGTAAATCTGCAAAAAGAAATACCAGACTTATGCCAGAAATTTAAAAAAACATTCGATTATGACAGCTTAAAAGTAAACCAGATGAAAGCTGTAGATAAACTTGACTATAAAGATATTCAAGATATATCTGATATTCCATTTTTTAAAAATATATTAGATGAAGCACCAAATTTTAAAAAATATGAATTCAGCCAAAAGCAGTATACTCTCCGCGATAAAATATTTAATAAACTGCAGGAATACTGGCTTTTATACGGCAATATTTTAACAAGCCTTGCTTTAAACCTTGGTAAATCTCTTAATGAAAAAATGGATATTTTAAAGAAAGAGCAGAATATGCTTACTTATAGTGATATAAGTAATGCTGTATATTATATGCTGGCAACAGACAGCTCTAAAATAGATAAAGATTACCTTTATTTCAGACTTGATAGCAGAATAAACCATTTATTAATAGATGAGTTCCAGGATACATCTATTTCTCAGTGGCTTACCTTAAAACCACTGGCAGAAGAAGCAATGGCAGGATTAGGACAGCATGATAAAGTTGGTAGTTTTTTCTATGTAGGAGACCCAAAACAGAATATTTACCGTTTCCGTGGCGGAAGTTCTTCTCTTTTTAGGATGCTTTTAAAAGAATATAAAGATAAACTGTTATCTAAAACTCTTGATACAAACTATAGAAGCGGTAAAAACATTGTAGATATAGTAAATCAAATATCAAATAAAATATATAAGCAGTACGGTGAAAATTTTGCAATTTTTAATATTGACCAAAAAGCATATAAAGAAAACGGCGATGGTTATGTAGAAATAACACATAATCTGGATAAAGAAAGTAAAGAAGAAGATGCATATTATTTAACATACTGTCTTGATAAAATAAAGATGTGCATAGACAAAGGCTTCCAGTATAAAGATATTGCAATACTTACAGTATCTAACAGCCATGGTAAAGATATTATTGATTATCTTGAAGATAATAACATACCTGTACAGGCAGAAACTTCTGCAAACTTAACAAGTTCACCTGTTTTTAATATTATTATGGCTTTAGCTGAATTTATAGAAACAGATGATGATTATGCCTTTTTTAGATTTTTATATACAAGTCCAAAGGCTGCTCAAAATAGTATTATGCAGGATAAAGGCTTATTAAAGCATGAAAAAAATAAAATAAAAAATATGCTTAATAATATTGAAGGACTTTCTATATTTGATAAACTGCTTTATCTTTCAAACAAACTTGACTTACAAAGCAGATTTAATTCAAGCCCTGATTATTATGTATGTTTTGATGTTATATCAAAAACAGCACCTAATGAAACAAATATATCTAACTTTAAAGAAGCAGTGTATAAAGCCGCATCAAGCGAGCAGGCTCTTTCTGCTGTGCAGAAAAATGCAGTAACTGTTATGACTATTCACAAATCAAAAGGTTTACAGTTTAATGTTGTACTGCTGCCTAATTTAGCAAGAGATATAAATATTAATGCAAGAAATTCATCACTTTTTGTTGCAGATAATAATATATTTGGTGATTCTAAGCTGTGCTGTGTATATTCTAAAAAGCAGTACCCATATATTGCTGGTACAAAAGCAGAAGAATATATGGAAAATGAAAATATGCTTACCCTGCAGGACAGTATTAATATGCTGTATGTAGCTATGACAAGAGCTGAAAAAGCACTTTTTATTAATGCAGAAATACCAAAAGATATGCCGTTGAAAATATCCCATATTGTTGGAGTGTGCTTTCCAGAACCAGTGCATCTTGGCACTCTAAAGGCAGAGAAAAAGGAAGAAAAAGAACAAATAAAAAGCATAAATATTGATTTTAATATTAATAAAGAAAAAAAACTTATTGAAACAAAAGCATTTTACAGTAAAAAAGAAAATGTTACACATGATTACTTATCTGCTCTTACAGGCTCATGTCTGCATGCAGGGCTTTTTATGCTGGAATACGGCAAAGAAGAAACTATTGCTTTAGCAGAAAAATGTATGTTTGCTAAATACGGCTCTGCTCTTGATAATAAAACATTTGCTGAGATAAAAAAACAGCTGCATACAGTATATAATAATAAACAGTGGCAGCAGCTTTTTAACGGCCGTGTATTTAAAGAACGCCGCATTGGAGAAAATAACAACCTTTATTCTGTAGATATTTACAGTGAAATGGATGATAAAATAGTCATTATGGACTATAAAACAGGCACTTTAAATGATAAAATGCTTGATGACTATAAAAAACAGCTTTTTAAATATGCAGAAATATTAAAAAAACTTTATAATAAAAAAACAGAATGCTGTATTTTCCATATGGAAAAAGGAATATTTGTTTTTTAATATTTATTATTTTTAATATAAAAAACATTACTTTATAAATAATATCTGCATATAAATATAAAATAGTAAAAAATTACAGTATTTAAACATAAAATACTGTATTTTTTACTTTTACACTTATCAAGAAAATGTAAAATTATACTTGATTTTTCCATTTAATATGTTCATATTATGCTTATGAGAAAACTAAGTTTTGTATTATTAAGTATTGCTGCATGCTTTAGCTGTATCTCTTTTTCATTTGCAGAAACTACTGATATAGAAGCAGAATATGCAAATATTGATACAGAAACAAATACAGAAACAGAAACTACTCAAAGGCTTAATCTTGCATTTGCACCTTATGAGTTATCAAGCAGCAGTATTGTAGAATATAATTTGTATAAATTTAGAGAAAGAGATGACCTGCTTGATTATATCTCTAACCCATATATAGTTGACTTTAGCAAAGCTATTAATAAGGAAAACTTATATTCTTATGCTCTTTCATACCATGGCACTATATCAGAATATGATATTACTGCATCACCTGTTGAAAAATACAGTGCTGGTATCACTACATTTTCTCTTAAAAGTATGAATATTTTTTCTGTAGATGACTACGATACAGCAATAAATGATTCTATATACAGTTTTATTTTAAGCTCTGTTTTAGGCTTTGCTACAAAAGATTTAATTGGCTTAAATATATGGAGCGGCACAGATAACTATGGTGTTGCAGGCTTTCAGGCAACTGTCCGCCCATTTAAAAATCTGCATGTAGCATATTCTTATTTAACTGACCAAAGGTATAATAGAAGTATTATAAAATTAAACTATGGCTATAAAAAATACAGTAATCTTGCTTTTAAAACTATGAATACTTTTAATGAGCATCATATAAATACTACTCTTGGTATTGAGTGGCAGTTTTATTTTTAATGTTTTAATTCAAGCCTTTCAAACATTGCTTTTATCTGCTTATGATTTACTATTTTATATGCAATAATACCCATTAACACACCTGTAATAGTAGCAGAAAGAAGTAAAATACCTGCAATATTAGTATAAATAAGCCCTTTTACATAAAAAATACTTACTACCACAAGCTGAGTTGCCATGTGAAATACTGCACCTATTACACTAATTGTTACAATGCTTAATTTATTTTTAAAATAATGATAAGTTACTGCCATAGCTGCAAATGAAATAAATGTTGCAGGCACACTTAAAGACATTTTAAATATAATGTTTGCTGATAATACAGGCACTATTAAGGCTTTTAAAAAAGATACCTGAAAAGCATATTTACTGCCTGCAAGATATATCATAATAAGTATAGGCACATTAGAAAGACCTAAGCGGATTGCAGGTACAGGTGTAGGAATAAAATTTTCAATCACCCCTAAAATAATACTGCAGGAAGCCATAAGCCCTGTTAAAATATATATATTTATCTTCATTTCCGCAAAATATCCTCTCTTTTACAGTCAATAATAACAGCCACCCTGTTTGGTGCACATATAATGCTGTCCCCGCAGTTTTCTATCCAGGAAGTATTTACACATATTTGGTTTGCACAGTCTGAATGTAATGCCCTTATTCTGCCTTCAACTATTTCAAACTCCATGCTTTTATATACACTGTGGTCGTTGCCAAAAACATCTTTGACTTTTCCAAAAAGATTAAAATAGCCGTCTTTATAAGGTATATAAAAGCTTTCATTTTCTACAACAAGCATTATTTTTTTTGCTGAATTACCATAAGGCTTAATAATAAGAACAATAGATAATATGAGGAAAAAGACAATAATAATTACATCAATTTTACGAAACATATACAACCATCCAAGAATAAGAGTATATTATTATGCAAAAAAAGTCAAGTTTCTCAAGGAATTTCATATTTTTAGATAAGTTTACTGTATAAAGATATGATTTTATTAAAATAAATACTTATATCATTACAAATACTTAAAAGCAGAAATCATAATGATGATTTATTTTAAATAGCTATATATGGTGTTTATAATATATATAGTTTTTTATTATAATAAAAAAGCTGTGAAATTTATATTCCACAGCTTTACAATTCTTGTCAAAATAAAATTTTACTGCAAAAAAGTTATATATTAAATTAGTCTGCCGAGCTTACTTTTTTAACATTTTGAGCCTGCAAACCTTTATCCCCTTCAATTGCATCAAACTCTACATTGTCTCCCTGTTTTAATGTTTTGTAACCATCGCTTTGGATAGCAGAAAAATGGACAAATACATCTGCACCATTTTCATCAGTTAAAAAACCATAACCTTTTGAGTTATTAAACCACTTAACTACACCACTTTGACTCATTATACAAACCCCTAAATAATTTACATTCAAGCATAACTATTCATTACATATAGATACACAATTTATATATCAATGTCAAGTTTTTTAATATTGTTTTTATCAAAAAAAGATGTTCTTACCCTAATTATTTATAAATATACTGACATATTAATTTTATTATAGTATACTTTCTATTTAGATTAATAAATAAGGAAAAAATATGATTTATAATAATATTGTAAAAGCACTTTTTAAAAACAGACCAAACAGATTTATTGCTGAATGTGATATAAATAATGAAAATGTAATAGTTCATGTAAAAAATACAGGCAGGTGCAGAGAACTTTTAGTAAAAGATACAGAAGTTTATTTAGAATATTTTCCTGATACAGAAAGAAAAACAAAATATGACCTGATAACAGTAAATAAAATGGGCAGATTAATTAATATGGATTCTTCAGCTCCCAATAAAGCAGTATATGAAGCACTGCAAACGGGTAAAGATATACTCCATATTAATGAGCCGTTAACTTATATAAAAATGGAACAAAAATATAAACAGTCACGGTTTGATGTATATGCAGAAACAAAAAATAATAAAATATTTGCAGAAATTAAAGGGGTAACATTAGAAGAAAATAATATAGTAATGTTTCCAGATGCACCAACAGAACGAGGTGTAAAGCATATCATGGAACTGATTGATGCAAAAGAAAATGGATATAATACATATATTATTTTTGTAATACAAATGCAAAACCCTGCATATTTTACACCTAACTATAAAACTCATGCAGAGTTTGGAAAAGCTCTGCAATATGCCCAGTCAAAAGGTGTAAATATACTAGCTTATGACTGTATTATTACAGAAAACTCTATTGATTTAAATAACCAGATAGATATTAAACTCTAATCCCACCAGTTGCTGTTTAAATCTGTTTTATTAGGGCAGGATGTAGTAGAAATACTTGAATAAACAGTTTCTACAATAGTTTTCATATTTTCTAATGTTCTTTTGCCTATTGTAGAGTTACGCCATTCATCAAGACCTGAATATCTAAAAGTACCTGATTTTTTAATAACTCTGCTTATATCAACCCTTACAATCCTGTCTGACTGAATAAAATATCCAACAGAGCCTTTTATATATATTCCGTCTTTTTTATCATCAAGCACTATGACTGCAGATTTATCTGGGTTATCTGTGCTTGTTATCTCAAAAAGTTTAGACGGGTTATCATAAAGAGATGGCAGGCTTTCTAAGCTGAAAGAGCCTTTTAATGCATACATTTTTATAACATTTATCTCATATCCCGGCATTACAAGGTTATATAATAATGCAATATTATCTTCTTCTTTAACTGTGCTCATATCTATATATCTTATCTGGTCAGAAAAATCTATTTTCATACATGGGTAATTAAAATCTTCCAAAGTATAAGCATTTACAACAGGTTTTGCTGCCTTATTAGCACATGCTGAAAACATAAACGACATAAGTAGAATAACTGCTAATATATATACTTTTTTCATATAACACTCCAAATTCAGTAATACTTAAAAAATTAGCAAAAAATATGCCTTTTATATACTATACTGATTAATAGATTATTACAAGAAATTTTACTTTATATTTTTTAATTTTTACCGATAGAAAGTAAATGAAAGCATATAAATTTATTTCCGCAATTACATTTTGTCTGTTTTTTATGTTTTTTGCTTATGGTTCAGCAAATGCCCAGTCTTTATCTGTATTTGATGTGGTAAATCTGCTTAACTCATATATATGCAAAGACTGTTCATGTGATGAATTTGGCAACTGTTCATGTGATAACTGCACATACGATAATGTTACCTTAACTGAATTTTTAAGCGGTGAAGATTGTAAATGTACTTCCTGCTTTGACCCAAATGATAATATTACAGATAATTCTACCGATAACGGCACAATATTAGATGATATTTTTGGTTCAGATAATGGCACTGCAGGTGATAACGATACAAGTATAGATGACCTGCTTGATATGACCTGCCAAAGCTGTACATGTGATAATGAAACTGTCAGGCATTTAAAAGAAATGTTTATGAATGCTACAGATTTCAGCACATGCAAAAATAAATGGGACCTAGTAAAATTTCCAGAAGGCACATATTTAGAAAAATGTGTTAGAGAGTTTACAGGGTTTAAAAGATGGCCAATATCCTGTGCAGAAGCAGAAGAAGTAACTATGCTTAAATGCAAAGACCCTAATATTACAAGTTTAGAAGGAATTCAACAGTTTGTTAACCTTAAATTAATAGATATGGGCGACCAGGGTACAAAAATAGATGATGTTATGCCGCTGCGTAATTTAAAACAACTGCAGCGTCTTGAAATTCCTAACTCTGAAATTGAAAATATAGAATATCTTACAAGACTGCCTATGCTTAATACATTAAACTTAAGCGGTAACCATATTACTGATTTAAAATATTTTCCTTATATGTATCCACTTTATCAGCTTGTATTAAATTATCAAGGACCTGATTATATTACAGATATTACACCACTTACATATATGCCGACAAGTCTGCAGCATTTATCTCTGCAGGGTAACAGAATATCAGATATTTCTGCATTATCTTCATTAATTGGCTTAAAATATTTATCAATTAGAGATAACAGAATTACAAGCATAGAAGCTCTTGATAATATGACAATGCTTTCTGGTATTGATATGTCTATTAATGCAATAACAGATATTACTCCATTTGAGAAAAACTATGCACTAAATACTATTATTGCAGACCATAATAAAATATCATCTCTTGAACCGTTAAGAGATTTAAACAAGCTGGGTGAAGTATCATTTAAACATAACTATATTTCAGATATTTCCCCTGTTGCAGATAAAGAATATTTAAAAAGCATGATATTTGATTTTAACAGCATTACAGATGTTACACCTATAAAAGATATACAATTAAATACATACATATTATCTTTGCGGTTTACATATAACTGTATTCCAGAAGCAAATTACAGGCAGATAAGATATTTATATAAAATTCAAGATGTGCATTTTGAAAATCAGTGTGTAAATTATCCACCAGATAATGTTTTCATAGACGGAGAAAATATTGTAAATATTGATATGATAACTGGTGAAGTGTGGGATAACCCTCTTGATAATAATACAAATAATGCAACAACTCCAGAAGAAAAAGATATTACTATGGGTACAGGCTGTTCTATAATAAAAGGCAAATCAACAGGGGGCGATATTGTAATTATACTTGCTTTTATAGTATTGTTATATAAAATAGTGAGCTTTAAAGGCAGGAAAGGAAGATTATGATAATAATAGTTAATGTTTCAGAAGAATATTATGAAAAAATAAAAGATGCGGCTTGTTTTGGAAAAGAATTGTTAGAAAATGAAGGTTTTATCCATGCAAGCACTTGTGAGCAGTTTCCATTAATTATCCCCCGCCTTGAAAAAAAAGGTGGCAGCTTTATGGTACTTTATATTGATACAGATAAATTATCATCTACTGTAAAATGGGAATATTCTAAATCACTAAACCAAGACTTTCCACATATTTATGGCGAAATCAATCAAAATGCTGTTGTAAAAGCTGTAAAATTATCAGAATATAATAAATAAAAAATGGGTAAAATTTATAAGATTTTACCCAGCAATACATTTTAAATAGTGTCATAATAGGATATCTGCTGAAAATATGGATATTTAAAACTAAAAACATATTAATGAATAAAAAATTATAGATGCCGTTATGTCATACTGAGCCTTTAAGGCGAAGTATCTAAAAACTATGCACATATAAAATTAAACTTACTGTTCTTTTTTATCTGCAAGTCCCATAAGTTTATTTTTTAAATCTTCTTCTATTTTATTTAATTCAAGCTCAGCCTGTTTTCTACCCTGCCTGCCTTCTTCTTGAATTTTTAATACTTCATCTAAAGTAGATATAAGGTTTGCATTAGTTTCTTTTAATGTTGCTATATCTACAATACCCCTTTCCACTTCTTTTGCTGTTTCAATTGTAGCCATTTTTAATGTTTCAGCATTCTGAGTAAGCAGTTTGTTAGTCATATCTGTAACTTCTCTGTGAGCTTTTGCTGCATCCTGAGAATGAGTTATGCCAAGAGCTAAAACCATCTGGCTTTTCCATAACGGAATAGTATTAACCATAGTAGACTGTATTTTTTCACTCATCTGAATATCGTTACTTTGGATAAGCCTTATTTGAGGTCCCATTTGTAAAGATATAGTTCTAGTAAGCTCTAAATCATGTATTTTCTTTTCAAATCTGCTGTATAAATCAAGCAGGTCTTTTACTGCCTGAGCATCTTCTGGAAGTCCTGATTGCTGAGCTTTTGCTCTTAACTCCTGCAGTTCATTATCCTGAATAGAAGCAAGTTTTTTCTTACCTGCTTCAATATACATTGTAAGTTCTCTAAAATAACCCTTATTAAGTTCATAAAGTTTATCAAGCATAGCCACATCTTTTAATAATGTAACCTGATGTTTTTCTAAAACCTGCACTACTTTTTCAATATTTGCCTCTGCTCTTTCATAGCTTGTTTTAAGAGCCATAACTTTATTTGCACCTTTTTTTGCACTGCGTCTGAAAAAACTGAAAAAACCTTTATCTTCTTCCTTATCTATTTCAAAGCCTTTTAATTCTGTAATAACACTTGTTAATGCTTCACCTACTGCCCCTAAATCTTTTGATGTTACATTTCCAAGAGCAGATTCTGAAAATTCTGCAACTTTTCTTTGAGCAGCAGCACCGTAAGAAATAACTGTACTTGTATTATGAATATCAATAGAAGCTGCATAATCTTCTATCTGTTTTAATTCTTCATCATTTAATGGCTCCATATCCATTTTTGGAGCAAGACGAGAAGTCTGCACAGCAATATCTCTATTAATATTTGCAACAGCCTGTTCTACTTCTGTAAGTGTATTTTCTTTTTTTTCGTCCATAACTCTATCCTTTTATTTATTTTTTGTTTTAAATGTATCCCTGTCTAAAAAACCTTCGCGGGCAAGCATCATTTTTAATACCTGTATATCTGTTGAAACATCAATAGCATTATCGTTATATAAATCTTCTAATACACCACTGAATGCTTCATGTATTTTATCACAGGCAGAAACAATATCATCTTTCGTTTTTTGTATATTAAAAGTATTTAAGCCTGATTTCTGAAGTTCTCTATATGATTCTATTAATTTTAATGCAGAAGGAAGATGAAAGTCCATAAGTTTTTTTACATCTTTTTCTTTTTCGCCGTGTTTTTCTAAATACTCTAAAACCTGCCTTACTTTTTTTCCAAGCCTGTATAAGCTGAATGAAATATCCTGTGATTTAAACTCATTTTCTGCACTGCTTATTTCTAATAAATATTTTTTCCACTGATTTAATGATGATATTTCTTTCACCACTTCTTCACTGCTGTTTTCTTCAACAGGTACTTCTATAACATCTTCTTCTTTTATATCATTAGAAAAGACTAAGTTATCATAAGAATCAAATCTAGCATTAGGCATAATGCCAAGAGAAGCCATTTTCTCAATATCTTTTTTAATATTTCTTTTAGAATCCATTAATATATCAGAAATATCCTGCAGAGAATGAGCTCCAGACATATATATATTATAATACTTTAAGGCTCTGATAAAACGAGAAAATATTAAAAAACCAGCAATAAGCAGAGCAATACCAGGAATAATGCCGGAAATAAGGAAAATAATGTTGTTAAAAGAAATTATAGAAAATATAATAAAAGCAAATCCAGCAAAAATCAGTATGACTGCTGCCATACTTGAAAGCCTGCCGAAAGCAGAACTTTCATCGTTTATATTATACACCAGTGCACCTTATTAACTTATTTTTATTGGATATCACTCTATCATATATTTTTTAAAAAATCAAATATTAGAATAAACTGCATACCTGTTATGCAATACATTTCATTTTGATACTGTAACAGTTTTAATTAATTTACCTTTAAGCAGTATATAATTTCTGGCAGTAAGTTTATGTTATTTTAAGAAATAGTCAGTTTATTTTACATAGCCTTTCATTTTAATGCTTGCTTTTAATGCTTCTAAACTAGATGAAGTATTTAATGCCATATTATCATAAAATTCTGATAAAACAGTAGAAAAAGCATCTGTAATCATTTTAATAGTATCTATAAGTTCATATTTTATAGCTTCCTCATGTTTGCTTTTAAATTTACTGCTGCACATTTCCTGATATGTTCTTAAATGGCTCAGCATTTCTGGAATATAATATTCTGCCATCATTTTTATATCATCTTCTTTATCTCTGTGGTTTGCAATATAATTATCCATACTTTGAAGAATATCTGTAAGCTCATTAAGTAAATTTTTTATTTCTTCATCATTATTAGTTCTGTTTGCTGATTTAACATCTGCAATATATGGTTTTAGAAGGCTGTCTTTTACAATTTCTGCATCTATTACAGTAATATTTTCATCTTCCTGTTCTCTCCTGAAGTTATCACCATAATAGTAAGTTTTACTTTGTGTTTTTTTATCACCTTTAAATACAGATACTGCATCTTTTAATGCCTGGCTTACTACTTTAATTACACCTGCCACTAATATAGTAGCGAATGCGACTACACCAAAAAATAAAAGAATAGAAAATCCTAAAAATTTCATTTTTTAAAACTCCTTTGTATTTTTATATCATATAAATTACAAAAAATCAAAATAATATGGCAAAATAATTTTATCTTGAAATTTATCCAAAAGATATAGATAATAGTCTATCATAAATATAAAGAGGTTACTTATGGAAAATATTAATAACAGCACAATTTTTACACGACGCTCTATCCGCTCATTTATAAAAGAAAAAAAAGTTGAACAGGAAAAAGTAGATATTCTTCTCCGTGCGGCTCAGCAGGCACCTTCTGCATGCAATAAACAGCCTTGGGAGTTTTTAGTGCTTGATGATGAAAAAATAATAGACAGTATTGCTCCAATTGATAAACATTATGTGCTTGCAGCTAAAGCTCCCCTTGTAATAATTGTTTTAGGTAATGAAAAAACCTCATACAGAGGCGAAAACGGGCTTGCCTGGTATCCACAGGATTTATCTGCATCTATCCAAAATATTTTATTACAGGCGGCAGAACTTGGACTTGGCTCTGTATGGATAGGCACATACCCTGATGAAAAACGCATTAATGGCTAAAAAAAACATTTTAATATGCCCGAACATATTACTCCATTTGCTGTAATCGCAGTAGGATATTCTGAAGACAAACATAAGTTTATTGATAGATATGACAGCTCAAAAGTCCATTATAATAAATATTAGTAAAAATATGAAAGTTGTATTAATCCCCTGAAAAACAGGGGATTAAGTATTTATTTATTTTTACATTTCATAAACTGATATACTGCCATAAATTCTAGGGTAAAAATAATTTAGGCACATCTATTAAATAAAAATCGTATTGATATATATTTTTTAACTATCTTTTAAATGTTTCTTAATCTGTCATACCGCCGCAAAGCTCATAAATAAGTTTTCATTATCTGCTATATATAGTTAAAAAACTATTAATATAGTTATATGTTTCATATAATTTAAAAAGATTTCCAGACTTATTTTATTATCTTTGTGACTTAATTGCGATATGAGTTGTTTTTTATGGAATGGTTTGCCAGCTGATTGTCTGAGCGGTAGCGAGTTGCAGTGGCAATGCGAGTGTTTTTTACGAGGACACTTTTTTCTGACTGAGTAAGGAGGAAATAAAAAAAGTGGCTGATAGTAAAAAACAAGGAATGGTTATGCAATTGGAACAAAGGAATAAAATAAGGAAAAGTTTTGTATATGTGATGTGCGGCGGAAAGATAGTTTAAAGTGATGTAAAGATAAAGTTTATTAATATATTTATTTAACCTTACATTTTAAAATATATAGTTTGTATTCCTGTTTTTTAAATGTTGCTTATACTGTCATACCGCCGCAAAGTTCAGTAAGTAATCTTTTGTTATTTTATTACTTATGCTCCAATTCCTTAAACATTCGCTGTTTTTTCTTCACAGCAACTGCAACTCGCTTCGCTCAAACAATCAGATTGCTAAGCGTTCCAAAAAAACAGCTCATAAGAAATTAAGTCGCAAAGATAATAAAATAACCTGGGGTATCTGCTAAATAAGGATATATATATCTATATATATTTAATTACACATTTTTATTAAATAAAATTCATTCCTGCATTTTATAAAATTCAGATTCTTCGCTTTGCTCAGAATGACATTGTAAGGAAAAATTTTGTATATGTAATGTGCGGCAGAAAGATAGTGTATACTGATATAACAGAAAGATAGATATAGTAAATATTACATTAAAAAAACACTAGACTTATTTTATTATATTTTTTGAAAACATATTCTGCAAGTTCCATTGTAAAAGCTAAAAACTATAAATATAATTATATGTTTCATACAATTTAAAAAGGTTTACAAACTTATTTTATTATCTTTGTGACTTAATTATATCGGGGCGAGATAATTTATAGCAAAATGACGAGATAAGTAAAAAATCATATGGCACAAAAAAGTTAAAATAATTTTAAATTTTTATATAAGAAGGTGGCATTTTTTGCCACCTATTTTTATTAAAAAAATTGAGATGTATTACTATTGGATTTTACAGCTTCTTCTATTCTTTTTTGAGCAATTTCAAAATAATGGTCATCTTTTTCAATACCAATAAAGTTTCTGCAAGTATTCATTGCTGCAACACCAGTTGAGCCGCTGCCCATTGTCAAATCACAAACGATATCCCCCTCATTAGAAAAAGTTTTTATCAAATCTTCAAGTAATTTTACTGGTTTCTGTGTTGGGTGATATTTTTTAGTATCTTTTGCATATTTTAGCAGATTTGATTTATGTCCTTTACCTTCCCATAAATTAAAAATACTTTTAGTTTTAATATTGGATTTTTCTTGTATATCAAGTAATTCTTGGTATGGTTTGAATCCATGCATTTTATCAAGTTTAAAATTTTTAACTAAATCTTCATATGTTTTAATCGTGCATAGAGCGAACTGTAACCCATCATAACTTAGAAGCGGGATACCCCGAATTTATTATTAACAGGGCAGTTTTATACTGTCCTGTATTTTTATTGAATACGCCAAGCAATTACTCGTGCAGTTTCTCTCAAAATACTTCCACCGGCATTAATTCCCCCTTTCATAACAGTTCCACCTGTAATAGTCATAGCACTCCACCAAGCCCAAGTTCCTCCTGAAGGAAGTGTATTTTGATTATTATCTTGTAAATATATGAAATAACCGATTGAAGTACTTATATTTGTTGGTAAAGGTGCAACATTCGTTGGAATTGTTGGTCTATTTAATAAACTGTAATAACTACCAGTTGTAGCGACAGCAGCTAAACCAGATACTTTTGATGCAGATACGCTTGATATTTTAACATCAGATACTGCACCATTAACAATAGATGCATTATCAACAGCATTATCAGCAAGTTCTGAAGCTGTAATAGCGTTTGCAGCGATTTGTGTTGAAGTAATAGTATTATCCGCAATATTACCAGCAATAATTGTTTTACTTGCAATTTTTGCAGAAGTTACAGCACCTGCAGATATTTTTGCATTGGTTACAGCTGATGATGCTAATTTATTAGACGTAATTGATGTATCAGCTATTTTTGCAGAAGTTACAGCACCTGCAGATATTTTTGCATTGGTTACAGCTGATGATGCTAATTTATTAGACGTAATTGATGTATCAGCTATTTTTGAAGTAGTAACAGAACCATCATTTATTTTTGTATTAGTAACAGCATTGTTGGAGATATTTTCAGTATTAATTTCATCTAGTATTGCAATACTTCCAAGTTCAAGATTTGAGCGAGCCTGTGAGGCACTATTTGCTCCCGTGCCACCGTTTACAATCGGTAATACATTTAATGCTTTAGTCATATCTACAGGAAATCCAGCAGCAATAGCTAAATCTTGCAACTCTTTTACTGCAGCATAGACTTTATATAATACACCATTAAATATTTGTCTCTCATAATATTCTCCACCTTCTGCAATAGGTGTTTCGTATTTAACACCAAGTCCATCAGTATTATTTACCAAGCCTTCAGTGCTTGTATCTGGAATGTCATCTTTATCTCCATTTTGAGCAAAAGGTATATGTATTTTGTGTTGTAAATCTAAATTTTCCATTATTTATTACCTCCATCAATTCTTTTCTGAAAAATTGTTCTATATAAGTTATCCGATAATTTTTGTCCTTTAAAACCCAAGATTTGATAGTATGCTTCTCGATATTTTGTGCCAACAGCCAGTGGATGTGGTAATAAGTCATAATTATCAAATGCCTGTTTAAGATATTCAGGTATTTCCCACACAAAGATGTAGTTAACGAATGTCATATCCTGATTATCAATAGTATATGCTTCTGTATTATAGTATGAAAATAACTCTTTTAAAGTTTTATTTATTCCCGGCACACTCATTCTGGTATAAAATTTTAATGTTATTATTTGTAATATTAATCTATACTCCTCATCTTGCAGTATTACTGCAGATTCCTTGTCCGTTGTTTCATCAATATATTTAATTGTGCGAGGAAAATTTAATCTTTCGCCCCACAAATCAAGTCCTATATTTTTTGCAGTATCTAAATTATATATATTGTCATAAAACTCCTTTAATGGCTGAGTGATGAGCTTATCATACAGCTCTGTTAAAGCATTAATAAGAATTTCAATATTTGTATTTTTATATTGGTCTTGAATTTTATTCATAAGTAGACACCACAATATTTGCTGATGAAATTGTAGCTTCATCTGTAAAATTTAATTGAATAGGGTTATATGTAGCAGATGCAGAAACAAGTCCCATTTTAAAGTCTACTAATTTTACATTCATAAGTGATAAGCTTGATGCTACTTGAAAAGGTATAATTTCATCATTGATATTATAGCTATCGATTATATTAATTATTTGGTTTTTTAGCTGTTCAGCATAATCTTGAGTAGTTAAATTATTGATAGCCACTTGCAGCTCTGCTTTTAAAGCAACTTGAGTAGGGCGATATATTCTCATTGTTGATGTTTGTTTACTAATTTCTTCATAAACATTGATATCTATGTCACCCATCACGTCAGCACCAACAGTTTTATTTTCAAGCATAATTTTACCGATTGCTTGCAAATCACCACCTTTCACAACTACTGCAATACTGTTTGGCTCTAACATAATACCTTTATAAGAAACACTATTTTTAGTATTATTTTCTTTACCTGCAATTTTAGAAACACCTGTAAGCTGTAAAATTTGAGCAAGCATTCCATCAAATATTGAAGTTGCTCTGTATGTAAGACTGTTAGCAGCTCTTAATCTTAATTCATTATCTGTTTCTATATCACTTCCAGCTACACTTTCATAAGGGTTTGTGATGCGTTCCACACCAGTCACTGGTGTAATAATAGTTGTTAATGTATCTATATTCACACTAAAATCACCATCATCTTTTGCAAATAACTCTGCATAAACATTACCGCCAGAAGCAATTATATATTCAGATATTGTTTCAAACTCATAATCACCAGATTTTGCAGTAAATCCTGCTGGGATAATTGTGCCAATCATTCCAGAAATTAATGCAGTTACAGAGCCCTTTGATGCTGTTTTTCTAATAATGCCGTAATAAGTTTTACAATAAGCATCAAGCCAAATTCCAGTGCCACCGTTTAAAATTACATTAGCAAACTCTAAGATATCAGTTTGTGCCTTTGTAAAAAGCTCTGTAATAAATGTTATTATCTGTCCTTGCGGTGTTGATGGTTCTATATTCAAATTTGGGAACGCTTGTAAAAATACGTTCTGCACTTGCTCTAACACAGTAGAAGTATCACTTAGTTTTAGTCCGTTGTCCGTTTTAATCCAGCTCAAACGACACCTCCTCGCCACCTGTAATAGTTAAAACAATTTTAAGATTATTACTTTCTTTAGCTGATTCAAATGTTACATTAGAAACCCTTGAATCTTCTAATATTCTTGCTTGAATAGCAGCTAATAATCCTTGCTCGTTATTATCTCTCATATAACCTATATAATCTATGCCTTGGTTTTTATTATAAGGATATTCTCCTTTATACATATAAAGGCGAGTTTTTATATCCTGCACCAAAGCTGCTTTATCTGATACAAGTATAAAATTACTGTTATGCACAATGTTATTATTACTATCTAATTGAAAAGATAAACTCATAATATTTTTCCTGTTCCTGTTCCTGCGATAGGTCCCGTAGAACATGTTCCTGTAACTGTAGTCTGCACCTGAGCATTTGCTATTATATGATTTATAACTGCTTTTGCTAAACCATCACATAACTTATCTAAGTAAGCACTACTATCACCGTTTTCATAAGCAGATGCTGCTTGTTGAAAAGCAGCTTTCATTAAACTTTTTAAGGCAGCATCACTTCCTGCGAGTGGCATATTCTCCTCCTTTACATTCCTGGTGCAAAAACTTTAGTTGAACCTTTGCTGTGTGTGCCTGTTAAAGGGCATGGGCTTCCAACTGCAACAGCACCTTGAGCAGCAGTTGCACCGCAAAAAGCTACTGTTGCACCTTCTACTGTTACATTTCCAGTGGCTTTAATCTCTGCATTTGCTTGTGTTTCAATGCTTGCATTATTGCAAGCAATATCTACATCTTGTTTCGCTTCAATACTTGCATTATTACATGTAATATTTACATCTTTTTTTGTATCAATAGATATATCGCTTTCACATGTAACAGTAACTCCACCATCTTTATCTATTAAAACACTTGCTTTTTCATTATTTATATCTATTTCATTATCTTTATTAAAATTAATAGTAAGTGTTCCACTGTCTTTTTCACAAGTAAACAACACTTCATTATCAGCATTTATTGTTAGCTTTATTTTTTCATTGGATATAATAATATCATCATTAATTGCCGGCTGTTTAAATAAAGCAAACGGCACAAATACTCCGTTGTTTTGTGAGTAAGGCGAAAGGGAATCCCCGCTAAATTCACCAGTTGATTTATAATTACTAATCTCATATTTTGTAAAAAATACTATGCCTGTATCATCTTTTTTTATTGGTAATGATATAGTCCATCCATTAAAACTGCTGGCACACAATGGCACATTTATAACTTTATCACCATTGAGCAGCTCTAAATCTACAGTATTTTCATTTACTGCTGTAACACGAGCAATAGATGAAGTATTTACCATATTCTCAATACCTAATTGAATCGCTGCATTAATAATATCATCAGGTGTTGCAGATTCTGTCCAATCAAAACTTGAATAATCTTTTTTATCTTCCATTCTTTTACATCCTAATTGCAAAGACGTTGCAAAAATAAGGGTTGCTTCTATTTCCACCCTGCATTTGCAATGTTTGTATTTTATAAAGTCCGTTTAATAATGGCAGCTTGCGGCTTTGTATTTGCACCATGCCACCAACTTTTAAACCAGGCATCAACAAGCATTTAAAATTAATACCTTGCATTGACGCTTGTGGTGTTCCAATTAGTCCACTGTCACCAGAGATTAAAATAACATCGCTGCCAGGAACAGCAGTGTCTTCTACATGTAATATATTATCGCTGTAATATATTCTTTTTGTGTGTGGCACTGTATTTTGCAGATTATTTAAAAGCTGAAACACTGTGCCTTTAAAATTATATTCACTATACTGTTTATCTTCTGCTGTCCAGTTAAGTGGAGCCTTTAATGCTGTAGCTGCTTTTTGGCATATACTCATAAGCGTTGCAGGCTTTTCATTTATTTCTATATTAGTTATTCTTGATGCATCATATCCTGGTTTTAAATCGAGAGTTACACTCATATCTGGAGTATCTAAATTAGATGATACTTTAAATACTCCACCAGTAAAAATAACTCCATAGTCTGATTCATAACCAGCCATCAGTTGCACATAATTTCTTAATGGCTTTTCTTTACCTATATTCATCATGCATGTTGACAATGCACCAGCGTCTTCTAGCGGAAGCCCTGTAATACTTATTGTTCCTCTGTCGCCAAGGCTACCCATAGATTTTGTAATATTAAAATCAATTTTTAAATTAAATTTATCAACAACAGCATCAGAATAAGTTTTAATAATATTATTTACCTGTATATCTAATGCCACTTTTCTTTTAAAAAGGGCAGAATATGATAAATTCATAAATCACCTTATCAGTTTACAATGTAATATAATTTGTAGTCGCTGCCAAAGCCTGTATAGTAAACATCTGCTGCACTCTCTGTATCAAACACTAAATTACCTTTTATGCCTTTATACATATAGCTTTCAGTTAAATTTATATTTGCATCACACCGCAGCCCTTGAAAAATTATGTTATTATTAACTGTTAAATCCATATAGGTTTTATTATTTAAAGAGCGTATTTTTATTCTTAAATTTTCATCAGCAATAACTGTAGTTATTTCAAAGTTTGGTGTATTCTCTGGTAAAGATATTTCATAAATAGTCATATAAATTTACCCTGCAATCATATTTACAAACTTTAATGCAAGAGTTTTATTATCTTTTACTTCGGTCGCCTGAGCCTGCCCTAATAAACTTGTTTCTGCATCCTGGACACTTGCAGCTTGTGCAGCTGTAATAGCAGTAGTTAGTGGCATAACAAATGGTATCTGCTGCATTTCTATTTGCAGCTTATAGCTTGATGCATTATCTGCATTAGATACTTTAGATAATGATAACAACTGCATATTGTTATATACGCCACCCATATAATAGACAGTAAAAAGCTGATTAGCTTTTAATGCACTATCTATCATTTGCAGCACAAGCTGATATTTCATAATAGATACATACCCAGTAAATGATAACCTGGCTGGTGTCGACCAAATTGTATCACTAATTTTCATGTTCGCATCGACTGGATGTTGTGGTATTTCCCATACACAATTTTCTTTATCTTCAACAAATATAATAGGAAATATTACACCATTATTTTCAATGCGAATCGCTCTTCTAATAGATGCTATTGATTGCAGTGAAAATCGTGGTAAAGTAAAAGGCATTATTGAGCTCCATTTAAAAGTAATGCTGGTGATATACTGCCAAATGCTTTATCTACTGCTTTTGTTATATCCTGCAGGCTGTCGCCAGAACTTGCTACTGTTACATTTACTGTATTATTTTGATTAATAGTGCTGTTATTCTGATTATTTGCTCTTTCTGTTGCTCTTCTATCTATTACTTCAAAGAAGTTAGGCAGGTCCTTCATTTCATATTTAGGCAATTGCAAACCATTTTCAAATCCTAAAAAATCTGTAAATTTTTTAGGAAGTTTACCTAATATATTATTAATTCCATCTATTATTGGGTTGATTATTATTGCACCTATATTGCTTCCAATAGCTTTTAGAGTTTCCCACATCCATGCAAAAGTATCACCAAAAGCATTTTTTAAGCCTTTAGCAAAACTTAAAAGCCCATCAAACAGTTTCTCAAACGAAAAATTATTTATTAAGTCTTTAATCCAGGCAAAAGCATTTTGAATATCTGCTATTACTTTTTTCACTCTTTCATTTTCTAAAAAATCACCAAAAAGACTGTCTTTTCCATTAAAATATCCAACAATATCTTCTACAAGTAAAAATAATATTGTTAATCCTGTAATTAATGCTAATAATGGCAAATTGGCTTTTAAAAAACTTTTAGAAAATATAGTCATAATACTTTGTAAATTTTTTATTGCATACCCAACAACACCAAAAGATGCAGCAAGCATAATAGTATATGTATCTAAGTTTCGCACCCAGTCTACAGCTTTGCCAAGCTGTTTTACAAAATCAAGTATAGGTGGCATAATATCAACTGCAATACTTCTGCCTAAAGAGCTTAATGACTGCTTTAATTTAGTCCATTCTATGCTGAATTTTTTAGCGTCCGCAGCCTGCATAGCATTCATTGCACCCATTTTTTGCTGCTCTTCAAGCAGTGCTTTTATGTTTGTTTTGCCTTGCTGTAATAATAAAATTGTGCTTTCATCAAGCCCTAATTGACTGCCCAGTGTAAACTGTTGTGCTTTTGTAAGATGCTGAAAGTCATCAGCAAGCCCCATTAAAAGCTGTTGTGCATTTTTAAGTGAGCCGTCCTGGTTATAAAGTTCTACTCCATAAAGAGCAGCAGTCTCTAATAATTGTCCTTGTCCCCATTCAGCCTGTGATAATCCTTGTTGCAATGCCTGTAATGAGCTTTTAGCACTATCAACATTTCCACCAAACTGTTCTAATGCTCCGCCAAGAGCTGTTATATCCTGCTCAGCAATACCAGTAAGAGATGAAAAATTGCTGATATCTGTGCCTGTATCTATAAACTTTTTAAAAGCCATACCAAGCGAGCCTGCACCAAGCATGATGCCCATTTGAGAGACAAACCCTTTAAGCTGCCCGCCCATATTTTTGAGCCCAGCAGTAAAATTATTATCTTTGATACCTACTCCGACGGTGTAGTTTTTTAAAGTATCACCTAATGCCATTTTTACCAACTCCAGCCTGTGCAAATTCTAATTCCTCCCTATTTGGTCGGGAATTTGGCAGTCCTCGCAAAATACGCTCGCCAATTACATAATTTTTTAATGTATCACCAAGAGCCATTACATAATCCTTATTTTTATTATAAATCAAGTATAATGCAGGAATATTAATGATTACAGGTAACAAATATTATTAATATTTCTTATAGAATAAATACTATTATTAATATGTGTTATAAAAATGACGAGCATGTATCGGCATTTTTATACATATGAAACTTTCTAATCGGTGAGATTAGGAAGTTTTGTGATTAAGGGGGATACTATAAGGGGGAACACAATTTCCCCCTTATACTGATTTGTGCCCTTTATTGAGTTCTTTTTGATAAGCTATGTTAGATAAAGCTACTGTAATATATGTATATACAGCACTTTCAAAACTCATATTCATTATTTTATCATAGTCACCAAACCCATTTAAAATAAGAGTAGTGACTATTGCGTTACATGGATAATTTATTTTTGAAGAGCTTGAGCTTGTAACTCCATAATTTTGCTTTTGGAAATGTTCAAGCTCTCTAAATAGGGGGCTATGTAGTTCTCAAACTCTTCCGCAATCTTTATGCTCATAAATGGGTTCTCAAATATAGCATCCAGCTCAGCTAAACTTTTAACATGCTGCTCTGTTCCTGTTTCTGGAATAATCAATACAAGATATTTAACTGCAATATTTACAAACTTATTAACAGCTGTTTCTTCCTGCTTTGTCATGCCATCAGCAGTTGATATAATTTTTAACCCATCCTCCATAGTCACTTTTTTAAAATATGCTTGACGAGTAGTTTTGCCATCTGTTAATTCAAATACTTTCTTTTCCATCTTTTTCTCCTACTTGAGCGGTCCTGTTGTGATAAAAGAGCCAAATTTAAAACTATACTGCTTATTTCCAAGTCTGTCTTGCTGCACTTTCATACCAAGCTCGCCATTATTTATAATACCATCAGAATAAGTATCAACCTGCCCAGTATGTGCATGAGTGACGACTACTGTTACTTGGAAAGGCTCTGGACCAACACCCACATAGCTTTGCTGGGCAGCAACAGCAGCATCTAAAATCACCGCAATAGGGCTTGCAGGAGCAATAGTTAATGTTCTTTCTATTATTGCATTTTTTGTCCAGGCATAAGTATGACCATCAGGCGTCTTTATCATATCAGCAGTTTCTACCGCACCACCAGTCCATACATCACTGCCGTCTGCAAAATGGTCAACAGTTCCTGCTGGATATAACGGCAGAATAGATATAGCTATTGTTACAGCATTAGTTCCTATAAAATTTGACATATAAATCTCTCCTTATTTTTAAAATCATTTTAAATTTTATATTACAATATTTTGAACTACTAATCTGTTCAGTGGCACATTTTTAGTATAAATAAACTGCACTCTCATCTGTTCGTTAGCAATATCATCAGCTGTTAATGGCAGCACATTTATATAATACCCATTGCTCTCTATTAAGTTTACTGCATTAGCATTACCTGTAACAGATACTATTTTAGCTTTTTCTGCTGCTAATAATCCATCTGTGCCAACAGTTACAATAATATCTGATACTTTAGCTAAAGCTATTATCTCTTGTAAGCTTGCTAAAATTAATGATTGTCCTTTGCCGCCACGAAGAGCAATAAAGCCTTGTGAAATCATAAGGTTAGCACCAGCGATTTCCATTTTTGCTTTTATCCAGGAGTTACCAATATAGTTTGCTATATTATTAAAGTTTGTGCCAAATATCTTGCCTTCACCAAAAAGTGGCTGGCTTTGACCATAGCCACCCATTATGTAACAGCAGTTAGCTCTATTTGCATTTATGCCGTCTAATTCTTCACTGGTGCCAATAGAGTCATCTAAAAATTCAGGTGTTTCTATGAAGTTAAAATTTGTCATGCCGCCAGGCACTGAAAAATCAACAGATGCAATAGCTGCTTGCATAAATGCCAGTATATTAATATTGCTGCCATAAATTAAAATAAATCCATCGTTACCAAAAAGATTTTCATATACAATCTGGTTTGTAGATTTTAACCTGGCATCATCACTTATCACTATAAAAGCATATCTGCCGCCACTGGCATTTACCCATGAAGCAATAGTCTCATAATCTGATGTGTCTATATTATTGAGTGATGCTATACTTACATAGTCCCCATTAATAAGCCCAATATGATTTAGCATTTCAGTTAAATTTTCACCATTTGTACCTTTTGTAATATACCCACCGTCTGTTTCTGCAAGCCCTAAAATAGAAGCCATATCACCTGTGGCATAGTCAATAGTTTGTGATGCACTTGCTACTGTGCCTTGAATAATAAAGCCTTCTGTTTGTGTTGAGTAAACACATGTTCCTAAATCATTTGCAGGCACTTCTGGTGAACCAGTTTGAGTTGTCACTTTATCAAGTCCAAGTTTTACTTGTATATCTGATTCTGATATAAATATTTTTACAGGTATTGTATTAGATGCTGATGAATAATTTATCTGGCTTAATTTAAACACTCCGCCATCGTTACTCCATACCAAATTAGCATCACTTAATTCTTGAGTATTTAATTTTGTTACTACTTCATCTACACCATCAGATGTATCTATTGTTATGCTTGCAGTGTATGTAAATATTGCTTCACTTTGATTATCCTGGATAACAAGTTCTGATGCATCAATAGTTGCCGCTGCAGTAATCGGCAGTGCAGGTGTTGTGCCTTCAAGACTGTATGGCACTGCATCTATTTTTGGCTGTTTTAAATTATCATTAATAATATTTGCAGCATCAGTAAACGATGAAATATTTTCTAAATTAATATCAAACTCATAACTATCACCATTTATCTTTAATGCTAATGAGCCTTGCTGCTTTATCTCATCAAGCATTGCAATAGCTGCTCCAACAAGGGCTGCTTTTTGTGCTTCAGAATAGCTGTTATAAAATGTTAGCTTTTGTGCTTTTGTTGCATTTTTTGAAGTATATCCAAAAAACTCTGCTGCATAGCTGTATTCTTGGCTTACAGCACCATATAGTTTTGCAACAGTTTCTAAACTTCCAGCTTCAACAGTAGCTGGCATCGGTATCAGTGGGGTAGTGATTGCTAATGCATTAAGTCTGTTAAATGTAAATGTATCACTAACGCCAGATGTTGTAATATTAATAAACTTTGAAAAGGGTATTACTGTGTTCGGTTTCATCATAACTCCTCTGGAAAGGGGACAGGTCCCCCTTCCATCTTCCCCCTTGCTAATTTTTAAAACTCACCGTTTTAAAAATTATTAGGTGAAAAATTTTGGGTACATGCCCCTAAATTTTCCAATTTATTTTTATTTTAATTTGTTTTTAAAAATCTATCTGCAAATGTGGTGTATGCAGGGTTAGTTTTTAAAGTGCCTACCTCATTAACTTCAACTATTACTTTATTTAATGCAGTATCACTTAATTCCACTTTACTCATTTTTGTTACAAACATCTCAAACTGTGCAATCTGCACCCATTTTTTATAAGTATTAAAATCTGCTTGAAATGTTATATCTGCCCAAATTGGCATAAGTTCATACTTATAATTATTATAAAATTTATCTCTTGCTTGTGAGCTTTTTAAATATGTTTGTAACTTTTCAGCCATGTCAAAAGCAGACATATTATCAGTGTTCCACTCTATAGTTTTATAAATATCTACTTCAAAACATACTTCAGTTACTGCATCAATAAGCACTGGAAGGGGACTTCCAAAGCCAGCCCCCTTTCCGTCTTCCCCCGCTTTTAATATTGTTGCTCCAAATTTGTGTGAAAATTCTCCGCAACACAAATCATCTTGATTTAGTAATCTTTCACTAGCTAACGTTAAATTTTTTATTTTTGTTGGTGCAAACGTTACCACACCGCCATCCACATCAGCTTCTATATCCTGGTATGGATATATAGTTTTAAACGGCTGCACAATATCACTAACAGCATTGTATATTGATGCAATCATTTCTCTCATAAAGACTCCTCCGTCAATACTTATTATAAAAACTATCCGATTTACTCGGGAGTTTTTATCCCTATGAAATTTTATTGTGGCGAACAATAAAATTTTGCATTAGGGGGTAGGTGGAAGGGGCGACCTGTCCCCCTTCCAGACATTTTTTATTCCATAAACCTTTATCCAAGAATCGTTTTGCCATTCTATTTTTCCATAAATTGAGTATTCATCATTGTCCCAAATAATTATAGAGTTTGAAGCATCTTGATTTTTAAAAAAATCAACTATTTCTGCTTTGTCTCCCATAATATAAAATTTTAAAAGGGTAGATGATTTTTCTAAAGTCCCGAATGTATCCAGCTCTTTCATTGTTAATGGTTGAGCATGAACTCTTGCTTCTATCTCTGTTATTTCAAAATCAGCTATACCATTATTGATAACTGATTTCTTATTATATATTTTTGTTGTAACTGTCTTTTGTAAACTTGAAACTACTGATAATGCAGCATTTAATAAATTCATATTTTTCACCTTATGAATTTATTATATTGATATTTAGTGGATAGATATAGATAAGGTATATTATTAATTTTTATTATATATAAGAAGTTATTAAAAAGACAAAAATATATTATTTTTTAAACTTCCATTCCACTTTAGAACGCATAAGCCCTGTATCAATAAGCGGATTTGATGAGCCTTTTTTAAGTATAGTAGATTCTGCGTTAGGTGGTTCTTTTAAATTAGTTATTTCTCTTTGTATAGCGTTTTTAAACATAATAGCAGCTTTTGATAATGCCTGCTGTTCATCTAGCCCACTGGCAATACTTTGGACTGTAATATTTATTGTTTTATTCGCTGCTTTAATTCCTGCTGGTATCATAAAAGGTCGCTCAGGTATTCTTTTTGTGCCTTGGTCATTATCTCTTGCCACAGTAGTTACATCTTTACCAGTTTTATATTTTGTGCCAACAAAAAAACCAACCTCAACACTGCCAAATTGCAACCTAAGTTTTTGCAGCACCGCATCTAATAAGTCATCTTTATTAATTTTAGGAGTATTTGCTTTTATTTCCATATTTTAAAATTGTTTTAATTTTTTATTGTTTTTACTTACTATTTTAAAGGTTATAAGATTTTTGGCTAGTTCTAGGCGGCGAGCGGTTTTCAGCGAGGACACTTTTTCCCTAGCGAGTAGCGTAGGAAACAGAAAAAGTGGCTGGGGCAGTTGTTCCAGCGGGATTTTTTATTTCCTCCTTACTCAGTCGGAAAAATCCCACCTCGTAAAATGCACTCGCCAACAACGAAATAGCCAAAAAGATATAACCGCTAATTAATGAGTGTTATTCCGCCGACTGATGCCAGCCATGCTAAAAAGTCTCTTCCATATACAGTTGATGCCATAAAATCTTCAAACATATCATTTATAGGCTTTGCCTGCATTCCCACAGATACATCACCAACAGATGCACTATTAACAATTCCGCTGCTGTTTCCAGCACTTCCAGCTGTGCTGTCTTCTGGCATCTCATATACAGTTAAATAATGAGCTACTACTAAACATGCAGCATCAGTATTATAGCAATTATCTATATTTAATACAGGAAATCGACATTTTGCCTGATTATAATAATCTGTGATTTTGTCTTTTACTATTTCAAACTGTGGGAATTTCTTTAAAAAATAATCTATAAACTCATTATCTGTCATAATATTCTCATGTAATAATCTTATTGCAAAATTATCCGACAAGTGCGGGAATTTTGCTCCTTACAGCAAAGGGGGAGTTGGCGACTGTAAGGAGGACAGGTTTTCCTGACTGAATAAGGAAGAATCAGAAAATCTGGCTGGAACAGGGGAACGGCTTCCCAGCCTGTGCAAATTCTGATTCCTCAGCAATAGCTCGGGAATTTGGCAGTCCTCGCAAAAAAAACGCTCGCCACCCCAGTATTTATCTGTCATTTTTTATCTGTTGCCTTTTTTACAGTTTCTACTGCCTGCTCTACTGCTTTTTCATTTCTTTCTGTTTCTTTCTTTTCATCATTCATTGCATTATCTGCTTTTAAATTATCCTGCTTTTTGTCATTAAAAGTAATAAACCCTTTTTCTTCCCATGTTTTTAAATGTGGGTATTCTACAAGTAAAGCATTAAAATCTGCATTACTTAATTCATTTATTTCATGATGTCCTTTCAATATAATTTCTTTTCCATTTTTTAATCTAAAAGAACAGCTGTCGTTATGTAATATTATTATTTTCATGTTATTCCTATCCTTTATTTGTATTGAACATGCTTTATTGATAAGGTTTAAAAATTTTGGTTTATATCAAGGCGGCTTAAAATTTGGCGAAGGGAGTTTACATAAATTAAGTAAATGACCTAGCCAAATTTTAAACAACGCAGATATAGAGCAAAAGATTAAGCTGTAAAGTATGAGCGAGCTATCATGTAAGGCTTATACACAATACAACCAAAACTTCCGCTTGAAAATTTCTGCGATGAGTAAGTCTCATACCTTACAACAGGGCTTGCAAGTGCAATTTCAGAGAAACCAAGCACAGCAGTTTCTGCTACATTTGCAGCTTCTGTATTTTCTATGCGGCATACCATCACATCATTACCGTTATATGCTCCATCAAGCTCTGGAGAGTTTACTATTTTCAAGTTATGAAATGTTTTCTTTAATACTTCTTCTACTGTCTGCCCATACTGGTTTACAACAGAAAAGTTCATAGCTCTTGCATTAGCAATACCTATCGTGATATTACTGTCACTTGATGCCCAGCCACGAGCTTTTGTTATAATATCTTGTATTAAATCTCTAACATCTTTAAAAAATGTATCAAATGTAGTATTAGCAATAGTTGAGCTCGCTGTTTTATAAGCATCCAGTGATGGATTATTTAAAAATCCATAAACAGGGTATGCTCCACTTTGCTTTGTTGTGCCAAAAAAAGCAGTGTTATTAAACTCAATAGCAAGAGTTTCAAGGGCTGCTGCATACATTTCTGCTTCATTTGAAATATTAGCAAGTGCCATTTGAGCTGATTCTAAATCGCCAGGTTGAGCTTTTACTGAAAATCTATAATGTCCAGCATATATAAACTGTGGGTTTAATGACACCGCAGGGGCATTATCTTTATCAGTATATGGTTTTGTTTCACCAAGCTGTTCAAGGTTGCGTGTTAATATATCATTCTGCTCCCACATACCTAGTTTTTTACGATTACCTATAATTTCATCTGCTGTTCTTTTTCTTGTAATAATCCTAACTAAATCTGCAGAGATTTTTGTAAGAATACCAGCAGGCATATATACATTTGATGGTGTAATGCCAGCAGGACCGCCATCCATTACCTGCACTTTGGCAGTGTTAAATATACCTTTTCTGTTTAATTCATCCATTATGGCTTTTTTGCCATCCATTGTTTTCATTTTGTCTTTTAAATTGTTCATATATTCTACCTACCTTACTATAAAAGCGATTCCGCCACTTTTTGCACCTTGTTTAACTGCCCAGCCAGTGCTTTTAGCATCTACCACATCGCTGTCACTAAATGCCAGTGTGCCGTCAGCACTTTTTATAAATACTTTATTATTTACAGTTGCACTAGCAGAGTATGTATTTTCAACTGCTACCACACCGAACACGCATACAGTTACAGTTTGCCCTGCAGGGATACTCATACCCAAATCCTGCCCTGTGAAGTAGCTGTCTTTGATTATGATGCCTAAAACAGCACCATCACCTGCAGCACCTGTTACTTTACCATCTACAGAGCCTTTTTTTACAAATCCGCCAACTGTGCAGGTATCATCTTCTGTTACGAAATGTTCTAAAAGTTTATAACTTTCAGCAGCTTCCACCAGTGTTCCCGGCACTGCTGCTCCTAAATAATCTCTTATCTCTTTTTGAAAATTTTTCATCATTCACTCCATTTAAAACTGGAATAAATCCAGTTTTTCATTCCGTTTATTTTTATTCAAAAAATCGTCCTTGATTTTTTGAAACCACGAAAGCCCCGAATAAATCGTCTGCTTTCTCTCGCAAGCGAAAAGACATCCTGTCTTTTTCTTTCACTCCTATTTATTTTATATGAGTAAAAAATTCATCAGCAGTATTTGAATAATTTATATTAATACTGCTATCCTGCACCCTGGCTTTCATATACGCTTTAAAACTTGGTTTTGCGTCTGCTGTTTTTACTTTTTCCCCAGTCAGCACTTCATAAGCATACTGATAGATTTCACTTTCGCTCATTCCTGCCATATTAAATGAGCCAGTCCATTTCTCTACTTCTTGATATGCTGCTATTGCATCCTGCGTGCGTTTTCTTTCAGAAAGGATAGCCTCATTAATCTTTTCATCCATTGTTTTTTTAGAAATAGAAGGGCGAGCATCGCCTACCTGTTTTTTCTCTTCTTCCACATCATCATTGTCTTCTGTATGAGCAGGCTCCGTTTCTTCTTCACTTAAAAAATTATTAAAAAGCGAAGCAAAACTGTTAAATGCTTCCTTCATTGCAGCCACATCGCTGTCTACCGTTTTTTCTTCTGGCACATCTTCATCATCTGTTTTTGATGTTTCTGATGGGTTGTAACCTAACTCTTCTGCCTTTTTTAAAATTGTTTTAAATTTTTCTTCTTCACCACCTTCAAAATCGGTATCAGGCTTTACAGCAATCGCCACAATATCTCTGATAAGCTCACGCTTATCAACATCATCTGTTTTGTTTGTGATACATTCATCATATACTTTTTTTACATGTGATAATGCATTCAAACCGTTTCGCATAAATCCTTTTTTCATGTTTATTTCTCCTTTTAAGATTGGGTTTTCATCATTAATTTTTACTTCTTTTCCACTTCTGCCATTTTCAACAACTGCTAGGTGGTTATATTTAATATCTTCCTGTTTAAACTCATACTTTTCGCCATTATATTCACCAGCTTCTTTTTTATAATAAGCTTTATATCCTGGGGACAAATCTACTATCCCCTTATTAGTTATTTCTTCTATTGCACCTTTATCATATATTTTTATGTCAGCGACCAAATAAGGCTCTTCTAATTTAACTTCCCCAGAAACTGCACCTATTTTTATATCCCTTTTTTCAGGCTGCACCCACTCATGACCAAACTTAACAGGCATACCTTCAAAGTCTTTTGCAGATTTTTCTAACTCTTCCCATGGTCTATATACTTTATATACTTCAGTTTCTGGCAGACTGTCAGATATTTCTCTGCCCAGATAATCAAACACTCCAGCCTTTGCTATTTTATTGTCTTTAATTACTAAATATCCGTTCTCGTCAAAATAACGATTGCTTTTGCTATCCAATATTATTCTTTTCATATATTACCTTCATCAATACTTATTATAAAAATAACGAGCGTGTATCGGTATTTTTATTCCTTATGATATGTTTGCACGGTGAGTGCATACATATCAGCATTAGGGGGCGAGCGTTTTTTTGCGAGGACAGATTTTCCTGACTGATTAAGGAAGAAATAGAAAATCTGGCTGGGTATATCTCCAGCTACGCATTTCTATTTCCTGCCTATTCGTCGGGAAATGCTTGCGTCGCTTCGCTCCCCTTTCTTAATAATTTTATACCCATACCCATCAGGACTTTTTACTATTTTTTCATCTGTATCTAAAATCACTCCCACAGCAATACAGCGGCAGTTCGGTCTGTCTCCTGGTTTGCCATAATAGAAGCCACGCTTTGCACTATGGCTAATGATTGCTTCATTGCTGCCATATTTAAAAATCCTATGATTATTTTGTTTATGTCCGCCAATGCCATCCGAAACTCTTTCATCATCAGCAGTCAACCACTCATAGTATTCAATACCCAGTGCTACATTTTGAACTTGTTTAAAACTTTCAGCTGCTTTGTGCACCTGGTCACGAGCAATAAATACAGCTCTATCTTTATTAACACCTTTTATTCTTTTTAAACTTTTTATTAATTCTTTTTGATTACCAGAGATAATGCCTTGCGATAACGCCACCTGCATATCTTTTAATACTTCCTGGGGTATGCTTTTTATAAGTGCTAAATTTTCACTTACTACTGCTTGCATTATTTTTTCATAATACTCGCCAGAGATAGAAAGGTTAGGGAACTCTTTTTTATAACTGCCATAAACATATCTATATAAATTATTAAGTTCTTTATCAGTCCAGTCACGAGCTAAAAGCTCAGCCCTGCCAGTATAATAATCAAAAAGGGAAGAAAGGCTGCTTGTATAATCAATTATCTCTTTTTTCTTTTTAGGATATTTTGCTGCAATCTCTGATATCATTATTCCCAGTAACTCTTTCCAAGCTCTTTTGCTTTCATCTGGGCTTTTTCTTTTCTTTCTGCCATAAAGCTCTCTTTCTATGTTAGTTATATCCTGCTCATGCTCTTTGAAAAACTCGTCCCAAAAATCAAAATCACCTGTTTCATCCATCACGACAGATTTGTCATTCTGAGTGTGAGCAGAGCGAGCCGAAGAATCTAAAACAGCTTTTTTTACATTTTCTTCAGTTAGTTCATATATTGCCATCACAAGAGAGCTAAAATTTTCCACAATATTATCTGTGAAATTTTTAAGCAGTCGTGCATACTGCACTGCATAGCTTTCACCATATATTTTTGGCACTCTAACTTTCACATGCTTTTTGTTGAGCTTGTCTCGTAATTCTTCCAGTTTCATAAGATGATTATAGATAATTAAGGCAGGTATATACAGATAAGGTATATTATTAATTTTTATTATAGAGTTATTGATATATTTTTATGATTTTTTATTTTTTCTAAATTTTGGCTTGTAAGGGGCTTTTTATATCTAATCTGATAAATTGTATATAACAGCCCCAAACAATTAAAAATGAACGTTTATAAACAGTGATTTTGGGATATTATTAAATTTATGAGAGAAGCATTTTTAATTTAAAATACTTCTCTTATTATTTTACTTGATTATTTTTTAGTAAATAAGTATATTAACTGTATAAGTTAGGGTGAACTGCAGAAAATCAGCCTCGCCTGCCGCTTGCTTATTTTAAAAAATGAGCACTGCGATGGAGGGATTCCCATACAAGTTATGGACTGGCTGTCCTCCCACCCTAACTATTTTCTCTTAAACTTTTATCCCGTCTTTCTTTTTGCTTGATTATTTTTTAATTAGTTAGTATATTAACCATATCAAGATAAGGTTGTGTAAGGAGATGCCGTTACACAATTAATTTTAATCCGTGCAAGACTACGATTAAAGCCTTATCTTTTCTTTTTGTCTGTTTTATAATATCCACTTACAAGCCAGCATTGTTTTTCCCCTTGCCAGTCTAATGAAACCAAACCTTTCTTATCATTTGTTTCTACAAATAACTTTTTAGGCAATTTCTCATTTTTATTTTTTGGCATATTCATATAACTTGCTCCATTTTTTAGCAATGGTATCAACTCATTCTTTACAAATTCATTACCGTCAAATCCATCTTGGTTTCGCCGTTCTATAATATGTGCTAACCCATAACCTTTACTTGTATTTGTTTTAATTGTCCCATAAGGTATATCTACACCATAACCTGCAACAGTTATCACATCAGGCACATAACCTTCTTTTTTATCAAGTAAAAAATTTACTGCTTTCTGCCCTTTGCCAGAATATTCTGTATATGCTGTTCCCCATTCTTCAGGTCTTATTCTTTGTTCCTTTTCTATATCTCCACCACCTAGCAATAACTCCCCAGTTTCCATATCTATTAAAACCCTTTTACCATTTTTCAATGTCCGCCATTCTGCACCTTCAATATAAACATCTATATCATCATCTTCTATATATTTTTGGTTATCCTGTTCAGCACGAAAACCGACATGTGCGGGTGTAGTGCTGTCTGCTCCGTCAGGGGAAAGGTGGAAAGGGGAGAAACGGGATTCTCCCCTTTCCAGAGAGTCCATCCACTGATTTAATATTTCTTTTTCAATCTCTGGATTTTCTGGTGAGTTGTAATCTTCTAAATCTATCCAATCAAATTTAAAATTATCTTCACTAATAGCTCTTATTGCATCTTTACCTGTAATCACACCACTCATGATAAGTTTTGAAATATAATCAGCTTTTAAGTTGTTTATCTCTGCCTGCTCTTTTTGTTTTATTTGTTTTCTAGGATTAAATATATATTTTGGTTCATCTAATACGCCTGCTTTAAAGCATAATATATATTCTGCTACTTTCTCCATCGCTGGTATTACTACGCTGCTTGCATACCCATCTATAACATCATAAAAATTATTTTCATCATATTCACCAGTAGCGTTAAAACCACGTGGAGAAAGCCCTAATAACTTTGTAACAGGTATGCCACGAGTAGATGCTGTCATAAGTTCATACATTTGTGACAGCAGGTTATCCATGCCAGAAAGGCTTGTTACTGTTTCAATCCATTCTTCATCTTTAGCCAAAAGCAGAGTAGCAAGGTTATTACTTGTTGCATTCATATATTTAACTCTTGCCTGTGTCTGTGGGTCCGCTATTTTTTGGGCAGTGGTTTTTATTATTTTTGTTCTAAATCTTAATACTAAATCACTTATACTCTGCCTTACAGTATCAGCATTAGATACATAGTTCTTCATATAAAATGAAAGGGGCAAGCCTAAATAATTGTAAAGTGGCTTTATTAAATCAGGCACCGAATAAAATACTATTGGTATAAGCCTTGTTTTGTGCACTGTGCTTGAAGCACCTAACACCCACCACAAATCTGGCTCCATATAATTTTCTTTTAAAGGGTTAAAGCTGTTTACCTGCACTGGAGCTGCCTGCCATGGCTCTATAACTGTTAAGCCTGTTATTTTATTTGTGCTTGCTGTTTTTTCATTTAAATACAGGGGCAGGCTTAAATTAGTATCATCAGTATTGATATAAATAAATGCTCCGCCGTATTCTAAAGCTCTTTGCACTGCTAAAGCTATTTTTTCATAAAAGTGAAGAGAATTTAAAACCATTTCAAAATTATCTATATCAAGATGAGCAGCTTCCCATTTGCCACCACTTTTAAATATTTCTCTTACAATAACATCTATTGCTTTACTAATCATACTATCTGTTGCAAGGTTTGCACATTCCTGATAGCTTAATCTATTTAATATATGATGTGAGTATTGCTGCAGTGAATTATTCATACCAACGGATGCAGCATAATTCTGCCAGCTTGAAAAATTTCTATAAGCAATATTAGATAATTCAGCAGGCATATTATCAAAAGTCCTAATCGGTGCTATTTCTGATAAATTAATATTCCTGCTTTCATAAGCAGAACTATCAACATAATTAACACCACCCACACCCGTGTCATTCTGAGGCGAAGCCGAAGAATCTAAAACTTTTTTTGATTTAAATATGTCTAATATGCTCAACTTTATACTCCTTTCATATATTAATAATCCCTTTATCTGCTTATTAGGGGGTTTTAGCCAAAGGGGAACTCCCCTTTGACATTAAGGGGTGGCTGGGCGGGAATAGATAATCAATTAAAGGACAAAGTCCTTTTACATATCTACAACTTCCAAGCATCAACTACTTTCTCATAATCTACCTGCTCGTAGTTACCTAGCTCTGCTCTCGCATATACTCCCAGCAAACATGCAATCACACTGTCCCCATGTCTTTTTAAATGGCTGTCTTTTTCGTTTACTCTCTCAACTATTTTTGGCACACCTTTCACGACCTTTACACTTCTAAAATCTGCCAAAATATCTGCTGATTTTGGAAGAGTTATAGTTTTATCTTCTAATGCTGCTTTTAATTTTGGAAAAGCATTTAAATAAAAACTTTCACTTGCTTTAACTGATATTATCAAATCTTCGCCATACCTTTCTGTGCAGCTTTCAGCTAAATACTCACCATTGCCACGGGCATCAAATCCGCCTCCATTAAAGCGGGGCAGGCGGTCTATTATATAATGGGCTATCTGCTCCTGCACCTTGTGTGGTGCATTTCTAAGTTCTACAATAAAAGGTGTAGATAATGTTAAATCCTTATTTTCAGATAGTATCCAAAACACAGAAAGGTCAGCACTTCTTGCAAAGTCTTCACCAATGAAATGCCTGTTGTTTTTATTTAACTTATGCATTAACGGCTCTATTTCATCATGCAGAAAGTCATCAATATAAGATGCTTTTGTGTATTCTGATTTCTGCATAAACTCATCAGGTAAGTTTAATCTCACTATTGGTATATCTGCCTCCATGCAGCTTTCAACTAAGAATGATGTAAAATAAGCACCACCACTTTTTGATGGTATGCAGCGTAACTCTTCATCAGAGCTTTCGCCATAGTCTGCATATATTGAGGCTATCCATTCATCTTTTGCAGTCTTCATTTTTGTTATTTCTCTGACTCTTTCATAAAGACCATCATTAATAGCATCATCAAAAGTAGTTCTATGTAATGAGTAGTTAAGTCTGCCTTTTCTAATATCTTCTATATATTCATTAAAAATATTATCTTCACCAAAATGGGTGCTTATAACTGCTACTTTGCCGCCCCAGATTAAAAAGGCAAGAGCAGCTTTCATAGTTTCTTTTAAATCGTCATGGAACGCTGCTTCATCTATTACTGCTTTCCCTTGCTTACCACGAAGGTTTGAAGGGCGTCCTGAAAGGGCAGTTATTTTATAACCTGAATGAAATGTAATTGAATATGATAATATCTTTTTGTCTTCATCTATTATTTCATTATCATATATTTTTGATACAGCTTGATTTAGCTTTTTTGCCCAGTCTGCACAAGTATCAATATATTCTTTTGCCATATCTTTATTATAACCGATGTACCAAACATCCATTCCCTTGTTACTGCAAGCAGTAAGCACATTATCAAGTGCCTCTGCCCAGGTAACACCAATACGCCGGCTTTTTTCATAAAACTTTACAGAAGCTGTATCTGATACCCATTTTTTCTGATATGGCAAAAGAACACTATCTATTTTCATTAATCTAGCCCTAATATTTCTTTTCTAATTTCATCAATATTTTCATGTTTTAACCCTGTATTTTTCTTTTTATCTTTTGGATTTATTTTATTTCTTAGGTTTATTAATTTTTCGCACAACTGGTTATATACATACATTGCCTGGTTATCCACTTTGCCTGCTGGCAGGTTATCAAAATATACATCATATCTTTCTTTTTGTTTCTGCAAATCCTGCAATAATGTTTCTTCAAAAGATATTGTTGTATCTTGTGCAGCTTGCTTTTTTGCATCAATGTTAGATGCCCTGGTATTCCAATCAAGCTTAACTCGCCATGTTGCTATAGTCGTGCGTGTGATATTATAGCCACGATTTTTCAAAAGACGCACAACTTCACTGTCATTCCTTGTATCATACCAAAACAAAAATGCCTGTTCCCGTATCTCGTTAGAATATACTGTTTTTGACATTTTATATTATTACTCCAATGTCTCTGATAGAGCCTTCCAGTAAATCTATACCTTTTTTAGAAAGAGTTATCACAAGTATATAATTTTTAAAGTATGTAACTTTCACATACTCGCCGTCTTTTAAATACTCAATTAAACTTGCAAGCTCTCTTTTTGATAAACTATGCCCTTGTATCTCTAATGCTTTTTGCAGCACTACAAAGTCAACTCCATCAGGGTATTTTTGTTTTAAATTTTCTAATATAAGCCCACGCCTGCGGTTATTTTCAATATTTTCTATTACATCTTTATTCAGCATTTTTATTTCCTTTTATTTTATTTTCTATTCTGATTTCTGTTATATCTTCATTTATTTTTTTTAATGTCATTTCAATAGCATCTAATCTTTTTGTTATTGTTACCGCATTTTCTTCACTTTCATCTACTCGCTGGCTCATATTACTTAGCGTTTCACGCATTAATTTCACTTCACTTGTTAAGCCATTAAATGAGCTTATCAGCTGTGGTATATATTTATGTGCTATCAAAAATACACCTATAAGCACCAAAAGCCCAAACAGTGGTCCTGATGCTCTTAATAATATTTCTATTGTGTTTGGTGAATTAACTACAGCATTCACAATTTCTGTTTCCATCTTTTTCTCCTTAACTTAAAACTATTTTAAAAAATGGGGCATTACCCCCATTTCTTACTTGTTCTTATTTTTTGGAAGGTGCAGGATGCTCCGCCTTTAGTAAGTGCGGGAGCATTCACTGCGACCAAACGTCAAATAAAAAATACAAGGACGTATTTTTTATTTTTTGTTCTTAAAATATTCTACTGTTTTGCAACCAAACCAGCCAACCATTAAGCCAAAAAGTAATGAACAAGTCATCCAACCCCAAGTTGCCATAATATATTCCTCCTGCGAGTTCAGTCGGTTATATCTTTTTTGCTTATACTTCGTTATCCGCAAATTTTTATTCAGTCATTTATTATTTTATAAACTCCTTCATAAAAATTGACCTCTGTCTTGTCTAACCAAAAAATCTTATAACCTATCTTTATTGTAATTTTATATATTTATAATTAAAAATCCTTGTCATTCTGAGTCTGATTTATCAGGCGAAGAATCTTATTATCAATAATAAAAAGTCCGTCCTAGACTTTTTATTTAGGCGGGCTTATGGAATAAATCCATTTAAGCCCTTACTAAAGAGCCAC
Source organism: uncultured Mucispirillum sp. (assembly GCA_944324465.1). Classification (GTDB taxonomy): domain Bacteria; phylum Chrysiogenota; class Deferribacteres; order Deferribacterales; family Mucispirillaceae; genus Mucispirillum. The sequence continues at coordinate 59,455 of CALUWI010000003.1, read as the reverse complement.
TTCCTGTGGCTTTGTCATTCTGAGCCTGATTTATCAGGCGAAGAATCTGTATAACATTTAATAGCTACTTCTAAACTCTTCACATACCCCACTAAGTCAGCAATATTCAGCATCAATATTGCTGTATTTTTTTCACTGCCAATATGGCTTTTATTATCAAGTTGTTTTAACTCCACCCGTGCAGGCACAGCACACTGTTTATTTTTTACTATCACTTGACTGTGCTGTGAACATGCTCCAGTAATCATTAATATAATTAATAGCAATATTACTTTTTTCATAACTTATCACCCTTGGCTGTACTGGGGCGGTGCGGTTTTCCGCCCCAGCTTTTGAGCCATTGTGCAAATTTATTTCGGAGGGAGTTTGTGGGAAAAATGTCCCATTTTTACCAACATCATAAGCAGGCTCAATACTTAAAAATGTTAGTAAATTCTCTCTTGCTTTTAATCTTTCATTACATATACTTTCAGCTTCCAATACCTGCTGCTGCAATGCTGCAATATTTTTATCTATTTCAGTAATAGCAGCATCTCTTAACTCTACCATTTCAGTAAGTCTTGTATTTTCTTGCATAAGCTGCTTGTTTTGTGCTGCATAAATGCTAAGCAGCACAGAAAGCACAACTAAAACTGTAAAAAGAAAAATAATTATATATTTACTTAATTGTGTAATATTCATAATTACTAACCTTCAGCAATTTCTGCTTTTAATACCTTAATTTCTTCTCGTAGCTGCTTGAAGTATGCTTTATCTTCATCACTAGCAATCCCTGCTAGGATATCTAGAGAAAGTTCATTACTTTCTTTTTCAAGATTATTAAGACGCACTAACCGTTCATCAATAACTGATTGTTCAATAACTGGTTCTTTATATTCTGCTACTTTTTCAGGATGAACTTTATACAACGATTCCATAAGCACATATTCCTCTTCAAATTCCTTGTTATTTGGTATATGATATGGTTGTCCATTTTTTTCTACAACAAAACTGCCATCCGATTTTCTTTGATAATTTCTATACATTTTTTTCTTTCTCCATAAGTTCGAAATGTGGATAATCTTTTAAATTTGTAAAATCTCTTCCCCAGCGTATGTTTATTCCCAGCTCTTTTGCTTTTGCCATAATTTTTTCACCCAGTTTTTCAAAAGCTGGAATATCTTCCCAATTTAAAGGTACTGGAACAACATCTACTGCATGGCTGGGCTTTAAGTTATGTTTTGATTGTCCCCATTTGGCTTTACTTTTGCCAGTATAATATGCTTTTTCCTGTTCATACCTGCCACGGAAGCCGCATATAACTGCACATTTCTCAGTCTCCGCTACAGCTTCTATTAACCTTATTAAATCGCTATGGCATGTATTTAATTTCTGTCTGCTTGTTTTTGATAATGGCATACATATATCTCCTTATATTCATAAGTTGATTATATATGTTAAGATTTGGTAATTACAGATAAAGGGTATTATTAATATTTATTATAGAAAAGGGTATAGAATAAAAAATGTCAAAACTATTTGAAGAAATTAATAAGAAAACTATTTAGCTATTTTAGCAGTATTTTTAATAATGATAAATATAACATTTATACATCTATAAACAGATTGTATGTTAAAAAGCAAACAAAATAAAATTATTGATACAAACATATAAGTATATTTCTCTGTAATTGTAGATACAATTAACATAATAATTGTAAAAAAAAGACTTGCAAAAGCATACTTAAAAGTAGTTATTAAATTATCAAGTCCTTCTGTTTGATTAAACTTTTGCATTATTTGATTATCAAAAAATGATACTATTATTGCTAATGCAGTAATTAAAAAACCTAGTATACCAACAGAAAAAGTAACAGCTATACTAAAAAGATTTTTTCGCATTTCTTCAAAATCAGGCGAGATATTAGTATTGCTTTCTAACAATATAAACAAATAAACAAATGAGCCAGTTATTATCAATGAAGATAAAATATATCCAGCAAATCTCATAACTACCATTGTATGAGTTTTATTTTTTTCTTTATTAGTTTTTATATTATCAGTTGCCATATCCTTACACCATGTTATCAATGAACCATTCTTTAGCAGCAAATAGTATATCATCATAGTTTAGATTAACAGTTTCATTATTTAATAATCTATGTTCATATTTGATTTTATGATTTATAAGATTATACTTTATTTTTTCATTATTATCAAGCATAATTACCTCTCCTTTTCTCAAAAAAGGTATTAATCTAATAATAGAATTTTTTATGCTGTTAGAAAGATTACTCGAAGCCTCCATACCAAAACTTATAGAGAACATCTCATCATTTACAGCCCTCCGTATATCATCTCTGAAATATGCATCAATTTCATCATCAATAACTACATCTTGTATTAATCCTATCTGAATATTAAATTTTTTTAAAGATAAAGAGTGTAAGGCGTTAATTACTTCATTATCATATAATTCTACTATACTATTATTTAAATGTTCATCTAAAGTAGTTGTATGATATTTATTTACATATAACTGTCTTATATATGGTAAAAAATTAGAAATATTTGGACTATATCCTGTTCGTAATATAGCTATATATTGACCAAATATTAAAAAATAAGTGATTTCAGCAATATCCCCTGAATTTATTTCTAACTCATGATCCGCACCATCGTTATATAAAATCATAGGTGCATCATCTCGTAACTTATAAAATTTAATAAAATTAGTATTATTTCTAACATAAATTCTTGAGAAATATCTAGAACCTTGAATTTCTAAAAAATTATCTTGTATATTCCCTGTATTAATTGTGTCTATTATTATATTACCTGTTTCGTCACCTGTTTCATTAGTAATATGTGCAAAGTATACATTTTTTATTTTGCTCATCTTTTTCTCGCTCCTTTTTCTTTTTATAGTTTTATAAGCACGTGCTGCTTATGATTATTTATTCCTTGCTATTCATATTTCTTTATTATATAACTTTTAAAATGATAAATTTTTATTCATCATTTTAAATTTCTCTTAAACATACAGGGCGAAAGCCCTGTATAAGTTAGTTAAAATTTTAAATATTCGGGATTATCTACAGGTAATTTCCAAGGAATATCCCCTCTTTTAAAATTAATAGTAAAATTAAGTATTTCTCCATGCACACATATAGTTATATCTATTTTAGTTTTTGAATCATATTTTACAATATCAAGCGAACAATTATGAAAAGTATCATTAATAACACTCTCTATATAAAATCCAAATAAACTTTTACTTGTATATTTAGCATTATATTCAATATATATCATATTATCCTGTGTAAGATATAATTCGCCAAGCTCTTTTGGTGGTTCTTTTGTAAATTTAATTCCATCAAACTCACATATCATATTGTTATGCAATTCATTCCACAATAAGGCATCTTGTGTAATATTATGAATAGTAAATACTAATATGCCATATTCAATTTTATCTTCTTTACTAAAATATTCAAGTTCATCCATAACGAACCCCCTTTACCCTACATTTTCTATTTTATTATTTTTTTTATCAACCATTGCTTGTGTTGTTTTAATGATTTCAGCTAATTCTTCATCAGAAAAATCATCAAGCATTTTTAATAAAAAGTCATATCTACTAGATGATTTTAAAAACATTTCACCATTATCATAAAACAGCCAATCTAAATTTACATTTAATGTATTTTTTATATGCTCTTTTGTTGTGTTATCAGGAACAGACCTGCCACGCTCCCAATTTTGTATAGTATTATATCTTTTACCTAATTTCTCACCAAATTCTGTCTGTGTTAAATTTAAATATTCTCTTAAATATTTGATATTTTTAATAAAAATTTTATTATCCATAAAATAACACTCAATATTGAATATTTTTTCTTGACTTATACTCAATATTGAGTATATTTATATTATCAAGTTTAATAAAAAGCTATTTATAAGCATTTTATTAAATATTTATTAACATAATATTATACTAAACTTTTTACTAAATAGCAAGAAAAAACAAGGCTTTTTGCCTGTTTAATAAAATAAAATGGAGCGAAGAACTTTCGCACAAGTTCGTAGCGATACCTTGCCGATGGGGGAAGGTGGAAAGGGGGAAAATCGGAATTTCCCCCTTCCAGTAAAATAATTGGAGGAAAATATGACACAAAAAGAAACCATTCAAAAGCTTTTAAAAGAAAAAGCAATCTCTCAAAAGTCTATTGCAAAAGCTTTAAATGTAAGCTGCACAATAGTCAATAATGTAATAGCTGGCAGAGATAGAAGTGCAAAGGTGGAAAAAGCTATCACCCAGCTTACAGGCTATCAGTTCCCACAAACTTTTAAATCAGATGAAGAAGTAAAAAATATGTTACAGGGGGTGATATAATGTATTCATTTTTTGAACAAAGATTTATGGGAGATTATTATAACCCACAAAAAAGTATATTTAAAAAATCTAAAAAATTAAAACAACTAACAAAAGAAAATCAAAAGGCAAAAATAGTATCTGCTCTTATTCAAAAAGGCATTACTCAAAAAGCACTTGCTAGTGATATTGGTGTTTCTACCCAGTTTTTAGGGGAAGTCATCTCTGGCAAAAGCAGAAGCCACAGAGTAGAAAAAGCTATTACAGAAGTAACAGGGTATCAGTTTCCAACACCACAAAGAGTGCCTAGAAGTTTAGCTGTGAATAATTAAGGGGTAATATAATGATAACAAGTGTAGAGATTTTAAAAATAGTAACAAAAACAACAATAACACCAAAAATGGAAAGAGCTATCCGCACTCAGTATAAAGCATTTTTTCTAAAAGCGGAAGATTATGTAATTGATTATGATTTATATTACAAAGTAAAAGCATATAAATCATTTAACCCGCTTGAAAAAGCAAAAATAGCTTATGAGACTTTAAGCAGACTTTACGCTGGTATAGTTTTTAATGAAGGTTTTTTATATCACTGGGAAGATGAATTAAGGGAATTTTTAGAAGAAAGTGAAGCTGGAACAGTTAAAGATTCTTCGGTCGTGCAAGCACTCCCTCGGAATGACATAGTAGAGACAGTATATCATTCTGAGCCTTCAAGCGAAGAATCTAAACCACAAATGGAAGTGATAGGTTTTATCTCATATGGTGATATAAATGTGCGAGTGCTGCAAAAGAAAGCAGACTTTTTCAATGACGATATTTTAGCAGAATTGGGAGCATAACATGGCATTAATATTTGAAACAACAAAATACAGGCATAAACAGGATAAAGATTTAGTTATCACTGTTTTAGATATTAAAGCAGAGGATGAAGATTACAGAGAGCCTGCATTTATTTGGAAGCAGGTAGACCTTGGAGAGCTTTGGCAGGTGTCTTTAAATTGCAACTTTTTAGATGATTTTGAGCAAATGGAGGAAGAGTAATGGGTAGTCTGGAGGTTAGAAATATTATTATATGCCCGCAATGTGGTCATACACAATTTACAGCGAAAACGGAATGTTCAGTATCCGTTAAATTTTATATTGATAACAATATAATTTATCCCGAAACAAATGTGTTTGATACAGATGATGACGCAATAATAGATATTGAATGTGCGAACTGTGACTACACTCTTGCAAGCTCTTTTAAAGATTTAACAATATTAATAAATACTATAAGGAAGTGTTATGCCAAATAAATTTCAACACATTTATTTTAACAAAATCATAGAAGTCATCAAAAGCTGTAAAGATGAAACACAGCTTGATAATGCTCGTAAATGGTTTGATAGAGTTACTTATATAAACAAACTGCCAGTAGAGCTCACAAATAAGATAGTAAGAGCTTATAGAGCAAAAAAGCGACAAATCCAAAATGGACTTGCCGCCAAATACAATTAATCTGCAAGGGGTTTAGACTCTTTATGCCGTTTAAAATGACAATAATCTTTCCCCCATTGTCATTCTGAGCCTGCAGAGCAGGCGAAGAATCTAAACAGCGAAGAATCTTAAAACTTCCTAGATATAATTGTATTAAAATTTTTAAAAAATGCAAGAGGTAATTATGAGTTCAACTTACACAAAGATTAATGCATTAAGCAAAGGGCTTGCAATCTTAAATATAATAGGCTCTTCCCCTGTGCCAATTATGGCTCGTGATATAGCTGAGCAGGCAGGTGTTACTTACTCTACAGCTATGAATAACATTATAACCCTTGAAGATGCAGGGTTCATAGAAAAGCAAGGCTCAGGCTACATTGGCAGCTTTAAGCTGGCAAGCATGTGGAGTAATAGAATGAGCTATTTAAAAAGAAAAAAAGAGAAAGTGGCTGATGAAATAGAAGTATTAGAGCGTGGAGGAGCACAATGAGCAATAAGGAAATATTTAGCATGGTTGCTCTATATGTGCTTGTTTTATTTGCTTGCTGGGCAACACTTTGGGGGTAGCTATGAATGAAGTAAAATTTATCTATGATAACAAATTTTTAATGAGCTACCCTACAAATTTATCAAATATGAGTGGCAACTTTAAGTTTGAAATTATCATGGCGTTATTTAAATCTACTGCCCAAAATTACAAAAACAGGGGGCAAAGTAAGCAAGAATATATTGAGAAAATCACTAATTTTACAGTGAAAAATGTATTAAAAACAGCAGATGATGTATTTGGAGAATAATATGAACAAAGAAAAATATAAATTTGAAATACTAAAAAAAGATAACTACCATATCTATTATGAAGATAGAGATAATAATGCAGGTGGTGCTATTGTTTATAAAAATTTAAAAAATAATGAATTTTTTGAGCAGTCTGCAAAAATAGAAAATTTAATAGATTTTTATAATACTTGTGAAATGGGTATTACACATTTTTGGCATTTACTACCTTTTGGTAAAGATATAAATGATAAAAATAGACTTATTTTTCTTACAGATATTAAAACATTGCATGCAGAGTTAAATAAAAAAGACTCTTCGCCTATGGCTCAGAGTGACACCACCGCCACCCCTGTCATTCTGAGGGAGCCTGCGACCGAAGAATCTATTGATACTTATAAACTTGAAGCAGAACATCAAGCAGCTACTGCTATGGTAGAAGCTAACATGGCAGAGTTCCATGCAGAACAGCAGGAAATCAAAGCAAAACAGCAGCAAGATAGAGAAGCACTTATTGCAGAAGCTTCTCGCCTTACTGGTAGAGTGGAAGCATTTGGGTTTATGTCAAAAGTGGCAACAGTTTCCCATTTAATGACTTTGAAAAAAATTAAAGACAGCGGCATATATAAAGAATTACCAAACATAAAAACTTGGGAAGAATATTGTAAATCAATAGGTTACACAAGAAGACATATTGATGACCAATTAGAAAGTTTAAATTTATTAGGTTCTGAATTTCTAGAAACAGGTTTCCAGTTTGGACTAGGATACAGAGATTTAAAACAACTAAAAAAAGAAATCAAAGCCGGCAATTTAGAAGTTAAAGATGCAGAAGTTATTATTGACGGTGAAGTAATACCATTAGACGATAAAGACGAACTTCGTGATGCACTAGATACCCTTTTAAAATCTAAATATAAAGAGCTGGAAGAAAAGGATAAACTTTTAAAAGATAAAGAGATGCAGCTTGAAGTTGTGAGAGAAACAAAAGATGGTTTTGCTCGTAGAATGGATAAAGCTGAAGAAGAAGCAGCTGCATATAAAAAAGAGTTAGAAAAGCTTAAAAATAATAAACCCAGCTTTAAAAATGTATCAGATGTTGATACTAAAGATTTTCAGAAACTGCTTAATTTAGAACAGCAATGGAGAGACTTATTTAATGCTCTAAAAAATGCCACAGATGATGATAAATTATCCAGCTTTAATAAGTCAATGCTTGGTGGTATTGTAGCTCAAATGATGCTTATGCTTGATGATTTTAGAATGCAGCTAAATGGCAAATCTGAATTTTATTTTCACGGTATAGAAATGGATGAAGAACAGTTAAACGAGCAGATAAGCCCATCTGACTTTCTAGCGATGCAGAACAAAAAATAAACTTATACATTGTCATTCTTCGCTACACTCCCCACTTTGTCATTCTGAGCGACAGCGAAGAATCTAAAAAGGATATAAAAATGGATAAAGATACAGCTTTAATTATTGATAAATTAAATAATACCCCTGATGAGCTTATTACAGAAACAGTAAAAGAGTTATCACATGAGCTTAATCTATCAGTTGCATCTATCTGGCGAAAAGCTAATAAAGCAGGCTTTCGTGTTCGTAAAGAGCGTTCAGATAAAAATAAAACTGTAATAAGCGAAGATGTAATAAATTATATTGCTTCAAGGGTATTAATATCAAGGCGAAGAAATAAGCAGTTTACTAACTCTGTAAAAAAAGCCTATGAAGATTATGAAAAAGAACATGGCAAAATAGAAGCAGGATATGAGCGGGTATGTGCAATATTAAGACAGCGAGGGCTTGATAAAGAAAGCCTTAATCTTCCAACCCCTGCACTCAAACTTTTCAGCCTGCACCCTAACCATGTGCATCTTTTTGATGTTACAAACTGCCTGCAGTGGCATTTTAAAAATAAAGGCGGTTTAAGTGAGAGAGATGTAGAAAAAATATTTTATCAAAATAAAGTGGTAAAAGAAGCTAAAAAAATCAAACAAGAACTTTTAAGGTTTGTTTTGATAGACCATAAAAGTGGAGCATTTTTCTTTTGGTATTATTATACATCAGGCGAAAAAGCAAGCGACGGTTTAGATTTTTTTAGCCGTGCTTGGGGAGATAAAAAAGAACTTATAAAAAATACATTAGGTATATCTGATTATAATGGTAAATATCAGTTTCAAGGTTTGCCAAAGCTTTTATATTCAGATAAAGGCTCTATTTTAAAAAATAAAGCAATGCTTAATATGATGGCTTGTCTTGGAGTAGAAGTGCAAACCCATGAAGCAGGCAACCCACGAGCAAAAGGTGCAGTTGAAGGTTTAATGCGGATAATAGGTTATGATTTTGAAAGCGATTTAAAAACTCATAATATTCAAGGAATAGAAGCTTTAAACGCTTTTGCTCTTAACTGGTGCTTGCAAAGAAATGAAAAGGCAGCTTTTAGAGGGGGCACTATTTCCCGAATAGATTTCTGGCGGAAAATAAAAGAAGATGAGCTTATTTTATCCCCTGATTATGAAGTGTTTAAAAAGTTATATCATAAACCAGAAGTTACCCGTGTATGCACTGTGCAGGGTATTATTAATTTTGAAGGCAGAAAGTATCAGTGCCCAGATACTAATGCTTATGGCAAAACTGTTCTTATAAAAGTTAATGCTCTTGAATATCCAGCAATAGATATTCATTTTAATGGCTATGTATATAAATCTGAACCGCTTGAAGTAGATGAATATAATAACTTAATACTTCCTAATATGGCGACCTTTGGAAGTTTTAATGCGTTGAAAAAAACAGAATTACAGCACAAAAAAGAAGAGTTAGAGCAATATGCATCTGCAAAATGGGGTATAGAATATAAAGGCAAAAAAGATAAAAAAATCGCACTGCCTAGTGATAATACCCCAAAAGCTGAAATAGAAATAAAGCAGGATAATATTACATATCTTCCAAAAGCTGGCAAGCAGGCAGAAGTCAAAGACAGCAGCGAGCCTATTACTGTTACACTGTGTCATTCTGAGCCTGCACAGCAGGCGAAGAATCTAAATAGCGATAGCGAAGAGTCTAAAAAGGAAGAGTTAAAAAAGCCAGTTCTTATTCCGCTCCATCAGGCAATAGATTTGGTGTTGTCAGAATATGGCAAAATTACACCTGTTATGAATAAAAACTTAAAAGCATTATATCCACATGGTGTGCCAGCAGAACTTACGGCAACAGATATTTATAATACTATTAATAAACATTCTGTGGTGGAGGTAAAACATGCTTAATTTAAAAGAAGAAATTGTAAAAAATAATATTTCATTATCTGAAATTGTTAAAAAATTTAGTGAGGAATATAGGCAGAATATAAGCAAATCCGCATTGAGTTTATTTTTAAATAAAGGCATAGAGCCTAAAAAAATAAATAATTTATATGAAAAATTAGAAGATATTTTAAAAAAAATAAAAAGTTCAGGAGGAAGAACTATGATTAATTCAGTTTATTTATCACTTGATGCAAAGCAGCATTTTAAATTAAAAAGCGACCCATTTGCACCATATCTGACAAAATTATCAGATATTATAATGCTGCAAAGCCATTATTATGCAGATGAAATTATGAAAACATCTGCTCAAGCAGGGCTTTTTGCAGTTATCACTGGTGAAGTTGGAAGTGGCAAAACAACTGTCCGTGATAAGTTTTTAGAAGAAAATAAACAAGGCTCCCGCTTTATAGCAATAATACCAGAAACAAAAGATGCAGGTTTTTTAACTGCAAAAGAAATAATGGCTACAATTATTTATGAGTTATCAGAAGAAAAGCCAAAAAGAAGTATGGAAGCACTATCAAGGCAGGTTAAAAAACTGCTGAAACAAAGGCAGGCAGCAGGTGAAAAATGTGTGTTAATCATAGATGAAGCCCAAGATTTGCATACTGCTACTTTAAAATATTTAAAAAGATTATGGGAAATGAGAAATGGGCTTACTTCTTTAATAGGTATAGTGTTAATAGGTCAGCCAGAGCTTGAAACAAGGCTTTATGGTCAAAATAATGCAGAAGTTAGAGAAGTAACAGCCCGCACAACACATGCAAGATTAGAACCTATTAATAATGAGTTAAAAGCATATTTAACACATAAAATTAAGCAGGCAGGCGGCAATATATCAAGCATTATTACTGATGATGCAGTTGCTTATTTAAGTGAAAAACTCACACTTGCAGATAGAAATAATAAAGTGCAGCAGGTAGCATATCCACTTGAAACTGGCAATATTATGAAACTGCTTATGAATAAATGTGTTATGAGCGGCGAAGAACTTATTACAAAAGAATTAGTTGAAAGTATAAATTTATAGGAGGTGTCTTATGTATGTAAGATTATCAGATATAGAAAAAGCGGCAAGAGATTTTTCAGCAAAAAGCAAAACATTAAGAAACTATCACGAGCAATTAAACAGCGAAGTAGATGCTATTAAATCTAAATATTTAGAAGATATTAAAGCAGCATCTATTGAAGCTGGAGAAAGCTATCAAATGCTTTTAACTCTTATTAATGATGCATCAGACCTGTTTAAAGATAAACAAAGTATGACGATTGCAGGGGTTAAATTTGGCTATCGCAAAAAAACAGGTAAAATAGAAATACCTAAAGAAGAATATACTATTGAAAAAATTAAAGAAATGTATGGCGAAGCAGCAGATGCTTATCTTAACACCAAAGTATCTGTAGTTAAAAAAGCTATAGACAAACTTCCAGCAGATATTTTGCAAAAATTAGGCATCAGTATTACAAGTAACTCATTAGAAGCTTTTATTAAATTAACTGATGATGAAGTGCAAAAATTAATAGAAGCAATGATAAAAGAAAGTGCAAAGGTAGCAGAATGATAGTAAAGCTATTTCCTTTGCTGCTTATGATATTAGATTTATGTGCTGCCACAGTTTACCTGTGGCACGGTGACATCAGGCATTTTATTTACTGGGTTGCAGCTGCCACACTAACTGCAACCGTTACTTTTTAACAGGTGTAAATATGAAAAAAATGGCAGATAAAAAGCAGATTCAATTAATACATGTTGCAAAAACACAGCTTGCTTTAGATGATGAAACTTATAGAGAGACACTAGAATATAGATATAATGTGACATCAGCCAAAGATTTAACTTATAATCAAGCAAGTAACTTTATTGGCTTTTTATCAGAAAAAGGCTTTAAATTTAAAAAGAAAACTAAATCTTTAAAAGCAAAAAAAGCTGATAATATAATAGAACTTGCAACACCTGCACAGCATAAATTAATTGAAGTCCTTAAAGATAATATTGCTTGGAAATGTGAAAACGGTTATGAACTATATATTCAAAAAAGGCTTAAAATTAATAAAGTAATAACAAAACATGATGCCTTTAAGGTAATTAATGCTTTAAAAGGTATGCTTGGTATTACTACTAAAATTATAGAATTGCAGGCTCTGCCGTTCCCGTGGAATCCTGAAACTAAATGGTTTAATACTCTTGGATGGGCATGGTTTTTTGATATTTCAAAAGGCAGGCTTATTAAACTAAACCTACATGGGGAGGAAGTAATATGAAAAAATATGATTTATCACTTCTTACAGTTGAAGACTTCCCTGAAGGATTTAGAGATGTAGTTGAGGTTATCGGTGTAGAAGCTGCTTATAAGTTATGTGAAAACTTTGGTGGTAATTCTATTTATGCCCCAAAGTCAGATAGTATTACAAAAAGGCTTCGTGATAATTCTATTAAAAGAGATTATAAAAATGGTGCATCTATTCAACAATTATGTTTAGATTATAATTTAAGTTCTAATCAAGTTAGAGTTATCTGTTCTATGGCTTATCTTCGCCAAATGTCTATAAATGAATATTTAGATGAAAGCGAATAAAAAAGGTGGGTTTGATGAAAGCCCACCTCAATTTATTTTTCATATTTTTAAATATTCAATCTTGCCAAAAATCTTAAAACAGTTTTAACTTTCTACTCAAGTGCAAGTATTTGCACAGTAGCTGCATACATCTGCAACATACTTATCTCGTTATTTCATTGTATTTTATCTCATCCCCTTATACTTAATTGCGATATGAGTTGTTTTTTATGGAATGGTTTGCCAGCTGATTGTCTGAGCGGTAGCGAGTTGCAGTGGCAATGAAATAAAAAACAAGGAATGGTTATGCAATTGGAACAAAGGAATAAAATAAGGAAAAGTTTTGTATATGTGATGTGCGGCGGAAAGATAGTTTAAAGTGATGTAAAGATAAAGTTTATTAATATATTTATTTAACCTTACATTTTAAAATATATAGTTTGTATTCCTGTTTTTTAAATGTTGCTTATACTGTCATACCGCCGCAAAGTTCAGTAAGTAATCTTTTGTTATTTTATTACTTATGCTCCAATTCCTTAAACATTCGCTGTTTTTTCTTCACAGCAACTGCAACTCGCTTCGCTCAAGACTTTCTGATAAGCAAATCATTACGAAAAAACTGCTCATATACAATTAAGTCGCAAAGATAATAAAATAACATAGGGTATCTACTGAAAATATGGATATTTAAAACTAAAAACATATTAATGAATAAAAAAACATTATAAATTCTTCGCTTTGCTTAGCATTAAATAGGCAGCAGTATTTAAATTATTTTTCATACAAACAAAAACCCCTGCAGTGCAGGGGATAATTATATATTTTATTCAAATTCATCTTTTTTGGGTGGAAAGAGTTTTATAGATATCCACATAATCCATTTAAAGAAGAATGGTACAAAAAGCGGCAGCAGGATAGTTGCAAACACCATACCACCAACAACCGCATATCCTAATACATTACGGCTGGCAGCACCTGCACCTGTACTTAATGCTAATGGAATTGTTCCAAAAATAAAGGCAAGAGATGTCATAATAATAGGTCTAAACCTAAGCTGAGCACCTGTAAATGCTGCTTCTTCTAATGTGCAGCCACCTGCCCTGTATTTTTCTACCGCAAACTCTACAATTAAGATTGCATTTTTAGCTGCAAGACCTACAAGGGTTACAAGAGCAACTTGGAAGTAAATATCGTTGCTGTAGTTTTTTAAGTATGTAGCAAGCCCTGCACCAAGAGCAGCAAATGGAATAGATATAACAACTGCAAATGGTAATGACCAGCTTTCATACTGAGCAGCTAATATTAAGAATACCATAATCATTGCAAGACCAAACACTATAACAGTACTGCCTGATGATGCTCTTTCTTGATATGACTGACCAGACCAGCCTATAGTATAATCCTGCGGAAGAATACTTTTTGCCACTTCTTCAATAGCTGCCATAGTTTCACCAGAGCTGTATCCAGCTCCAGTATTACCTAATATTTTTGTAGCTGGGAAGTTATTATACCTTTCTATAACATACGCACCGCCTTTTTGGGAGTATGTTACCATTGTAGATATCGGTACCATATCACCATTTGAGCTGCGAACATATAATTTACTTAAATCGCTAGGTGTAGAACGATATTCCGCATCTGCCTGAGCATATACTTTATATGACCTGCCAAATAAGTTAAAGTCATTAACATAAGACTGACCAAATGTAGATGATAAAACAGAGAAAATATCTGAAATAGCAACACCCATTGCAAGAGCTTTTTCTCTATCTACTTCTAACTGAAGCTGTGGTGCTGTAATACTCATAGTTGTTCTTGCACCACTAATTTCTGGTCTTTGGTTAGCTGCTGCTACAATCTGCATAGCGTACTGATAAAGTTTTTCTGTAGAGTCCCCAGCCCTGTTTTGTATCCACATTTCAAAACCGCCAGTAGCACTCATACCAGGAATTGGAGATGGGTTAAATGCAAAACTGACACCTTCTGGTGTTACTGCACCCATACCATATATTCTACGAACTAATGAAAATGATGAAAGATTATCAGTAGTCCTGTTATCCCAATGTTTAAGGTCAATAAAAGCGGCACCCATATTCGGACGGACAGAACTTGCCAGCATATCAAAGCCTGCTAAACTCATAAATCCCTCTACTGATGGGTCATTTTGTAATTTTCGTGCATATTCTTCCATATATTTAGCAGTTCTGTCTATTGATGTACCATCTGGAAGCTGAACAACAGATAATACAACACCCTGGTCTTCTTCAGGAACAAGCCCTGTTGGTATATGAGTAAACAGATATGCAATACCGCCAATAGTTGCACCATATATTAATATAGCAATAATATTATTTCTTAAAATAAATTTTACGCCGTGGAGATAACCCCTTGTCATAAAATCAAAACCTTTGTTAAATCCGCGGTGAAGAAGATGTTTTTCTTCCTTGCCGTGTTTTAATAAAAGCATACAAAGAGCTGGTGTAAATGTTAATGCAACAATACCAGAAATAATAACTGATATAACAATAGTTATGGCAAACTGTTTATACATTACACCTGCCATACCACCCATAAATGCTACAGGAATAAATACCGCAGATAAAACAAGCACAACTGCAATAACTGGGCGTGTAACTTCATGCATTGCCTGAGCTGTTGCCTTTTTAACACTTAAGCCTGTTGCCATAAGACGCTCAACATTTTCTACAACAATAATCGCATCATCAACAACCATACCAATAGCTAATACCATTGCAAACATTGTTAATATGTTAATAGAAAAGCCTAATGCATACATACCTGCAAAAGTACCAATAATAGATACAGGCACTGCAAGTGATGGAATCAATGTGGCTCTCCAGCTTTGCAGGAATACATAAACAATGATAATAACAAGAATTAATGCTTCTACTAATGTTTTAACAACTTCTTCAATAGAGATTACAATAAATTTTGTATTATCAAAAATAAAGTGATATTCTATTCCATCAGGAAAGTTTTCTGAAAGCTGCTGAACTTTTGCTTTTACAGCATTTGCTGTTGCAAGAGCATTTGCATCAGGGGAAAGATATATTCCCATTGCTGTAGCCATTGCCCCATTATAACGGCTTTCAACACCATAAGTTTCTGCACCAAGCTCTAAGCGTGCCACATCTTTTAATCTAAGCATACTGCCATCAGAATTTGCTCTAATAATTATTTCACCAAATTCTTCTGGTGTGCTGTATCTAAGTGGAGGGAGCACCTGCCAGTAAACATCTGCTTTGCCATCCATTGGTGCTGCACCTAAAGAACCTGCTGCAAACTGAGCATTCTGTGAGCGGATAACATTAGATACATCATCTGGTATTAAGCCGTAATATGCTAATTTATTAGGGTCAAGCCATACACGGATAGAGTAAGAATCTTTACCAAATAAGCTAACTTCACCAACACCATCTATCTGTTTTAATTCATCTACAACATTAAGAGAAGCATAGTTTGCAAGATATGCTTTACTGTAACTGTTATCAGGTGATGATAAAGCAACAATCATAAGCATAGATGGGTTTCTTTTTGTAACTGTAATACCAAGCTGCTGAACTTCTGTTGGAAGCTGAGCAAGAGCGGTCTGCACTTTGTTGTTTACATTAATAGTTGCCAAGTCTGGGTCTGTTCCAATAGCAAAAGTTACTGTAACATTTACATAACCTGCACTTGATGAAACAGAGTTCATATATATCATATCATCAACACCGAAAATTGCACTTTCTAATATTGAAGCAACATTCTGGGCAATAGTCTCTGCATCGGCACCATTATAGTTGGCACTTACTGAAACCTGCGGCGGTGTTAAGTTTGGATAACGTTCAATAGGCAGTATTTGTATACAAATTAAGCCTACTAATGTTATAATAATAGATATAACTGTTGCAAAAATAGGCCTTTGAATAAAAAAACCTGGTTGTATTTCTTTATTTTCCATATTAAATACCTGTATTATTTAGCCTGCTGTTGTGGAGCCTGTCCTGCTTTTGACTGCATAGCTTTTACATCCATAACTAATGCATTATCACGCATAATTTTATTAGCACCTTCAACAACAATTTTATCGCCTGCTTTTAAACCATCAAGCACCATAAAATAGTTGCCCATATTCATACCTAATGTTACAGGTGTAAAATGAGCTCTATTCTGCTCATCTACCACTAAAACAACTTGTTTGCCTTGACGCTGCATAATAGCTTTCTGCGGAATAACTATAGCATTAGTAAGAGTATAGCCATCTAATGTTGCTCTTACATACTGTCCTGGTAAAAGTGCCATATATGGATTTGGAAATTCTGCTTTAATTTTAATATCACCTGTAGCAGAAGTAATTACTTTATCAAAAAATATAACTTTACCAGTTTCTGGATATTTTGTATCATCGCCAGTATATACAGTAGATGATAATTCTTCTGCTGCAGTAACTTTGCCTTCATTAGCTAAAATTCTAAGCTGAGTCATAGTTGTTGCAGGGATAGAAAAGTTTACATATATTGGGTTTACCTGATTAATATATGTAAGAGGTGTTGTTGTACTTGCAGAAATAAGGTTGCCTTCAGTAAAGTTTGCTTTACTTGTATAACCTGAAACTGGTGCAATAACATTTGTATAACCTAAGCGGATTTTAGAGTCGCTTAAATTACCTTGAGCAGCTTCCACCTGAGCTTTGGCTGATTCATAAGTAGCAACTGCTGCATCATAATCTTTTTTACTAATAGAGTTTGTTTTATAAAGATTTGAAAACCTGTCATAGTCAAGTTTTGCTTGAATAAGCTGAGCTTTAGCCATATCAAGATTACCTTGAGCTGCTTTTAATGCGGCTTCATAAGTATCTGGTTCAATAGTAAAAAGCACATCGCCTGCATTTACATACTGACCTTCCTGATATAAACGTTCTCTTAAAATACCACCAACCTGAGCTTTCACTTCAACAGATTTAGAACCTTCTGTAATACCTACATATTCTACAACAAAAGGTGTATCTTTTTGTTCAACAGTCATTAACTCAACAATAGCAGGAATTTCCTGTTTTTGAGCCTGCTGAACTTCTTTTTTACATCCTGCAAAAAGAATAAGCGAAAAAATAACTAATGGTATCACTTTTGCAATACGGTTTTTGTGCATAATATTCTCCAATACAATTAATCTTTATGCTTATAAATACAAGTGTATATTTAAAACATATTTTTCTTATTTGGACAATAGAAATTATTATCAATTTGGACACATTTAATAACAATGTTCATTATATTTATCATAATCTATTTGTAATAAAAGACATTATAAAATAATAAGAAGTTCAAAATATTTTACAAACTTAAAAATAATGTTAAATATTTACCACATTATTTTATAAAATAAGCATACAAATAAATGAATTTTTTAATATTTTAAAAAATATACTGAAATTTAATGATTATATATAATGAAAATATTAATAAAATAGTACCTTTGATTATGAAATTAAAAACAATTCTACATAATTATACAATAAAAATTATATAAAAAATTACAGTTTATTAATTATTTACCTACATAAGTATTCATATTTTGAATTAATGCAACAGTATATTCCATTAATGTGGAAAGCATCCAAGGAAAAGTAACACCAATTAAAACTACCATTACTATAATTTTTGGAATAAAAGAGAGAGTCATTTCTTGAATTTGTGTTACTGCCTGAAAAATACTTACTAAAAGACCAACTGCAAGCCCTGCAACTAATGTAGGAGCAGATATAATTAATGCAAGCTCTAAACCTTTTGAAACAAGTGATACAGCAATATCAGGGTTCATAATAACCTCCCTTATACTACATAACTTTTTACAAGTCCTGTAATTAAAAGCGACCAGCCGTCAACTAATATAAAAAGCAGTATTTTAAACGGCACAGAAATCATTACAGGCGGCAGCATCATCATACCCATTGCCAAAAGCACACTGGATATTACAAAGTCTATTATTAAAAATGGTAAAAACAGTAAAAAGCCTATCTGGAAAGCAACCTGCACTTCACTCATTACAAATGCTGCCACAAGCACTAAATCTGGTATTTCATCTACAGTTTTAGGTCTTTCTGTGCGGGAAAGGTCTATAAATAATATTAAATCTTTTTCCCTTGTGTTAGAAAGCAGAAACTGCCTCATTGGTTTTCTTGCTTCTTCTACTGCCTGTTTAAAAGTTATTTCTTCCTGAACATAAGGTGCAAATGAATTTTTATTTATTTCAGATAAAACTGGAGTCATTATATAAAATGTAAGAAGTAATGCCATACCTGTTAATATTTGGTTTGGCGGCATAGTTGCTGTTCCCATAGCTGTCCGCAGGAAAGAAAAAACAATAATAATGCGGGTAAAGCTTGTCATAACCATAATAATAGATGGTGCAAGAGCAAGGATAGTAAATATAAATACTACCTGCAGAGAAAAAGCCACATCCTGCGGTGTTTCTGCCCCCTCTACTCCAAAGCGGAATGTAGGTATAGGTATTGTCTGATTTTGAGCATAGCTTACTCCTGCAAAGCCTAAAAAAGCTATGCCTAAAAATAAGCCAAATAGTAAAGATTTTTTAATTGTTTTCTTTTTTATAAATTTTGCCACAATATCCTCTAGGACTGCTTTTTCCTGTTTCTAATAGAGTTAAGTTTTTCTTCTACTATTGCATTGCTTGATGTTAAATCTTCATCAAGATGAGCTTTTCTTTTAAAAAATGACATATACCCTTTAAAATCATGTTTTTTAATAAAGCCTGCACGAATTTTTGCAGCTTCAGCCTCATCACTGATTTTATCAATTACATTCATACCATTATCAGTTATACCAATGATATATATTATATCACCTATCTCATAGAAATAAAGTGATTTTCTCAAATCTAAATCTACCTTGCCTAAAAGTCTGCCGCTGCCTGGAATATCTGAAAAAAGCTGCTTTTTAAAAAATATTTTTAATACAAAAAATAATAAAAATATTAATATAAGAACAAATACAAGACCAGAAATCATTTTCACATAGCTTGATGTAGTAGGCATAGAAGGGTTTGCTGCAGGCACAGGTGCAGCAGCAGCCCTGCTTATTTCAGGCGTTTTTTCAGGCAGTGGAAATACAATAGAAATCTGCCTGTTAGTTTTATTAACTATAGGTTCTATTGGTGTATTTTTAAATTCTATAAAAAAGCGTTTTTTATCTTTTGAAGTAAGATAAGCACTTTTTATTGGCATGTCAAAATAATTCTGCCTTTCAAATATAATATTTTCAGAAGTATCAAATGTGAATATAAGAGTATTACTTGTTTCATCTAAAAGCTGTTCAAAGGCAGAATATCCTTTTTGAAATGTAAAAATATATTCTGCCCTTTTTTCATCTACATTAGCTTTTAATTCTGCTGAGTAGCTTTGAAATGCAAAGACTGTAAAAAGTATAATAAATAAAAGTTTTTTAGCCATACAGCCCATCTTTAAATTTTTCAACAAGCTGTTCTTTTGTTAATATTTCACTTATACGGATACCAAATTTTTCATCTAGTACCATCACCTCCCCATAAGCAAGAGGTTTTTCATTAACAAGAAAATCAACCGGCTCACCAGATGTTTTATTCATGCGGATAATTGTGCCACTTTCCCATCTAAGCATTTCGCCAATAGTGACTTTTTTCCTGCCAAGCTCAACACTAACATTAAAAAGAACTTCGCCAAAAATCTCTTTTATTTCTTCTCTGGTCATACTTTTTATCCTCTTTGAACAGTAAAGCTTGTAATATACACATTATATAATCTACCCTTTGCAAGCATAGCATTTATTCTTCTTAAAAATTCGTTTTTAAGGTTTACTTTGCCTTGAGAAGTAGATATTTCTTCATATGCTTTTGAAGAAAGAGTAGTAATAATCATATCATTAATTCTAGGCATTTTAGCTTCCACTTCTGCAAAAAGGTCTGAATTTTTAGGGTCAAATTCTAATGCAAGTGTAATTGCAAGATATGTAATTCCTGTAGGGTCTGCTAAATTAACAGTTAGTGTTGGAATAGGATAAATCTGCCCCATTTCTGCATTAGATACACTCATATCCATTACTCCACCCATAGCTGGTGCTGGAGTTGCCGGCTGAACTGCAGGTGCTGGTGCTGGTGCAGGAGCTGCTTGAACTGCTGGATTTTGCTGTGCAGTCTGGTCTGCTGTTTCACCTTTAGGTGCTAACACAAGCATATATACAACTACTAATATAACAACAAGCAGCAGTATTATTATTAAGCCTATTATAATAAACTTTAATTTAGATGATTTTTTACCTGCCTGCTGTTCTGTATTTTCATTATCTTCTGGCATAATATCCTCCAAAAATAAATACTATATATTAAAAAGAACTTTTACCTGATTCTGCAAATTCAGGTGTAACCATATTTATTTCAACACGCCTGTTCATACTTCTATTCTGCGCTGTAATATTAGGAAGTATTGGGTGATACTGCCCATAACCTGAAGCAGAAAGACGAACAGGATTAAAATCAGCTTTTACAAAATAATCTATAACAGATAATGCCCGCTCTGTTGATAATTTCCAGTTAAAATCAGGGTTGCCTGTATCGTCTGTATGGCCTTCTATGTTTATGTAATAAGAAGAATCTTTTACTATATTTATTATTCTATCCAGTATTGGACCTGCCTGTGGCAGAAGTTCAGAACTTCCAGACCTAAAAAGTGCAGAATCTAATATACGGACAGATAAACCTTTATCAGTTTTTACTACTGATACCATATTATCCATATTCTGAGCCTGCATCATAGATTTTACCTGACTTTCTATCTGCTCCTCAGTTTTTGAAACTGTATCTTTTATAGAACGTTTAGCTACAATATTCATTTGGCTGAGTGGTGTAACACTAGGGTTTGTCATTATACCTGATGAACCTGCTAATATACCAAAAGACTGCTCCATTTTCACTTTATCAAAATTCGCCATAGATAAAAGTAAAACGAAAAATGTTAAAAGCAAGGTAGTCATATCAGAAAATGTTGTCATCCACATTGGTGCCCCTTTTGGACATTCTGGGCATTTTTTCTTAGCCACAACTTACCTCTTTATTAATCAAATTGAGATTTACGCTGAGACGGCGGTAAATATGCATTTAATTTCTGTTCAACAATACGAGGGTTATCTCCAGACTGAATAGCCATAATACCTGCCAGCATAATTTCTCTTAAATGCTGCTCTTCAATTGAGCGGATTTTCATTTTAGTAGCAATAGGGTTTGCAATCATATTTGCAATTAATGAACCATAAAATGTAGTGATTAAGGCAACTGCCATTGCAGGACCAATAGCTGCCGGGTCGCTCATATTTAAAAGCATGGCAACAAGCCCAATCAAAGTTCCAATCATACCCATTGCAGGACCAATATCTGCAAAATAAGTCATTACACTAATATTAGCTTCATGACGTTGCACCATATTTTCAAAATCCATTTCTAAAACTGTGCGAATAACCTCAGGTTCAGTGCCATCAACCGCAAGACGAATACCTTTTTTTAAAAATTCATCTTTCATATTTTCTTCTTCAGATTCAAGAGATAAGATACCATCACGGCGGGCTTTAACAGCAAAATCAACAAGTTGAGAAATAAGATTCTGTTCTGACTGTGGTATATATATAAAAGCTTTTGATATAGCTTTTAAGCCTATTATCAGCTTATTAATTGGAAAAGCTGACATTACAACCCCAATAGAACCTCCAACAGTAATAAGAAATGATGGAAAGTCAATATATGGCCCTATACCTGCACCAACAACTAACGACCAAAGCACTAACCCCCATGCAATAAGTAAACCTACAATACTTCCTATATCCATCTTCACTCAACCCATTTATATATTATATTTAGATGTAAAAAAAGTCATACTTAATTATACTATCAAATATTATTATAATTATCAATAACAATTTATTATTACTACAATTAAAAATATCTTTTGTCTATATTAATTTATTATATCGGTTTATATTTTTTTATCTTTAATGGTTTATGTTGTGAATTAAAATATAGGAATTATATAAAATTTACATGCTATTTTATTTTTTTATATTGATTTTTTATTTATTTAGGGTAATATCTAGGGTTAATCATCACAAAATCGGAGGACATTGTGAATAAAAAAACTGACTTAGTAGAAAACGCTTTAAATTACCACAGCAGTCCAGTTGCTGGAAAAATAGAAGTTATTTCAACAAAACCATGCGAAACTCAAGATGAATTATCACTTGCTTACACACCCGGTGTTGCTGTGCCATGCCTTGAAATCAAAGAACAGCCTGAAAATGCTTATAAATACACAGCAAAAGGTAACCTTGTAGCTGTTATTTCTAACGGTACAGCAGTTTTAGGTCTTGGCAATATTGGTGCAATGGCAGGAAAACCTGTTATGGAAGGAAAAGGTATTCTTTTTAAAAAATTTGCAGATATTGATGTTTTTGATATAGAATTAAATTCTGAAAATACTGATGAAATAATAAAAGCATGCCAAATGTTAGAGCCTACTTTTGGCGGTATTAACTTAGAAGATATTAAAGCACCAGAATGTTTTATTATAGAAGAAGAACTTAAACGCACAATGAAAATACCAGTTTTCCATGATGACCAGCATGGAACAGCTATTGTTGGCGGTGCTGCATTATTAAATGCTTTAAAGGTTGCTAGTAAAAAAATTGAAGAAGTTAAGGTTGTTATGAATGGTGCTGGTGCATCAGGCCTTGCAATTGCTTCATTAATAGTAAACCTTGGTGTTAAAAAAGAAAACCTTATATTATGTGATACAAATGGCGTAATATATAAAGGCAGAGAAAAAGGCATGAACAAATATAAAGAAAAGTTTGCAACTGACAGCTCATGCAGAACTCTTGCCGAAGCAGTTAAAGATGCTGATGTATTATACGGACTTTCTAAAAAAGGAGCTTTTTCTGATGAAATGATTAAAAGCATGGCAAAAAACCCTATTATATTTGCTATGGCTAACCCAGACCCAGAAATCACTCCTGAAGAAGTAAGCAAAATAAGAAATGATGCTATTATGGCTACAGGCAGAAGCGATTATCCTAACCAAATTAATAATGTTATGTGCTTCCCATTCCTTTTCAGAGGTGCATTAGATGTTCGCACAACTATTATTAATGAAGAAATGAAAATGGCTGCAGCTTATGCTATTGCTGAGCTTGCTCACTCTGCCGTGCCTGATGTGGTAAGCAAAGCATATAATGGCAAAAAATTTACTTTTGGCAGGGAATATATTCTTCCTACACCTTTTGACCCAAGACTTTTAACTGCTGTAAGTATAGCTGTTGCTCGTGCTGCAATGGATACAGGTGTTGCGGAAAAACCAATAAAAGATTTTGATGAATACAGATTAATACTTGAAGCAAGAATGAACCCCGCTAAAAAAATGCTTGTATCTGCTTATAAACAGGCGAAAAAAAATAAAGGCAAAGTAGGATTTGCATTTGCAGATAAAGCATCTGTTTTATCTGCTGCTGCTAAATTTCAAGAACTTAAATTAGGTACTGCCTGCCTTATAGGTAATACTAAAAAAATACAAAAAACAGCTGAAGAATTAAACATAAGCCTTACAAATATGGTTATTATTGACCCAGAAACATATAAAGATACTGATAAAATTATCCGTAAACATTATGAAAAATACTGGAGGTCTGGACTTACTCAGCAGCAGGCAGCTCAAGAAATTAAACATGGCCATTATAACAGATTTGCAGGTGCTGTTTTAAATAATGGTGATATAGATACTTTTATTGGCTATGCCTTAAAAGATTTAGAAACAACTTTATCAGCTGTTGCAGATACTATTGATTTAAGTGAAGATTACTATACTGCCTCATCTGCTGTGCTGCTTGCTAATAAACATAAATCATTTATTATTGCAGACCCTACTCTTTATACAGAACAGGATGAAGAATCTTTATCTGAAATAATTCTCCAGACTGCAGATATATGCAAAGTGTTAGATATTGAGCCAAATATTGCAGTAATATCTAACGGCAGCTTTGGCAAATCTATTGACAGCGAAGAAATTATGGAAGCAATAGAGCTTGCAAAACAAACAAACCCTAAACTTAAAGTAGAAGGTGATTTAGATTTAGAAACAGCATTAAACCCTGCCCTTGCAAAAGCATACCCATTTTCTAATGCAGACGGTAATGCAAATGTGCTGGTATTCAGCAATGCTCAGGCAGCTGATGCTGCAATTAAATCATTAACATTATTCGGTGGCTTTAAAATATGTGCAAAAGTTATTCAAGGCTTTTCTGCACCAATACAGGTTGCAGAGCCTGAAGCTTCTGCTGATGATATATTTAATTTAGCAGTTATTGCAGCTGCAAATATTTAATATATAAACTATATTTATACTGAATAAATAAAGCCCTTTTTATTTAAGTAAAAAGGGCTTTTTATTATATTTTTAAAGACATGGTAAACTTAAATGAAAAAAATATTAATGATTACAACAGGCGGCACAATAGCATCTATTCCATCAAATAACGGGCTTATACCTAAAATATCAGGCAAAGATATAATATCTCTTATGCCTGAATTAAAAAATATCTGCACTATTGATACACTTGAACTTTTAAATATTGACAGCTCCAATATTTCCAAAAAACATTATATTTTAATGCTTGATACTCTTGAAAAAAATTATGATAATTATGACGGCTTTGTTATAACCCACGGCACAGATACAATGGCTTATTCTTCGTCTATGCTGGCTTGTGCCATAGAGAACCTTAGCAAACCAGTAGTATTTACCGGCTCACAGCTTCCATTAAAGGCAAAAGCCACTGATGCTTATAGAAATCTGTATGATGCATTTTTAGCTGCAAGTGATAATGTATATGGCGTTTTCCTTGCATTTAACGGAGATATTCATTACGGGGACAGCGTTAAAAAAGTTTACAGTGAAAATTTTACTGGCTTTTTATCTATTAATCAAGAAGTAGCTGGCACTTCTGATAATACAAAAATTATATGGAAAACTATAAATAAAAAGAAAAATGGCAGTATTTCTTTTAATAAAAAAATATCTGAAAAAGTATTTGTTTTAAAAATGATACCATCATTAAAACCAGAGATTATTGATGTACTTATAAATATGGGTTACCGTGCTATTATTATAGAAGGCTACGGTGCAGGTGGTGTGCCTACAGAAGAATGTGAAAATAACTTTATACCTGCAATACAAAAAGCCATAAAACAAGATGTTGCAATAGTCTGTGCGACTCAGTGCTTATATGACGGTGTGCATCTTGATAAATACCCTATGGGTATAATGGCAGAAAAGTACGGTGCAATATCCTGCAAAAATATTACTCTTGAAAAAACTCTTGCAAAACTTATGCTTGGTTTAGGCAGCAATATGAATATGAAAGAATTAAAAGAATATTTTGAAAATAACTAATATATCCTGCTGTAAGTAAATACAGCAGGATAGTTTTTTTACTGGACTGGTGCTAAACTAAAATAAATTTTTTCAGGTGAAGCCACAACTTCCAGCGAGTTTCCAGTGCCTAATATACCGTTATGGTTATCTCCCCAAGTGTATAAGTTATTATCCCCCGCTAATGCAATAACTCTATCACCACCTGCCCATACTTTTTTATAGCCTGCTGTTACTCCATTTGGGTTTGCTATTTCATAAACATTATTATTTACAGCATTTGCTGTTTTATTATTTGTCAGCTGATTTTTACTTTCATCACCCCAGCCGTAAAGAATTCCGTCATTTGATATAGCATAACCTGCTGCTCTGCCTGCTGCAACTTCAATAATTTCTTTAAAAATAGGCACAACTTGGTTTGGGTCTGCTGCCATTGCTTCCTGCTCAACAGCATTAAATAAAGCTGTCCCCCTGCGAACTGCTGCATTTCCATCTAAGTTTTGAAAACCTAATACATTATTTGCATTACTGCCCCATACATATACAGCATATTTATCCTGCTTAGTCCATGCAGAATCTGCTGATGTTTCCTTTTTAATGGATACAACAAAATCATCACCTGCTGCAAGTTTTGCAAAATAATTATTTTGGTAATATGAGCGGTCTGAATAATCACCAGCTAATTTCTCTTCCCCATATGGAGTGAATACAAAACCTGATGCCATATCTGTTTTACTGCCATCTAGATGAGTATCTGGATTTACAGCAGCAGCATCATAACCTGCTCCTGCCCCCTGTATTCTTCCTAACTGCCATTTGTCATTTACACCAAAAGAAAATACATTATAACTGCTTGTTGCTCTTACAATAGAAAAATTATTTCCTGTTGCAAATAATATATCATCACGAGAATTTGATGTTATTAATAAATTTGCAGAACTTTGTATTTTATCTGTCATATTATCATTATATCCCCAGTGATAAATTGAAATTTTTGGTGCACTGCCGTCTAAAAATTCTGTTCCAGCAACAGACATATCCCCGCCTGCTGAAACAAATATTCTGCGGTATGATAAGCCTTCTGGTGCCTTTATTGTAGTAACTGCTGCCACATTTTCAATTTCTTCATTAGAACCTGTTCCAAGCTGGCCATAACTGTTATCTCCACAGGCATATATATTGCTGTTATCAGTAAAAAGAGTATGATTTCTACCTGCTGCAACAGATGGTATTTCATGTGTATATGATTTTAAAATCCTAGGCTCTTTTAATGATATGATTGATTTTTCTATGCAAAGCTGACCTTTATTATTACTGCCATAAACAAATAATCTTTTTTGAGATATATCTGAAATAATAGTATGATTTTCGCCCATATCTATTTCATAAGATGATGTTTCTGGTATAATAATATTTCCTTTATATTCTATACCATCCACATTTAAAGTAACAAGATAAGTACCTGCTTTTGTAAAATCAGCAGTAACTTCTCTATTATTAGCATTTTCAAGATTAATACCATCAATAGACCAGCTATAAGAAGTGCCACTTATATGGCTGGCTGGTTTAAAAGATACTATGCCTATTTTTGGACTGTCATGAAGTATAGCATTATCAGCTAAACCTTCACTTACAACAGGTGGTATAGGTTGTTTACTATTTGTATTTGTTTCTTCTGCACAAGAAGATAATAATACTAATGCTGCACATAAAGGCAGTATAATATTACGACTTGATTTCATAAAAAACTCCTTAAAATAAATTGTAAAAATTAAAAGTGATTAAATAAAGAAATTGAAGCAAAATCTTACATTTGAAAAATGATAAGTAAAAGATTTCATAGCCTTCCTCCCGAAGAATATTTTTTTCAGAATACAGCGTCTCCTGGCTTAATCTTCAACCTAATTCATTCCTTCCCATTAAGCTTAACTCTCAGGTGGATAAATATGAACTCGTCAGATATTACAGTTGCGGGGGGCAGCGGTGGAATCACACCACACTTCCGTTTGTATACCTGCTTTAAATGGTATAATTTTTTTAATTTTTGTCAAGCAAAATATTTTTACTTGATTTATATTTGATTATATTTTATATTTCTTTCCATGTTTGAAAAGGGAATAGAGTGAAATGCTCTAACCGCTCAAGCGACTGTAATCTGGATTAAAACACATTATGCCACTGGGTAGTAATATCTGGGAAGGCGTGTTTTAAGTTGAAAGTAAGTCAGGAGACCTGCAAACATATTAAGCCAAGTATCCACTTGAGTTATGGAGGAAGGTATGAAGCAATATAAATCTATTTTTTTATTATTTTCTATTTTCTTTTTTTCTAATTCTTTATATGCTCAGCAAAGCAGTTTTTCGCAGGAAATATTTGTAACAGGTCTTACTGTGCCTACAGCTGTTTCAAAAGCCGGCATAGGAATAACAACAATTACACAAGAGCAGATTCAGGCAGTTAACCCATCAACTTTTGATGAAATACTTCGCTATGTTCCGGGGCTTGTTATAAGGCAGAATGCAGCAGGAAAGCTGACCTCTTTAAGTATCCGCGGTGGCAACAGCGGCTCTACTATGATTATGGTTGATGGCATACCGTTAACTGATGCTGCTGGAATAAATAATGATATAGATTTATCATCAATACCTGTTGATAATATAGAAAAAATAGAGGTAGTCAAAGGTCCGCTTAGTGCATCTCTTGGAGCTGCTGCTATGAATGGTGCTATAAATATTATTACTAAAAAAGGAGGAGATAAACCTGTGCAGGCAGCTGCCCAGCTTCAAAGCTCTATTTTAAGCCAGTATTTTACTGGAAATGCCTCACTATACGGTTCTAAAAATAGAATAGATTATAGAATTAATGCAGCTTATTTATATGATGAAAATGTATCTTCTGCTGCTTATAAATATGGCAACACTGAAAACGACCCAGATGCTATGGGGCATTTTTCCGCATATATTGGTGCTGCCCCAGTTGATGAATCAAAAACATCATTTTATATAGATTATACAGACAGAACAAGCGATTTAGATAACGGTGGCGGTGCAAATAATGATAACCCTGATTATATGCAGCAGACAAAACGAGTTTCTACTGCATTTAAAACAAGCTATCTTTATAATGATATATGGGAGCCTTCACTTAATATAAACTACACTTATCAGGACAGAATATACGGCTCATCTTCTCAAATAAAAGATAACAATAATGATATATTTGATGGACATACATTAAGTGCAGATTTTCAAAATAATATTTACATCATTGATGAATTTACTTTAACAGCAGGTGTTAATTATGAATATAATCAGATATATTCACGAACAGGTGTGCTGGAAAATAATAAATCTAAAAATAGTTATGCAGGATATCTTCAAGGCACAATCAACCTTTTTGACAGCTGGAATACAGTTATTGCCTTTAGAGGTTTAAAGGTAGATGATATAAAATTTATACCACTTTATAGAATATCCTCTGTGTATAATATTAAATCTATTGATTTACAGATAAAAGCGGCAGCAGGTAACGGTGCTATGTCTCCCTCACTTTACCAGCTTTATGACCCAGTTTTTGGTAACAGTAATTTAAAATTGCAGGAAAGTTTTGCTTATGAAGTTGGTTTTACAAATGAACTCTTTAATAAAATAATAGTATACGGGCTTTCATGGTTTGATAATTACTATAATAATATGATTGCATACGGCTCTTATATTGATGAAAATAATTCCATAAAAACAGGATTTTATAATGAAACAAGCACCCATACAAGAGGAATAGAGGCAGAAATCAATGTAAATCCAATAAAATATATTAATTTTGGCTCTACATATACATGGATGCAGACTTTTAATGTAAACGGCAACCCACTTGCAAGACGTCCTGAACATCAGGTATCAGCTTATATAAATATTATACCAATAGAAAAATTAAAAATTAATATAGGGTTAATATATAACGGTGAAAGTGTTGCTACAATATATGAAACAGCAGGACTAAATGATGACTACTTTTTATTAAATGCAAATATATCATATAAAATTAATGATAATATAGAAGTATAT
Source organism: uncultured Mucispirillum sp. (assembly GCA_944324465.1). Lineage (GTDB taxonomy): Bacteria > Chrysiogenota > Deferribacteres > Deferribacterales > Mucispirillaceae > Mucispirillum. The sequence continues at coordinate 29,454 of CALUWI010000003.1, read as the reverse complement.
TTAAAAGGTACAAACTTAACTAATACAGAATATGAAGAAATATACGGCTATGGCACAAAAGGTATAGAAATATTTCTAGGGTTAAAGGCAAAAATATAATATGAAAACATTAATATTCAGTCTTATTTTATCACTTTTTATTCATGCTGCCCTGTTATTTAATTATAATAATAAAAATAATAACAGTAAAAGTATATCATCTGCAAAATCTTATGTAAGTGTAGAAATAATGCATTTATCTCAAGGGGTAAAACAGGCAGAAGATATAAGCGGTGTAAATAATGTTTCACAAAAAAAGGCAGATAATAATATTAAAAAAGAAATAGATAAAAGCCTTAATGGAAAAAGCAAAAATATTAAAAAACAAGAAAAAAAATCAGAGCTTAAAACTGCTAAAAAAGGAAATGAAGGATATGAAAAAACATCATCTTTTATTAATGGATATGCAAGCTATGTGCCTGAACCAAAATACCCTTTAATATCCAGGAGAAATAAAGAGGAAGGCAGCATTATTTTTAATATTGAAGTTGATAATAAAGGAAATATGACAGCTTATAAAATGGTTCAGTCAAGCGGATATAAAAGGCTTGATAAGGAAGCTGAAAAATCAATTAAAACTGCTAAATTTCAGCCTGCTTTAAAAAACGGAGAGCCTGTAAGCTCAAACTTTGACTTAAAAATTACTTTTACTCTGCAGGGAAGTTAAATATATGAATAAATTTAAAGAAAACTACTTATTTTTTATAACCATACTTTTATTTATTATTATATTTATTTTATTTGCTTATTTTTTACTGCAAAAAAATAATAACATAGATAAAAGCATTATACGACTTGCAAGCCTTTCCCCAAGTATTACAGAATATATTTACGATACAGGGCTTGATAAGTATTTAATTGCAGATACTACCTACTGCAATTATCCAGAAGATGCAAAACATAAAGAAAAAATAGGCTCTTTTAATGATGTAAATTATGAGCAGATTGCAAAATTAAAAATTAATACAGCAATTATTCAGCAGAATATGCAGGCTCAAAAAGAAAAGCTTGAAAGTATGGGCATAAAAGTTATTGAAATTAATAATAATACTATTAATGATATATTAAATGCTTACGATATTTTAGGAAATGAATTTAATATAAAAAATATTACAGATAAAAGAAAAAATCAGATACAGGAAAAAATAGAAAATATTAAAAAATCACTTCCTAAAAATAAAAAAGAAAATTCTGCGGTTATTTCTATTTTTAGAAATTACGGCTCTGAAATATCAACTTTTACAGCAGCAGGTGGAAATAACCTTTATAATGATATTTTAGAAATATTAAATATAGATAACCAATTAAAAAACTTTCCACCATATACAGAAATTTCTAAGGAAAGTATTTTAAAAATCAATCCTGCTTTTATATTTGATATGTATCACGGTAATAATTATAAAGATGCACAAAAAGACTGGGCAGATATGCCATTAAAAGCTGTTAAAAATAATGATGTAATTATTCTTTATGAAAATTATCTCAGTCTGCCAGGTCCTAGAATTGATTTAATAATAGAAAAATTTGCACATGAATATATAAGTAAGTTAAATGATTAAAGTTAATAATATTTCATACAGAATAAAAAATAATGATATAATAAGTAATATAAGCCTGAATATTAAACAGGGGCAGATGGTTTCCATTATTGGTCCAAACGGAGCAGGAAAATCAACCCTTGCAAATATTATCACTGGAATTATAAAGCCTGATAATGGAAATGTTACAATATATGATAAAAATATTTTAAAGATTAATAAAAAAGAAAAAGCAAAGTTAATAAGTTATGTGCCACAGCAGGTAAACTATTCTGTTGCTGATTTTACTGTGGAAGATTTTGTTGCAGCAGGCAGATACCCATATCTTGATTATTTTGGAACAATTACAAAAGAACATTTAGATAAAATACACTACTATATGAGCCTTACAAATATATATAACTTAAAAGAAAGGCATATATCCACATTAAGCGGCGGGGAAAGACAGAAAGTAAATATTGCTGCTGCTCTTGCTCAGGAAGCAGAATTTATACTGCTTGATGAAATATCTTCATTTTTAGACCCAAAAGCAAAATATGAAATAAATAATCTGCTTGTAAAATTAAATCAGAAAAATAAATACAGCATAATACTTATTACCCACGACTTAAACTATGCATTAGCAGTAAATTCATCGTTTATATGCATAAAAAATGGTAAACTCTTTTCCTGTGCAGAAAGTAATGAAATGGTTGAAAAAAATATATTTTCTTCTTTATTTGATATGGAATTTATATATTTAAAAGAAAATCAAAGGACGGTTATTGTGCCAAAATGAATACAAATATAAAAATATTTATAATCACTTTTTTAAGCATATTAATTACTGTCATATCTTTATTTATTGGCTCACACAGTATAAATATATATAATATATTTAACAGTGAATCTATTGATAACTATATATTTTTTAATACCCGCCTTCAAAGAGTAATAACTGGCTTTATAACAGGGGGTATATTAGCTGTAAGCGGTCTTGTTTTTCAATCTATATTTAAAAACCCTATTGCAACCCCTTTCACATTAGGTGTTGCAGGTGGTGCTTCACTTGGTGCTGCCATATATATATTATTTGCTCAGTCTATAAGCCTTATGGCAGTTTTTGGGCAGACTATTGCTGCATTAATAGGCGCAGTAATCACAATACTTATAGTTTACAGCTTTGCTTTTATAAAAGGCAGGCTAAATAATGTTACGCTTCTTTTAGCAGGGGTGGCAGTTAATTTTTTCACTTCTTCATTAATTATGTTTATACAGTATTTTGCTGATATTCAAAAATCTTACATTATAACAAGATATATTACAGGCTCGCTGGCTGCTGTATCGCTTAATAATATTTTATTCCTTACTCCTTTAAGCCTTGCTGCCTTTATTATAATTTATTCATACCATAAAGAGCTTGATATTATTTCTATGGGTGAGTATATTGCAAAAAGTAGAGGCGTAAATATTACTTCATCTATAACTATACTTTATTTTACAGTATCTTTATCAATTGCTGCAGTAGTTTCTGCCACAGGACCAATAGGGTTTGTTGGTATGATAATTCCACATATTATTAGAATGTATGTTTCATTTAAAAATAAAATATTAATACCTGTATCATTTATTTTTGGCGGAGCTTTCCTTGTTTTCTGCGATACAGTATCAAGAGTGATTATCGCTCCAGCAGAACTACCTGTTTCTGTTGTTACTTCACTTATAGGAGCGCCGTTTTTTATATTTTTAATAATGAAAACTAATAAATTATAAAAAATTATTTAAATTTTATAAGGCTTTCTATATACGATTTATATTCATTCTGCAAACATTTTCTATCTATATAACATGCATCTAATCTTTCTTTAAAGTTTTGCTTTATACTTTCAAGCTGTTTAATTTTTTTAGATTTCTTCCTTATACTGCTGTAAACTAAAAAATATTTCCTGCTGCTGATTTTATCATACATTCTAAGTGAAAAACTTTCGCATATTATCTGATGCTGCGGTGTAATATCATCACGGCATTGAAAAGATGGGGAAGATACAAGGCTGTTAATAACTTTATTTCTTACAAGAGTATAGGGCCATACTGTTTTTCCAGTAAACTTCATATCTTTTATGCTGACAGAAATTTCAGCATAATATGGCGTATCAATATATTCTGGATTATAGTAATTTATCTGCAAAATATATTTATCTTCATATTTCTGCACACTTAATGTAAAAGTCTGTTTATCAAAAGGAAGTATATAAAAATTATCTTTCCTTGTTTTCCTGCCCTTTTCATAATCCCACACTGTCCAGTAATGGTTTACTTTTGTGCCATTCATATCAAGCCTGAAATGTTTATTAGTTATAATATCCATATACTCTGCATTAATGTAATCTACAAAATATTTTGTAATATTATTGCCTGCATAAAGCTCTCTGCTGCTTATAATTGTATAAAAATCTGCATTAAATATATCAAAAAGACCGTTTTTAAAAACAAGCTTATCATAATAGCCGTTTTTTAATATTTTAATAAATTCATCAGTAATTAACGGGTTATCAGGCATATTTGCAATATATGAAAAAAGGTTGTATCTTTTCTGCCGTTCCTCCCCTTTTATTTCTGGAAAATCTTCGCCACCAAGACGAAGCCATTCTTTAAAAATTTTTCTTAATTTATCAAGTTCATAAAGCCCGTCACTGTATATATATGAAAGACCTGCTGCAAGATATACAAGGCTTGTTTTATCATGTCCCGGCACATTATCTAAAACCTGCCTTGCTTTTAAAAGTGCTTTATTCTGGATTATAAGACAGTTTAAGGCAGGGTATACCATATCTTCACTTAAAAGCTCACCTGTCTGTATTTTGTAGTTTTTAATATAGTTTATTACTTCATCTCTTGATTTGCGTGATGTATAAGTGCCATAATCTTTATATATAAATTCATCATAAGATAATATATCCATTTGAGCAGAAACCTGCTGCCAAAGCTGGTTATAATTTTTTATATAACTGTAATCTTTAATCATATACCGTGGAGAATATTCTTCTTCTGGATAATATATCTGCTCATAACCATAAGACTTATGACATATTAAAAAAAACAGCATAAAGATTATATACTTTTTCATAAAATATTATTCACCAATAATTTTAATTAAAAGCCTTTTATCCCGCATACCATCATATTCGCCATAAAAAATCTGCTCCCATGTGCCAAAGTCAAGTTTGCCGCAAGTTACTGCCACAACTACTTCTCTGCCCATTACCTGCCTTTTTAAGTGAGCATCTGCATTATCTTCATAGCCGTTATGCTTATACTGGCTGTGTGGTTTTTCTGGTGCTAATTTTTCAAGCCATACTTCAAAATCAGAAAGCAGTCCACTTTCATCATCATTTATAAAAACACTTGATGTTATATGCATAGAATTAACAAGCACAAGCCCTTCATTTATACCACTTTCCCTTAATGCATCTTCTACCTGCGGGGTAATATTTACATATCCTCTGCGTTTAGGGTATCTGATAGTTAATTCTTTTCTATAAGACTTCATCTTTTTTCTCTCTCCTGTTTTTATATTCTGACAGTTTATTTTTAATTCTAATTACAGCATCATCAAATTCCTGAGAGCGAAGATTAGGGAATGCTTTTAAAAGTCTTCTTTCATGGCTGTCTAAATCACCAAATTTTTCTTTTAATACGGCATAAAGTTTGCTGTCTTCAAACTCAGATTTCATATTTAAAAGCAGCTGCTGCCTTTGCTCGTGGCGGTATTTTTTATATTCAGCAATATGCTCTTCTGCCTGGTTTCTGTATAAAATAATAGCTTTTTGCAGCTCCTGCATACGCTCTTTTAAATGCAGAACTTTGCGGACAGTTAAAATAGTATCTGTTATGAATAAAATCATTAAAACAACAGATAAACTATACAATGCAGAATCTGAAAAACCTGCTGTAAATTTTGCTACATAAGGCTGCACTACTTTTATTATAACAACAGCAAAAAAGCCAAAAAGCAGAGCTCCATATAAGCATATTCTGCCGTTTAAATTAAAAGGATAATGGTTATAATCCCACCAGCGTGCATGAAAAAGTTTTTCCATTGCCCAGGATGTAAAATATTCAAGTACAGATGCAATCACCATACCAAGTATAAAAATATATACAGGGTTATTAATATCACTAAGCAGCAGCACAAAAAATACTGCACCAAAGCCATATATTGGTATTACAGGACCAGATAAAAACCCTCTGTTTACCCACTGCCTTTCATTAAAACTTGACCAAAGACTTTCATATACCCAGCCAAAAAAGCTGTATATAATAAACCATACAAATAAATAACCATAGGTATGAAGATGTAGAAAATCCATATACTACTCTCCTGATTTTTTAAACCATTTAACGGCTTCTTTATAATCTCTTTTGACGCCCCTGCCGCTTTGATACATAAAGCCTAAGTTATACATAGCTATAGTATATCCCTGCATTGCAGCTTTTCTGTACCATTCAACGGCTGCCTCATCATCTCTAGGCATACCTCTGCCCCCTGCACACATAATACCCATATTATACTGGGCTTTCATATTACCTTTTTCTGCAGCAGGCTCAAGCCATCTTAATGCTTCTATATCATTTTTTGGCACACCTTTGCCGTTTTTATAGCAAAATCCTATATTAAACTGAGCTTCTGTATGGTCAAGCTCTGCTGCCTTTAAATACCATGAAGCAGCTTTATTTATATCTTTCAGAACACCTTTGCCGTTTTTATATATTTCTCCAATATAAAACATAGCATCAGCATTACCCTGCTCTGCAGCAAGCTCAAACCACTGCAGTGCATATTCATAATTTTTCTTAACACCTGTGCCATGATATAGAAAAAAGCCTGTTAGAAACTGTGACTGTGGATTATTATTTTTTTTCGCATCAGTTACAAAGCACTTAAAAGCAGCAGCAAAATCATTCCTGTCTGCTGCCATAGAGCCAAGCTCGTAAAGAGTATATTTTGGTTTGCGTTTAAATAATTTTTTTAAAAACTTAATCATAGAAGTATTACATACATTTTGCAGCACCAAGTTCTACCAGTCTGCCATTGCGTCTTTCCCTTTCATCATATATGGTAACATTAGATGCCATAATACCCCTGCTGTGTAAAACAGAGCAGTATTCTGCAGCCGCTTCATCTTTTCTTAACCCGTCATTTAAGCTGTATATCCACACAGTAGGGTTTTCTACCTGAGTAGCCAGCTCTATATATTTGATTTCTGGAATTTCTATCATTATCTGCTTAAAATTTTCATTATGCAGTGCTGTATCATTTAAAATTAATGGTCTTTCAGCACTTACGGCTTCACTGATAGATGAAGCCTGTTTAGATGTATTACCCTGTGGTGCAGGACTTTGCTGCATATCTGATAAACTGTTTCCTGTAACACCTGCTCCGCCATTACCAGCACTATAATCAACACTTGATACTGTAACAATATTATTTGCAGGAAAAAATTTCTTTTTAATAATATTATAAGGCACTGAAAGAAGAAGTATTATTATAAAAATACTTAATACTTTATACTCAAACCGCATTTCTTTAAGAAATTTTTTAAATTTTTCCATACTATTACCCTAAATATATATTATTTTATAATTTTTTTGCAAAAATCGTGCCTTATTTAAATTAAACTTCCCTGTCCTTATCCATTTGCAGAAGCATATTTCGTGTCATATATTTTTTAACATTAAATACTTTTTCAGATAAACTTACCTTTGCTCTGTGAGGTTTCACTATCCTTTTATATGACCAGTCAAGACAGTCTAATTCATGTTTAGAATTCTGCCTTATTTCAAGCAGAGACTGGCTGCTGTATCTGCCTTCAAATGAACTTATACTGCCCTCACTTACATAAACAAGGGACTGCCTAGGCTCGCCGATTACATAAGATGAGCCGTTTACCATATATTTACTGTCATCAAAAATATGCAGGAATCTGCCTGTATTTTTATAGTCTTCATCATGAAAATAAATAAGTGATGTTACATATTCCCCATTTTTATCTTTCACAAATGCACTTCTTAAGTTGCCAGGGATTGTTGTTTTTTCATTATGGTTGGATATTTTTAATATGTAGTTATTTTCAAGTTCAGATATTTTACATACTCCGCCTAATGCAGGGTCGCCCCAGGCTGTTGCACCTTTTGTGCCTATTCCAAATGATATATGCTTAATTATATGGCTTTTACCTGCCTGATTAAACTGTGTAAAAATATCCTGTATGCTGTTTTCTTCTAAATCATTGCTTAATACTACTGTAACATTATCAGTTTCAAGCTGTTCTGATAACTGTTCATAGGCCTGCACTGCAAGATATGCTAAATCGCCGCTGTCAATACGGACACCTATTTTTCCCCAGTTATTAGAAGATACCATGTGATTTTTATGTTTTAAAAATGCTTTTATGGCATTTTTCAACCCGCTTTCAAGAGTATTTATGGTATCTATTAATAATACAGGCTTATCTGGGTTAATTTCAAGCCACTTATCAAATGCTTCATATTCAGAATTAAATGACTGAATAAATTCATGACCCATAGTGCCGGAAGAGGGTATCCCAAAAATATTATTTACTTCACAGTTACTTGTGCCGTTAATACCTGCTATATAAGAATAAAGTGATGCTTTCAAACTGTTTTGAGCTCTGCGTCTGCCAAACTCCATAATAGGACAAACACATGCTGCATTTCTTATTCTGTGCCATTTTGTAGCCACTAAACTTGCAAAATTCATTTCAGAAAGCAAAATACCTTCTAATATTCTTGCATCATGCAGGTTAGTTTCTAATACAATAATAGGCTCATTAGGAAATGCTACAGTATTTTCCGGCAGAGCATATATTTTTACTGCTATTTTGTCTCTTGTTTTAAGATAGTCTATATACTCTTTTTTATAGCCTTTATTTTCCAGATAGGAAATTATCTGCTTATATGAAAAATTTTCTACTTTTGATAAAAATGCAGTAAGTCCTGCTGTAATAATATATGAACTGCCAAAAGGTGCTATTCTGTAAAAATATGATTTAACTGCCTTTTTATTATGAATATTTAAAAGCACATCAGTCTGAGCCATAACAAGATGATATTCATCAAAAGGCAGCAGCTCATCAAACAGTTTAGTTTTTAAAAATATATCTTTAAGAGGTGTGTTTAAAAGTTTATTTTCAAAATTATTCATTAAAAATACTCTCAATATCATCTATTTTCATAGTTCTCATACCTAAATCAGATGCCCTGTCTAAAAATATTTCTGATAAATATTCAAACCCGCTTACTGATGATACTGCATCTTCTAATAATACAAATTTTCGTAAATCTTTAGATACATATTTAGCAATATCAAGCAGCGAGTTTGCAACACAATGGCTTAATGCTTCCCCTGCCACTAAGATTATATCATTTGCAGCAACAGTATGAGCTATGCGGGAACTTGCATATATATTATCTTTTTCCCCCATGCTTACATCTGCCCTTAATACAGAATACTGCTCTGTAAATGAATTTGCACTTTTATAAATATATTCTGTAGCATTATATATTTCAGAATTATACCTTTCAATAGCATCAAAAAGAGGCTTATATATATTTGCACCACTTGAGCCAATAAGACAGTGAGGCGGCCAGATACACAGCTCATATCTGCCGTTATTTTCAAGCTCCCAGACATAATATTCTGCTAATTTCTGATAAGCTGGAACAGCTGCATAATATCTGCCAGACAGCACTTCCTGTTTTTTAATAACTGTAAAAACTTCTGGGTGAGTGCCTGTTTCAGCATCTATCCAAAATACAGGGCTTGCAATATGAAAACTTTTGTGGGAATCAAATGTAACTGTTATTCCGCTTATTTTTGACCTGTATTTATCTATAAAATCAGCAAGCCTTTGCATATCATGCTCTGCACCTTGAACATATAAAGCACCATCTGGAGCACAGAAATCATTTTGTGGGTCTATTATTAAAAGATGAATTTTTTTCATACACTTCCCCATTAAACTTTATTTATAGTATATATTTTTCATATATAAAAATCAAGAAAATATAGTATCTGGTGGTACCCCATTTTTTCACAACACCTTATGTCACTCAGACGAGCGATTTATGCGAGGACTGCCGATTTCCCGAGCGAGTAGCGAGGAGTCAGAAATCGCACAGGCTAGCAAACGGAGCGAAGAGTCTATATAGGTGCAGGGGAGCGTTTTTTGCGACGCAAGGACTTCCCGACGAATAGGCAGGAAAAAGAAGTCCGTAGCTGGACCGCACCGTTGCTTGCGAGAGCAACAAAGAATTTATTTCTGTAGTTGCGTGGTTTTTCAAATTCAAGGACGAATTTGAAAATAAAAGTTTAATAAGATTCTTCGCTGTCGCTCTGAATGACACTTATTGCTATTATTTATATTTTTACATATATTATAAAGTAGTTAAAGCATTTTAAACAAAATAATGAAATACCACCAGAATATAGTATTCAACACTTATTATTATATAACTCTATTTTATTTTTACCGTTTCTTATTTTTTTATTGCCTTTTTTAAATTAATATTATATGTTGATTAAGTCAGTATAGTAGTATAGAATGATATACTTTTGGAGGTGTTTATGCTGGAACAAAATTTTGACGATAAAGAAGCTAAAAAAAAGAAGTTTTATAAAAGTCTTGTATTCTGGGTACTTGTTGGTTTATGTCTTGGTATTATTGTTGGTACAATAGGCAGTTTTCACAAGCCTAATGCAGAAGAATCAAATGCTGTTCTTAAATTCTTTTATGATTTTTCTGTTGTTGCAAAAGAATATACTATTGACCCTTTTATTAAAGGCTTAAAATTATTAATGGGGCCAATAATTTTCTTAACAGTTATTGTGGGGATAGTTAGACTTGAAGATATTAAAACACTTGGCACTCTTGGGGTAAAAACACTTATATACTTTGAAGTTATAAGCACTATCGCATTAATATTAGGTGTATTATTTGGCTATCTTATACAGCCGGGTGTTGGTATGAATTTAGATGTATCAAGCCTTGATGAAAAAAGTGTAGCAGGCTATATTGAAAAAGGTGCATCTCAGCCTATGACAGCAGGTGATGAGCTTATTCATATATTAAAAGGTGCAATACCTCATGACCCTATTACGCCTTTTGTTGAAGGAAAAACATTACAAGTTCTTGTTTTAGCAATCATTATTGCTCTTGTCCTTTCTTTTAGCAGACCAAAATTTAAAGAATATGTACTTAATCATTTTGAAACAATGCAGGAAACTTTCTTTAAAATATTATCTGTATTAATATGGTACAGCCCACTTGCTACTTTTGGTGCTATGGCTTATCTTATTGCTAAATTTGGATTTAGCTCTATTACAGGTATGATTATGCTGTTGATTGCTATGGCAGTTACTGTGCTTGTATTTATATTTGTGGTGCTTGGTGCTATTGCAGCTGTTGCAAAAGTTAATATATTTAAACTTATGCGGTTTATTTACAAAGAAATTTTAATAGTATTTGCTACTTCAAGTAGTGAAACAGCACTTGCCCCTCTTATGCGAAAGCTTGAAAAGGCAGGTATAGATAAGGCAGCAGTTGGGCTTATTATGCCAACAGGGTATAGTTTTAATCTTGATGCAACAAATATATATTTAAGTCTTGTAGTTATCTTTTTAGCGCAAGCATTTAATATACCAGTTACAATAGAACAAGTTATTACACTTTTAATTATTTTAATGGTATCATCAAAAGGTGCAGTGGGAGTAACAGGCAGTGGCTTTATTGTACTTGCAGGAACGCTCTCAGCATTAACTTTACCTGATGGAAGCCATTTAATACCAGCTGTTACTGTGGCGGCAGTTTTAGGTATTGATAAATTTTTAAGTGAAATGAGAAGTGTTGGTAACTTATGCGGTAATGCAATTGCATGTGTTGTAATCAGTATATGGGATAAAAGAGTTGATATGGAAAAATTCCGCTATGCTCTTGATAATCCTGATAAATTTAATGATATATAATAATAGGTAGTAATACAAATCACAAAGGGCAGTAGAAATATATCTACTGCCTTTTTTATTTTTTAAAAAATATAGAAATTATCTTTTTTACACTATCAGTTTTTAAAAAAATATGTTAATATTAAATATTGTTTCAAAACATTATAATTTTTTTAGCGAGGTCAGCTATGTACGAAAAATGGAAAGAACAGTATGAAAAAACAATCAGCAGGTTTCCTGAACGTAAAAAAGTTTTTAAAACTACTTCAGGCTATGAGGTAAAACCTTTCTACACACCAGCAGATATTCCTGATTTTGATTACGAAAAGAAACTTGGTTATCCAGGTATTTACCCTCTTACAAGAGGTGTGCAGCCTACTATGTATCGTGGCCGTTTCTGGACAATGCGCCAGTATGCAGGCTTTGCAACAGCAGAAGAATCTAATAAAAGATACAGATATCTGCTTGACCAGGGAACTACAGGGCTTTCAGTAGCTTTTGACCTGCCAACACAAATAGGTTACGATTCTGATGACCATATGGCTGCAGGGGAAGTTGGTAAAGTTGGTGTTGCTATTGACTCTCTTGCTGATATGGAAATATTATTCAACGGTATTCCACTTGATAAAGTTTCTACATCTATGACTATTAATGCAACAGCATCATATCTTTTATCATGCTATATTGCAGTGGGTGAAAAACAAGGTGTTTCTTCTGATAAATTAGCAGGAACTATCCAAAACGATATATTAAAAGAATATATGGCTCGTGGAACATACCGTTTCCCACCTACTCAGTCTATGAGATTAATTACTGATATTTTCTCTTTCTGTAAAGATAATGTTCCTTTATGGAATACTATCAGTATCAGTGGCTATCATATTAGGGAAGCAGGAAGTGATGCTGTTCAGGAAGTGGCATTTACTCTTGCAGACGGTATTGCTTATGTTGATGCAGCTATTAAAGCAGGACTTGATGTTGATGATTTTGCAGGCAGACTTTCTTTCTTCTTTAACTGCCATAATAACTTTATTGAAGAAGTTGCAAAATTCAGAGCAGCTAGAAGAATGTGGGCAAAAATTATGACAGAACGCTTTAAAGCTAAAAAACCAAAATCTACTATGCTTCGTTTCCACACTCAAACTGCTGGCTCTACATTAACAGCTCAGCAGCCGCAAAATAATATTGTGCGTGTTGCTCTGCAAACATTAGCAGCATGTATGGGCGGTACACAATCTCTGCACACTAACTCTTATGATGAAGCACTTGCTCTGCCTACAGAAGAATCTGTTCGTATAGCATTAAGAACTCAGCAAATCGTTGCAAACGAATCTGGTGCTGCAGATACTATTGACCCACTTGCTGGTGCTTATATGGTAGAAGCTATGACTGATGATATAGAAAAACGCGCATTTGAATATATCCAAAAAATAGATGACCTTGGCGGTATGATGCGTGCTATTGAACAAGGTTTCCCACAAAGAGAAATCCAAAACAGTGCTTATGAATATCAAAAAGCTATAGAAAAAGAAGACTTAATCATTGTTGGTGTTAATAAATACCATATAGATGAAGAACCACCTACAGGTCTTTTAAAAATTGATTCTTCTGTTGAAGTAAGCCAAAAAGCAAAACTTAAAAAATTAAGAGAAACTCGTGATAATGATGCAGTTAAAAGAGCTCTTGCTGAATTAACAGCAGCTGCAAAAACAAACGAAAACTTAATGCCAAAAATCTTAAATGCAGTTAAAACTTATGCTACTCTTGGCGAAACTATCAATGCTTTAAAAGAAGTATTTGGCGAATATCAAGAAAACATCGTATTATAAAATCAAAAGCCTTTCTGCTGCTGCAGAAAGGCTTCTTTTTCATATCTTTATTTTTTATTTTTATAAATTATCTTTTTTATGGCTGAACTGGTATTTCTGGAATATCGGGAATTTCTGGCACATCTGGAATTTCTGGGAATATGTTTTCTGGTATTTCTATGCCAAGAGAATCTGAAATATATTTTATAAGGCTGTCTTCTGTAATTGCATTTGTTACAGGGTCTCTAAGGCTTGCAGCAAGCTCGCCTAAAACACTGCTGAAACTATCCTGCCCCAGTAAATCACCAAGTACTTTTGCAGCATCTTCTGAAAGCAGAAGTCCACTGTCTAGATTAGCTAGAAATAAGTTATACTGTTTTAAAAATGATGCTAAACTCTGCCCTACTAATGTTGGGTTTACCTGAGTGCCAAACTCCGTAAGACCTGCTTCTGTAAGCTCTATAACATTAGCTCCGCCGCCGCTTGCATTCAACAGCATAGAGCTAAGATTTACTATTGTTCCCATAGTGCCTGCAAGACCGCATAGTGTAAGGTTGGTATTATTTAATGTAATATTATCTTTTGCAAGCTCAGATTTATAATCAATACATATATTAATAGCTTTTGAATACTGAGTCTGAAGATACATCGCTGTATTTATATCAATCACATTATGACCAATAACTGCAGCTGCAGTTTCATAAATATCTTTACCTCCAGTCTGCAGTATGCTGTCAAGTCCTTTTACTATATCAAAACCACTGCAGGCAAGCACTGCACTAACATATCTATATAAATCATCTTCGTTAAGTGTTACTCCAGAATGAAGATATTCATCATAACGCTCAATAATAGCTCCACATTCATTTTTTAAAAAACTAAAATCAAAGTCATCTATTACAGCTTCTTTAGAACTGGTATTTTCTGCACCAGAATATATACTTTCTCCACAGCCAGTTATAACCATAGATATAACTATTAATAACACACCAAGATACTTATGCATCAAGCCCTCCAAATATGGTTTGTAGATAATATAATACATATCGTATTTTTTATCAATAAATTTAATGCTTGAAAAAGATTTTATAATTATATAAATTATAGTATTATTTTTAAAGAGGGTATTATGGAATTATTATCTAATGCAGGTGATTTTATAGAACTGCTTATATATGCTGCAATATTTGGTGGTATAACACTTTATTCTGCATTTAAATCAAAAAATAAAAAGCAAAATCAGAATAATGATGATGTAGTTATTCAAGGCAGCAGGCAGGATAACACTCCAATGGCTTCTGGCTGGAAAAGTAATAGAAAAAACAATTATCCATACCAGATAAGCAGAAATAAAACTAACAACCCTATTTTTGGAAACTCTACAACTAATATCAGCTATACACGCACATTTATGATTTTTTTAGCTGTAGCTGTATTTGCTGTTTTACTTATAGCATATTTTACCGGCTCTTATTAAGCTGTGTAATTTATATAGACTAAATTATTTATTATTGGTTTATTGAAAAAATGTATTATGCAGTAAAAAAAGGCAAAGAAACTGGTATATTTGAAAGCTGGGCAGAATGTCAAAAACATATCACTGGTTTTTCTGGTGCAGAATTTAAAAAATTTAAAGAACTAAATCAGGCAGAACAATATTTATCTACTGACAGCTTAAATAGTGAAATAAATGATAATTTAAGCGGTCTGCATGCTTATATTGACGGCAGCTTTTCTACTAAACAGCAGGAAGCAGGCTATGGTGCTGTTATTTTATTTGATGGAGAAATAATACATACAATAAAAGGCAGCAGTAAGAAATATATAGATATGCGTAATGTGGCAGGGGAACTTTTTGCAGCAGCTGTATCTATAAAATGGGCAGTAGAAAATGGATATAAAAATATAACACTGCATCATGACTATTCAGGTATCGCACACTGGGCAAAAGGTGAATGGAAAAGGAAACAGGAAGGCACAATAAATTATAAAAAATTTATTGATGATATATCAGAAAAGATAAATATTTCATTTGTAAAAGTAAAAGGTCATTCTGGAGATAGATATAATGATATGGCAGATAAGCTCGCAAAAGAAGCCATTAATCTTACAGATGAACAGGAATAAAGTTAAAAGTATTGACAAATGAACATAATTTATGTTTAATCATTTATCAAAATATAATATACATGCCGAAGTGGCGGAATGGTAGACGCAGCGGACTCAAAATCCGCCGGTTTCTAATCGTAGGGGTTCAAGTCCCCTCTTCGGTATAAAATAAAAAAGCTGGCACGAGCCAGCTTTTTTGTTTTAAAGCAATATACTGGGGACTTGAAGGACATATTAAACTTTTATTAAAAAATCTATCCGTGGATTTTTTAAACAACGCATCTGCGGAGAAACCCCTTAATGCTTACTAAAGGGCTTTATCCTAAAGCCTGACCGACCGAATAGGGAGGCGAGTGCTTTTTGCGAGGACAATATTTCCCGAGTGAGTAACGAGGAATAAGAAATATTGGCTGGGCAGAGCAAACAGTACATATTAAACTTTTATTAAAAAATCCATCCTTGCATTTTTTAAACAACGCATCTGCGGGAAACCCTTAATGCTTACTAAAGGGCTTTATCCTAAAGCCTGACCGACCGAATAGGGAGGCGAGTGCTTTTTGCGAGGACAATATTTCCCGAGTGAGTAACGAGGAATAAGAAATATTGGCTGGGCAGAGCAAACAGGACATATTAAACTTCTATTAAAAAAACATCCTGTTTTTTATACTAAATCTGGCTTACTTTTTAGCAGTTTTTAGGGCAAAAATTGTTAAAAAATATATCTACTATTGATATTAATCACATTAATTATTATATTAATTAGTGTTGATTGTGTATTTGCGTTGCAACCCCTATTTTATTTTCCAAGTCTGACCATTTGGAAGAATAAAAATTTTTACTGTATTTCCTGTACCGTATTTTGATTTACGGGTAAGGTTTTTAGTGTTGTTAGTTAGCAGCTTTTACCATTTTTATGCTTTTTTGTTGTTGAGATTAACCCTTTTAAATAATAAAAATACATATCAGTACAAAATATATAAATAGTCTTGTATGGGTTGCCAGTATTTTTCTGCACTTTCCTAATCTGCATTACTCGGAAATATTTTTTAATGTTGTATAGAAAGTATTTTATAGTTCTTTGCTTTTTTTAAGAATGTTCCTGTATCTGTTTTCTTGTTATATAATTAGAATTATGTATTTTTATATTCTTTAATTTTGCTAATAAATATCTGATAAATTTAGGAAAATACTTATTATTCAAAAACACTGTAAATGGTTCTTAATATTAAAATTATTTATTGGTAAAGTTATGACTCTTTCAAAATGTCATATAGATTAAATATTATTTTACCTGTAAAGATTATCTTATTTTTCAAAAAAACTGATTTTTCTTTATATTTTTATTGCATTAATTAAATATTTTATTTTATATATTTGATATGGTGACTTTACTGTTTTGAGATTTGGAGAATATTTCATGGAAATTGCTGTTTTAGTTTTTATTATTGCAGGTACATATATATTTTTAAGAGTTTTTACAGTTCACAGATGCCCACACTGCCAGTCAAGGTATATAAACAGAAATAAAAATATGGAAGTAAGACCTGGCTATAAAGTGTATGTATGCAGTGCCTGTGGAAAGGTAACTGAAAGAAAAAATCTATTTTACAAAGAAAATCAGTATTAAACTATATTTTTTAATATATATTCTTATAATACTTATAAATACTGCCTTTTTATATTAGTATATCACTAATTAGACATATATATACAAAAATTAATGATATACTAATATTCTAATATGAAATTTTAAAATAATCTAAATGTTTTTTAAATTTATCTTGAGCTGCAAGACATGTTTCTACTAAATATCCTTTTTCTTTTTTATATTCTCTTAATCCGCGATAATAATACTGTTTAAATTCATCTTCTATAATAAATGGTACAATATTATGTTTTAAACATTCTTTAAACATTATTAATCTACCTACTCTTCCATTCCCGTCTTGGAAAGGGTGTATTCTTTCAAAGCTTACATGAAAATCAATAATATCATTTATGGATATATTTTTTTTCTTGTTATACTGTAAAAGTAAATTTTTAACAGCTTCTTCAGTATCTTCTGGAGTTGTAGTTTCAATATCAGATATAGTATTTGGCAGTTTCTTATATTCACCTATTTTAAACCATTCTCTGTTTTTTAAGTTTATAGCAGTATATAATATTTTATGAAGTTTTTTGATAATACTTTCTGTCAGCTTTCTATTGGCTGCATCAATAATATAATCTATACATTGGAAATGGTTAGATGTTTCTATAATATCATTAATATTTAATATATTAGATGATATATCTATTGTGTTATACTCAAAAATACTTCTTGTCTGTTCTAATGTTAACTGATTACCCTCTATTCTATTAGAATTATGTGTAAATAACACCTGTACTCGATTATATATACCATTAGTATATCCAGTATCTTTTTCTCTTTTTAATATTTTAAGAAGTGTCATAGTGCCTCAAGATAAATAATATAATATAATATAGCATATATACTTATATATGTATAGTTTTTTATATATTTCTACTGCTGTAATATTCTATAGAGCAGATTATATACTGCTCTATATACTTTTATCTGATAAAGTTAGTAAATACTCTTGGCTCTAATTCTGGAAACGGAATACCTGCTTTTTTACCTGCTTCTATACATTTTAAAAGCCATGCCATATTGTTTGCAAGAGTCCGCATAGTCTGCATACCTTCTATATCTTTTTTTACTTCTTCTGGAGTTGAGCCATGCACCTGATTCCAGTATTGAGAAGATACTACAGGCATATTATTCATAGTAAAATATTTATTAATCTGGTCAAAAGCTGCTGTTGCTCCACCTCGCCTGCAAGATACTACTACTGCACCAAGTTTATTTGCCCAGGCATTATTTAAAAAGCCTACACGAAAGGCACGGTCTAAAAATGATGTAACCATACCTGATGCTGAAGCATAATGTACCGGTGTGCCTACTACTACACCATCTATTTCAGGGAGCTTTGCAGCTAATTCATTTACTTTATCATTTATGCTGCATTTAAAATGCTCTCTGCAGTAATTACATGCAATACAGCCAGATACTGCCATTTTACCAATATAAAATATTTCTGTATCTATGTTATGTTTATTAAGAGTGTCTGATACTTCTTTTAATGCAGTATATGTGCAGCCTTCTTTATTTGGACTGCCGTTTATTAATATTACTTTCATTTTACCTACCTTTTATTATAAAAAAAGGGCAGAGTGTTTATACCCTGCCCTTATATATGTTGATTTCTTATTAATCTTATTATTTAACGAAAAGAAGGATAAGAGATACAACTAAACCATAAATAGCGATAGACTCGATAAGAGCAACACCTACGAGTAAGTAAGTGAAGATTTTACCAGCAACGCCAGGGTTACGAGAAATACCTTCAAGACCGCCTCTAATAGCACTACCCATACCAACACCAGCACCAAGACCTGCAAGACCGATTGCAAGACCTGCACCTAAGTAAAGTGCCCAAGCACTAGAATCTGCACCTGTTTGTGCGAAAGCTGGCACTGCGATTAATGCCATCATTGTAGCTAAGATAACTTTTTTCATTGAAAAGTCCTCCAAAAAAATAAAAAATATTTTAAGCGTAAAATAAGAACGCTATTTTTCTAATTTATATATACATCTTATTAGATGATATATTTACATATTTACTTAATTAAATCAAATAAAATTTAATTAAGATTTTTAGTTTAGTCTAGGCGGAGTGATAAAAAGCGACAGGAGTTTACATACTAGTAAATGACTTAGCTTTTTATCAATCCAACACCGTATAAAATTAAAAGATAGCTAATTTTAGTGGGCTTCTTCTAAAGCTCCAGCTATATATACCATAGTCAGCATCATAAATACAAACGCTTGCAGGATGCTTGTAAATATCATTAAGAAGAACATTGGTATTGGTAATAAAAATGGCACAAGCATAAATAATATTACCACTACTAAATCTTCACCAGCAATATTACCAAAAAGCCTCATTGTAAGAGAAAGCGGCCTTGCTAAGTGGCTGATAAATTCTATTATTAACATAAATGGTGCAAGTGCAGGTAAAGGCCCTAAAAAGTGCTTAATGTAAGATGCACCGTGTTTTTTTATACCTATAAAGTTATAAAGTAAAAATACAAATATTGCAGGAGCAGCAGTTGTATTCATGTTACTTGTAGGTGGAATAAGTCCAGGAATAAGTGCCATAAGATTTGATACTGCAACATAAAGACCAATACCAAAAACTACTGGCAGATAAGGTTTACCTTCTTTGCCCATAACATCTACAGCTAAATTGCTGATACCACCAACTAAAACTTCAAAAAAGTTTTGTGATTTAGAAGGTATCTCGCTGCGTAATGTACGTACATATAAACCTAAAAAGAAAATAATACATACAGCAACACAAAGCATGATTACATGAAGATAATGATGCTGAATACTTGCTGGTAAAAATGATGTCAAATTAAGAGGATGTTCCATCTTCTTTCCCCCGAAAGATTTGATATATTCCAGTAATAAAAACTCCCACAAAAGGAAGTATTATACCCAATGCAAATGACCATTTGTATAAATTAAGTGTAACAAGAGAAATGTATATACAAACGCCAATAAAAACCCACCTTGTAAAGCTCTGCAGCAGAAAACCAGTAACAGTCGCCTGCTTCACTGCTCTTTTTAAATAGCGGGCAAGTAAAAGTAAATCAATAAGTATGATAATAAAACCTGCAAAAAAAGCATTTGCATAAATAATATCATAAAGAAAATAAAATGCTGTATAACCAGTTACTAACATTATAACAGAGATTATAAGCATAGGTTTATAACTTTTTATCATCACACCCTTATTATACTATATTATATATTTTTTTTTCGCAAGTGTTTTCTACACTATTTTTATGTTTTTCTTTATTAGTTTACAAGTGTATATAAAACACTGATTTATTGTTTTTTGTCTTTATCATCCATGATATTTTCTAAGTCTATACCTGCTTTTTTCATATAGTGTATTGCATTTTTTATGCCTGCTATAACACCAAAGATTAAAAATATGAATAAAAGCCATGGGGAAGTGCCAAGCCATTTATCTAAAAAATAGCCTATTGCTCCCCCAACAAGCATACCAGAAACTAAAGCCATTCCAACGGTGGAAGCATTAAAAAGCTGCTTATATACAGACTTATCTTTTTCTTCATCACCGCTGTTTTTAGGAATATAGGCCATTTTATAACTCTTTTAATGATTCATAATGTGCTTTTATTGTTTTTTCAATATCTTCATCGCTGTGAACACTTGAAACAAACATTGCTTCAAACTGTGCTGGTGCTAATGCGATACCCTTGTTAAGCATATTATGGAAAAATTTAGCATATTTTTTAGTATCACTTTTTACTGCATCTGCATAGCTTTCCACTTTGCCTTCAGTAAAAAAAGTGCAGGAAAGAGATTCTATTGTATTAAAAGCATAGTTTAAGCCTAATTTTTTAGAATTTTCTCTAAAACCAGCCCATAATTTATCAGATTTATCTTTTAATTTTTTATAAAAATCTGGTGCTGATAATTTTTCTAATGTTTTAAGACCTGCTGTCATTGCAAGGGGGTTGCCAGATAATGTACCTGCCTGATATACAGGGCCTGCAGGCGATACCATATCCATAATATCACTTCTGCCGCCGTATGCACCAACGGGCATACCACCGCCAATAATTTTACCCATAGTAGTAATATCCGGGTTTACTCCGAAATATTTCTGTGCACCACCTGCTGATAATCTAAAACCTGTAATAACTTCATCAAATATTAATAATGCACCATTTTCATCACATAATTTTCTAAGTCCTTCTAAAAATCCAGGTTTAGGAAGAACAACACCCATATTTGCAGCAACTGGCTCTACAATTAAGCATGCAATTTCATTTTTATTCTGTTTAAATATTTCTGCCACATTGTCTAAATCATTATACTGCGCAATAATAGTATTTTTTGCTGCGTCCTGCGGAACACCTGGAGAAGATGTTTCTCCAAAAGTTAAAAGACCACTGCCTGCTTTAACAAGCATAAAATCAGAGTGACCATGATAGCAGCCTTCAAATTTTATAATCTTATCTCTTTTTGTGAAACCTCGTGCAAGCCTTAATGCACTCATAACTGCTTCTGTGCCTGATGATACCATACGAACTTTTTCTACAGATGGCATAAGCTCTACAATTTTTTCTGCCAGTTCTGTTTCTTTTTTAGTTGGTGCACCAAAGCTGGTGCCATCTTCAACAGCTTTAATAACTGCATCATTAACATCTTTGTCGCAGTGGCCTAAAATCATAGGACCCCATGAACATACATAATCAATATATTCATTATTATCAGTATCCCAAATATGGCTGCCTTTACCTTTAGCAACAAAGTAAGGCTCCCCGCCAACAGAGCCAAATGCTCTTACAGGGCTGTTTACCCCGCCAGGAATATATTTTTTAGCTTCATCAAAAAGTGACATTTTATTTCTCCATTAATTAAAAATAAGATTAGGCATATTAAATACTATAATGCAAAATTTTTCAAGAAATGATTTATATAATTTAACATCTTTTTCAACTTTTATATAAACTATTTAAATATTTTTTCTAAAGCCTTATCTAAACTGTATAAACCATATCATAATATTGATTTGATTTATGCAATATCTTTAAAAATTATCATTTTATGCTCTGCATCTAAAGATATGCCGTTCATATATATACTTATTGTATCATGAAACCATTTTTTCATATAATCTTCATCTACTATACTATTATTAAATAAAAAAGTAACAGCTGATAAAGGCACTTGTTTATATTCGTTTAATGAGCATAAAGCAAAAATATACCTTCTTTCAACAAGAATAACAGTAGAGATAATCATAACAAAGAAAAATACTACTAATGGCATAAATAGATGCAGTATATAAACAGAATCTCTTTTTATTGGTTTAAAATATTGATAAACTGCATAATATTCATACATTATTAAAAATAAATAATATAAAAGCAGCATAATAAAAACAGCATAAAAATATGGCTTGAATTTTTCAGCATTAATTATATTTTTATATTTTTCCATAAAATCTTTGTATTTTCTGCCGTAAATTACAAGCAAAGAAGCAGTAATTTTTGGAATATAAATTTTTATTTTACTGTAATCTATTGATGCCATAAACAGCTATGTCCCCTTCTCTTTGCAGTGAAATAAATATAAAATTTTATTTATGTATTATACATATATAAATTTACCTGCGATTTCTTTATCTGCAATTCTATTTGCTGTATAAATTATGCATTTACCAGAATCAGCAGCTTTTTTTATTTTTTTTGCAACTTTAATTTTAGAGTTATCATCAAGAGAAACAAAAGGTTCATCAAGCATAATCAATTCTTTTGTTTCAAGATAGCCGTATATAAACAGAAGCCGTTTTTGACCATCACTTAAATAAAATGGGCTCATATCTTCACTGGCATTAATCTCTTTTAATAAATTTTTTGCACCATTTTCATCATTATCCATAATAAGCATGGCTTCTGCTAAAGCGGTTTCCTTAAATATTAAATGTTCTGGGAACTGCAGGCACACTCCAAGCTGATTTTTGTCAATATTATATGAAATACTGCCCTGTTTTTTATTAATCACTCCGCATAAAGTTTTAAGCAGCACACTTTTTCCGCTGCCATTAAGACCAAAGATACATATAATATCCCCTTTTTCTGCTGAAAAATTGACTTTTTTGGAGTTTACAAGGGTTTCTAAATCTTCTGCCTGTAATAAGATATTTTCCAAAAACTACCTGCCTTTTTTGTAATTCTTAATAAGCCCATCCTGCATAAGCTGTATATTCATTACATCAATACTGCTTTCTATATCTATCTTTTTCATATTAAACATGCTTTTTAAAATTTCATCAAATGCAGTTTTTATGCTTTTTACAGAATTTTCTATTTTTGTTTGTATATCAAGAGTTAATGATAATGGTAAATCTAAATTATCAATATATATTTCTGTAACTTGTTTAAGAAAAGGAATATACTTTGTTTGTATATCAACTATATAACTGGTAAGCTGAGCATTATCTTTATACATTTCATCTATTTTTACAAGTGTTGATTTTATACTGGATAGTGAATCATAAATTAATATATTATTTTCTTTTGCTTTTTTAACAATTTCATCAAGCTGTATTATACTATCTGATAAAATTTGTTTATTAATTTCCTCTTTTTTAGTTTCTGTTTTAGTTTCAGTTTGATTTAAATCCATTTTAACTGGAATTATACTGTAACCATACATATATATATTTGTTATATATGGCTCTATATTTTTTTGATAAAATTTATCATAATCATCTAATGGCAATAATGTAAGACTGCTAAAATGTATTTCTTTACTATCAATTAAGCACAGCAGCTTAAATGCATACTTATATTTAAAAAGCTTAAATATCATTAAAAAATAAATTATAAAAGAAAAAAGAGAATATAGAATAAATGTTGCCACTATGCCTAATTCTTTTGCAGGAAGTGCAAATAAATATAAAAAAAGACCATAAACAATAATAAAAAAAACTGCAGGGAAAAAACTATATTTAAATTTATTTTCTATAATATACTGAGCCTTATCTCTTACTAATATTTTAGCAAAACTATTATATTCAATTAATAAATATAATGTATAAATTAAGAATATATAACCACATGCAAATATTATATTAGATGCAATATTTTTTATATATAAACCTGTAAATATATACAGGCAAAGAAAAGTAATGAAAAATATTCCGTAAGATACTAAAAATATTTTATTATATTTAAAATATTTATATACTGTAATAAAATAAGTAATTAAAAGTAAACAGATAACAGCTAAAGACCATACAGAAAAATCTGCTTTTAAAAACATGGTAACAAAACCACATATAATAGCAAAAGAATAACTTAGTGAAATCTTATTTATATCTATCCACATTTAGATTATCCTAAAATATTTTCAGCAAATGCTCTTACTTTTTCAGAAGCAAGTTCTGCTCTTTCATAAAGCACTTCATCAAAAAGTCTGTCATTAATATATGGAGATTTATCAAGATTGCATAAAAGCCTTGCAGCTTTTACACCATTTGTTTTTGTGCCAAGGATTTGTGCAATAGGGACTACTGAGCCTTCTGTGCCTATAACTGCTGTGCCGTCCTCTTGCTGCAGCTGTGCAAAAGCATTATACATATCATAATATCTTGGTGCCTGTTCGCCAAAAAATATAATAGAGGGCTTAAACTCTGTACCGCCGCATTTTTCACATTTTAAAGGTTTATATTCACCTTCAATATATACTTCATTAAGACATTCTGTACAGTGAATATAGTTTATATGGCCATGAACATGCATAACTTTCGTGCAGCCTGCTTTTTCAAGCAGATTATCTATATTCTGGGTAATCACTATTACTTTTTCTTCCCCATATTTATTCTGCAGGTCTGCAATAACTTTATGCATTTTATTAGGTTCTGCATTAGCATACTGGCATCTTCTTTTTGAGTAGAACTCATGAACCATGTGATAGTTTGCTCTCCATGTTGCAATATTGCAGACTTTATTTATATCATACTTATCCCATAAACCTTGTCCACCACGAAATACTCCCAGTCCGCTGTCTGCACTAAGACCTGCACCACTAAAAAACAAAAATTTAGCCATACATCACCTATAAAAAAAGGGGCATAATGCCCCATATAATTATTTATTTGCTCATATTATTTAAAAACTCAGCATTTGTTTTTGTGCCGCGCATTTTATCAAGCACAAGCTCCATAGCATCAACTGGGTTCATATTAGATAAGAATCTGCGTAAAATCCATACTTTATTCTGTTCTTCCTGAGTATGCAGCAGTTCTTCGCGGCGAGTACCAGATTTATTAATATCAATAGCTGGAAACAGTCTGCGTTCAACAAGTCTTCTATCCAGATGAAGCTCCATATTACCTGTTCCTTTAAATTCTTCAAAAATAACTTCATCCATTCTTGAGCCGGTATCTACAAGAGCAGATGCAATAATAGAAAGGCTGCCGCCGTTTTCAATATTTCTTGCAGCACCAAAAAATCGTTTTGGTTTATGCAGTGCATTAGCATCAACACCACCAGAAAGTACTTTACCACTTGATGGCTCAACAGCATTATATGCTCTTGCAAGTCGTGTAATACTGTCTAATATAATAACCACATCTCTGCCGCTTTCTACAAGTCGTTTTGACTTATTCAGCACCATTTCAGCTACCTGAACATGTCTATATGCTGGCTCATCAAAAGTAGATGAAATAACTTCTACCTGCATAGGCTCTCTGCCTTCATTAATAGCCTCAGCAGTCATTGCAGCAACAGTTTTTTTAAAGTCTGTAACTTCTTCCGGCCTTTCATCTATTAATAAAAGAATCATATATACTTCTGGATGATTTTTTGCAATAGAGCTTGCAATAGATTTCATAAGAACAGTCTTACCAGTTCTAGGTGGTGCAACAATTAAACCACGCTGTCCTTTACCTATTGGAGCAATTAAATTTATACATCTTGTATCATATTTTGTAGGGTCTGCTTCTAAATCAAGTCTTTCTTCTGGGAACAGAGGAGTTAAGTTTTCAAAAAGATTTCTCTGTCTTGTAGGTGCATCAAAGTTTACTGTTTCCACTTTTAAAAGTGCAAAGTATTTTTCGTTATCTTTTGGAGGTCTTATTTCACCAGCAACAGTATCGCCGTTTCTAAGTCCCAGTTTTCTGATTTGTGCAGGTGATACATATATATCATCAGGGCCAGGCAGATAGTTATAGTCTGGCGAACGCAAAAAACCAAAACCGTCTGGTAAAATCTCTAAAACACCTTGACCATAAATTTGACCATTTTTGCTTGTTGATTTTAAAATTTCAAATACAAGCTCTTGTTTTAATAAGTTTTCAGCATTTTCCACTTCAAGCTGAGTAGCAATAGCTACTAAATCTTCAATAGATTTCTTTTTTAACTCTGTAAGATTCACAAATATACCCCTATTTAATGAACATTTATATATTACTTAAAAATATTTTCACACAAAAACATACGAATAAAGCAACATAAAATTTAAGGTAACTGAAATTTAACTAAAAAATTTGGTTGATAATATACAGAACCTTTTAGAAAATAATGGAATAAATTATATTTCTTTATTATTATATATTAAAAACTTTGTCAAGAGAAATTTATAACTGCTTCACCCCCATTTTTTAAAAACTATGATTAAAAATGCTAATTTATAATAAACTTAGTAATTATTATTTATGTATTTGTAGTATATTTTAAACTATTCTACCGCCGCAAATCTCATAAATCAAATTTTTTGTTATTTTATTACTTATGCTCCAATTGTATAAACATTCTCAATTTTTTCTCCATTGCTGCAGCAACTCGCTATCGCTCAAACAATCTGTCAGCAAATCATTCCGAAAAAATTGTTCATATACAATTAAGTCGCAAAGGTAATAAAATAACAGGGGAACATCATTTAAAAGCGGATATAATGCCATATTAATATATTATAATTTTTAAGCTTTATTTTTAACTCTAGTAAATATTTTATTTTAATTATTATATAGTTATTAGTATTATTATAAAAAAATGGGGGTGAAGCAGAAATTTATAAAACATACCTTTTTTATATCTAAATAAGCAAAATACATAATATACTAAATACTACATTTTCGCATATACATTTTTAATTAATATACAGATTTCATCTTTTTTAATGACTTAATGTAAAATATGTGATAAACTACCAAACATTAATAAATAGTAACGGAGAGAGTTATGAAAAAACTTCTTATTTTAGCAGCGGCTGCTGTTGCTCTTTTTTCATTTGGATGTAAAAAAGACGAAGCACAAAAACAGCAGGATAATGCAAGTACAGAACAGGCTGTAGAAAAAACTGATATGACTCAGTTTGAAAAATCACTTTCTTTATTTCAAAACCCACAGTATGACTTACTTTACAAATTAATTGAAAAAGGTATCAATGCAGAACTTGAAGATAATGTTACAATAGCTTATCCAAACCATGCAAAACGACTTTTAATTAATGATGAACAAATCACTATCCAAAAAGGTGCAACACCACTTGGTATTGCTGCCCTTTTCTGCACACCTTCACTTGTTAATGACTTAATTGAAAAAGGTGCAGACTTAAAAACAACTGTTAACGGTAACTCAATTGCTGCTGTTATCATCCAATGCGGCGAAGCAGAACAGGCTGGTATGTTTGAAAATTATATGAAAGCAGTCCGCAAATTTGAAAGAGATAATGCGGCAGTATATGAAAATAAATCAGAATTATATGCAGCTAACTCAATAATTTATACTATGACAGACAGCGGCAAATATATTCCATCTCAGACTATTATGAACTATGCAGTTCAAAATAAATTAAACGATGCTATACCTGTTATTTTAAAATATGCTGGCGGCATTAACTTCTTTAAAAATGAAAATCACAACCCTGATAACCTGCTTCCTATTGTTACAGCTTTACAATATCAAAACTATGAAGCTGTTAGGCTGTTTTTTGAAAGAACAGGCTCACTTTTTGCAGAAATGTATACTCTTGATGATGTAAAAGTTTCATTAATAGATTATCTTTTCTATAATGCAATGGATGCTCAGATTAAAGAAGCAGATGTTCCTGTGAAAACATTTTTCAAATCATTAGTAAATGGCTACAAACAAAGTAAACCAGGTATTGCAGAAATCAAAAAATTTGTTGAAAATGATGATTTAACTAGTAAATTAGAAGCTCCAATAGCTGCTGATACTATAGAAATACCAGCTGGTGCAACTATGGCTCATATTGCTGCAGCTATGGATTATCATGCACTTTTAAAAGCTATGGCTTTTTATAATGATAAAACAAATATTTTAAATCTGCAGGACAGTAATGGAGATACTCCACTTCATACTGCCGTTAGAGCAGGCAGCTTCTCATCAGCAAGAATATTATTAGAAGCTGGTGCATATATTGATATAAAAAATAATAACGGCTTAACTCCACTTGCTGTTGCAATAAAAGAATATAACGGCAAACATCAGGCTTCTATTGTAAGGCTTCTTTTAACAAGTGCTGCTAACACTAAAACTCACTATGATTTAATGCTTGATGAAGAAACTTTAGAATATGCAAAAAATATTAAAGCAGTAAATGATGCTCTTAATAAATATAACATAAAAGTAGAAGATATGGAAGTCAGGGGATATTTATTATCTATGGCTAAAAATTATGCGGAAAGAGACCTTAATTTACAAGTTGTAAGAATTTTACAGGGCGGATTAAATAACCAGCTTAAATTTGCAACTTATATGTATGAAATAGACCCATTCCCAAAAGATGCTACACCATTAATTGCTGCAGCTATCGCATGTTCTGAAGATACTGCTCGTTTTTTAGCACTTGCAAAAGCCGATACAGATATAAGAATAGCTGGTGAAAATGATTTAAAATACGATGCTTATGATTTTGCAGACAGAGTTTCTCAGTGCGAAGCAGTAAAAACAATGCTTAAAGACCCAGAATCTTTAAAAGTTAATATGCAGGGCTTTTATGAATGGGATACTGTAACAGCAGAAGCTGAAGCTGAACCAGTAGATGCTGTTAATGATGAACCTGCAACAGATAATACAACAGAAACTGGCGAAGCATACACTGTAGAAGAAAATAACAATGACAGCCAAAATGATAATGCAGATGTAGAATTAATTATTGAAGATGAAGAATAATTCAAAATAGATACTATAAACTATTAAAAACTCAGCCTGATAATATAAACTATTATCAGGCTTTTTTATGAGCCTGTGAAAAAAAGTCTGTAAATAGTGCGAACTTAAGTTTTCTATGATATACTAAAAAGATATGAAAGGAGCT
>CALUWI010000002.1 GCA_944324465.1 uncultured Mucispirillum sp. | reverse complement strand
GAATAGAATATAGGAATGTGAAAAATAAACCTGCTCTTGACTGAATAACTTTATTCTGGTATTCATAGAGCAGGATATGTAAAAATATAATCATAGAAAACTGAATTTACAGACTTTTTTTCACAGGCTCAAATTTAGCTTCTTTTTTATAGCTTTTTGTATCTTTTATATTCCTGTCTGTTATTTTATCTTTTATCTCATCTACATGACCTATTAAAAGTGGTGAATTTTTATCATGCAGCTTATAGTTTTTAAATGCTGTATCTTTATTAATATTTGCATAGCAGTAAAGGCATTTATGCATACAGGTATTATATTCTCCTATATCTATACACTTTATGCACCCGCAGGCATTTCTTTGGTTATCTCTGCCAACAGATAATTTATACCCTGTAATTTTTTCTATTAATTCATCATCTATACATTTACCGTGATTTATACCAAATCTTCCTAAATCAATCTGCTCTGCACAACTTTCAATAATTAAGCCATTATCTTTTGCAATAGATGAAAAATTTTCTGCAATTATTTCCATATCAATATGTGAAATATTATACACATTATGACTTTTAATATTTTTATATGTGTTATTATAATAATCTATAAAGCTGATTATTACTTTATGGGTATATCCTTTTAAGTGGCGGCATAATTTTTCAAATGCTTTTATATGGTATTCTATGGAATATGAACTAGTAATAATTACAGGGTCATACCGAAGTACTACTTTTTCACTGCCTATTTTTTCAGATAATTTTTTAAAAGTTTCTACAATTTCTTTTTTATCCTGCACTTTTTCTTCTAAATCTTTTTTATAGGGAGTAATAGTATATTGAAAATAATATTTATATCCAAGTTCGTCTATTTCATCTAAATATCTGTGAATTGGTTTAGAATTTTTAGTCCAGAATACAATAGCATCAACATTTTCTGGGGATAAAGGTATGCGGGAAATGCTGTGAATATTAAAAGGGTTACGGACAAGCACATATTTCTGCCTTAACCTTTCCATAAACCATTCAGCATAAAATGTAGGAATATCTGTTCTGCGGGAAACACTTAAAATCATAAAATAATTATATTAAATAAATTATTTAAGTCAATTTAAAGATTACAATATCACTTTTATTTTAATGTTATAATTAAGTATAATAATAAATATATTTACAAAATGAAGTTAACACTATCAGACCGCCGCAAATCTCATAAATCTTATGTTAGTTATTTCATTTCTTATGCTCCAATTCCTTAGACATTCACTGTTTTTTCTCCACTGCCACTGCAACTCGCTATCGCTCAAACAATCAGCTGGCAAATCGTTCCTAAAAAACAGTTCATAAGAAATTAAGTCGCAAAGAAAATGAAATAACATGGGGCATTTTTTAAAATTGGAAATAAAACTATATAATATATATAAAGTAAATAGTTTACCTTTTATTTTATAATATATAAATTTCTTTTAAGTCATCAAGGGTAATGTTTTTGAAAGTATTAGTTAGATGACTATTATGATAAATATGATTTAACAATGGCTCTTTATATATTTTTGATGCAAGATGTATTGCTTTGTGACAGTTGGGGCATAGTGGTATTAGATTATCTTCACAATCTAAATTAATAGTAAAACTATCAGATAATGATAGAGGAATAATATGGTGACATTCTACATAATTATTATATAAATTTGTTGGAAAGGTAATGTGTGTTTTATCAAAAAAACATTTGTAATCGTATTTTTTTATAATTTTTTTAACGAGCTCTGAATTTCTTGGAATTTTTTTTGTATAATACATTTTATTAAAGTATTGTTCTTCATTAAAGAACATATCACTATATTCAGTATTTTCTAATAATTTAGAAATATAATCTTTTTTATATTTTGAAATTGAAATATTATTATTTTCTTTATTTAAAATATTCCATTTAATTAAATAGCTTAATACCCATGTTTTCCATTTTTCATATTTTTCATTATTTTTTTTAAATGATTTGTAATTTATTACATTATCCACTTTTTGAATATATGGAATTTTGTACATAAAATCATCTATTGGTAGAGAATCATATGTTAGTAAAAGTTTAAAAATAATTTTAAAAGGAAATAACGGTAGACTTACCCTATTTGTTGCACTATTTGGATATTTTGTTTTTAACATTTGTAGTATATAATAATCTAAAGCTTTTTCAAAATTATTATCTATTATGGAATTTAAAAAATTTTTGCCATCAATTGATAAACTGAGTGTATTATTATAATTTCTTATTAAACCTATAAACTCTAGGGGTCTATAAAAATGTGCTGGAATAGAGTCATTATCTTCATGGTGAAAAGTTTTTTTTAAGTAACATTTAATCTTGGACTCAAAATCATGTTTTGAAATAGATTTATATTTATTTATGTATTCTAACACTCCAATTGAGCGTTGAGACATTTTACCTTGATTCCAATTTTCTAATGTGCTATCAAAAGGATTACCATTTCCAGGTACTTGCCATCTATATTGGTTGCTCATTATATTTGTCCTATAGGCATTGTTGTTAATAATGTAGCAGCAAATTTTGGAGGGAATGCTTCTCCAATAACTTGTCTAATAAAATTATCTGAAGCCCATGTGGGAATATTCCAATTATCAGGAATTCCTGTTAAACGCATTAATTCCAATATCGTAAGAACTCTTGCATCAGAATATAATCCATTATCCATAAGATTACCTGGATGAACATTATTTTGTGATGATATTCCACCATTGCACATTGTGATTGTTGGTGCTGGTTTATCCCATTCCATTCTTTTATATGTAGTATTGTATCCTTTTATTTTTCTTCCATCTTTCTGTGGATAAAAAATTTCATTATCTAATGCAGTTTTACCAGTAGGTGTGTGTTTCATCCATAATACATGCTCATCTTTATGTTTTTTTGCATAATGATATTGTATTTTAGATGTTTGACCACTCTCTAAACTTGGTAGTTCTCCAATAACATCTCTAACTGTTATCTGTTTATTTTTGTTAGGAAACTCCCACTTTCTAAGTTTTGAAATTAAAAAGATTGCTCTTTTACGTTGTTGCGGAGTATTGTAATCTGCTGCATTTAGTACTCCATAGTTGATATAATAACCTAGTGGTTCTAATTCAGAGTGTATATAGTCCACAATTTTTGTATATGTATTATTTAATGGAATAGAAAAATTGAGAATCTGTGGTACATTTTCAATAATAATGTTTGTTGGTTGTGTTTGTTTAATAAATTTTATTGTATCAATAATTAATTTATTACGTTCATCATTTTTATTCATTTTGCCAGCTTGACTCATACCCTGACAAGGTGGGGTGGCTAAAAGAAAATCACATTTATTTTTTTGATATAATTCAATTAGTTTGCAAAAAATACTCTGTTCAGTTATATCTCCACATACCATATCAACATCAGGATATATGTGCTTGTAAAATTGACACCTTTTTGGAAGTAATTCATTTGATACTACAATATTTATCCCATATTTTCTAAAATATAACTCATCAATACCTACATTACTAAAAAGAGATATTCCATTTATCATTTTTTACCCTAATTATTAAGTTAATTATAAAAAATCATTTCAATTATATATAAAAGTTAAGGCAAAGTAAATAGTAATTTTAAAAAATAATATATTGTATGGTATAGATAGGTGTTAGCATATTGTATTATGCTTATATGTTTAAGCTTATAATACAGCATACTTGATAAATGATTTTCTGCTGTTATATTGGATATTAAGTATTATTTTATTTACTAATTATATATGAAAAAAGAAACTACATAGCCTATAAAGATAAATAAAGCAGTAAGTACAAAAAGATACCATCGCATTATAAGCACCTGTAATCAAAAATATTTAACCGCATATATGCGGTGTTTGAATGATACTATTTTAATTAATATTTGTCAATGGATATAAATAATATTTTTGCAAAAAAGCTTAGGGAGTTAAGGAAAAGCAAAGGACTGACTCAAGAAAAGCTGGCGGAAGTATCAGATATTGATTATAAATATCTGCAAAAGCTGGAAAGTAAAAATCCATCATCGCCAACATTATCAGTGCTTGAAAAATTATCTCACGGCCTTGGTATAACTTTAACAGAATTTATTACATTTATTGAAGAAGGTAGAAAGTAGTAGTTATAATTCTTTTGGTTTATGTATCACTGCCTCAAGTTTAGTAATATCTATGCGGATAACATTAGTAATATTAAGTATTTTTTCTGGAAAATCATTCCATTTTCTGCCAGTATATTTTTCCATAATTAAATCAAGCCCGAAATATTTATCTTCTTTTGTTTCTAAAAATACAGGTATGCCTTCTCCATATACTGAATGGAAGTATGATGAATGACCGCAGGCAGTTTCGTGAGTTTTTAAATCATCAAATTTATCTGCCTGAAATGATATTTTTTCAGCATTTTTTAAAAGTGGTATTTTTCTGCCATTAAGTCCTGTATGAAAGTATATAGCATTATTATAATAAACAAAGTTTACTGGCACTATATAAGCTAATCCGTTATCTACAAGCCCAAGGCGGATAATATCCATAGATTTTAATGCTTCTATTTTTATATTATCCTCAGTAACTATTCTGTCTTTTCTGCTCATTAATTTTGATAGCCTAAGCGTTTAGATATTTCTTTTGCATATTTTTTTGCAATAGGCAGTATATCATTAATAAGCCTTTTCTGGCTCATTCTGTATCCTGGGCCTGCAACGCTTATTGCAGCAACAGGAGTACCTAAGTAATCTTTAATAGGCACAGCAATACAGCATACATCTTTTTCAAATTCCTGGTTATCTATTGCATATTCATTTGCATTTACTTCTTTTAAATGTTTTTTTAGTTCAGGAAGTGAAGTGATAGTATAGTCTGTATATCTTTTAAGTCTTGCACCTAGATACATTTTATTAAGCTCATCTTCGCCAGAAAAAGCAAGCTGAACTTTACCAATAGAGGTGCAGTATGCAGGAACATCTTTACCAACACGGGATACAATGCGGACTGGATGGTCAGCTTCAACTAAATCAAGATAAATTACATTGCCTTCTCTAAGTATGCCGATATAGCATGATTCGCCTATTTCAGAAACTATTTTTTCCATAAAAGGGCGGGCAAGACGAAGAAACCCTAATTTATTAATAAACTTCTGCCCCAGATTAAATATACCAATACCAAGTCTATAGTTTTCTGTAGCAGGGTTTTGCTCAATATATCCGCAGGATGATAATGTAGCAAGTAAACGGAATACATTATTTTTATGCAGCCCTAAAGTTTTAGAAAGTTCTGTAACACCGAACTCGTCTTTATCATAGTTTGTTCTAAATACTTCAAACAGCTGCAGGGCATGCTGAACTGATTGAATAGATTTTACATTAGGCTTATACATACTAAAGCTCCATTCATATATAGTACATAGTAATTATAGAACAAGATTATAGTTTATGCAAGAAAATAATTATAAAATGCAGTAGAAAATTATGTATAAAAATTTATGAATTTAGTATAATATAGGAAAGATATAATTTTATCAGTATGTTATAATAAAAAGGCTGGTTATAAAAACCAGCCGTAATTATTTTATTTTTCTTTTAGAGTTTTCGTTTCTTCTTCTTTTTTAGCTGCCTTGCTCTGCACCTGCGGCATAGGTTTTTTAAATACATAAGTATCTATTAATATTTTAATAAATGCAGCAATAGGAAGTGCTATAATCATACCTAAAAAGCCTGCTAATGCGCCACCAATCATTAAGCCTACAATAACTACAACAGGGCTTATTCCTAAGCTGTCGCCCACTATTTTTGGAGTGATTACCATACTTTCAAGTACCTGCACTATAACAAAACCTATTACAGTATAAAGCGGGTGAATAAAGTCATGGAATGTATATATTGTAGCAATAACTGAGCTGATTAAGCCTATTGTAAAGCCAACATAAGGTATCATAGCACCAAAGCCTGTAAGCATACCAAAGAAAAGCCAGCCTTTTACACCAACAATAAAAAGCACAAATCCATAAAGGCATGAAAGAATAAGTCCAACAAGGAACATACCTCTAAAATATTTACCGATTAATGCTTCAAACTGTGATAAATGTTCAACTATTTTTTGCATACTAAATCTCTCAACAAGTTTATTTGTAAAATTTTTAAAATCAGGAAAATCTGTAAGTAAAAAGAAAACAAGTACAGGCACAATGAAAATATTTACTAAAACACCTGCAATATTTTTTACAGAAACTGCAGCAGAAGAAAGTGTGTTTAAAATGTATTTTGAGATAACACCAAGTCTTTCTGTAACATAGTTTTTACTTGTTTCTAAATCAAATGATGACTGAATATTAAATTTTGCAAGAGTGTCTTCAAGCCATGTAAAAATATTATTAATATACTGTGGTGTATGAGTAATAATATATGTAATATCTTTTATCATAGCAGGCACCATAACGGCAACAAGCACTATAATAATAAGCAGTAAAATAATAACAAGCAGCAGTACACTTAAAAACCTTGGTATATGCAGGCGGACAAATATTTCTACAATTGGATTTAAAAGATATGCAATTAATACTGATACAATAAATAATAAAAGTATATTTCTTGTAGCATAAAGCAGCAGGAGTATTGCTATTGTTGATGCAAATATTACTATGTTTCTTAAATTAAAATCAATTTCATTAAACTTCATCTAATAATGCTCCAGTATTATTTTATATTTTCTATATCCATATTATTAGGAAAAAGTATAGATGCTTCTGCCTTTAAATTTTCAAATTCTTCTTTTTTGCAGGCTTTTAAAAGTACAGTTAGATAATATTTTATAAATGAGAAATTTCTGTATCCTTTTTCGTATATTTTTCTGCAGTCTAAGGCTGCCTGTTCAAAATTAGAGTTTTCAAAGTTAATTTTAGCAGCTTCAAGCAGAGCTTCGTTATAATCTGGGTTTATTTCTATTGCCTTATGTAAGTCCTGCAGTGCTTCATCATCTTTTGAAAGCTGATATCTTGTTAATGCTCTATTATAGTAAGCATCAGCAAAATCAGGACTTTTTGATAGTACATCAGAAAATGTTGCTTCTGCCTCATTCATAAGCCCCTGTTGGAAATATACCTGACCTAATAAAAATCTTGAACGCTGATGCTCTGGGTTTAAGTCTATTGTTTTTTTAAGGGCAGCGGCTGCTTTATCAAGAGCCATAAGACGGAAATAAGAAAGTCCCAGTTTATAAAGATACATAGATTTATCTGGTGCAATTTCAGCTGCTTTCGCAAAGTTCTGGCATGCAGGAGTCATTTGGTTTAAGTCGCTGTAGCAAAGACCTATATGGTAGTATGCTGCAGCAGTGTCATAGCCCTGTTCATTTATATGTTCAGTTAAGAGTCTTATTGCCTTATGTAAATCACCAGCTAAGTATTCCTCAATACCTGCATGAAGTTTATCCATATCAGCCCTCCTGCTTTAAATTTCTCTGCAACGATACCATATCTTCCGGCAGTTGTAAAGAAATAGAAATAAGTTCATCAGTATCAGGCTCTCTAAATTCTAAAAATGCAGAATGAAGTGCTTGACGATTAAAGCCGTATAATTCTTTACCGCCATAAAGGCTGTCCCCTATTAAAGCATGCCCCATACTTGCAGCATGCACTCTTATCTGGTGTGTTCTGCCTGTAAATATAGTAACTTCTGCTAAAAAAGCTCTTTTATATTTTTCTATGACTTTAAAATGACTTACTGCCATTTTGCCATCATCTCTTACTGCCATTTTCTGCCTGTTATATTTATCTCTGCCGATAGGTGCTTCTATTCGTTTTTCTAAAAATGCAGGTGTTCCCTGGCATATTGCTATATACTTTTTAGTAATATTTCTGTTTAAAAAAAGTTCTGAAAGTTTCATTCTGTATTCTGTATTTTTAGCTATTATCATAAGTCCTGATGTATCTTTATCAAGACGGTGTACAATACCTGGACGAAAGTCGTTATCCTCATCTTCTATAACAAATGTATAAAGCAGAGCATTTACAAGAGTATTATCATAGTTTCCAGGAGCAGGGTGTACTGTTAAGCCTGCAGGTTTATTTATTACTGCATAGTTTTCTTTATCTAATATAATATCAAAAGGAATATTCTGAGGTGTAAGATTTGGCAGTTCTTCATCTGGAAAAGTGATGTGTATTTTATCCCCGGCTTTTAATTTGGCAGATTTTTTAACAGGTTTATCATTAACTACAATAAGACCTTTTTCAAAAAGGTTTATAATAAGCGACCTGCTTTTTTCAGAAAGCCTTGCACATGCGGCATCTGCTCTTTCGTTATCTATATCATTAATATAATCTTTTTCTTCCATAGTAATATAGTTATAAGCAAAAAAGAAAATAAAACAAGCAAAATATAAAATATTTAAAAAAATTACACATTTACTGCTATTTTTTACTTGACTATATTAGAATAAATTGATAAAAATACAGTTCACTCTTGCTGCAGGATATTTTTAGGCCTGTGGCTAAAAACCGAAAGGGAGGTCCTAATGAGGACATATGAAACAATTTTTATTCTGAAGCCAGAATTATCGGCAGAAGAACAAGAAAAACACATTGAGTTTTACAAAGAAAACATCACTTCTAACGGTGGCGAAATCGTGAAAGTTGATGTATGGGGCAGGCAGGCACTTGCTTATCCTATCGAAAAACATAATGAAGGTTATTATGTTTTAATTCAATTCAAAGCAGACACTAACTACACTAATGACGAGTTAGAAAAACGTTTCCAATTTAATGAAAATGTTATTCGTTATGTTATAGTTATGCTTGACGAAAAAAGATTTAAACAAAATCCACGCAAAGAGCCAGTTCGTAAAGAACGTCCAGCCGGTGAAAAGGTAAGCAGGCCAAGAAATGAAAACGAAGAAAAATCTGACGAAATGCAGTCAGAAGAAACTTCTGGTCTGGCTGAAAACGAAGAAAAATAGTTTCCAGCAGGGAGTAAATTATGGCTTCTTACAACAAAGTAGTTTTATTAGGTAATGTTACAAGAACACCAGATGTTAGAAACCTGCCAGGCAGTGCAACAGTAGTTGCAACAACTGGTATAGCTACTAACCGCAAATATAAAGATAAAGAAGAAGTTATGTTTATAGATATTGTGGTTTATGGCAAACAGGCAGAAACTATGGGTATGTATGTTACTAAAGGCACACCACTATTAGTTGAAGGCAGATTATCTTTCAGACAGTGGGAGCAGGAAGGTCAAAAACGCAGTAAGCATGAAGTCATAGTTGAGTCTTTCCAAATGGTGGGAGGACGCAAAGACAGGGCGGATTTTGATGAAAGCATGGTAGATAAAGATGATTTAAAAATGCCTGCTGACGATAGTATGATTCGTGACGAAGACGTCCCTTTTTAAATTTAGCTTAAATACAACGGAGGACAGTTATGGCTGTTATTAAAAAAAGATTTCAAAAGAAAAAAGTCTGCCGTTTTTGTGTAGACAAAATAGATATTGATTATAAAGACGCAAAACTTTTACGCCAGTTTATCACAGAAAGAGGCAAAATTATGCCTAGAAGATTAACAGGCACTTGCGCTAAACACCAAAGGAACTTAGCTGCAGCAGTTAAAACTGCAAGAATTATTGCACTTGTTCCATTCACTCTTAATAAATAATTACTTTTTAATACATAAGCTGGCTTTATGCCAGCTTAATTAATATTATATTGTGGCAGTCGATGAGTAAATCAGTTCAGCTTTACCCTATTTTAAGTTTTTTAACATTCTATATGATACAAATATCATCAAAAACTTATTTTGCAGTTTTTGGTATATTCTTATATATTGCTGCAGGCGTTGCTCTGCTTGCATATCTTGAATCCAGTGAAAGAACAAGAAAGTCAGACATAATATCAGCTGTTATATATATCCTTTTTACAGCATTATTTTTTATTCTTCCAAGTGCTGGTGATATGATTGAAAAAACTGGTCTTTTATTAAACAGTGAGAACCTTAAAATATGGTGGATGCCTGTATATATTGTTACAATTTTTATACCTGTATTTTTCCTTTATAAAAACAGGGCTGATAATAAGCCTTTATATATACCAGTAGTGCTTTCTGCTGTACTGCCTGCATTATTAACTGGTGCACTGCTTGTATTTTTTCCAGATATAAGAAACGGTGCAGTTTCAGCAGTTGCCAATATTATACAGGTAAGCATTATTGATACATTAATAAAAATGAAAGAAACAATGCAGATACCAGATTATTATGCAGATATGCTTTCATACCTTATATTAAATAAAGAAACAGTAGCAAAACAGACTGTTTATATGATACCTGCTGCATTTTCTTCTGTATTTATATTAATTACATACATGTGCGATAGAATGAAGCCTGTTTTCAGAGATAATTCTGTTATAATAAGAGAATTCAGACTGCCTGACAATTTAGTATGGGTATTGATATTAGGCGGTTTTTTAATACTTGCACCAAATGAGGGTTTAAAATATGTATCATATAATGTGCTTGCATTATTTGCATTATTATATTTTTTCCAAGGTCTGCAGGTAGTAAATAAGCTTTTTGAAAAATTTCAGGTTTCAATATTTATAAGGTCACTGCTTCTTTTATTTATATTCTTTTATTTTACTGTTATAGCATCTATGATAGTGTTAATAGGAATATTCAGTATCTGGTTTAAACCAAAATGGCTTGAAAAAGACAGCAATGATAAAGATAAAAAGGATCAGGATAATGGAAACTAATGAACATGCCCATGAGGGCAGTAAAACAAAAGCAACAAAAGTAGCTATGACTGTGGCATTTGGTCTTGCAGTATCAAAAGCGGCAGTTGGTTTTTTTACAGGTTCATTATCTATTCTTTCTTCTGCAGTAGATTCTATTTTAGATATTGCTGCATCATTTTTCAATTTTATTGCTATTAAAAAGGCAGAAGAACCTGCAGATACAGGCCACCAGTATGGGCATGGCAAATATGAAGCTATGGCAACATTTATTCAGTCTATAATCATTTTTGTATCAGGTCTTTTTATTCTTCTTTCTGCATGGAATAAATTCATACATAATGAACACCCAGAAGTATCTGGTGCAGGTTTTGTTGTAATGGGCATATCTATTGCAGCTACTGTATTTTTGACTATATATTTAAGATATATGGCAAAAAAAGAAAAATCAACAGTGTTAGAAGCTGATGCAATGCACTATTCTATAGACTTATATACAAATATAGGTATTCTTGCTGCCCTTTTTATTATAAAACTTACAGGCTGGACAATGATAGACTCTATTGTGGCAGCAATAGTTGCAGTATATATTATGTTTTCTGCTGTGAAATTAAGCCTGCAGGTATCAAAACAGCTGCTTGATTCCAGTATTGAAGAAGAAGCATATAATAAACTCTTAAAAGTGTTAGACAGCTTTGGCAACTATCATCTTGATTTCCACAGACTTCGCACAAGAAGTGCAGGTAATGAGATTTTTATAGATATGCACTTAACATTATGCAGGAAACTTACTCTTGATGAAGTGCATCAAATCACAGATGTAATAGAAAACTCCATATCAAAAGAAATACCTGGTGCTGATGTTACAATCCACCCAGAGCCATGCCACCATACTGATAATGACCATGACGAATGTAACTCATCACGAATAAGAGAAGGTCTTAAAAAACTGCAGAAGTAAAATTAGGTATTTTCTTTTAAAAAATCTATTAAAGGTTTGAGCTTTTCATGTTCAAAATTAAATATATTTTTGTAGTCCATATCTTGAAGATTTTTAATTTTTGTTTTATATCCAAATACTTCAAGGTATGCAAAGATTTGTGATTTAGGGTTAAGGGAAAGTATTTTATTATTACTTGCTGCGATTGTTTGAATACATGTTTTATACTTTATAAAACAGTCTTTAATATCAGTGTGTATGCATATATCTTCTAATAAAGTCTCTAAATTTCCAGTGCTTTCATTATCAGGAAAAAGAAAAATTTTTGGAGAAATAGTGCTATCAATTCTTTCTATTTGATTTTTAATATTATTAACTGAGTTTTGGAAATCATTATCAGCATCAAAAATAATTAAAGGATTATCATATTTTTTAATTTTTACTGTATTTATTAAATTATCTTTACCGCTGGTTACTGTATATTCTGCATTAATATTTAAATAAGAGCACAGCATTTCAAGAAATATTTTATCAGAACTGCCTTCAACAAAAATATGCATATTAGTCCCTTATTTCATTTTGATTATATATCATAGAGGATATCTGGTCTTTAGTATATTCAATAGCATTAATAGTATTATTTTTATTGTAAATATTATAAAGCTTAATATTTATATATGCTTTTTGAATTTGATTATTAAATATTTCTAAAAATTCTTTGCTGTGAGTGGAAATAAAAAACTGAATGTCTTTTTCTTCAGAAATTTTTATTATATTATCTATAATTTTTTTCATAAGAGAAAAATGAATACCATTTTCTATTTCGTCTATTATTATTATTTTGCTGCCTGATAACACTGCAGAAAGAATTGTAAGATATGTATAAAAACCTTTCCCCATAGATTTTATATTTACAGCATTAGAAAGATGTTTATAAGAAACAGATATAATATTACCTATAAACATTATATCTTCAATATTATCATCAAACTCTCTTAAATATTTATTTAAAAGTTTTTTACTGTTATTATTTACAAGGATTTTCGCAAGATTATTTTTTAATGTATCATAATTTGAAAAAGATGCTAAATATTCTGCTGAGTAATCAGGCGGGAAAAAATTATCATCTAATTTCATTTGGAGTTTAAGCTTATTATCAAGAACAGCAGAATAGGTAGAACCATTAAAACCAGCATCATAATTAATTTTAATTATATTTAACCAGTTATCTAAACTATCATAAACTATACTATTGCCTGATGAAATTGAGCATGTTATTTGATTATCTATAAATCCATTTATTTTAATTATGTTATTAATATTATAATCATAAAATAAAGCAGAAAACATATCTTTTTCATCAGTAAAGTTACGGATTTTAAGAATATTATTTAATGTATCTATATTTACATTACAAAGAAAATAAACTGCTTCTAATATAGATGATTTACCAGTATTCGCAGCACCTGTAAAAATATTAATATTGGCAAAATTATTTAATGAAATATGTTTTATTGCTCTGTAATTTTGAATATCTATATTTTTCAGCATAATGTAACCTGTATTTTTCTTTATTATATCTTATATACAAAAAAAATCAATAAAATAAACTTATACCCCTTTATATCCTGATTTTAGGTTATCTAATTTTTCATATTCTGGTTTTGTTATTAAGCTGATAATTACATATATTATAAATGATACTGTAATACCTGTTATAGCTTGAGATGCATGCTGAACTTTCCAGAATGCAGGAAGTGATACTCCAAGAGATATGGCAAGGTTATAAAATGCAAAAATAATTCCAAAAATCATAGATGCAAGTGCACCGTAAGAATTGCCCCTTTTCCAAAAGAAGCCCATAATAAGCGGCACAAATACTCCGCTTGTAATAACATCAGATGCAGTAAAGGAAAGTTTTAAAATAGAGCGTATTTTTATGGCAATAAATACAGCAATAATAGAAATAACTAATGTAGATATACGGGATATTTTAAGCCTTGTTTTTTCATCTATATTTTTAGGTGCTAAATCCATACCAATAGTCATAGCACCAGTATTTATTAAAGAATCCATTGTAGACATAACAGCAGCAGAAAGCCCTAAAAATACAAATGCACCAAGTATGGGGGGCATATAGTTTGTAACGATTGCAGCTATTACTCCACCATTAGGCATAGTATCAAATATTGCAAGAGATGCCATACCAGTAAACACTACAAGTAAATAAAGTGGAATATATATAAAAAAGCTCATAATAGCCATTTTAGAAGCATCTTTATGGTTTTTTGCAGCTGTAATTCTCTGCCATACATTTGCCTGTATAACCCAGGAAAGACCAAAGGTTATTACAAAAACAAAGTTTGTTTCAAAGCCTTTTGTAAATGAAAAGTAATCATTATATCCTTTTGCAGCTGCAGCATTAGCAATATTTTCATATCCGCCTGAATAATAAACAGCAGCAGCAAGCACGATTAAAGCAGATATAAAAAACAGTACAAACTGTACAATATCAGTAACAACTACACCTTTAAAACCGCCAAAAACTGAATATATTATAACTATCAATGTACCGCATAAGACAGCAGTAGTATAATCAAGCCCTAAATAAGCACTAAATACACTTCCAACACCTACCATTTGAGTGGCAGCATTCAGTGTCATAAAAATAAGTATCATAAAAGCAAGCATTTTAGCAGCAAGTGGCGAATATCTGGTATCCATAATCTGCCCTTGAGTTAAAAAGCCAAGCCGTCTTATAAATGATGAACCTAATATCATTATGAATGTAGAAGCAAGTACAGGCATACCATATATCCAAAATGCTGCCATACCTTCGTTATATGCAGAGTCTGCCGTTTCTATTGCAGAGCCTGCACCCCACCATGAAGCAATAAATGTAATAGATAACGCCCAAAAGGGCAGTTTTCTTCCTGCAAAAAAATAATCGTAAGTGTTTGTATTTTTCTTTTCTTTAAATACAATAAGTAAAAGAACTGCAAAATATAAAATAAGTAATATAAATGAAAATAACTTTAACATAATAAGATTATATTAGTATTAATAATAATTTTCAAGAAGAATATAATTTTTTTTCATACATTTTTTAAAATATTATTAAATAGTTTTATAAAATATAGATAATTAGAGGTTTAATTTATTATAATATTAAACTATTTAACCGCCGCAAATCTCATAAAGCAAAATTTTTGTTATTTCATTCCTTATGCTGGAGAATTGTATAACCATTCACAATTTTTTCTATCAGCCACTTTTTTTATTTCCTCCTTACTCAGTCGGGCGTAGTGTCCTCGTAAAAAACACTCGCATTGCTGCAGCAACCAGCAATGCTCAAACAATCAGCTGGCAAAATCTGTTAAATTTTTTATAAAAATTCATCCTTGAATTTTTATAACCACGCATAGCCGACATAAATTCGTCTATGCTCACTAAAGATAATACATCCTGTATTTTTACCAAAAAAATTGCTCATATACAATTAAGTCACAAAGAGAATGAAATAACTAAGGAATA
The DNA here is from genome assembly GCA_944324465.1 of uncultured Mucispirillum sp. GTDB lineage: Bacteria > Chrysiogenota > Deferribacteres > Deferribacterales > Mucispirillaceae > Mucispirillum. Next base: position 187,897 of record CALUWI010000002.1, on the reverse strand, counting down.
TCTGCTAAATGCGGAAAAACATATTAAAATCATCTTAAATTGTATAAAAGATTATAATTTTATTTTACAAAAAATATGCAAAATGATATATTTATCACAAAAAGAGAGAAATATATGGCAGATATAATATTATTAGAGATAGAAGAAGATATACGCCTTGCTGCTAAGATTGTAGGTAAAAGGCGAGGTATTGATTTAGAAGTATATGCAGATTATTCTGATTATCAAAAAAATATGCAGAAAGACGACATTGTATGTTCATCTAATATGGTAGAATGTAAAAAGCATAATTTCTGCTATATTAAAAAGCCATATACAGCTCATCAGTTATTAGAGCTTATAGGCAGAGTGAGGAAGTAATGGAAGAATTAAAAGAAAAAGAAACTCTAAAAGGCAGATTTGTTCATCTTCATCTGCATACTTTGTATTCTGCACTTGATGGTGCAATCAAACTTGAACAGCTGGCAGAAAATTTAAAAGCAAATGGTATGGATGCCTGTGCTATTACAGACCATGGTGTTATGTATGGTATAATAGATTTTTACAAAACAATGAAAAAAAAGGGTATTAAGCCTATTATCGGCAGTGAGTTTTATATTTCTCCAGGCAGCCGTTTTGATAAAAAAGACCATTATAAGCAGGGTGATGATACTAACTATCACTTAGTGTTACTTGCAGAAAATAATGAAGGACTGCAAAATCTTTATAAACTTTCAACTATTGGATTTTTAGAAGGATTTTACAGAAAACCTAGAATAGATAAGGAAACATTAAGGCAGTATTCAAAAGGCATTATTGCTCTTTCTGCATGTCTTGGCGGCGAAATATCCCGTAAGTTTTTAAAATCAGGTTATGAAGCAGCAAGAGATGCAGCCCTTGAATATGATGAAATACTTGGCAGAGGTAACTACTTTTTAGAGATACAGGAAAATGGTATTCCAGAGCAGAAAATCGTAAATAATCAGCTTATACAAATATCAAAAGAAACGGGTATACCACTTGTTGCAACATGCGACAGCCACTATTTAAATAAAGAAGATTATTCATCTCATAATATATTAATGCAGATACAGCTTGGCCAGATAGGCGATGAAAAACGCAAGCCTAGATTAAAACCTTTAGAGGCATCTCAGCAGCCAAAAACAGAAACTGCACCCCAGACAGAAGGTGATGTTAACGGATATCTTGCAAGGGAAGATGATTTAGATGATTTAAGCCGGGATACTTCTGATACATTAGACCCTGCAATAATGCATTCCCGCAGCGGTAAAATGGATTATTCCAGTATGCTTTATGTAAAAAATCCAGATGAAATGTACAACGATTTCAGCTACTGCATAGAAGCTGTTGAAAATACAGTAAAAATAGCAGAAAGATGTAATATAAGCATCACTTTTGGCATAAACCACCTGCCCCAGTATGAAGTGCCTGAAGGCTACACTTTAGAATCATATTTTAGAGAGCTTTCTGAAAACGGACTTAGGGAGCGTCTTAAAATAGTGCCTGAAGAAAAACATCATATATACTGGGAAAGGCTTAATTATGAGCTTGAAATTATTATTATGAAAGGCTTTGATGCATACTTTTTAATAGTGTGGGATTTTATCAACTATTCAAGAAAAAACAATATTCCAGTAGGTCCTGGCAGGGGTTCTGGTGCTGGCTCACTTGTAGCATACTCATTAACTATTACAGATATTGACCCTATAAAGTTTAAACTTTTCTTTGAAAGATTTTTAAATCCAGAGCGTGTCAGCATGCCTGACTTTGATATAGACTTCTGTATAAGAGGACGAGAGGAAGTTATCAAATATGTAGGGCAGAAATATGGAGAAGATAAAGTATCTCAAATTATCACATTTGGTACATTAAAGCCAAAAAACGCAGTGCGTGATGTGTGCAGGGTATATAATACTCCACTTGTAGAAGTAAATAAGCTGGCAAAATCTATTCCAGACGGTCCTAGTATTACCACATTTAAAAAAGCCTATGATGCAGACCCAGAGTTATACAGCAGGTTTGAAAATATAGAGCATGGGGCAGAGATACGAAGGCACAGTGAAAATTTAGAAGGTGCAATCCGTCAGGTAGGAATGCATGCTGCTGGTGTTGTAATTGCTGATAAACCTCTTGTAGAATATGCACCTTTATCAAAAGGACCAAAAGGCGAGGTAATTGTCCAGTTTGAGAAAAAAGCGGCAGAATCTGTTGGACTTATTAAGTTTGACTTTTTAGGGCTTAAAAACTTAACAATCATAGATGAGGCAGTAAAAAGAATACATGCAGCAGTGGATAAAGATTTTGATATAAATCATCTGCCACTAGATGATAATGATATATATGAAATGCTGCAGAGGGGTGATACATCTGGCGTATTCCAGCTTGAAAGTTCTGGTATGAAATCACTGCTTAAAAGATTAAGACCAACAGTTTTTGAAGATATTATTGCTGCCAATGCTTTATACCGTCCAGGACCAATTGAAAGTGGTATGCTTGACAGTTTTATAAAAAGGAAACACGGAGAAGAAGAAGTAATATATCCTTTTGAGGAATTAAAAGATATACTTGAAGAAACTTATGGTGTCATCGTTTATCAAGAGCAGGTTATGCAGATAGCTCAGGTTTTAGGGGGCTACTCTCTTGGTGCTGCGGATATGCTTAGGCGTGCCATGGGTAAAAAAGATAAGGCAGAAATGGAGCATAACAGAAATATTTTTCTTTATGGTGATGAAGAACGAAATATTCCTGGTGTGCAAAAGCTGGGAAAAGATGTACAGAAAGCATCAGATTTATATGACTTGATAGATAAATTTGCAGGATATGGATTTAATAAATCTCACTCAGCAGCCTATGCTTATGTTGCGTATCAGACAGCATATTTAAAACTGAAATATCCAAAAGAATATATGAGTGCATTATTATCTGTATCTATTGATAATATTGATGATGTAGTAAAATATATAGATGAATGTGCAAGAATGGGTATAAAAATTCTACCGCCAGATATTAATAAAAGTTACTTTGATTTTAGAGTAGAAGGGGACGGCATCCGTTTTGGACTTGGAGCTATAAAAAGTGTAGGCGAAGCAGCTATAGAATCCTTTATTAAAGAGCGTGAAAAAAACGGCGAATATTCAAGCATATATGACTTATGCGACAGAATGGATTTTAAATCAGCAGCTAATAAAAAAACTATAGAAGCATTTATTTATTCCGGCACACTTGACTGTTTTGGTAAATCAAGACATCAGCATATATGTGTATATATTACTGCACTTGAAGCAGCAGCCAGCAAAGCAAAAGACAGGGAAAAAGGCTTTGGCTCAATAGAAGATTTCTTAACTGGGGAAAAAGAAGAATTTTATCCAGATGTGGAAGAACTGCCAGCAAAAGAGCTGCTTTCAAGGGAAAAAGAAATATTAGGCTTTTATTATTCAAGCCACCCATTAAGAGAGTATAATAAATATATAGAAACCTTTGCAGAAGATATGGAACTTGTAAATGGTATGCGAAGCGAAGGGGAAGTGGTAATTGCGGGCATGATTAAAAGCATTCGCCACCATATTACAAAAACTAAAAAAGAAAAAATGGCATTTTTAGAGCTGGAAGATGCAAAAAACAGTGTAGATGTAGTAGTTTTTCCAAAAACTTATGCAGATAATATTATGCATTTAAAAGAAGATAATATAATAGCTGTTAAAGGTATATTTACTCCAAACCATGAAGATAATACAGGCTCTATTACTGCAAGAAAAATTATGACATTAGGTCAGGCATTAGAAGAAAACACTGCCGGTTTAAAAATTACAATAGATACTGAAAAATCAACACCAGACAGAGTATTTCAGATAAAAACTCTGCTTGCCCGTTTTAAAGGCAGTCTGCCTGTGCAGGTGGTATTTGTTCTGCCTAATAAATACAGGGTGTTAATGGGAGTATCAGAAGATTATGGAGTATGTCCTGAAATAGAGTTTTTAGAGCTTTTAAAACAAGTGCCTGGTATTATAGATATTGAATTTATACCAGCAGGGGACAGCATATATTCAGCAGCTTCAATAAATGATGAAAATTATACAATAGATACATGGAGTATGGCATAATGGTAAAAAAAGCATTAACCATAGCAGGAAGCGACAGCGGCGGCTGTGCAGGAATACAGGCAGATATTAAAACAATGGGTGCTTTAGGTGTATTTGGTATGAGTGTTATAACTGCAGTAACTTCTCAAAATACACTTGGTGTTACTTATATTGAAGAATTAAGCACAAAATCAGTTGTTACTCAGATTGAAGCAGTATATGATGATATAGCACCAGATGCTGTAAAATCTGGTATGCTTTTTTCAAAGGATATAATAGAAGCAGTTAGTGATATATTAAAATCAAGAAATAAAAGTCCTTATGTTTTAGACCCTGTAGTGGTTGCTACAAGCGGCGCAAAGCTTTTAAAAGATGATGCAGTTTCCTGTATGGTGGAAAATCTTTTCCCGCTTGCTTATGTAGTTACACCAAACATACCAGAAGCAGAGCTTTTAAGCGGTATGAAAATAGAAAGTCAGGAACATGTAGATACTGCATGCAGGAAAATAAAAGAATTAGGTGCTAAAAATGTAATCATAAAAGGCGGCCATTTTAACGGGGAAGAATCTGTTGATACATTGTTTAACGGAGAAAACCATTATGAAATAGCTGCCATGCGTATAAATTCAAAAAATACTCACGGTACAGGCTGTACATATTCTTCTGCAATATGTTCATACCTTGCATTAGGCTTTAATCTGATTGATGCTGTAAAATATGCAAAACAGTATATAACATCAGCCATTATATATGGTGCAGATATGAATATAGGAAGGGGCAGCGGTCCTGTAAACCATTTTTTTGAAAATACTAAAAACAATAATGACGGCACAATATCTTTTGGGAGCTGTACCTGTGGCTGATATATATACAGAATATGACTGTTTTGCTTATTTTTATAATAAATACTGGACTATTAATGCACCACTTTATTTAGAAAAAGCTCTTGATATTCTTCTGCTTGAAAAATTAGAAGAAAATGCACATATTTTAGATGTATGCTGCGGCACAGGTAATGTGGCAGGTCTGCTTTCTGAAAGGGGCTATAATATGACTGGGCTTGACGGCTCAAAATTAATGCTTGATTATGCAAAAGAAAATGCCCAGGCAGTAGAATTTATTCAGGCAGATGCAAGAAATTTTAATTTAGGCAGAAAATTTCAAGCCATAACATGTCTTTTTGACAGCATAAACCACCTTTTAAGTAAAGATGATGTATTAAAAGTATTTAAAAATATTTATGAGCATTTAGAAGAAGACGGCATATTTGTTTTTGATGCAAACTCACTTTCTTCATCAAGTGATGTAGATTTAAGTGATTTTTCCGCTGTAGAAGAAAAAGAAGTATTTATTTCGCAGGGCTCATACAACAGTATAGAAAAATTAATAACATACTCTTTAACAGCATTTATTAAGGAAGATAATAAATGGGAAAGGTATGATAATAAAATATATGAAAGATATTATGAAGAAGAACTTCTAATATCCTTGCTAAAAAAAGCAGGCTTTAAAAATACTGCCTATACTTACGGTGCAGATATAGGAATAGAGCCTTTTGAAGACAGGGTATTTTTTACAGCGTGGAAGTAATATGAAAAAATTAATTTTATTTTTATTTATAGTTTTATTTGCTTTAAATGCTTATTGTGCAGACCTGCAGGGAGTAGGCTATGGCTCAACAATGGAAGAAGCAAAGCAGGAAGCATTAGCAGATTTATCAGCTTCTGTAAAAGTGCAGGTATTTTCAAAGCACGAGCAGACAACATATAAAAATCAGGATAAAATACAGTCAGACTACACCCGCTTTACAAAACTTTCTACAAATGTACCCCTTTTAAACCCGTCAATATATTATTCAAGAGAAAAGGGTAAACATAAAGCAACGGCAGTAATTGATAATCCTGCATTATACAGCAATAAGCTGGCAGATATTGCAGCCAAAATTGATGAAATGACAAAAGATGTGAAAACAGGCGGCGATAAGGCATTAAATTACAGAGTATTAAAATCAGCACAGAGCTTATATGATGAATATGAAAGCTATCAGGCAGTAGCAGATGTGCTTGGCATAAAAGATTACCCATCACCAAGAATAAGTGGGGCAGAAGCATTAAAGATGATACTTGAAATGCAGGAAACTCCACCAAGTTTAGAAGTGGCTGCAGAAGTGCTTACAAAAGATATGAATGAAAAAAATATATATGTAGCACCAGTAATGTATGCAGGCAAAGAAAATGTTACAGAGTTTGGTGCATTTTTTAAAGATATGCTTTCAACTAAGGTAAATTCTGTGAAAGTAGAAGAAGACGGCAGAAATAAACTCCGCTGTTCATATACCCAAAGCGGCAGCGATATTATTATGGCATGCTCACTGATTACTGGTGTATCAAAAGTATTAAAATCATCAGCAGTAAAAATTCCTAAAGAACTTGTTACTATGGAAGCAGTGCCAAAAACTGATGCATCATCTATTTTAAATACATATACACCGCCAAAAACAGATTATAAAATATGGATGAAAGTATCAACAGAGGGCGACCCAACATTTTTACGGGAAAATGAGCCTTTTACTCTGCTTGTAAAAGCAAATAAGCCAGGCTATGTATATTTTTTAACAGTTAATAATGCACCAGACGGAGAAGCTAATATTTTACTTTTAGACTGGAATAATAAGTTTATTAAATATATTGATGAAAAGAATGTAAATAAATGGATAAGTCTGGGCAAGTACAGAGTGCAGGCACCTTTTGGCAGCGAAACTTTATATGCTTTTGGGCTTGAAAGAGAGCCGATGCCTGAATACATTGTGCCAGAATATACTCTTGATAAAATAGGGTATTTACGAAATGTCCGCCCAGAAGTGCTTATGCAGGATGTGTTATACCTTTTTAAAAGGCAGCAGGGCGATAAAACTATGTCATCTATAACATATACTACAGCACCAAACAGAAAGAAAATGCAGTAGGTGTTATATGAAAAAGTTATTTGTAATAGTGTTTATTTTATATGCATTTAATATATCAGCAGCCCCTAAGGTAGATTACAGCAAAGCATATTATGTATCCAGCACAGCAGCAACAGAACAGTATGGTGTTTTTGGAAGTTTTGATGGAAATATCAGGCTTATAGATGCAGCAACTTCTGATATTATACTTCTTGATAATGCCCATAAAAAGCCGGTAGTATCTATGAGTGTATCACAAGACGGCAGGTATTTAGTAAGTGCAGGTCAAGATGATGTAATAATATTCTGGGATATAGAAAGCCTAAAAGAGATTAAAAGGATTGCAAAGCCTGGAATGGGTGTGCGTGCTGTTACATTAAGTCCAAAAGCGGATAAGTTATATATTGCATACCCTGCAGCCATATATGAGTATGAAACAAAAAACTGGGTAAATACTGGGCTTTATGAAGGGTATAAAAACGGTATTTATTCTATTGCAGTAAATGGAAAGGGTAACATATTAGCTGCAGGCTCAAAAACTGGAGATATTTATATTACTGACTTAGAAAAAGGGGAGATAGTAGATACATACAGGGCAGGAAGAGAGCTTGTTATGAGCCTTGATTTTGCAAGTGATAAAGATATTTTAATCAGCGGCGGCTATGATAATACTGTCCGTATATATAATATTGGCAGGGTAAGACCTGTAAAAGAATTTTCTCTTTTTAAAGATGCAGTAAAATCTGTACAGATAAATAATGAAGGCACTTGTGCTGCTATCGGCTCATCAGACGGCACTGCAGTAATATATAACATATCAACTGGGCAGGTAATAAGTCAGACTATATCAGAAGATGGAGAAATAACATCACTTTCTGCACCAAAAAGCCTTAATTTTACAGTCTATGGCAAAGGCACAGCATTCCAGGAAGAAAGATATGGTGTTATATCATACCCTTATAAAAGGGGAGTATTTAGAAAACTCTATGCACTGCAGGAAAGCGATATTGTAATATCAGAAAAAGGCTATATAAACGGCAGGGGCAGCTTTGGGCAATATTTATCATCATATAACCGCGGCAATAAAGAAACAATGTCTGAAATAATGGAAAACTATTTCAGACAGGATATGTTAAGAGTAACACTACCATAGAATTCCTTCTTTTAAGATAATTAGTTAACTTAAAATAAAAAAAAGGGCAGGTTTTACATACCTGCCATATAATTTTATCTATTTTTTATCTTTATCCAGCAATTTATATTCTTTTCTATTTTTATACTGCCAGTTAGCAAGTGAAGCTATTATTATTACAAGAGTAAATATTAATAATACTGCTAACTCTTTCATATCTTTAGAAGAAAGTATAAAAACACCTATAATTATCCATACTGGAGCTATAAATGCAGTAAATATGGCAAATAAATTTCTGTCATCATCATAATTCTGCTTATAAAAGCCATTTTCAAAAAAGTCCATTAAATGCTGTTTTTTATAACTTTCTACCTGCCTTATATATATGCGGATATTAGCTATTTTATTATAAACATTTTCCATATTGCTGAATAATAAAAATGTAGTTATACCAAATAACAGCGGGATAAAAAACAATATATTGATATAATTATAAAATGATGTAAGGATAAAGGCAAATAAACCGCCAAAAATAACCTGCAAAGAGAAATAAAAAGCAGCTTTTTTCAGCAAAATAGAGTTTTGGTGTCTGTATTCTTCATAAGCAGCCTCTAAATGCTTATCAAGCACAATGTTTTCCACCACTTTTTTCTTATAAATTCTTTCAAAAAAATTATCAAAAGATATTTTGCTTAAGGCTTCTTTATTCTCTTTATTTATTTTGGATAAATCTTTAAATCTGCTTATTGTTAACATAAACATAGCAACAGTGAAAACAGATATAAAAGTAATCAGCAACACTTCAATCATCTCAATCACATTTGTTTGATTAATAAATTCCATATATTTACTCCGTTAAGTTAACATTTTAAGTAAATATATAAGAAAGTTATCTATAAGTCAATATTTTAGCATGAGATATATTATTGATTTTATTTATATTGGTTTGATAAAATTTGTTTGATTGTTTTATTTAAAATATCATCAAATGATGATTTTATTTCACATTCCCATATTACTATTATATTCCAGCCTGCTTCTGAAAGTATTTTCTGCTCTAATTTATCACGATTGATTGTATCTTGAAATTTTTTATTCCAGTAATCTTTATTAGTATCTGGCATTGTTGCATATTTGCAGTCTGTATGTCTGTGCCAGAAACAGCCGTGTATAAAAATAACTGTTTTATATTTTGTAAGAACTATATCTGGCTTACCAGTCATTCCAGATACATTTTTTAAATATCTAAATCCAGCATGATATAATGCTTTTCTAAACTTAATTTCAATACTTGTATCTTTACCACGGATATTTTTCATATTTTTATGCCGCTGTTCTTTTGTAAGATTATCTGCCACTTAAAAATCCATAATATTTTTAAAGTTGTGTTTAATGTTGTTAATAAGAATAAAAATTTCCATTAATACATTTACCACAATACTGTTTCCTGCAAGTCTTTCAAGTTTTTCTCTTTTATAAAATTCCTTATTATTTTGAATATTAAAATTACTTGCAATTAAGTTATCATAGTCATTTTCATCGAACCCCATAAATAAAAAACATTCCCGTGGTGTAAGATTGCGATATCGGCTTTTTCCTTCTCCATGTTCAGGATATTCAATAATACCAGAGTTAGGATTTCTGTCCTGCTTAGTTGTGATAGTTTTTATATTTTTCACAAGTGGGTGTTTATCAAAGATAATTATATTATCCTGATATATTTTATCTCTAGAATCTGATTTATTAGGATTGCTTTTATCTGCTTCTTTTTTATATTTTTCAACAGAGTAATCTGTTCTAAGGAAATTTATAATATCAGGACAGCTGTGTTCATTAAAATTATAGTTTTCTATATAATTTATAATATTATCATTATTACTTAATATGCTAAGCATAAATGTTCTTTTTCTAGATTGTGGTATTCCAAATTTGCATGCATCAAGAGTATAAACTTTATTGTAATATCCTAGTTCTTTTAATTGATTTTGCCAATCAATAAAGTTATGCTTATGTCGTTCAGAATTAATATTATAAACATTTTCCATTAATAAAAACTTTGGCAGTGTTTTATTATATTTCTTAAAGTCTAATAATAATCTCTCAACCTGCCAAAGCATACCAGATCTATTATTTGCTTCTCTATCAATACCTGTCATATTTCCATGCCATGCACCACCAATTGATAAATCCTGGCATGGGAAAGAATATGTTAATATTTCTATATTATCTGGTAAATCATTATATTCTAAATATTGAATATTTCCTAAATTTTTTGTACGTTTATAAGCAGTATAAACTTTTATTAATGCTTCAGTATTCCAAGAGGCAAGATACTTTTTAGAAACAGGATGCTTACCATTAGTGCTTAGATGTTTAGATGCAAGAAATTCAACTAATTCATTATGTGATAAATAATTGTCTTGTAAAAGTTTATCTTTCTGCTTACCATTATGAATAATATCATATGCATAAAAAGCAGAAATATCCCAATCTAATATATGTATATCATAGCTTAAATTTAATTTTTTTAATGCTTTTGCCTGGCTTCCTATTCCACTAAACATTTCAACCATTACTGTTTTTTTTTCATTGTTTTTCATATTTATATACTAAAACCATTATCCTTTGCTTTTTCAAGCATATTTACTAAAATTTTACTTTGTGCATCAGATGGAATTTTACCATTGTCTATTTCTGTAGCAATTTTTAAAATAGCAGTTTCTTTTTCAGAAAATATTCTATTACTTTCATTCCAATTATAAACTTTTTTCCAAAATTCGCTGCCAAGATTATAAACAGCAATTGCAGAGTTGATTTTATTTTCTATTCTTTGCTCTTTTTTTGCAGCTTTTTGAATTACTTTTTGCATATCTTTACTTATTAATTTATTTGTAAAACTCTTTTCAAAATTAAATATTATTTTACTTTTAGCATTTTCCCAGCAGGCAGTTCTCTTAGCCCATTCTGTAACATTTTCAACACCCCTGTTTGGATCTGTTAAAAATTCATATACTAATTTAGAAACTTTTTCAATTTCAATTATCCATTCTTTTGATAAATTTTGGTTATTCCATATTTCTCTATAATTAATATCGAAATCTGTATAATTTTTTTGAATGTTATATAATATGATTGAAAGAGTGTAAATAACAATATTTGCTTTATAACTTCCAGTATACCATTGTTGTTTTTTTATTAATAAGTCGGTCTGTCTGTATAATATTGCAAGTGCAATCAATTCTTTATAAAAATTTTCATTAAAGGAATCCTGATCCTTTTCCCATTGATCACTTAACCATGAAGCAAATGTAGAAAATGATTTTTGATTACCAGCACTAGCCATATTTGGCTTAAGTAATTTAATATTTATATATTTTGATAAATCAGTTTTAGTAAACATTTGTTCCTTTGGATGTCTGCTGTCAAACTGTTTTTTGGCAGATTTAGAGTATTTATATGTTTCCTGTCTATACTGACCTTTGGCTCTTTCATAATACCAGTATGTTCCAAACTGATTTCCATTAACAGCAGGTGCAGGGATACGTCTTGAAAATTCTTCAATTCTGATTTGAAAAGGATGGTTAGCACCTAGATCGGCATCGCTTACTTTATTTTGACTGTTAGCATACTTTGATATTTCAGGAATTATTTCCAAAGATTTTTCTTTTGAAACAATTGAAAGTTTCATTGGAACAAATATTTTTTTAATTTGTTCTTCTGAGTTCTCTTTTTTGTCATTTAATAAAGCACTTCCAAGAGAGGCTGTTGTCTGTCCTCCATTAACAATCTGCATTCCTCTAATTGATTTAATATAATTATTGCCATTTTCATTATCTATTGTAATATCAGAAGCTGTTACTGTTATACCGTTATTATAAGCAAAAAACATTTCAGGGTTATTGAGAATTGTATTTCTTATGCCTTTATTTACTTTACCTTTAGTCTGTAAAAATGACCTGACATTTCCTTCTAAAAGTCTGCTTCCAAATTTATTATAAATTTTTGCCAGCATTATTCCAGGTATACTGCATAAATATGCAGTATAATTATCTGATTGACCAGCAAAAAGGCATGGAATACCATGGTTATTATCAGAGAGTTCTATTAAATTAATGTCTAATTCCTCTCTTTGATTTTGCGACATATTATATTCAAATATTCTATTAATATCTATAATATGGAATTCAACTGGAATATTATTATATATATCGTTTTCAATATTTTTTATAGTTTTACTCATAGAATAATCAGTTATAAGAAAAACTGAATATTTTCTAATATTATGATATTTGTGTATGATATCATATGCTAAACCATAAGCAGGACTGCTTTCTTCTAAATTATCTGTTAAATATTTTGCATCAGTTATAAAAGAATACGCTTTTTTTAACTGCTGATGTGCAACTGTCTGCGTAATTGTTTCTATATCTGTGCTTATGTCATTTATATAAGTAACATAAATACATAGATTTTCATCAAGCTCATTAAATAAATATCCATCTATGGCAATAGATTTATTTCTGTATCCTGTTCCATCAAAGTAAACATATTCTATATCATCATCAATTAAGTCTGAATCTATTAAAATTGATGAAACTTCATGCAGAAAACTTTCTCTTGTAGAGAATTCATTAATATTAGCAGAATATTTTATATCATCTAAAAATCTTTCCCGAAATTCATTAATATCCATTTTAATCCTCTTTGTAGTTTTGAATTTTTATTATAAATAATTCATATTTTGTATTTTTAACAGTATCAGGAATATTATTTCTCCGAATAGCAGGAAATGTATTATTTATATTATATATTTCTTTTCTAATAAACTTAAAAGGAAATGCATCGTATTCTTTTCTATAAATATATCCATAATCAAGTAGTTTATCAGATATAATAATTTTCAAGCTGTCATCATTAATTAAAGAAAAAAGTTCCAGGATTATACTATTTAGTGTAATTTTATCAATATCAGCAATACTTGTATCATTAAAATAATTAATAACCAGTTTACCATCATTTTGACAATCCAGCTGCTCAATAGAAGAAACCGTTACTGTAGGTGCTCCATGTTTTACAGATTTAATTTCATACCATAAATCATCAACTATGAAATCATGTATATTATATTCCATTCCTACCCATGCCGCCACTGCTTTTTCAATGCCATATTTTGGAACCATTGAATTTATTAAAAAATGTATTTCACCAATTAAACCTTTCACTGCTTCTTTTGATAATAAACCAGTACTATTTTTTTTAAGCATATTTTGCCATTTTATATACCTGTTAGAAAAACTTTCTATAACATCTTTATGTTTATTTTCTACAGCATAATCTATCATGTCATCACAAAAATGACAAAATAAGTCTGAATAATTAGAATTAGTTAAAATAAAAGATAAAACCCATTTACCATCACTGCGTAGTCCAGTTTGTATTTCTATAAAATTAGACGATGTAATATTAGATGGTTCTAAATCAGATATAGCAAACATAATTAGACGATTTTTTTCATCTTTTCCTAAAAAAATATTATGATTAATATTTTCATGTACTCTAATAGCCGATGAACCATTATTAATTTTGTTAAAAATATCAGCAGAATTATCCATTTTCTATCTCATCTATTTCAATTTCATTTTCATCCAGTCCAGTATATTCTTTATATTTTATCATATTTACTACATATGTGCTTGATTTATATGTATTTGTATCATTAAATACTGGAATACCGATACCAATACCAATAAGTGTATCATTTTTATAATTTTGTTCAATTTCATTTGATTCTGCATTATTATTTTTTAGTTCAATAGGATAAATAATTAAAAGAGGATTTCTTTTAACATCTTTATCTTCAAAATATCTTTTTGCAGGAATGCTTTTATTTTCATTAGATAGTGTATTTTTATAATTGCTTATTATAGTTTTGGCTTGTTCACAAGTTAACCCACCTTTAGCGTCACTGCTTGTTCCTAATCTTGATTTTGATCCAGACATTTTAAAAGCACCCGTATTTCCGTTAGCACTTTTGATAACTGTGAAATTCCGTTGAACTCTATTTGTTTCTATACCTCCAATAGAGCATTGTTCACCTCTGCCTGAAGCAATTAAAACATCCCAGTGATCTAGTATGCTTTTATGATTTTCCTGCAATAAATTTACAATAAAACCTTGTTCATTATTATCATTAAAGCCGGTATATAAATTGAATATACTTGCTCTAAATATAGATAGAAAATCTATAATCTTTTCTTTAGGAATATTTAAAAACTGATGTTTATAGGGTAATGCAAGGCTGGTGTTTTCATACTCATCTTTATATTTTTCATTAATAAGGGATGATATAAGTTTATTTACTGCATTTAAATTATGATTATTTTCCTCTTTGTTATCTGTTATATATGGTGTTTCTTTATACAGTCCTGAAAGAGAAACTGTTATTGTATATTCCTGTGCAGTTCTCATTTTATTCATGGCAGTAACTAAAAGAGAGTTGTTGTCCGCTCTGACTTGTAAACCAAAGTCCTTTGGTGTTCTGTTTGTATTATGCATTCTAACAATATCTTTTCTAAGCTCATCAGTAGCTTCAGCGATATTGGAATACCATTCCTGTGAACGAACTGTCATCCATATTTGACACAAATCATCATATCCATGCCTGTATCCAAACCATCTGCCCATTTGCATTAAAGTATCATACATTTTTGAATTTCTATAAAAATAACTTATAACAAGCCCTTCTAAAGTTAAACCTCTTGATAAACTTATACCACCGACAGCAATAAGTCTTAATCCTTTTTCATAATTTTCATAATCTAATATTTTTGACGCATTACCACTATTAACACTTGATATTTCAATAGAAGAGGAAGATTGATATAAAGTTTCCTGTATCTGCTGCCATGTAAAAGTACTGCTTGAATTCATATATGCATCTAAATTTGCATAATATTTATCATATACTTCTTTTATAAATTTTATATTTCTGTGTTTAAGTGCATCTTCCATTTTACTGTAATTTCTAATTTCTTCTATAATATCTTTAAAATATTCCTTTATTATATTTGTTAATTTATTTTGTACATTAATATATCTGCTTACATTTATAAGCATTGTTCTATGTGTATTTTTATGACCTCTCAAATCTCTTACAGCATTAGCTATAATAAAAGAAGCTATAGCTTCTTTTAAGCTTTCTGGAAGAATTTCTATTGTATAATCTTTTTTATGTTTTTCAGGAATAAATTTTTCACAGTCATCATTATTGTGAAGCATATATTTATATTTAGCAGGTATTTCATTACCTTCTTCATCTTTATAATCTACAAAAATAGATGAAGCACCAATATAGTTGGTTGGAGCATTAAGAGAATATATAAAATCTTTTGGAAATAAATCATCTTTTAACATGTCATCAGTTGTATCTGGATTAATAAATATATTTGCATATGGAGTAGCAGTAAATGCAACATAATTTGAGCGAATAAAAATTTTAAGTAAAGATCTTATAGCAGTATTAATAGCAGTAGGGTTTGTTTCATCATTATTTGTATTTATAGAGGCTGCATCGGCTTCATCATCTATTAAAAGCATTGTTTCATGTATTTCATCATTTTCAGCACTATAGTTTAAAAACCACTTTTTTAATTTTTCTAGTATACTTTTATTTTTTTTAATTACAAAAATAACTGGACCAGCTAAACTTTTTACACTTGATATTATACTCTTGTATGCATATCTATTAAAATCTAGTTCTGTAGATGTTAGTGATGTAACATACATATCTTTTATAATAGAGTATTTACTAACACCAATATAGGAATCTATATTTTTTTCTTCTATACCATTAAAATAGTTTTTAAATTTTATTCCTGTAAAACCTTCATCTATTCTTCCTTGTGTCTGCTGTCTTAATTTTTCGATAGTACCTGTTAGTAAAATTATTACTTTATATCCTGCATCTGCGGCTTTATTAATAAGTGCGATATAAGTTGCTGTTTTTCCAGATTGAACATCGCCTATAATCAATCCTCTTCTGGAAAAATTTTCTTTTTTCTCTGGGTTTGCAAGCATATCCATTATATCATCAGTGCATTCATCAAGAGCATTAATTACTTTGTGAGAAAAATTTTTATCTTTTATAAGATATTCTCTATATCTTTGCCAAAAAGGAAAATTTTCTTTTGTGCTTTTATATGATTTATACCATGGTTTATGGTTATAGTCCTTTAGACAAACACCTCTATCCATTTTAACAGCTATACGTGAATGAAGTGCATTTTTTGCTTGTATAAATTCCTCATCACTTAAATTAAATAATTGTTTTACGGGTAAAATAATTTGTTCCATTTCATGTTCTTCAAGAATTTCTATACCATGTTCTAGTTTATAATGTTCTATTAAATCATCAGCAGTAGATATAAAACTATATATTTTATTCATTTTCAAAATCCTCTTTTAATTTATTTATTATATCTTTGCGGTTCATGATTAATTCATTTTTCTCTAAATTATTAAGAAATTCTATTTTTTCATTTACAGATAACATATCCATATAACTTCTACATGCTCTGTATATTTTGTCATCTTCTATAGAATCTGTTTCAATACAGTCCTGCTGCTTTGAAAGTCTTGCATATACATCTTTATAAGGAAAAAAGTTTTCAACACTTTCTATAAAAGTTCCAAAAAGTTCCTTACCTTCATCATCTAAATGTTTAAATATGGATTTATATAAATTATGTTCCTTATTTATGCAGTATTTGATTTTTTTATCTCTTTCTTCAATAATATTCCAAATATGAGCGATATTGTTATTGTTTAGCTCTCTGCCTCTGTATGTATATACTCTTTCACTTTTAAATATGGATTTTTCTACAATAGTTTTTAGTTCTTTTTTTATATTTTCTGGCAGCGATGCAGTTGATTTTTTTATATCAATTTCCCATAAAGAATCCATTGTATTTGGAATATCTATTCTTATACGTGTAAGCTGTTTCAGTTCATGATATGCTGTCATTCTAAACCATGTTCCCCATATAATTAATCGTTTATTTCTGTATACATAAAAACCCTGGTTGAGTTTTATGCCATCTTTTCCAAAAATTTCCTGCCTTTCTTCTGTATTAAGTTTGCTTATATATGGTAAAATATATGGTCTTATTTTTATAATATTACCATTAATAATTTTAGTTTCTTCTTCCAGTTTTTGTGTAGCTTGATGGGAAGAAAAAAAGGGATCTGTTGGCTGAACTAATTCATTATTGAAAAAAATTGAAATTTTATTACTTTCTGATAAAAATCTATGAAATACAAGAGATACATGTGCTCTTGTAATAGTTATTTTATTGTCAAATATTTTTGAGTGATCTCCTGCTTCTTTTGTTATCCTGTCAAAATTTTCCCATAATACAATGGTACCGCTTTCATAACTGTTTAATTTATCAATATATTTTACTTGTTTAATATCATTATCATCAAGCAGTATCAGTTCCCAGTTATTTGTGTTAATAATATGATCTAAATCCCATACTGCACCAGAAAGTTTGTTGTCTTTTTTACTAATAACAGTTAGTCTTCTGCATTGTGAAAGAGAAGCCATTTTTAATCCAAGCCCAAATCGTCCTAAATCATCTTTGTCTCTTTCATCATTAGAACTTTTACTGCCGTATTTCATTGCATCTATCAGTTCATTATTATCCATGCCGGCGCCATTATCTAAAACCATAAGATACTGTGGGCTGTTTGAATCAAAATATATAAAAATATTATCAGCATGTTTGCTTATGCTGTTATCAATGATATCTGCTACTGCTGTTTCAAAAGAGTATCCTATTGATCTTGTAGATTCAACTAGAATTGGAGCTGACGGAACTAATATTTGTGTATTCATTGAAGTGTCCATGTGTATATTTTAACAACATATTATTTTACAATATTAAAAATATAAAGTCAATTTTATTTACAAATAAACTCCAATTTTTTAAAAATAATCTAACCTTTTTCTTCCCCCAACCATCTTATTTTACATTTCTTTTACTTTACTATCTTTGACAATGTTAAATTATTGTGTTAGAATAGGTTATATTATAAGGGGGCGGATATGGAACATACGCAAAAGACTATTGCTGTTATAGATATAGGCAGTAACTCTATCAGGCTGCAGGTTGCCCGTGTGATAGACAGGACTTATAAGGTGATAAATGACTATAAAGCCACTGTCCGCATAGGTGATAATGTATATAAAACTGGCAAGTTTTCAGATGAAGCCATAGATACTCTCTTGCAGGTGCTTACAAACATTAAAACTATGATGGATAGCGATAATGTGGAAATGTGCCGTGCTGTTGCTACTGCATCTTTCCGTGAAGCATCTAATGGTAAGGAAGTTGCTGAATATATAAAATCTAAAACTGGTATAGATATAGAGATTATTTCTGGGGAAGAAGAAGCCCGCCTTATGTATCTTGCTGCATCATATTATTTTCAAATAAGTGATTATAATGTACTGCTTGTAGATATGGGTGGCGGCAGTACAGAGTTTAGCTATGCAGAAAACGGAAGCCTTATTTTTTCAGAAAGTACACCTTTAGGATGTTCTAAATTAAACTATGAGTATTTGCAAGGGGACCCGCCAAATTCTGAGCAGGTAAAAAATCTGCGTGTTCATTTAAAAGATGTGTTTGATGATATTCTGCCAAAAAAAGGTGTTACAAAATTAATCTGTTCTGGCGGCACTATCAACAATATTTCAGCTATATATAATAAAAGGCAAAATCTTTCAGATGCTTCAGTTAAGTTTGTAGATACAGTTTTTGCAAAACATTTCTTAAATGAGATAGCAGGCAAAAAAATAGAAGAACGGCTTAAAATATCTGGAGTAGAGCCAACAAGGGCAGATATTATATTAAGTGCCACATTACTTGTGAATATGCTTTTAAAACGGTATAACTTAGAAGGCTTTTACACACTTTCTGGCGGTTTGCGTGCAGGGCTTACGATAGATGTAATGAATAAAATGGGCATAGAGCTTATTTTTCAGGGCGGCAATACTGATGTAAACTATGCAAGGCTTGTGGAAACTGGCAAGAAGTATTATTTTGATGATGCTCATGCTGAGCAGGTAACAAGGCTTTCAAAAATACTTTTTGAAAAACTGCAGAAAATTTTAGACTTAAAAGATGAAGATTACAGGCTTTTAGAAGCTGCAGCAATGCTTCACGATATAGGCCAGCATATTTCATATTCTAAGCATCATAAACATTCTTACTATCTTATCACAAATACGGAGCTTCCTGGCTTTTCAGATGATGAGATAGCCATAATTGCTAATGTGGCAAGGTATCACAGAAGGTCTATGCCAAAATTAAGCCATGAGCATTACTTAAAATTATCTAATAATGCTCGTCTTAAAGTTTCTAAACTGGCATCTATTTTAAGGATAGCGGACGGATTAGACAGAACTCATTCTCAGGCAGTAAAAGACATAAATGTAGATATAAGTGATGAAAAAATCACAATATCATTAGAAGTAGATAAAAACAGCAATATAGAAATGGAAAAATCAGGCTTTGATAAAAAGAAAGATTTGCTTGAAAAAATAACAGGCAGGACTGTGGAGCTGATATAGTATGAAAACATATCTGTATGGTATAATAAATATTGGTGCCAGTGCGTTCCGTATGGCAGTATCAGAAGTAGGCAAAGGATATATTAAAGAGATTGATTATCTTTTAAAGCCTTTGCGTCTTGGTGTGGATACATTTTCTCAAGGATATATTTCATTAGAGCATGTAAAATATGCTACAGAGATACTTCGTGGCTTTAAACGCAAGCTGGATGAATATGGCATAAAGCATTACAAAGCAGTATGTACAAGCGGTGTGCGGGAAGCAGGTAATAAAGATTTCTTTATAGATTATGTTAAAATCCATGCAGGTATAGATATTACAATATTAGAGCCATCAGAAGAGGTTTACATTAAATATTTAGCAGCCAAGCTCTCTGTGGCAGGCTTTGACAATATGGAAAAAGAAGGGGTGGTGTTTGCAAATATTGCCAGTGGTAATATTACTCTTTCTGTTACAAAAGGCGATAATATTTTATATTCTGGAGCACTTCCTTACGGCAGTTTAAGGCTCAGGCAGATGTTTAGGCATATAAGCCCTTTAAAAAGGCACAGAGCTTTTGACCAGTATGCAGAAAATATGGTTGCTACAGTTGCAGGCACTATTAATAAAAAGATGAAAGTAAAAAATCTTGTAGGCAGTGGAAGTTCTATTAATATGATGCTTAGAATCTTCAAGCCGAAAGACAAGTTTATTTTAAGGGAAGATTTAGAAAGGCTTTATAATAAAATAAGGGTTTATACTAAACAGGAATTAGTAGATGAGCTTTCATTAAGAGATGATGAGGCGGAAGTTTTAGTGCCTACATTATGCACATATATTCATCTTTTAAAATATACTGGGGCAGACAGGTTTCATTTTTCCCCTGTTGATTTTCCTACTACTCTTACTCAGTTTTATACAGGCAGCCTTAAAGACCGCAGTTATCATAAAAGAGTAAAAAACACTACACTTGCTCTTGGTGAAAGGTTTAATATAGATACAATGCATGCAAGGCGGACTGCAAAATTTGCTAAAAAATTATTTACTGAGTTTGATGATTTACATTCTCTTGATAAATCTAAATATGATATTTTAGAGATGGCAGCACTTTTATTTCAGGTCGGAGAATATATTGATGCAAAACAGGCAACATATAATTCATATTATATAATTAAATCTATGAGCATACCAGGCATAAGCTCTCGTGATATATTCTTAACTGCCTGTGTTGTTTATAATATGAACAGTATATTAAGCCATGATGAAAGTATAGAGGGTAACTATTTATCTCCAGAAGAACGGCTTATGATAAATAAACTTTCATGTATTCTTCGCATGGCAGTATCTTTTGATGCCAGCAAGACTGGGTTGATAGAGGATATAGATATAGTGCAGAACGATAATATGATTATAATAAATGCAAAGGCTGTAAAAGAGCCTTTTGTGGAGCTTTTTACATTTGAAAAAGTTAAGCATACATTTGTGGAAACTTTTGGTATACAGGTAGATATAAGAACTAAAATGATATATGACTAGTGGAAGTGGTGTATATGGATACAAATAAAAAAGAATACTATATCGGCAGAGAATTAAGCTGGCTAGCCTTTAATGAAAGAGTACTTTCAGAAGCTTTAGATATTCATAATCCATTAATGGAAAAATTAAAATTTACTGCAATATTTTCATCAAATATGGACGAATTTTTTATGGTGAGAGTTGCAGGTCTTATTGAGCAGATAAGTGCAGGCTATAAAAAAACAGATATAGCAGGCTACACCCCAGAAGAACAGCTTGTGGCAGTATCAAAAGAAACAAGGCGTTTAATAGAAAAACAGCAGTCAATATTTAGAGAGCTTGCAGGGGAGCTTGAAAAATATAATGTTCTTTTTAATCCAGTATTAAATGATGAATATTATGAAGATACTGAAGATATTTTCATAGATGCAGTTATGAGTGTTGTAAGCCCTGTAACACTTGACCCTGCCCATCCATTTCCATTTATATATAATAAGCGTATGAGCCTTATAGCAGCACTTGAAAAGCAGGGTAAGGAATATTTTTCTCTTATTATGCTGCCAGAAAATATACGCAGATACTTTGTAGTCCATAAAAATGGTAAAAAAATCATATTTACAGTGGAAGAAGTTATAAAACGACATATTCAGAAACTTTTCCGCGGTTATAATGTAAAGACAGTGAATGTGTTTAGAGTTACAAGGAACACAGATATAGATATGCGTTCAGAAGAAGTGGCAGATATTATATTATCTATGAAAGACTTTCTTTCCCGCAGGGTAAAAGGTGCAGTTACAAGGGTAGAGATAGAGGCAGATACTCCAGCATATATTGTGGAATTTCTGCAGAAAATGGTAAATTTTAAAGATATGGATACCCAGTATATACAAGGTGTTATAGATTTAACATTTTTATTCAGCCTTTCTTCCCTTATGCCAAATATGCAGTTTCCAGTGCATAAAAGTTTTTCTGTGCCAGATTTGCCTGAAAACAGTGAAATATTTAACAGATTAAAAGAAAAAGATATATTTTTCTTCCGCCCTTATTATTCATTTTCTACAGTATCAAAGCTGATTGCAATAGCTGCAGAGGATAATGATGTGCTTGCAATTAAGATGACATTATACAGAACAAACAGAGATTCTTCTATTTTAGCATCACTTGTTAAGGCTGCAAAAAGCGGCAAGCAGGTAAGTGTTGTAGTAGAATTAAAAGCACGCTTTGATGAAGAAAGGAATATTGACTGGGCAAAAAACTTAGAAGATGCAGGCTGTATTGTTACTTACGGTATAGCAGGTCTTAAAATCCATGCAAAATGTCTTTTAATTGTCCGCAGGGAGCAGGAAAGTATTAAAAGATATACTCATATTGCAACAGGAAACTATAACGAAAATACTGCCAGCTTATATACTGATGTGGATTTAATTACATCAGATGACTGTATAGGCAGAGATGCTGCACAGCTTTTTAATTATCTTATGGCTTATACAGAAGAACAAAGCTGGAAAGCATTAAGTGTTGCTCCATTCAACCTGCGGGAAAACCTGTATAAATTATTTGATAATGAAATAAAGCAGGCAAAAGAGGGCAGAAAAGCTCATATTATTATGAAGATGAACTCTTTAATAGATAAAGAGATGATAGATAAAATGTATGAAGCCTCAAATGCTGGTGTTCGTATAGATTTAATAGTCCGCGGGATATGCGGTTTAAAAGCAGGCTGTAAAGGTTTCAGCAGTAATATAAAAGTAAGAAGTATTGTAGGCAGGCTTTTAGAACATTCCAGAATATTTTATTTTGAAAATGCAGGAAATCCAAGATATTTTATAGCTTCAGCAGATATGATGCCTAGAAACTTAAACAGGCGTGTAGAGCTTATGGCAGAAATAAAAGATGAAGATTTTAAAAAGGCTTTAGGTAAGTTTTTAGATATTACATTAAAAGATAATATGAAAGCATGGCAGCTGACAGGGGACACTTTCACAAAAGTAGTAAAATCTGATGATGAAGAAGCAGTTAACTCTCAGGAATATTTTATGAATAACAGGCTTATTTAATATTATTCAAGTATTCTGACAGGACTTTTATTAATATTTTTTGATATATATTTTAAGATAACCCATGATATTATGAGAGATAGAGCCGCAGAAATGGCAGTTAATGTATCATTATGAAAAACAGTATCAATAATTAAAGATACAGCAAACATTATAAAAAGGGGCAGCCCGTAAAGAATAAGTGAAAGTTTAAGCATATATTTTTCATCAATTATTAAAGAAACAGTATCGCCTGTATTATATTTTTTACTGCTGTGGATAGTGATTTTTTTAGAAGCGGCAGACATTATGCATGAGGAAGTACAGCTTTCGCAGCCTGCATCAATAAGAAGTGTAATTTTATTTTTATTATCACAAGACTCTACTTTTGCAGAGATAACTTTCTGACAGTTATGTATATTATTTTTCAACATTTATCATATCAGCCATATTATCACTAATAGCCACCCTGCCTGAACCTATCATACATATTTTATAAGGTGAAGACTGCAGCAGTTTAACTTTACTGCCAGGGATAAATCCAAGCGCAGAAATACGCAGTGCATCATTATGATTGTTACAGCTTAAAGATGATATTATGTATGTATTATTTGCAACAGCATCACTTAATTTCATTTTAATACCCATACTCTTATATATTATGATAATCAATATCAACTGCTGAATATAGTCTAACACTAAATATGAAAAAGTCAATAGGGAAATATTATACTTTAATGATAAAAAATATTAGATTTTATATGTTTTTATAAATTTTTTTCCTGTAGCCTATGGTAAGTGCCAGAATAACAAGTTTTTCATCAATAATCTTACATATCAGGCGGTAATCACCTATGCGGTATCTCCAAAGACCTGCCTTATCAGCAGTCAAACCTTTGCCAAATACTCTGGGATTTTCTGTATTTGATAAATTTTTCTCAATCCATGCTTTAATCATTTTTTGAGTATATTTATCAATTTTTTTAAACTCTTTTTCAAATTTCTCAGTAACTTCTACTGAATAAATCATATACCCAGCTCTTTCCATAACTCAGATGCAGGACGGCTTTTACAGCCAGATTTTTCATAATCTTTATATGCTTCTTCTGCTATAATAATATCGTATTCATCTTCAATTTTTTCAAACAATGCTTTTTTGAAGGCTTCTGCAAGTGATATAGAATGCAGCCTTGCATAGCTGTCTGCAAGTTTTCTTTCTTCTTCTGTAAGTCTTATTGAAAAACTCATAGAGCACCTCTTATTATGTAATACATTGTATTACAATGCTTAAAAAAAGTCAATATTGGTAGTTAATATTTGATAAATTGGTATATAAATTTACATTTTTTTGGTGATTTGATAGTTTATGGGTGGATAATATAGCAGTGGTAAATATAAAATTGAAAATATTAAGAAATATACTTATAAAAAAGCGGAGCATAAGCTCCGCATAAAGCATAATGATTTTTTTACTTATCCAACAGCTGGCAGGAATGAAAATACTTTTGTAAACCACACAGCAAGTGCAGCCATTTGGTTTGTTAAAAGCAGCAGACCTATTAAAATAAGCAGTGCACCTGCAATTCTTTCAACCCATATAAGATATTTGCCAGCTTTGCGTATTGCATTAATTACTTCATTTACTGCTAATGCTGCCACAAGGAAAGGAATCCAAAGTCCAAGGGAATATACAAATAAAAGGACCATACCTTGAGTAACTGATGATTCTTGAGAGGCAACAGCAAGTATGCCTGCTAAAATAGGACCAACACATGGTGTCCAGCCTAAAACGAAAGCTATGCCTAAAAAGAAAGCGTTTATGAAAAATGGGAATGATTTTTTTTCATAGTTTACTTTAGATGTTTTCATTAAAAATTTTATTTTAAAAACACCTATCATATGCAGACCAAAAATTATTACAATAACACCTGCAATTTGAGAAAGAAGTGTCTGGTAGCTTTTTAATACCTGACCAAAAGATGTGGCAGTAGCACCGAGAGCCACAAAAACAATAGTAAAGCCAAGACCAAAGAAAAGTGCACCTAAAAATGCTTTTAATCTTGGTGAAAATCTACCCTTAGATGCAGTGTCTGTTTTTAAGTTTTCTAAACTTTCTCCAGACATAAATGATATATAGCCCGGCAGAAGCGGGAAAATGCAGGGAGATAAGAATGTTAAAATCCCTGCAATAAATGATGCAAATATTGATGGTATTTCTGGTGTAAACAATATATCCTCCATTTATATATTACATATTAACAGTTATAGTAATGAATTGTGTAGGTAATATATAGATTTTCATTATAATACAATGAAAAGTTGTAGATATTGTGTAGTTAGAATTTTTTTGAATTTAATAATAAAAATTTTTGGTATAGATTAATATCATAGAAAATAAGGGGTATTTATGAACAGCAGAAAAAAACTTATTGCAGTGGGTGTAGTAGTAATTGGGGCATTAGCCTATTTATTAGTAAGCGGTTTTGCAGGCCATTCTCTGCATGATGCAGAAGTTTCTGAAATAGTTAGTAACCCTGCAAAATTTCAAGGCAAGGGCATAAAAGTAAGCGGCACAGTTATGAGCGGCTCAGTTACAAAAGCCCAGCTTGATTTAGCTTTTGATATGAAAGATAAAAATGATGACAGTTTCATCAAGGTAGAATATAAAGGCATAGTGCCTGATGCTTTTCAAGAAGAAGTAGAAGTTATTGTTGAAGGTACTTATGATGAAGTAAATAAAAAGTTTGTGGCAAACTCACTTTTAGCAAAATGTCCATCTCGTTATGACGGTATGGATGTGGAAGAACATAATAAAGCAATGGCGGAAATAAACGCAGATATATAAACTCCTCAAAAGATATTAGCTATTATAAGGCTCGGTCTCCCCACCGAGCCTTATTTATGTATATCAGTGTTTTTTAAGCAATTGCAAAATTAATATGTTTATGATACTATTAAGAAATTAAAAATTATGCTTTTTAAGGGCAGTAAAAGAATTTTCTTATGCTGCATGGTTATAAAATTTAAAAGGTTATAAAATTTAAAGGGAAAAAGGTAAACTTTTTTATATGGCAGAAGAAAGCGGGAAAAGTCTTATTTCTTTAAAAAAAGCAGGCAAAATATACGGCACTGTTACAGCTTTAAAGAAAATAGATTTAGATATATACAAGGGGCAGTCCATTACGATTTTTGGCTCAAATGGGGCAGGAAAATCTACACTTCTTAAAATTCTCTCTATGCAGACAAGGTTAACTTCCGGCACGCTTTTATATAACGGTGTGGAAAGTAAAAAACTGGCAGATATATACAGGGCAAATTTTGGTGTTATTTCTCACCAGCCTTTTGTGTATGAAAGCCTTTCAGCTATGGAAAATTTAGAGTTTTACGGCTCACTTTATAATGTGCAAAATGTAAGGCAGAAAGCAGAAAGCCTTTTAAAACAGCTTGATTTATATTCCAGAAGACATGATGCTATCCGCACTTATTCCCGCGGTATGCTGCAGAGAATATCTATTGCAAGGGCATTAATCCATTCACCAGAAATTATATTTTTAGATGAGCCATACACTGGGCTTGACAGCCTTGCAGGCAATAACCTTTCAAACCTTTTAAAAGAGCAGTTAAGCAATAATAAAACTATATTAATGGTTACTCATGATATTCATACAGGTCTTGATTTAGCAAGCCAGGTAATTATTATGAAAAGCGGCAGAATAGTATTTAATAAGCCAAAGTCAGAAATAGATACTGCATCATTTGAGCAGATGTATTTAGATGTGGCAGGCAGAAAGGAATTAAAAGATGAATTACTTTAAAGCAGTTTTTGCCATATTAAAAAAAGATATATTAATGGAATTAAGAACTAAAGAAACAGTTAATGCAACTTTAGTTTTTGGTGTGCTTATTACACTTGTTTTCAGTTTTATTTCTGAGCCTGGCAGTAAAACAGAGCAGGAAGTAGCAGGTGGTATTTTTTGGATGGCTGTTACATTTTCTGGTATTTTAGGGCTTAATAAAACTATGATGAGCGAAATACAGGGCGGTAATTTTGAAGCATTAATGCTTGCACCAATTGACAGAAGTGCTGTATTTTTTGGCAAAGTGCTTTCTAACTTTTTATTTTTAACTATACTTGAAATAATATTAGTGCCTTTGTTTTTAGTATTTTATAATATAAACCTTGTATCTCACTGGCTTATGGTTGTAATAATTCTGCTTGCAACTTACGGGTATTCTGTTACAGGCACATTATTTTCAATGATTAGTGTCCGCACAAAAACAAGGGAGATTATGCTGCCTCTTTTAATGCTGCCTATATTAATACCTGTTATTATTGCAGCAATACTTTCTACAAACATATTTTTGCTGGGACATGATATAACATATAGTTATAACTGGATAAAACTTATGGCAGTATTTGATGTAATATTTACTGCTGTTATTTTTGGCATATTTGGTGCCATTATAGAAGAATAATTTTATGGAGTATGTATGAACAGAATTCAAAAGCTAGATAAAATATTTTCCATACTTCTTTTTATAGTAGTGCCTGTAGGGCTTTATTTTGCTTTTTTCTATGCACCTGTGGAAAGAGTGATGGGGATAGTGCAGAAAATATTTTACTTTCATGTGGCTTCAGCATGGATTGGTTTTTTTGCATTTTTTGTAACATTTGTGGCAAGTATATTATACCTTATTACAAAGAAATATACTTTTGATGATATTGCAGCAGCTTCTGCAGAGATAGGTCTTGCTTTCTGCACTATCGTTATTTTAACAGGTCCATTATGGGCGCGTCCTACATGGGGCAAATTCTGGACATGGGACCCTCGCCTTACTTCCACACTTCTTTTATGGTTTATATATGTAGGCTATATTATGCTCAGGCAGTTTATGGATGAAAGCGATAGAAGGGCAAAATTTTCTGCAGCAGTAGGTATTATAGGCTTTATTGATGTACCTGTTGTATTTTTATCAATTCAGTGGTGGAATAATACAATACATCCAAATGTAGTTCAGAAAGGGGGCGGCGGACTTCACCCTGATATGCTTACAGCTATGCTTGTATGTTTAGGTGTTTTTACTATTATATATATTTCTCTTTTAATACGCAGGCTAAGACTTACAAATCTTGAAAGGCGTATAAAATTATTAGAAACAGATTAAAAGGAGCAGTGATATGATGAATAATCTTGGATATTTAGTGGGTGCTTATGCATGTATATGGATAGTTTTAGCTTATTATTTTTATGCATCAGGCTCTAAATTAAAAAGTTTGGAAGAAAAAGTAAGAATATTAGAAGAAGAAAAAGAAGAAAAATAACCGCTTATTTATATTATTAATTAATAATTAAGCCTGATATATCATACAGTATCAGGCTTTTATAAGTTTATAAAAAATATGTTTTAATATGTGTTTTACTGTATTTTTAAAGCAGTGGGAGTTTTAATATGAAAAGAAAGACAGCAGTTATTTTATCAGCTTTGCTGCTTATTTCATGCAGCCCTAAAAAAGAGCAGGAGCAGCCAGTAAGCCAGGTAAGGCCTACTGATGTGGCAGTTACAAAGGTTGTGCTGCAGGATATTACTGATTACTATACTCTGCCAGGCACTGTGGAAGCCTGGGATGATATTACTGTCCCTTCAGAAACATCTGGCCCTGTTACATGGATAGGCAAGGAAGAAGGCTCATTTGTAAAGCAGGGAGAAGCCATATTAAAAATAAATACTGATAATCTGCTTGCCAACTTAAACTCTGCAAAAGTGCAGTTAGAAGATGACAGAAAAGAATATCTTCGTCAGAAAAACTTATATGCTCAAAAAGCAGTTTCCCAAAAGCAGTATGATACAGCTAAAAAAACTTATGATTTATCAGAAGTATCATACAGGCTTGCCCTTGATGAATATAATAAAAGCACCATAAAAAGCCCTGTTACAGGTATTATTGATGATGTGATGCCAAATATTGGTGAATATGTTTCGCCAGGCACAGAGGTGGCAAGGCTCATAGATATGTCTAAACTGAAAATATATGTGTATGTGCCGGAAAACGATGTGAAATATTTAAGGCTTGGTCAGACTGTTGATGTGTATGTAGCAGAGATTGGCGGCGAAAAAAATATAAAACAGGGCGTTATCAACTATATTTCAGTAGTAAGTGATAGTGCCAGCAACTTAACACATAAAGTCCGTGTTGATATTGCATTAGATAGAGATATAAGGCCAGGAAGAATAGTGCGTGTAGATATTGTCCGCAAAACATTCCATGATGTAATGGTTGCAGATATGTATGCTGTAATAGATAAAGACGGCCAGAAAGTAGTCTTTGTAAATAACAACGGCACAGCAGAAGAAAGAAAGGTTGTAACTGGCGATATGATAGGCACAAAAGTAATAATCATTTCAGGCATAGAGCCGGGTGATGAGCTTATCACTAGCGGCCAGCAGTTTTTATCAGACGGCCAGCCTGTCCGTCTGGGAGAATAGCCTATGCTTATTACAAAGGTAGCAATAAAATGGAAACCATCAGTATTTCTTATGATGATGGTTTTTATTATTTTTGGCTCACTTGCATATAAAAACCTGCCAAGAGAGGCAACTCCAGATATTCCTATTCCATATATTATGGTTACAACAATATATTCCGGTGTATCCCCTACAGATATGGAATCACTTGTTACATTTAAAATAGAAAATAAACTCCGCGGTATAGAAGGTGTAAAAGAAATCATTTCATACAGTGCAGAAAGTGTATCAAATATCAGTATCGAATTTAACCCAGATGTAAATATTGATATGGCATTACAGCGTGTAAGGGATAAGGTAGACCAGGCAGCAAACGATTTACCGCAGGATTTAAC
The DNA here is from genome assembly GCA_944324465.1 of uncultured Mucispirillum sp. Lineage (GTDB taxonomy): Bacteria > Chrysiogenota > Deferribacteres > Deferribacterales > Mucispirillaceae > Mucispirillum. Next base: position 157,719 of record CALUWI010000002.1, on the reverse strand, counting down.
AGAAGAGCCTATAATTACAGAAATCAGTATGAGTGATTTCCCTGTATTTGTTGTGGCAATATCTGGCGATGTACCAGAGCATGACTTGAAAAAAATAGCCGATGAAATGCAGGACAGGTTTGAAAGTGTAAAAGGTGTATTAGAAGTAAACTTATCTGGTACAAGGGACAGGGAAATATTAGTAGTATTTGATTATGAAAGGCTGCAGTCATATTCGCTTACTATGAACGACTTAGCCAATGCTGTGCAGGGCGAACATATAAATATTCCTGGCGGCTCACTTGATATTGGAAAAGGTAAATACCTTGTGAGAATACCTGGAGAATATACAGACCCTAAGGAAATAGAAAATATAGTTGTTACAGTAAAGGACGGCATACCAGTATATCTGCGTGATGTGGCACGGGTGCTTGATTCCTTTGAAGATAAAGACTCTTATGCTGCGTTAAACGGCGTACCTGCTATCTCTGTATCTATTAAAAAGAGAGTAGGTGCTAATATTTTAGATATGGCAGAAGATATAAAGGCAGTTATTAAGGAAGCTGAGGCAGAATATCCGCCAGCTGTTAAGTTTACATTAACTACGGATATGTCAAAAGATATTAAATCTATGGTTGATGAGCTTGAAAACAGCTTAATCACAGGTTTTATTTTAGTATTTTTAGTGCTTTTTCTCTTTTTAGGAAAACTCAATTCACTTTTTGCAGCGGTTATTATTCCATTTAGTATGCTTATATCATTTATTGTTCTGCAGGCGCTTGGCATAACATTAAATATGATGGTGCTTTTCTCACTGATTATGGCTCTTGGTATGCTTGTGGATAACGCTATTGTAATAGTAGAAAATATTTACAGGCATATGCAGGAAGGAAAAAGCAGGATAGAGGCAGTTTTTGCAGCATCTGAGGAAATAGGATGGCCGATAGTAGCTTCTACTTTAACAACAGTATTTGCATTTTTACCAATGGTATTTTGGCCTGGCACAATTGGCGAGTTTATGAAGTTTCTGCCACTTACACTTATTATTACACTTTTATCTTCCTTATTTGTGGCACTTATTTTTAACCCTGTAATATGCTCCACTTTTATGAAAGTAAAAGCAAAACATAAAAGCGAAGATGAAGAATTAAAGTTTGGCAGATTTATACAGTTCTATATGAAAACAGTAAATCTGGCATTAAACCACAGGTTTTTATCACTTGTAATTACTATGTTTTTAGTAATACTGCCTATGTATTTATTTAGTGCCAGAGGGCTTGGTGTGGAGTTTTTCCCAGAAAGTGACCCTGCCCGTGTATTTATAAGGGCAAATGCACCACAGGGCACAAATGCTGCCACTACTAATGAATTTGTAAATAAATTCAGAGAAGCTACACTTGATGAAAAAGATATTAAACTAACCCTTGGAGAAGTTGGCGGTGCTGCTGCAGATTTTTCTGATACTGGCGGTACATCTACTCACAGGGGCAGGCTTACAATAGAGTTTGTAGATTTTGAAGATAGGAACGAACCTTCACCTGTTACAATTAACAGGATAAGAGAACGGCTTAATTTCTTTCCTGGTGCAGAAGTAGTGTGGGAAAAGGAAGAAATGGGGCCGCCTACTGGCGATGCTGTAAGTATTGAAATATCTGGCAAAGATGTGGAAGTGCTTGGTGAGCTTGCTGCTAAGATTAAAAAAATAGTTGAGCCTATTCCTGGACTTGTGGACTTAAAAGATGACTATGTAAAATCAAAACCAGAAATAAGAATAGATGTAGATAGAGAAAAAGCAGCACTTTTAGGACTTAATACTTCATCTATTGCTACAGCGGTCCGCGGCTCTGTATATGGTATAGAAGTTGGCAAATACAGGGAAGGGGATAACGAATATGATATTAAAGTAAGGCTTCCAGATGAACAGCGAAAAAGTATAGATGATATTAAGCATTTAATGATAAATACACCAACAGGCCACTATGTGCCTATATCTTCTGTGGCAGATGTTACATTAAGGGCAGGTTTTGGAACTATTACAAGGATAGATTTTAAAAGGGTTGTAAATGTAACAGCAAACGCAGAAGGGCGAAGCAGTGTGGAAGTTATGCAGGATGTTGCAGCAGCATTAAAAGATTTCCCACTGCCGCCAGGGTATATGATAAACTATACAGGAGAAACAGAAGACCAGCAGGAAGCAAGCTCATTTTTAGGTAAAGCATTACTTGTGGCACTGTTTTTAATACTTATGGTGCTTTTAATAGAGTTTAACTCATTCTCTCAGACATTTATAATACTTTTTACTATTATCTTATCAATAGGTGGTATTTTCTGGGGCTTAACTATTACAGGTACAAATTTTGGTATTATTATGACAGGTATCGGTGTTATCTCCCTTGCTGGTATCGTTATTAATAACGGTATTGTGCTTATAGACTACACTAACCAGCTGCGAGCAGCAGGTATGAAAATGCGTGAAGCTATTATTAGGGCAGGGGCAGTAAGGTTTAGACCTGTAATGCTTACAGCATGGACAACAGTTTTAGGTATGGTGCCTATGGCTACAGGGCTTGGTATAGATTTTAAAAATATGCAGGTTGTAACAGGGGCAGAAATGAGCCAGTGGTGGAGCCCTATGGCAAACGCCGTAATATTTGGTCTTGGTTTTTCCACTATGCTTACACTTATTGTTGTGCCTGTTCTTTACTCATTTACAGGCGGCGGCTTAAATAAAGATGAAAATGCAGACATTATGCAGAATGCAGAAAACACAGAAAAGCAGGGCTTTTTTACAAAGATAAAAAATATGCTGAATTTTAAAAACTTCGGCAGAAATAAAGACATAAAACGCCTGCTGAATAAAGGGAAATAAAGAAAGGGTAAGTTGATATAATAATGTGATAAAATGATAAAATGGGGAGCAGATGCTCCCTATTGTGTTATTATAATAATTTAAAATATATTATTTATTTTATATTTTCAGCTGCTTCTGCAAAATCAATATAAGTATCAATTATATCTAATATTTCATCACAGTTTTCTTTATGTTTAAACTCGCTCATACAGTGCACCATTTCTGCATAAGCATCATTATTTTGATAACCTAAAATATCCATAGGGTTAATAGAAAAAAGTTCTGCAACTTTTTTTATTTCCATAGGTGTAATGGAAAGGCGGCCAGTAATTAATTTATTATAATCATTTTCACTGAAATTAAGCATATTACAAAGGTTTTCTTTGCCATTTTCTGCACTGTCTGCCAATAAAAATATTTTATAACCTATATTACGAAGGTTAGACATAATAAAATCTCCAATGTTTTATATAATATTATATATCTAGTTTTTTATATTCATATTTTATATTATTAACTTCATAAAGATTAATTTCATTGCATTTGAATAAACTATCATCAAACATTGCTATATTATATCCCTTACTTGATAAAGTGCTGCTATACCCGATTCCACTATACAAACAATCATTATCTATTGGATTTTTAATATTCTTTACAAAATCAACAATATATTGTGTTGGTAGATAATCGAGTACACTATCAGTGCGTCTATTTATTTTATTTATATCTTTTTTAATATTGTCTAAATGGACTTTATTAATAGCTAAAATAGTTGTATTCATAGACTGTGAAAATGGGCTTATATTGTTAATATTATTGAAGTCGAACACATTAAAATCTTTTATAGCTTCAAAAGTAGCAATATTAATATAATCATAAATTAATGAACGAGTTTCATACAATACAGTTTCTATATTATTTGCTAAATAAAGACATTTAATACCTCGTGCATGGGCTCTTCCTTCTGTTCTTAAGTGGAATGGGGGAATTAAGAGTTCTTCTGGTTCAAATTTTTTATTTGTAGATACTCGTCCTCTATAAAATATATCTCCAGCTTTGTATGATTTTACTAAATAACTTGCAAATTTATCAAGATATTCAATATTAATGGTTGTAGGATGAAATCTATTTTCTTCTTTGATTTCTTTAATAAATTCTTCCCATGAATAAGTATAAAGTAAACTATGTTCTAATAAAAAATTATCATCATATAGTTCTTTAATCACAACTTTTTCATTAAGAAGTAAATTTATATCAATATCATCATTATTAGATAATAGCTCCTTTATAATACTCTTTAGGTTATCTTTTGTTATATATTTATTAAAGATATTCCATTTATAAATAATGTCATCAAGTAAATCAATACATTTTTCTTTAATGCTGTTATCTGAAATAAAACTTTCGGGTGTATATATGTTAAAAAAATCAGTAAAAATATGTTGAATTTCATGAAACTGCTCAGAATTTGTATCTAATACAAGGGCATTTTTTTTACCACAGATTTCACATTGTCCCGTTATTCTATTATTTTCAATAATAGAATTTAATTCATTATCTATAATACAAGATGAACATATTTTCATTTATTTTTTTCCTTCAAAATTTTTGAAATCAATTCTAAATGGTGCATTATAGAATATTTTTTTATTATACCTAAACCTTCATATTTTTTTTCATTATAAGCAGTTATAAATTGCTTAATTCCATATGTTTCATATTGGTTTATAATACTATGTTTTACTAATTTTTTTAATGCTTCATAGTATTTACCTGGAGTATCTTTGATATCATAATTTGTATCTGAAACAAAATGGGCAATTTTCAGTGGCAATTCGCTAACATCTTTATTATCATATGAATTTTGATAAATAATGTGAATAGCAACCGCATAAGGTGCAAATCCAACTTCAGAATACTCACTGCCAACTATTGAATAATCAGAAAAACCCATATAACCTTCTGAATCAAAATAAATATGGTCAGTAGAGAATGTTTCATCTGGTATAGCTATATAATTGGAATTCCTTTCCTGCTTGTTAAAATGGTCTTCTAATAAAATTTTCTTATCAAATTCTCGCCTAAATTCTCTTTTATCTGGTATTAAATTATATTGAACACCCATAAATTTATCTTTAAAACTGATAGAATCAATATCAGTATAAATTACTATGGATGTAGTAATATCTTCTTTTATATTTTTTGCATAATGAGCAGTAAAGATTAAATTCTTATCAATTAGATTTTGTATATTTTCTTTTATTTTTTCATTTTTTTGATTATCTAATTCATATAGATAATTTCCAACCATTGGGTTTAATACTAAAGCAATTTTTAAGTTGTTTGTTGCAAATGTATTAAGAGTATTATATAAAGTTGGAGTAACTTTTACTGGTTCAATGATAGGAATAATGTTATTATTAATTAAATTTTTTTCAGCACATTCTTTTAATGCTAATAGTTCATATTGCCTGCCTCTAATAAAAGGAAAATACATTTTAATCTCCTATCTGTTCTAAAAAAAACTGTAAGTTCTTATAGTCGTTAGTATGCAGAGAAGAAAAATAAACTAAAAATTTTAATTCTCTAGGAATATTTACAAATAAATCATTATTAATTTTTATTCTATTTTTAAGTATTCGAATAAAATCCTTATATAAAACATCAATATCAATTTTATTTATTAATTGTTTACAATAATTATAATATTCAAAATCATTTATTTTTGGAAGCTGTTTGTAATACTTAATAATTAATTGTTCATATTCTTTTTTTCTAAGTATATCAAACATAATACTTTTATCAAGAAAATTTTTATTTTCCTCAGCTTTTTTTATTGTTTTAATAGTGTTTCTTTCCGTTAAAATACTAATACCTATTGGATAATTCTGATATTTTTCTAAAATATTTTTAACCAATTTTTCATGAGTAAGAACAGTTACATATGTAAAAGCCTTATAGTAATCTGTGATTTGAGTATCTAGTTTATCTATATTATCAAGTATTGTTTTTATTTCATAGACAACAGCTTTACCATTAATTAAAATAAAATCAGCTTTTGATTTATTAATTGGTAATTCTGTTAATGCAGCTGTAGTGTTTAAGCTATGTGTGCCTAATAATAATTTATTAAATAGTGTATTTTTGTATAAATATTCATTTTTATAATGTTTTATTAATAGACTATATATTTCTTTAATGTTTTCAGCATTGGTCTTTTCTTTATAGTCTTTAATAAAGTTTTTTAAAATGATAGAATATACTTCAGATGATTTATTATTAATCAAATCACTAAGAGTATTTCTTGTAAACATTCGATTTAAGATAAAAAAGTTTTCAGCACTCATATTATCCCATTTTATTGTATTAAGGATAATATATACATATATTATTTTTATGGCAACCTTTTATTTCACCAAAAATAAGAACCCATTTAGAAAGGCATTTGGGAATTGAAATTTTTTTTCAATATTGCCAAAGGTAACTATTATTTTATTATTATCAAAATCTTTTACTGTGCCATATCCATAACCTTTATGGTAGATTTTAGAGCCTGTTTTTACATCATTTATATTTAAATTGTCTATATCTATAATATTAGCTAATTTTTTAACTGTGTTATCAATAGAATTTGTAGTTTCTGTATTGATAACAGTAAAAGCAGCGGAAGTAATATCTTTAACAGGGAATAATATGTTATAATCTTCTTCTGTAATAGAAGTATCCCAGCCGCCAATCTTATATCCTTTATGTTTATCTATTCCTGTATAATTAAGGCTTGAATCTTCGTATCTTTTAAATTTATAAACTGCATCATTCATTAAATTATCATTAAATACACCAATGGATACAAGTAATTCAAAATCATTAATTTTAAGTCCTGTTACTTTTTTAAATAATTCTGGTTCAAGTTGAGTGATTATATCTTTTAAGCAGTATTCCCTATAATCTGTAAGATACATAAATATAGGTATACGAGTAGCTAATTTTATAAGTTTAGTTTGAATTTCTTTTCTTCGTTTATTATATTCTTTAATTTCATCATCTAATTTTTTCTTTTCATTTTCACTTATTTTTTCATTGCTAGTTTTTGCTTTTTTTACTGCTTCCGATTTATTTATAATAGTTTCAATATCTTTATTAAGATTTCTAAAATCTTCAATATTCATAAGTGCGCTTAATACTTCTGGATTATTCAGTATCCTTTTAAGTGTATTATTATCAACATTTACAAGTAATGCACTTTCCCATCTTTTAGCAAGCAATGTGGCAGAAGTGCCAGCAAGAGCAATATCTAAAATATCAGCTGCATTTATTTCCCGCATAGAACTTCCGTCATAAGCTAATACTGGTAAAAATTTTATAAATTCTGCAACTTTCTTTTCTGGGTTAGTTTCATTAATATTAAGACTTGAGCTGTAATCTGATATTTGTTTTAATGCTCTATCAAGAGCAAAATCAAAAACATAGCATTGCTTTTTAATAATTTCCTCTTTTCCTGTTTCATCTTTTATAACCCATGGGCTTTGCACTCTAAATGCAGATTGAAAATATGTTTCTGGGCTTGATAAGTTTCTTAGCATTAAAATACCAGTCCATGGTTTGACTGTAACACCAGTAGTTAGTTTGCCACATGAAAGAGTAATAGTTTTTGATGTTAATGGGTCTGCCATTGCTTTTTTAACAGGTATTAAGGCATCTGCTCCAATACCAGCTTTTTTACCTGCTGCAACTATAATTTTATAATCATGAAAAAAAGTATTTTGTTTTTCTTTTAATAAGTTGTTCATTGCATAGCATGAAGCAACATTAGGCAAAAACCATAAAGTATGCTGAAGTATATTTAATAAATTAACATCGGAATAAGGCAATGGTGGTTTTTTACTGCCAAGTTTTAATTCATCTTTTTTTGTTTCAAGATATTCCCCTCTTATAAGGTTAAGCCATTTTTGCACTTCGCTTTTATATGTAAATACTGCATTTTCTCCATTTCCTGTTGCAGAAAAAAATACATTTAAATCAAATTCATCAAACTCTCCCTGCATAGCTATTTTTGCAATAGTATCAGGTATTTTATATGTGAGCATAACCATTCTAGGTAATGCAGCATAAGAATTATTTTCGCCACTCCAGTTTTCTTTTGCATGCTGTTCATCTGAATAAGTCCAGTTATATATCTGTTCTTCTATAAATTCCCCAGAGTTTAAAGCTCTAAATGGAGTGCCTGAAAGAAATAAATAATATTCTGTTGTTATAGGTAGAAATGTTTCATCATATACTTCTTTTGTTTTATATGTTGAAATATCTATATCATCAAAATCATCTTCATTTTCATTTTCAAATAAACTTTTTGCATTTTCTTTCCATGCTCCAAAATGGTATTCATCAAATACAACTAAATCCCAGTTAGTAGTATGCACCCATTCATTTTTTTCTTTTATACCTCCAGTATTTTTATTATACCCAAGATAATCTTGAAAAGAGCCAAAACATACAATAGGTTTTTCTTTATCGGCTTTTTCGTAAGTTAGTGTTGTATCTTTTGAAATAAACTGCCAGCCTTCAAAATCTATATGTGTATTTAAATCTTCCTGCCATGCTGTAACAACAGCAGGCTTAAATGTGAGTATTAATACTTTTTTAAACTGCATTTTTTTAGCAAGCTGATATGTTGTAAAAGTTTTTCCAAATCGCATTTTACAGTTCCATAAAAATTTAGGGAATTTTACAACATTATCTTCTTTAATGCTTTCAAAATAAGCTGCAGTTTTTTCTACTGCTGCTTTTTGCTCTGGTCGCATAGCAAAACTAAGTGTTCTATTTTCTTCATTTTCAATATTATTTTTAACTGCAATTACAGCACTTTTTACATCATCAATAGTGCACCTAAACCATTCACCGCCCACATTTTCTATATTTTTTTGCTTTAATTTTTTATGTATATCATGGTCTGTAAATGTAGTGCCATCTTCTCTCACTGCACTTTCAAAATATACTATTTTATAAGGTTTTATGCCGTCTGGTCTTTTAGTGGGGTATTGCTCTGCAACTCTTTTTTCCACATTTTTTGTGGTATAGCCTATTTTTAATAAACCTGTATATTCTTGATTTAATTCTTCATAAGCATATATCATAGGTGTTATATCTGGTTTTTGTGGAAAAGTATTGGTATTCATATTTATTCTCCACTATTCATAGGTTTTATCATATCTTCAATATATTTTATTTCTTCATCAGAAAGGTTATATTTTTTATATAATTCTTCATCTGTCCATGGCTTAGTAAAGTCTTGTATAGGAACAAATCGCCATGTTTTACTTGTTGCATCTTGGCTTGTTTTTGCTAAACTATGCATAAAACGAACAAATTTTGTTTTCAAATACGATGAAAGATTTTCTGCCATTTCCTTTGTAAGATTTAATTCACAGCCTATCATTAAAAATGATTCTGTGCATATTGTTCCAGGCTCTCCAACAAAAGAATTTAAATTATCATCATTTAATTCTGTGCCTATATTATTTGCTCTTGGTATATATACTTTCCATTTATCTATACAGTCATGATTTGATGGTATATCAGAAAGTTCTACATAACCTATATCTTTATTTTTTGCGTAGCACATAACACTATTTTTTATTTTTAATTTATCTTTTTTATACATATTAGTTTTGTAGTAATCTGTGGATAAGCCAAATGGTTTTCTTGACGACACTATATCTATAAAAAATTTATTTGTTTTGTTTGTTACTTTGTCGAGAATAACTATTGCTTCATTATAGCGAATAAATACATCTATTTTTTTATACATTAGGTTCCTATTAGATGAAACAAGATTATTTTTATAGTGAGTAATTACTTTAGTAAATTGTAAGCCATTGTAATTTTTATCCCATAAAAAATAACAAACTCCACCACGAATATTTACACCAGGAAAGCAATCATTAGTATTTGGAAAATCATGTAATTCTTTTATACATTTATCATTAAGCATTTCTTCTCTAAATTTATCTAAGCCTTTACCACCAGCATACCATCTGGCAGGTATAATCATAACTAAATATTTTGGATTTAATTTTTTTGCCTGTTGTATAAATAAATGATATATAGGTTTCGCACTTGCTTGTGCTCCTCCGTCTTCTAACTGATATGGTGGATTACCTATTATTACATCAAATTTCATATTAAAAATCTCCTTTGGATTTTCTGTATGTATAAATTCATAAGCATATGTTTCTAGTGATTTATCTCTATCATATTCTTGTTTAGCAGCACCACAAAATTTACATTTATTGTCTTCCCATGTATGCTGCATAATATTAAATTTTATATTGCCCTGCTCATTGTCAAACTGACATACAGAGTATTTTTTATTAGGAAATTTTGAGCAGTATAAACTTCTCCTGCTGACTAGACCTGTAAGGGTTGTAATAGATATACCAAAAAGCTGCTTTTTATAAATATGGTCTATTCTTTCCTGTAAGTCTGGTATTTCATCTTGTAAACCAACTAATAATCTTTTTGCAATTTCTCGTAAAAATACACCAGATTTGCATGCTGGGTCTAAAAAAGTAATATTTTTATCTTTAAATATTTCCTGTGGAAGCATATCAAGCATATTGTTTACTATATTTGGTGGAGTAAAAACTTCATCATTTGAAAGATTGGCTAAACAGTTTAATATGTCTGGATTGTATATATTATTCATATTCATATACCTTTTTATAGTCTGTTAATGGGTATTCTTTCACAGCTGGCGGAATGTATGCATTAATTTCTTCATCATATTCCCATGTAATATTTTCTATAGTTAACTGTCCGCCACCATCTAATAGTTCATTAAGTGCATAATCTTTCCTTTTTACAAGATTATCTTTTATAAAACTCCATTCTGCAAAAATAATAGGCAAGCCATTATTTTGCAGCATTGTTAAAGCATCACCACATAATATATTTTTATTAAATATATATTTTACTGATTTTATACAGTCTTCATTTGCATAGTCTTTAAGTATTTTTTTATACTGTTCTTCCCATATATTAAAAAGTCTTTGCCTGCATTCTATTATATTATCTTCTAATATATCCACACCATACATACTGCTTACAGCAATAACAGAATATTTTTCATATTCATAAGGGCTGTTTGAATATCTACTTTTTACAATTTCTAGTTTTCTTTTAAGAATTTCAGCAAGAAAATTACCATTGCCACATGCTGGCTCTAAAAAACGGCTTTCTATACGCTCTGTTTCATCTTTTACAAGGTCGCACATTGCTTTTACTTCTTTTTCAGCAGTGTAGACTTCCCCATGGTCTGCTACTCTCTGCCTAGTTTTAATCTGACTATCTTCCATATTTTATCCTGTATAAATTATTAAGAAATTATACACTAAATCTAAACCAAAAAAAAGAATTATTTAAGATATTTCTATATAATACACCATACCACCACCTAACGACATTAGGTGGCGTTTGTGGTTTGCATTGACTATTTTTTATTTTTGTTATAAAGAAAATAAAACCATGTAAAAACTAGCCACCATAAATATATAGAATATACAGAATTACATTCATCATACGAAAGTAGACCATGTGATAAATCATTTCTTAAATTTAAACCACCTTTTTCATCATCAAGTAGTGTTTTTAAATCAATATATATATCTGGTCCAATGATTTCCCACAGAATTTCTCGATATTCTTCTGATAATATTGTATTTAAGCCCTTGTATGTATCTTTTCCGTCTTTATCTATATTAATCAATGAATTGTCTGTATGTAATATAAAATTACGCAAAATATTTTCTATCTGTGGAATTAAAATATGAATGGCAGCTACAAATTCTTTTTTAAAACCATAATACAAACCTTCAACTATAAGTAATTCAGTAGTTTGGTTTATTTGTAATATTCTTACAATTTCATATAAAAATTCTTTTGTTATACTGTCATTATGTTCTTTAAGTAAAATTGTTAATGCTGGATAAATATGGCACTTTGTTTTTAGGCTAATATCTACTTGATTTGTTTTTATCATATTATGCAAATACCTTTCATATTCATTTTGATTAGTATTATATACTATATTATCTTTTTTTTGTCCTTTTTTATTATATATTACTTTTGCAAGCATATTTTGAAGTGGAAAACTTTTTTGGGATTCTTTTGCTTCTTCTAATAATTCATTATAATTTGCAATTAATTCTATATTAGTAAAATAATCCATTGCAACATCAAATGATTTATTTGTTATATATTGTTCTGTTTCTAAAATTATAGGTTCAATATTTATTTCTGGACTTTTAATTAGCATCATGTCATCTAATGAATTCTTTTGAGTTTTCAACATTATGTCTTTGAGTGTTTTAAGTTCATCTTCTGTTATTATTTGTATACGATAGTTATTTTCAATTTTTAGATATGTTTGATATGCTTTATTATAATAATTTGACATAACAAACCTTGAATCAGTTCTATACTCAGCTTGTTTAATATACACACTAGCTTCAAGTTGATATGTTTTCCAATAATCGTCTGAATTAATTTTACAAAATTTTCTTGCTATTACAGAAGCCTGTTCTGCCTGATAATAGCTATCTATTATATTATTATCTATTACATTATTTACATATAATATTAATTTATTATATATTCTCTCATTATATTTTTTATCTGCATTTATAAATAATTCAACATACATATTTATTTTATAATTTGAGATATCAAAATTGCAGTATTCATCAATTAATTTTTCTATAAGTTTGTTATAACTATCTTTTGAACCAGTTTTTTGTAGTAAATATATTAAATCAGTAAATACTTCTATATATATATGTTTATCACTATTAAAATATGGCAAGTATAATTTCCAATTTGATTGTAGATATTGAATATATGTTCTAATATTTTTAGATTTATAATAGTAATTTTTATTGTCATGTATTGTATAAAGTGTTTTTATCATTTTTAATTTAATAAGTGGATTATCTATTATTTCAAAAATCAATCTGTAATTATCATCATTTTTTGTTATAAATTTTATTCTTTCTTCATTCTGTCCATATAAAGATATTATATCTAGTTCTTCTATTGCATTAAAAACATAATATAGATATTTATCTTTATTTTTAAACTCTCTCATTAATCTTATAAAATTAGACAAAAATGTATAATCATCAAAATTTGTATACTTGTTAATATCTTTAATATTATCTTCTGTTAATTCAACATATTCTATATTTAAATTAATTAGACTATCATTTTTATTATTTACTCTTTCATTATTGTTTTCTTCTGTCATTTTTTCACCTGCAAAAATATTTACAAGCCTTTATTTTAACATATTTATTAGTTTATATAAAATATTCAATATGTCAATATCTTTTCCCACAAAAAAAGGGAAACCAGTTTCCTGATTTCCCTTATATATTTTATGCTGCTTATAATATTATATTTGTTTATCCATAAGCATTTTTCTGATACCAACTATTGCTTTTGTTGGGTTCAGTTCTTTAGGGCATGCTTCCACGCAGTTATAGATTGTGTGGCATCGCCATACACCGTGTTTATCGTTTAAGATAGCAAGGCGTTCATCTGCACCTTCGTCACGGCTGTCAATTAAGTATCTCCATGCTCTTAAGAAAGCGTTAGGTCCAAGGTAATCTTTATCTACCCAGTAGCTAGGGCATGAAGATGAGCAGCAGCCGCAAAGGATACATTCATATAAGCCGTCAAGTTTTTTCCTGTCTTCTGGTGATTGATATAATTCACCGTCTGGCATTGGAGAGTGGCGGATAATATATGGTTTAACTGTAATAAATTTATTGATAAAGCTGGAAATATCCACAACTAAATCTCTTATTACAGGCATACCTGGTAATGGTTTGATTGTAATATCAGAGCCTAAATCTTCTACTTTAGTCATGCAGGAAAGCATATTTACACCGTTTACATTCATACCGTCTGAACCGCACACACCTTCACGGCAGGACCTGCGGAATGAAAGAGTAGGGTCAAGTTCCCATTTAATTTGGTTAAGAACAGTAAGTAAAAGCATACCCGGCCTGCGTAACTCTACTTTGTATGATTGGAAGTGAGGCGCTTTATCTTTATCTGGGTCGTATCTTAATATTTTAACATTTATAAATTTGCTCATATCGTCCTTCCTTATTCTTAGTAAACACGAGGTTTAGGTGGGAATGGTTCAACAGTAAGCGGTTTAGTTCTAACTGGTCTGTATTCCAGATTAATAGTTTTACCGCCGTCAGCTATAGTAACATTTGTATGTTTCATGTAGTTTACATCATCTCTTTCTGGATAATCTTCACGAGCATGGCCGCCGCGAGATTCTTTACGCATTAATGCAGATTTAGCTGCACATCTTGCGATAAGCACCATGTTATTAAGTTCTAATGCTTCTACTAAGTCAAGGTTGTATACACTTGATTTATCAACTACTTTGAAATCATTTAATAAGTCTGCAATTTCTTCAAGTTCTTTACATGCAGCACTCATATGTTCTTCTGTTCTGTAAACACCAGCTTTTTGTTCCATAAGTTTTGTAAGTCTCGAATATACTGGTCCGTAAGTATTTTTACCGTTTGCGTTTGCAAATTTTTCTAATAATTTAAGACCTTCTTGACCTGCATTTTCTGGAAGTTCTGCAGCTTGATTTTCTTTTGCAAATTTAGCAGCAAGCTCACCAACTGTTCTGCCGTAAACAACAAGGTCAAGCAGAGAGTTTGTACCAAGACGGTTTGCACCATGGACAGAGTTTGCAGCACATTCGCCTGCAGCATAAAAGCCTGGGTAAACAGTTTCAGCATCTGAGCCATAGCCTTTGATAACTTCACCAAGATAGTTAGTAGGGATACCGCCCATTTGATAGTGAGCAGTAGGCATAACAGGGATAGGTTCTTTTGTACAGTCAACCCCTGCAAATACTAATGCAAGCTCATGGATACCTGGGAGTTTTTCCATAATAGCTTCTTTACCGATATGGTCAATTTTTAAAAGAACATGGTCTTTATTAGCACCAACACCTTTACCAGCAAGAACTTCTTTTACCATAGAGCGAGATACAATATCTCTAGGTGCTAAGTCTTTAATAGTTGGAGCATATCGTTCCATAAAGCGTTCGCCTTCGCTGTTTAAAAGGATACCGCCTTCACCACGAACACCTTCAGTAATCAGGTTACCGTGTCCGTAGATACCAGTTGGGTGGAATTGGAAGAATTCAGGGTCGCACCAAGAGAAACCTGCTCTTAATGCTAATGCTAAACCGTCACCAGTATTAATGTGTGCATTAGAAGTAGTAGCGAATATACGGCAGTTACCACCTGTAGCAAATATGATTGCTTTAGCATGGAACATATGCACTTCACCATTTTGCAGGTCAAGACATAATACGCCGCATACTCTGTCGCCGTTTCTGATTAATTCTATTGCTAAAAATTCATTGTAAAACTGAGTGCCCTGTGCAACTGCTTTTTCAAATAATGTCTGCAGCATAGCATGTCCTGTTCTGTCTGCAACATAGCATGCTCTTTTTACTGGGCGTTTGCCGTATTCTGCAGTGTGGCCGCCAAATGGACGCTGTGCGATTTTGCCTTCTGGAGTTCTGTTAAAAGGAAGACCAATGTGTTCAAGCTCAATAATCATTTCTGGAGCTTTGCGGCAAAGATATTCTGCAGCATCTTGGTCGCAAAGGTAGTCAGAACCTTTAACAGTATCATACATGTGCCAGTGCCAGTTATCTTCTTCATGGTTGCCAAGAGATGCAGAAATACCACCCTGAGCACTGATTGTGTGGCTTCTTGTAGGGTAAACTTCTGAGATAACTGCTGTTTTAACATATTGAGATGCAACCTGTGCTGCGTTAAGACCTGCACCGCCTGCACCTACAACAAGGACATCATATTCGTGGTATTCTATTTTTGTAGTATTTATCATAATTTAACCTCGTAACACTTTTAAGATTATTAAAACAGGCCTTTTGAAAGTCCAAGAATAATAAGCGCAAGTGTCCAGTATATTAAGTAAAGGATAAAACGAGTGCCTTTACGAGATACATAATCATCTGTAACCATTTTTAAGCCGTTGAAAGCATGGAATGTTACGAAAAGCCATAATGCAGCCATTAAGAATGAGTTGCTGCCTTCAAAGATACCGCCGCCGGCTTTGCTCATTATTTTGCCAAGCAGGTGATAGCCTAATGCAACAATTAAAACTATGCCTGAAATTCTTTGCAGTGCCCATGCGATAGTGCCGTTATTGCCTGTTCCTGTATATTTATAAACTTTCATAATTACTCTCCCTCAGCTGCTTCTACATTAGTAGCAGAGTTTGCTGCGATAACATCTTTAACATAGTATAGTCCCACAAGGGCAAGTAACACAGCTAATACTGTAAAGATAGCAAGAAATTTCTTAAAACAGCCTCTTTCAGCAGCTTTAAAAAATTCCATAAATATGATTCTTAAACCATTCATAGCATGCCATGCAAACATGATAATGACAACAGCTTCAACATAGATGTTTTGAACGATTGTTGGCAGGAAAGAACATACACCGCCAGAGCCTAACATATGGAGAATAAAATAAAGCACAAGAAGAACACCAGTTACTCTGTGCAGTATCCATGCAACCATACCAGGGTGTTTACGGTAGCCCATAGCCGAAATTTCTAAATCTTTTCTAGGCATAAACGCACTCCTTTATAAATTATATTAAATTTATATCATCTCTTTTTAAGATGCTAAATTCCTTAATTAGTATGAAAAATAGAATGTGTAGATGTTTGCACTCTTCTATTTAAATATATAAATTGAGTTTTGTCAACATTTTTTCATTAAATTGAATACATAAATAAAAAAAAGGTTTAAAATTAAAAAGTGTATGTATTAATGCTATATCAATACTTTTTACAAGCCTGCAAATAATAGGATAAAAAAGATATATTTTGTTATAACAAATATAAAAATAATCTATTAAAATAGTAGATATTAGTAAAAATAAAACAATGTTATTGTGATTTAGCAGAATATGTTTTTGGATGTTTGGTCGTTAAAAAATAACGAAATAATGTAAATATTTAAAGTAAAAATATTAAAAAATAAAATTAAGCCGATATGAAAAATTAAAATATAAAGAAGCTGCATATGAAAAATATAACTGGATAAATATTTGAGAATACAAAATGACTAAAAATGTCGCATGATAAAAATATATGCTTAAATGCCAATGATTTTTGGAATATTCTATAAACACTGTGGATAACCTGTGGAAAACTTTATATATATAAAGCCTTGAAAAATAAGGCTTTTTTATGTCAATAGAAAAGTTTTTTAATATTATTAATAAGTTATAAAGGAATAATGAAATATCAATAATATATAAAGGTGCATGGATAACTAAGAAGGTTTTATTTGATAACCTGTGGAAAAGTGTGGAAAGAACAATAAAATATTATCGTAATATCAAATAGATTATCTTAATGCTTAAAATTTAAGCAACTAAAAAAGTGATGTATTTATGTAGAAAGAAAGTAAAGATATATATAATAATGTATATAATATACACTAATGATTAGTATAATATATATGAGAGCCAGTATAAATGTAAAATTCTGCCCAAAAATTATCATTATGAGCAAAACGAAGAATCTATTGTCTATCCATTAAAGAAAGCTGTCTGACAGCCTGCTGATAAAAATATCCTGTATATTTAAGTGCAGAAAATATAAGGAATTAGAAACAAAAATCACTGATTTTGCTTAAAAATAGGTAAATATAAAATTTTTTCTTGTATTTCTATGAAAAACATATATAAGTAATAGTTTATTATATAATTATTTAGTGCATAGGAGATATGATTATGTCTATTCGTGTTCGCTTTGCTCCAAGCCCTACAGGGCACATACATGTAGGTAATGTGAGAACAGCTCTTTTTAACTATTTATTTGCCAGAAGTCAGGGTGGTAAATTTATCCTTCGTATTGAAGATACAGATTTAGAAAGGTCTACCCTTGAAAGTGAAGAGCTTATATATGAAGATTTGGAGTGGCTTGGTCTTGATTATGATGAAGGACCAAAAAAAGGCGGCGAATATGGTCCATACCGACAGACTGAAAGGTTTGACATATATAATAAATATGCTGAAAAATTAATTGAAGAAGGCTATGCTTATAAATGTTTCTGTACAAAAGAAGAACTTGATGCAGACCGTGAAAAAGCTCAGCAGGAAGGCAGAGCATATATATATAATGGTAAATGTGCTCATCTTACTAAAGAAGAAATAGCAGAAAGAGAAGCAAGGGGCGAAAAAGCATCTATCAGATTTCGTGCATTTAAACCAACTATTATGGTACATGATATGATACATGGCGATATAGAATTTCCAACAAATGCTTTTGGTGATTTTATTATTATCCGCCCAGACGGTGCACCAATATATAACTATGTTGTTGTAATAGATGATGCATTAATGAAAATAACTCATGTCATAAGGGGTGATGACCACTTATCAAACACTCCAAAGCAGGCTTTAATATATGAAGCAATAGGTGAAAAAGCACCTGTATTTGCTCATATCCCTATGATATTAGGTCCAGACCATGCAAAACTTTCTAAAAGACATGGTAACACAAGTGTAGAAGAATTTAGAAAAGCAGGCTACTTAAAAGAAGCTATGATTAACTATATGTCCCTTCTTTCATGGAGTTCAGATGATGAAAGAGAGCTTTTTACAATAGATGAATTAAAAGAAAAATTCTCTATGTCAAGAGTTTCAAAAAGTGCTGCTGTATTTGATTTTGATAAATTAAAATGGATGAATGGCATATATATTCGCTCAAAAGAGATTTCTGAATTATTAGAACTTTGCAAACCTTATAT
Source organism: uncultured Mucispirillum sp. (assembly GCA_944324465.1). GTDB lineage: Bacteria > Chrysiogenota > Deferribacteres > Deferribacterales > Mucispirillaceae > Mucispirillum. Next base: position 138,994 of record CALUWI010000002.1, on the reverse strand, counting down.
AATATCAGCAGGTCTTGCAGATGAAAAATATATAAGCGAAAATAAAGAAAAAATGGAAGCTATGCTTTTATCTGTCCGTGATAATTTTACACTTTTAAGCGATGCTCCAGAATATTTACAGGTATATTTTAAACTGCCTGATGAAATAACTGAAGAAGCCCGCGAAATGCTTGCTCTTGAAACAAGTAAAGGTGTGCTTGATTTATTCCTTTCAAAAATAGCAGGTCTTGATTATCTTGATTTAGATACTTACAGAGCAATAATGAAAGAGATACAAAAAGAAACAGGCACAAAAGGCAAACCATTATATATGGCAGTCCGTTCAGGAGTAACAAGAAGTACAAAAGGGCCTGAAATGGATAGTGTAGCAACACTTCTTTCTTGTGCTGAGCTTACAAGAAGAATAAATGAAACAATGAAACTTGCAGGGCTTTTATAGAATGTTTAATTTAGGTATTATAGGCAGACCAAATGTAGGAAAATCCACTCTGTTTAACAGGATTGCTGGCAGGCGTATTGCCATAACTGACGATATGCCTGGAGTTACAAGGGACAGGATAGAAGTAGAAACATCCTGGCTTTCAAAAGATTTTAAACTTGTGGATACTGCCGGGTTTGATTTACAGGCTGATATTTTAAAGAAAGAAATGCAGGAGCAGTTTTTTAAGGCATTAGAAGAAGCTGACTTTTTAATATTAGTAGTAGATGCATCAGAAGGGCTGCATGCACTTGATGAAATAGTGTGCGATATGCTTAGAAAATGTGGCAAACCATTTATTGTTGCCGTTAATAAGGCAGACAGCAACGCAAGAGAGCAGGCAGTAAATGAATTTTATAAGCTCGGTGATGTGGAGCTTTTCCCAATAAGTGCACTGCACGGCAGAAATGTAGATGATATTCTTGACTATATCCATGCCTATATACCTGAACAGGAAGAAACAGAGCCGGAAGAAGAAAATGATGAAGATGAAAGAATAAAAATTGCAGTTGCAGGCAGACCAAATGTTGGTAAATCAAGCCTTTTAAATGCATGGCTTGGCGAAGAAAGGGTGATAGTTACACCACTTGCAGGTACTACAAGAGATAGTATTGATGTATATTTTACATATAAGAATGATAAATATATTATAACAGATACTGCAGGTATCCGCAAAAAATCAGTAATGTTTAAAGATACTATTGAAAAATACGGATATTACAGGTCAATAGATGCAGTAAAAGAATCAGATGTGGTTGTAGCTGTCATTGACGGTGCTGATGGACTTAATGAAAGAGATGTAAAAGTAATCAGTGATGCCTGGGAAGCAGGAAAACCTGTAGTGCTTGCAGTTAATAAGTGGGATATTGCTGGAAAAGATGAAAAGGCAGTGAAAAACTTTAAAAGAACATTATCTGAAAAACTGCAGTTTTTAGCAAACCCGCCATTAGTCTTTATATCTGCAAAAACTGGAAAAAACTGCGAAAAAATATTTGATGCAGTAAAAAAACTTTATCTTGAATATAATAAACGAGTGCCTACTCATGCAGCGAATGTTGTTTTAAGGGAAGCCTTAGAAAGACATCAGCCGCCAGTTGTAGGTACAAGAAGATTAAAATTTTACTATATGACTCAGGTTGCATCACGGCCGCCATACTTTGTGGCGTTTGTAAATAATCCGCAAGGGGTGCATTTCTCTTATGAAAGGTTTTTAGTAAATATGTTAAGAGAAGCATTTGGGTTTGACGGTGTACCTGTCCGCTTAAGTATAAGAAAAAGAAAAAGCAAATACAGTGACGAAGGAGAATAGTATATGAGCTGGGTATATTTAATAATTGCAGGGCTTTTTGAAGTAGGCTGGCCTGTAGGCTTTAAGCTGGCTTCTACATATACAAAATACAGTGTTGTTTTTATTGGTATATCAGTAATATCTATGGCTTTAGGCGGTGTATTTTTATATATTGCTCAAAAAACTATACCAATAGGTACTGCCTATGTAATATGGACAGGGATCGGTGCAGTTGGTACACTGCTTATAGGTATATTTTTCTTTGGCGATAGTGCAAACTTTTGGCGACTGTTTTTTATAACTATGATTATAATAGGTGTTATAGGCACAAAAATAGTGCATTAGTTGGAAATACTATTTTATATTAAATATATATTATTAAGGTGTTAACATGAGAGCAGATTTCGCAAACTTATTTCACCAATAATAAAAAATTCAGTCCAGCTTGCGAACTTTTACTTCCTCCCGATTTGGCGACTAAAAGGAGGACAGATTTTTCTGACCGAATAGGGAAGAAACAGAAAATCTGGCTGGACAGGAAAGTTCTTGCGTCGCAAAAAGCGCTCCCCATGAATTTTTTATTTAGACGCAAACAGGAAGTAAATTCCTTTGTTTGCTTACTAAAGCAGTTCATCCTGAACTGAAGATAGCATTTATTTTATATTAAATATATATTATTAAGGTGTTAACATGAGAGCAGATTTCGCAAACTCATTTCACCAATAATAAAAAATTCGTCCATGAATTTTTTATTTAGACGCAAACAGGAAGTAAATTCCTTTGTTTGCTTACTAAAGCAGTTCATCCTGAACTGAAGATAGCATTTATTTTATATTAAATATATATTATTAAGGTGTTAACATGAGAGCAGATTTCGCAACAATTGGCAGCGGCTTGACCTACGAAATTAGAAATATTGTAGAGATAGCAAACTTTATGAAATCCAAAGGAATGGATATTTCATGGGAAAATATTGGCGACCCTGTTATGAAAGGGGAGCAGGTACCAGAATGGATTAAAGATGTATTAAAAGAAGTTATTGATGATAATATGTCTTTTGCATACTCGCCTACTAAGGGAGTAGATTCTACCCGCGAATATTTAGCCGCCAAAAGAAATGCTCTTGGTGGGGCACAAATCACAAAAGATGATATAATCTTTTTTAACGGTTTAGGGGATGCTATTGCAAGAAGCTATTCTGTTATACGAGTTGATGCCCGTATAATTATGCCTGAGCCAACATATTCTACTCACTTTATGGCAGAAGTAGCTCACGCATCATTTCCACCAAACACTTATAAAATGAACCCATATAATAACTGGGCACCAGATTTAGGCGAGCTGATGAGAAAAATAAAAAGTGCTCATTCTATTGTTGGTATCCTTGTTATTAACCCAGATAACCCAACAGGTTATGTTTATTCAAGAGAAAAATTAGAAGAAATTGTCCGTATAGCCCGTGAGCATAATCTTTTTATTGTGGCAGATGAAATATACCATAATATGATATATAATGGTCAGAAAACTCCATATTTATCAGAAGTTATTGGCGATGTGCCTGCTATAAGTATGAACTCTCTTTCAAAAGAAGTGCCTTGGCCTGGAGCAAGGTGTGCATGGATTGAAGTTTATAACTATGGTAAAGATGCAGATTTTGACCGCTATATTCAGGCAATATTTAAGCAGAAACAGGCAGAAGTATGCTCTACTACAATGCCACAGATGGCAATACCTAAACTTATGGAACACCCAGAATATGCAAAATATTTACAGTCTAGAGTTACCCATTATGAAAAACTTGCAGATATTGCATATAATATATTAAAAGATGTGCCATATATTGTAGTAAACAGAAGCAATGGTGCATTTTACTTAAGTGTTGTATTTAATGAAGCAGTATTAAATAATAAACAGCATTTAGAAATAGAAAATAAAGAAGTAAAAGAATATGTAAATAAGCTGCTTGATAATAATTCAGAACATGATAAGCGTTTTGCATATAACCTGCTTGGAGCAACAGGAATATGTGTTGTTCCGCTTACTTCATTCTTTACAAACCTGCTTGGTTTCCGCATGACTTTACTTGAAAAAGATGTGGAAAGGTTTGAAAGAAATGTAAAAACAATCGCTCAGAAGATTGTTGAATATGTAGAATCAGCAAAATAAATTATATAAGCCCTTTTAGTGAGTTCTAAAAGGGCTTTTTTAGTAACAAATTTATAATGAATGTGTAGTTATTAAAAATAAAAAATATATTTTAAAATTTAACTGTTTTTATATCAAAAAATTTTCATTTATTTTATCAATAAGATATATAACTATGAAAAATATATGCTTATTCAAGATAATCACTTTATCAAATATCTTAAAAAAATACTTGCAAAAATAAAATATTAGATTAAAATGGACATAATACATTATTAGGTTAATAGTATTGTAAATAAAAATAGGAGGATAACTATGAAAAAACTATTAATGTTGATGTTTTCTGCAGTGGCAGTTTTTGCTCTTGCAGGTTGTGCTGATGACAGCAAAGATTCTAACGGGGGGGGGAAACTGTTCCACCTGTAGTTAAGCCTGATGGCAAATACAACCTTACTAAATTCCCACTGGTGCAAACAGCAAGCACTAATCTTGAAACATTACCATTCGTTTTAAAATTCCCAGAAAGTACAGGTGGTGTTAGTTATATCACCGCAGAAGGTAAAGAAGAATCTTTTATTAGAACTAATGATGACCTTAATGACCCAGACAAAACTCAATTACCATTTGAACAAGCAGGTGGTGGTGCAGATAATGAAGCTTTTGGGCACAGAGATATGTTAGTACAGCTTTCTAAAAATTCATTAGAAAAAAATAATCAAGACCAAAGATATGCAGAAAAACTTGAAATATTATTAAATAATAATTTAACAACAGAAGGTATTGAAAATTTAGGTAAATTTAATGAATTTGCAAGAGGTTTTGGTACTCTTACTCAAAATGCTGAGACAAAATTAATAACATTCTCCCATAATGAAGAATTTTTATTTGCAGATGCAGAAAAAGCTTTAGCAGAAATTTCTACAGTAACAAATAATAATGGTGAATATTCTTTTACATTTAAAGAAGCAATAGACTTTATCACAACAGATGAAGAATATTACTTAGAAGCTCCAACAAAACCTAGTGGTACAGTTACTATAACTGCTAAAAAAATAGGTGATGTTTATATAAGTTACCCTACTATAGAAAATATTCGTGGTGTTTCATCTGATGCATATATTACAATGAATGATATCGTGCCAGTAGAAGATATAGTATTTTCTGCAAACGCATCAGAAAATGTAAAAGCAACAGCAGGATTAAATGTTACAGTTACTAAATCAGCAGATACTTATACTGTAAAAGTAACAAATGCAACAGCGGCAGAAATCAAAGATGCTAAAGTACAAGTAGTAATAGGTAAATCAGGTATTGTAGCTAAAACAATATCATTAGGTAATGTTCCTGCAAAACAATAAAGTTATTATTGGAATAATATAGAATATATTATTTCATAACCCACAAGTAGAAGACAGGCAGCCCCAACCACAGGGGCTGCTGCATAATGATATATTATCTTTTAGTGATTGGTAATCTGTATGTAAAATTAAAGCTGATTGTCTGGTCAAACCTTGTACCTACTTCGCCCTGTTCTGTTAAGAATACACCGTTTATAAAAGCAAAAGATAAGCTGATGCCGTTATCAAATACAAATTCTTTTTTAATGTTAAGCCCTGCATAAAATGGCACTCTAAAAAATGGGTCGCCTTCTACACTTATAAACTGGTGGTCATGGTTTAAGTACCAGCCAGAAACAAATATAATAGGCTCAATTACAAACCAGTTTTTATCTGGAGTTATAGGTATATCTCCCCTTAAATATAATCCATGTCCAAATTTACCTGGTTTATCCCTGTCTTCAAAGTTATATGATGCAAGATAAAGTATAGATAAATGTTTGCTGTTTATACCTATTGCACCAGTATAGTTTTCTGTCATAGGTGGTACACCTGGAAGTCTGTCGTTTTCGTGGCCGCCGTTATGCCAGTAATGGATTGCAATATATGGAGTAAAAATAGGCGAAACAAAATCTAATGCCCAGTCAAACCCCACATCAAATCTTTCTCTGTGTCTTTTTGTATCTAAAACCTGCCAGTTCATATAAAGCTCGCCTTTACCATATTTAAACCAGTCAAGTGAGCCGCCGTATTCATAGTGGCCGTGTGTAAATTTTTCACCATAAAGATACTGTTCTTTATTATCAATAAGGGTATTTCCCCAGGTTGAGCGAACAACAGGTGTCATATCTATTAATGGGTCACGAATTGGTGCTGGCAGATTTCTTCCACTTTTCATAGTTCCTAATCTTAACTGCACATCTTCATTACCTATGCGGGAAGTAACTATTGGAAATACACGAACTCCGTCTGGAAATTCAAATGTAAACGGCATAAAAATAGCCGCACCAAGCTGAACATCTATTATTTCATTAAATTTAATATCAAATAATGCTTCTGTAAAATTCTCAAAATAAGTTAAAGTTGTTCTTGTCTGTTCCCATTGAGTATTTTCACCGTTATAAGCATAGGAACTTGTATATACCTGAAAGTCAACATCAACTGCAAAACATGCCCCCCCCCCAGCTTAATATACTTAATGTTGCTATTAATACTAATAAAAATCTCATAATATGCACCTGTTATTAGAATTTAATTCCGCCGGCTATATAATATCTGCCGTCAGTAGAGCCTTGAAAACCTATTGTAAATTCTGAAGGACCTGCCTGGAATTTACCATATATGGCATATTCTAAGTTAAATACAGTTTTACCGCCTCTAACCTGTACAATCTCTCTTAAAGCAACATTCAGCATATAATATTCTATTGCCTGTTCTAAGCGAACATAGTGAGCATCTGGAGCAAAAGGAGTAAGGTTGCCTGCTGCATCAACTGTATGCTTTCCGTCATCTGATACACTTCCTTGCGGCACTTCTCTCACATCATTTTGACGATAAGTATATTCAGCAATAGCATTAACCCATAATTTATTATTTAAAAATGGGTATCTGAAAGTAGAAGAAACCTGTACTAAATGGCTTGAAAGTTCATTTGTCCAGCTGGCTGGAGCATTTCTGTTTTCATGGCCGTATAAAAATCTTAAATCAATATTTGGCAGATTAAATTTTGCAATTAATGCTTTTGGTATACCGTGCATAAAATCGCCTTGAGAGTATGCTATTTCATAATGTTTGCCAATGAAACCTATTCTGATACCAGGTCCGTTCATATTTTGTGGAAGCTGGTAGTCTTGTATATCTGTATAAAATGGAGCATTTTCTGATAAATCAAGTGTTGTGTCATAAAAATGATTCATAAGCATAAAAGTATTTGTACTTAAATCATATACTGCTCTGCCTCTAGCAGAAACTAATATTCTGTCAAAAAGCACTGCTTGAAAACCGCCGTCATAAAGTCCAGCATTGCCGTTTACATATCCATAGTCAGATAATGGGTCGTGAGTATCAAAATAACCAAATGCAGTTACAAAACCTGTAAGCTGCAGCCAGTCATTATGGTAAGTTTGACCAACTGTAAAAAATAAATCACGCATATTAAAAGTGTTTGCATTAATAGAGTATGAAAAAGTAGAAGTTAAATGTACTTCTACAGGGTATTTTTGGAAAAACCCAAGAGATTCATTGTCTAAATCCGGCAGTACTCTTTTATAGTCATCTCTAATATAGTCTGGCTTAATATACTGTGGAAGGTTGTCATTTTTTTCAGCCTGTCTTGATATGAAAAAATCATAAGCATTAGGCAGGGAGTATTCTGCAGCATAAGTGGAAATTGAACCAAATATGCAGCATAAAAAAGTTGCAAGCAGAGTTAATTTCTTCATAAATTCTCCATAATTTAAAAAATAGGCTATTATTATAAGTCTTAAATAAGTAATGTCAACATATTTTATTAAAAAAATGAAATCTTTTTATGAAACTGCATACCTGTACTGCATTAAATTATATATTTGACAAACTATATAAAATATAAGATAATAAAATAAATAAAATAACGGAGAAAAATATGAAAGTTAATAAAGAATGGCTTGAAGTTTATAATAAAAAGAAATCTATCATGTGCCCTGAAAATTCTCTTGAAAAATACTTTACTGATAAAGAGATAGCAGGCTGTAAAATAGATACATTAGAGCTTGGAAAAATAAAAATCACTTCTGGTGAAATAGTAGCATGTGACCCAACAGCATGTCTTGATAATGGAGTAAGTCCGTTTTTTGATACTTTTCCAAAAGGTGAGTTTCCTGTTACTGCCTCAATAGTAGTAGATGAGGAAGAAGAAATGGACAGTAAAATTGCACTTGTCCGCATAAAATTTACAGATAATGCACCTGTTACATACAGAGAAGCATTATATGGTGATGAAGATTTATCAGAAATAGAAAATCAGGGCGATTTTTTTGGAATAATAGTAGATACTGGTCTTGCATGCTTTATAGATAGAGATGGTTATGATGTATTAGCAGCAGAACTTACAAAAAGGGAAGAAGCTGATGAAGATTTTGATGCTTATACAGATATTTATTCTATAGAACTTGAAAAAAGTGCAAAAGATAATCCAAAATATCAGTATCCGGATGGGGACTGGGTAAACTATAATGTAAATGAAAAAAATAATGCAGTAATTTTTTCTTCCCCTTATGGTGAAGGATATTATCCTGTATATGTAGCAGAAGATAAAGATGGTAATATCTGCCAGCTTGTGATTCAGTTTATTGATGTTGAACTTACTGATGATGAAGATGAAGAATAATAATTAAGATATATCAGACTGTTTTTGTACAGTATCCGTCTACTTATATCCCTTGGTATTTATATATCAGGGGATATTTTTTTAATTAAAAGTATGCTTTAAAAAGCTGTTTTTAGTTATCACTATAATTTCTAATTAAATATTTAATATATAATCATATAATAAAGTATTTTTAATAAAAACATTAAGAATAAAATAGTAAGATAAAGCAGAGTTTAAGTTTTATAAAAATATTGATTATTTAAATAAGAATTATTAATGAATAAATATGAAAAGAAAAAGTGGCGGTTCAGGGAATTGAACCCCGGACACTGCGGATATGAGCCGCATGCTCTAACCACCTGAGCTAAACCGCCATTAAAAAAAGTTGCGGGGGCCGGATTTGAACCGACGGCCTCCGGGTTATGAGCCCGACGAGCTACCAAGCTGCTCTACCCCGCGTCATCAAGGAAATATTTTATATCCTATATATTTATTTTTGTCAACAACTTTTTTTAATTTTTTTAAAATAATTTTTATCTTATTAATAATAAATAATTATTTTTCTTCTTCTACTGGTGGGTATGGTTTATCTTTTCTATACATTGTAGCCTGAGCAATGGCAATAAGGCTGTGGTCGCCGTCATATACTTTTACTTCATAAGTGCCAAGTTTTCTTGTTTTACTAAGCTCTCTTGCTTCTGCTATTAATGGACCTTTTGTACCTGGCTTAATATAAGAAATATTTGCTGCTGCAGTTACTGCAAAAGTGCCATATGCAGTTGTAGCCACACCTAATGTTGTATCAACTATTGCAAATATTGCACCACCATGAGTGATACCCATACTGTTTTTATGCTGAGATTTAAGCTCCATAATAGTTTTTGCATAGCCTTTATCTAAATCAAGTATTTTTATATTCATTGCTTTTGCAAAAGCACTGTGTGTAGTGTGGTATTCTTTAATACGCTGTAATTCTTCTGTCATAATTCACCTTTTAAACTTTATATACTATATTAGAATATAAAACAGCTTATAAGTTCAACACATAACTTTAAGAAAACCAAAAATTCTACATTCTTTAAGATAAAATACATAAAAATATTAAATAATTTATAATAAAAATATTTTTGACTTAGTTAAAAAATTAAAATTTTATCTAAAATCTGCCATTTATCGTAGAAAACAGGACAAAAAATATGTTATTTTAAAGTAACTTATAAAAATCTGCATATCTTATGCCGAAAATCCTTGTGTTTTGTACCAAGTTACAATAATATATGGGAATGAATTTTAATGTGATAGCATCAGGCAGTTCAGGTAACTGCTATTGTATAGAAAATGACGGACATTTTATATTTGTAGATGCAGGAGCAACATTAACATCTATTAGAAAAGGGTTGGAAAATAGAAAGCCTGATAAAGAAAAGGGAGCAAGCCTTTTTATTACTCATGAGCATACCGACCATATTTCAGGTGTTCTGCCGCTTATATCCTGCTATAACCCTAAGATATATACATCAAAGGGTACAGCAGCAGTATTAGCAGAAAAGGGTGTGGACCCTGAAATAATTTATACGATAGATGCTAATATTACTTATGAATTTGCAGATTTTACTGTTATGCCTTTTAGGACTATGCATGATGCTGTAGAACCTTTTGGCTTTAAGTTTGAATTTGGCGATAAAGTTGTATCTATTGCCACAGATTTTGGTATAGTTACCGATGAATTATTTAAAGCTATAGAAGATACCCACATACTGACAGTAGAATCAAACTATGAAGATGATTTGCTGAAAAAGAACCGCAAGTATCCAGAGTATTTAAAAAGAAGGATACTGTCAAAAGAAGGTCACCTTTCCAATAAGGATGCTTTTTATCTTATAGGCGAACTAAGTAAATGCAGATTAAAACGCTGCTTTTTAGGGCATGTTTCTGAAAATAACAATAACTATGATATTTTAGAAAAATATGCAGATGCATGCTTAAATGTTCATAATATAGAAGCATCTGTATTAAGACAAAAAACAAGAGCAGTTTTTAATATATAGTGTTTTAAAATATGCTTTATATTTTAATTATATAATAGAAAAGCATATTTTAATCAGTTTTATAATGTGCAGAATAATTTTAAATTATTATTCATACTTATAAAGCTGCAGAAGAAAATATTTAAAATATATTTAGAATATATTTTTGGAGGAAACACATGAAAGAAATGGGCTATGGAGCATCATTTGTAAAAAACTTTTTGGGTAACACTCCAGCATGGTATAAGCTTTCCATTCTGGCGTTTTTAATTATCAACCCAATACTTTTTTTGTTTGTAAGTAAAACACTTGCAGGCTGGGTATTAATTGCAGAGTTTATATACACTCTTGCTCTTGCATTAAAATGTTATCCGCTTCCATCAGGCGGTCTATTGGCTATTGAAGCATTACTTTTAGGAATGACAAGCCCTTCAACTCTTTTACACGAAGTTGAAGCAAACTTATCTGTTATTCTTTTATTAATGTTTATGGTAGCAGGCATCTACTTTATGAAAGATTTTCTTTTATTTGTATTTTCAAGACTGCTTGTAAAAGTAAAATCAAAACTGGCACTTTCTTTAATATTTTCTATTTTAGGTGCATTTCTTTCTGCCTTTTTAGATGCTTTAACAGTTACAGCAGTTATTATTGCCGTGGCTTATGGTTTTTATGGTATATATCACAGATATTCTTCTCAGTCAGGTGCTCAAGGCAGCCTTTCAGATGACAGCGGTATTCCTGAAGAAAGCAAACAGGATTTAGAGCAGTTTAGAGGCTTTTTAAGAAATCTTATGATGCATGGTGCAGTAGGTACAGCATTAGGTGGTGCTATGACTCAGGTAGGGGAGCCGCAGAACTTAATTATTGCAGCAGCTGCAGGCTGGAACTTTGTAGACTTTTTTATTCACTGTGCTCATGTTTCTATACCTGTATTTATTGCTGGTCTTTTAACAGTAGTGCTTGTTGAACTTACTCACTTTTTAGGCTACGGCTATAAACTGCCTGAAAATGTTCGTAAAATTTTAGAAGCAGATGTGGAAGAAAATGCTGCAAAAATGACAAAAAATACAAAAATGCGTTATATTATACAGGCTGCAGTTGGCGTTATTTTAATTATCTCTCTTGCATTACACATTGCAGAAGTTGGCTTTATTGGCTTAATGGTTATTATTCTCTTAACTGCATTTAACGGGGTTACAGATGAACACCATTTTGGTCATGCTTTTACAGAAGCACTTCCTTTTACTGCATTATTGGTTGTATTTTTTGCAATAGTTGGTGTTATTCAGGATTTAAAACTTTTTAAACCTATTATTGATATAGTATTAAATATGCAGGGCAGTAATCAGCTTGTAGCATTTTTTGCAGCAAATGGTGTACTTTCAGCTATCAGTGATAATGTGTTTGTTGCAACAGTATATATGAGTGAAGTAAAAACACACTTTTTAGGTGCAGGTGCAAGAAGTGCTGCAGATATTGCTGCTGCTATTGCTAACCTTGATGAAGCTACCCGCCAGCAGTATTATGATATTGCAGTAGCAATAAATATGGGTACAAATATTCCATCAGTTGCTACACCTAACGGACAGGCTGCATTTTTATTCTTATTAACATCATCTCTTGCTCCATTAATAAGACTTTCATATTTTGAAATGATGAAATTAGCAGCACCTTATACAGTTATTATGACAGCTACAGGTTTATTAGCTACAGCATTTTTATAAAATTTATATTCTGCTCCAAAAACTGGGGCAGAAGTGTTTTAAGGTGTATCAATGGTATTTGGCAGGTATAAAAAACCAGTAAATATTAAAAATAAGCAAAGTAATGAAAATAAAAGCCAAAATAAAGCTCAAAATGTTTCTACAAGAAAACTTACTCCACTTTCATTTAAATATACAAAAGATATAGATGACCATTTAAACTATCTATTTCCAGACCGTCAAACTGGGCTGCATATAGACCCAAGTGGAGCAAAATATCAGATAGATATAAATATTATGTATCCCGCATATGATGAAGAATATTATGTTCTTTATACATCAGGCATGAGCAGTGAAGATATGCTTTTACCAGATGGGCTTGAAAAAGACTGCCCTGAATTTAAGCGTGCAGAGCTTCTTATGCTGCTTCCTAAAAACTGGGATATAGATAATATGGTATCGCCTATGCCAAAACATGAAACATACTGGCCTATGCAGCTTTTAAGAATGATGGCAAGGTATCACTATGAATTTTTTACATGGATTGGACCGGGCTATACAATGGAATATGAATCATTTGCAAATAATACAAAATTAAGTGCTGCTATTGTGCTTTCATTAGGTGAGGAAATATCTGTTATAAAAACAAGAGATAATAATTTTATATCTTTATATCTAGTGCTGCCCCTTTATAAAGAAGAAGTAAAATATAAAATGCAGCACGGTTTTGATGCTTTTATAGATAAATTTGAAGAAAACTTTCCAGCAAATGGCGGTAGAGAATGGATAGTAGATATAAACAGGAAAAATATAGGACTTGAATAAAGTATAAATACAGTATTTTCAAAAAAATATGCAAAAATAATTATTTTCTCTTTATATTTTCATAAAAATTATTTATAAGTATAATTTCATGGACTATTTGGAGTGAAATATTAGTAATGTTTTCTTTTGATTTAGAATATAAAGACAGCGAAACAAATGCAAGAGCGGGCAGAATAAAAACTCCCCATGGTGAAATAGAAACACCTATATTTATGCCTGTAGGTACTGTTGGTTCAGTAAAAGCATTATCCCCTGAAGATTTAAATAATGCAGGGGCTCAAATAATTTTAGGAAATACATATCACTTATATCTGCGTCCTGGAACAGAAGTATTAAAACATTTTGGCTCTCTTGCATCATTTTCTTCCTGGAATAAGCCTACATTAACAGACAGCGGCGGTTTTCAGGTATTTTCTCTTGCAGAGCTTAATAAAATAACAGAAGACGGCGTCAGCTTTAAATCACACCTTGACGGTTCATCATTATATTTAAACCCTGAAAAATCTATTGAGATACAGGAAGCTATCGGCAGTGATATAATAATGTCATTTGATGAATGTATTCCATATCCTGCTACTCATGAATATGTTAAAAATTCAGTAGATAGAACTGCAAGATGGGCAGAGAGGGGAAAAGCTGCTAAAAAAAGAGATGACCAGGCATTATTCGGTATTGTGCAGGGCGGAGTGTATGAAGATATGCGTAAACGCTCAGCAGAGCAGCTTACATCTATTGGTTTTGACGGATACTCTATCGGCGGATTAAGTGTTGGGGAAGAAATCTCTAAAATGTATGATGTGTGTGGATATACTGCATCATTTCTGCCGCAGGATAAGCCGCGATATCTTATGGGGGTAGGTACACCTGAAGATATACTTACATGTATTGGTTTAGGTGTTGATATGTTTGACTGTGTTATGCCTACAAGAAATGCTAGAAACGGCACTCTTTTTACAAGCAATGGCAAGTTTTCTATAAAAAGAGCTGATTTAGCTTTCAGCGATGAAAAAGTAGATGAAAACTGCAACTGTTATACATGCCGTAATTTTTCCCGTGGTTATTTAAGGCATTTATATAAGGCTGGTGAAATACTTGCTCTCAGGCTTAACAGCATACATAATATTTCTTTTTATCTTTCTATTGTAAAAAACAGCAGAAATGCTATAAAAGAAGGTAACTTTAAATCATTTCAGCAGGAAATGCTTTATAGACTGAAAAATAATAATTAAATATTTTATAATACTTGGAGGTATTAATATGTTTTTTGAAACTGCAGCTTATGCACAAACAGCAGCAGGTGCTGCACCACAAACAGCCATGGGCGGCTTAATGAGTTTTATGCCAATTATTTTAATGGTTGTTATTTTTTATTTTTTACTTATCCGTCCACAGCAAAAAAGACAAAAACAGCATGCTGCTATGCTTGAAGCATTAAAAGCAGGAGATACTGTTTTAACTAATGCAGGGATGATTGGTACAATCTATTCTATTGACGGCAATATTATGGTGATTGATTTAGGCAATACAAAAGTTCGTATGTTTAGAACAGCTATTGCTGATAAACTTGACCCTGCAACATATAATACAGTTACAGATACTGCTGTTAAGGAGAATAAATAGATTATGGGGCTTACTTCTCGCTGGGTATTAATTGTTCTCGTTATTGCCTGGGCAGTTTATGCAATATACCCAATATCTGAAAAAATAAATTTAGGTCTTGACCTGCAGGGCGGTATGCACATTGTTTTACAAGTGGATACTGATAAAGCCATTGAAAGCAAGATAGATAATGCTGCTGCACAAATCCGTAAAGAGTTAGAAAGTGAGCAGTTAGACTATACATTTGTTAGAAAACAAAATGTATTTAATGTAGCAGTTGGTTTGTCTGATGCAGTAGATAGACAAAAAGTTGTTGATACAATAGAAAAAAACTATCCATATCTTACTCAGGTTGGTTTAGATGATAATGAAAAATCAATACTTTTTGGCATAAAAAATGCAGATGAAAACCGCTGGAGAATGGATGCTGTTGACCAGTCTATTGAAGTATTAAGAAACAGGATAGACGAATTTGGTGTTGCTGAACCTTTAATACAAAAACAAGGCAGCAATAAAATAGTTGTTCAGCTTCCTGGTTTAGAAGACCCAGATGAAGCACTTAACTTAATTGGTAAAACAGCAGTTCTTTCATTTCACCTTGTAGATGAAAATGTTACTGCAGAAGCAATTAAAGCAGGTTTGCAGGCTCAGCCTATTGATGTGGAACTTCTTCCTTATAAAATGACTGACCCTGTTACTGGTGAAACTCTGCCATCTACTGTTACTATGGCAGTTAAAAAAGAGCCAGTATTAACAGGCAGCTACTTAATGGATGCAGAAGTTATGGTATCTCCACAGGATAATAGACCTTATGTAGCTATTAAGTTTGACCCAACAGGTGCTAAAATATTTGAAGAAATCACTAAAAATAACCTGCAGAGAAATCTTGCTATCGTTCTTGACGGTACAATTTATTCTGCACCAACAATACAAACTGTTATTTCTGGCGGTGATGCAAGTATTTCTGGTAACTTTACTTTTAAAGAAGCAAATAACTTAGCTATCGTTTTAAAAGCCGGCTCACTTCCTGCCCCTGTTACTGTTGCAGAAAACAGAACAGTTGGTGCTTCGCTTGGTGATGACTCTATTAGGAGCGGTGTAACAGCAAGTATTATAGGTTTTGTATTAATCGTGCTTTTTATCGGCATATACTACCGTTTAAGTGGTATGGCTGCAAATATTGCACTTGTATTAAACCTTGTATTAATTTTAGCTGTTCTTGCTCAGTTTAAAGCCACATTAACACTTCCTGGTATTGCAGGTATTATGCTTACTCTTGGTATGGCAGTTGATGCAAACGTTCTTATATTTGAGCGTGTAAGGGAAGAATTAAGAAAGGGCAGAACTGTTATTAATGCAATAGATATAGGCTATTCAAAAGCACTATCTGCAATTATTGACTCTAACTTAACATCATTAATTGCTGCAGTTGTATTATTCCAGTTTGGAACAGGTCCTATTAAAGGCTTTGCAATTACATTAAGTGTTGGTCTTATAGCTTCTATGTTTACAGCAATATTTGTAACAAGAACTATATTTATGTCATTTATGTATAAACGCACTATAAAGCATTTAAGTATATAGGGAGAGACATGGTATGTTTGAATTAATTAAAACAGGAACAAAAATAGATTTTATTGGTAAATCTAAAATATATTTTACAGTCTCTATTATACTCTGCATTATAGGGCTTGCTTTAATCTTTGGCAAAGGCTTTAACTATGGTGTAGATTTCTCTGGCGGTACAAGTGTGCAGGTAACATTTGAAAAACCAGTTGATATTGATAAAATGAGAACTACATTAAGCCAGGATATTGGTGCAAGTGTAAGTATACAAACATTAGGCACAGACAGCTCATTCAGAATTAAAGTTGACCAGGGAGCAGGCGGCGAAGATTTGAAAAAAATCTCTGATACTATCAGCAGCTCTTTAGAAACTAAATTTGCTGAAGGGGGCAAAGTTGTAATAGACAGTGTGGAACAGGTTGGACCACAGGTTGGTAAAGACTTAAAAAGACAGGCTCTTTTAGCAGTACTTTATGCGGTTATCGGTATATTAATATATGTTGCTATCAGGTTTGAATTAATGTCTGCAACAAGCTCTATTATAGCATTAATACATGACATTATACTTACTCTTGGTGTTATCATTGCTGTAAATGTTACTTTTGATTTAACAGTTTTAGCGGCTCTTTTAACAGTGGTTGGTTATTCATTAAACGATAAAATCGTTATTTTTGACAGAATCAGAGAAAGAGCAAGAATGGATGAGCATAAAACTTTAATGGAAAGTATTAATATCAGTATTAACGAAACACTTTCAAGAACAATATTAACATCTACTTCCACACTGCTTGCAGTAATCAGCTTGGCAGTTTTTGGCGGTGAAGTTATTAAAGGTTTTGCTATTGTTATGATAGCAGGTATTATAATCGGTACTTATTCATCAATAGGTATTGCAAGCTCACTTGTGTATAATATTAAAACGCTGAAAGGTAAAAAAACAGTTCAATAAATATATAAAGCCTGCTTTTAAAGCAGGCTTTATAGTTTTTAAATAATTTGCTCTATAAATCAAAATGAATAATAAATCTCTTTTTTAAAACTATGCTTTCTTTCTTTTAAATATTAGGAAAAAGTATAAAATAAGCACAATAAAAACAAGCCCTGCACATATTTGATACATTGCTTTATATCCTAAATTTTCGCCTGCAAACCCAAAAATATATGGTCCAATTCCACCGCCTATATCTAAAAATATATAATATGTAGAAGTAGCAAGTCCCAGTTTATTTTTAGGTGCATTTAAAAGTGCATAACTTTGACCGCCGGAAAAAAATGAGCCGTAGCCAAGACCTGTTAAAAGTGCAGAAAAAAGCAGTAAAAAACCGTTATCTGAAACTGAAAGCATTATTAATGCAAACATAAATATAATAATTGCAGGCATTAAAACAAAATTATGTCCAAGATTATCAAAAAGTCTGCCGCTTGCAGGCCGTGCAAACATAGAGATACCTGCATACACTACAAAAAACCAGCTGCCTGCTTCTACAAGATTAATGCTGAAAGAATAATCGCCAATAAAGCTGAGTATCGGCATATATGCTGCTGTCATTAAAAATGCTAAAAATGAAACAGGAAGTGCAGAATATTCTATGTAATTTGCAACAGCAAACTTTTTATGAGTTTTTTGATGTTTTACTTTTTTCACTCTTAAATTGAAGGAAAGTATAACTGATATTAAAAGCAGGGCAGCAGGAGTTATAAATGAAAGAGTGATAAAATCAAGGTGTATAAATAAAATAGCAAGGAAAGGTGCTGCAGCTGAGGCAAGCACTATGCTTAAGCCGTAATAGCCGATAGCAGAGCCGCGAATAGAAGCTGGCACATTCTGGGAAAGTATTACACCAAGGCATGTGGAAGATACTCCATAAAATACACCATGAAAAAATCTTAATATTACAAGTGGAATATATTTATCTATAAATATATATAAAAGAGTAGTTATAAAGTAAATAAGTAAAAATATAATTAATACTGGCTTTAAATAAAGCTCATCAGCATAAGAGCCAAATATAATCCTTGCAAATAATGCACCTATAATAAATATACCGCTTGCAAGTCCTGCTAATGCATTAGATGTATGAAGAAAATTTATTGCATAAATTGTTGTAGTAACAAATGTAATATAGTAAGAAAAAGCAACAGAAAAATTAACTGCCATTAGTATTATAAAATACTTATTAAAAATAGGAAACTTTTTAGCCATATTAAACTCCAATTCATAAGAATTGATTTAATATATTAAAAATATGACTTTGTCAATATTTTCAGCACCTGTATTATGGGAAAAATAAAAAAATTTTGTATAAAATATGCTGCTTAAAAAATAAGCAGCATAGTAAAGAGCTTGTAAAATCAGCAAAAATAATCAATATATCCAGAAGTTATCCACAGCTTAATCACAATTTAATTTTAAAAAAAATGCTTGACAACGGTTTTGCCTTATATATCAATACTTTTTTATAACTTATTGATAAATATAAATAAAAATATATATTATTGAATTATCAATAGTTTTAAGGCTTATTATAGTAAAAAGTTATCCACAGGTTATCCACAAAATCATTGGATAAAATGTAAGAGCAGTTCATTAGATTTTATTTATAAATGATTAATAATGAATATAAAAGAATAAAATTTTTTTCTTATTTTTTATTGCATTTTGCCGAAAATAATATATTATGGCTAGATATGATAAAGATTAGAGAATATAAAAGCAGAAAAGCTGCAGATAAAGCATCATCATATTTAATGTCAAAAGGTATCCCTGCTGTAATCAAGGGGTATGTTGTTGTTCCCAAGGCTTTAGAGCATTTAAAAGATGGTATGGTAGAACTTACTGTGCCTGAACATTTATGCAGCAAAGCAAGAGAATATTTATCTGAATATGAAAGCAGAATAGAAAATGACAGCAAAAAATAATCGGAGGTTATATGAGCAAAAAGATATTATTAGTCGTAACAGTTATTCTGACCTCAATGATACTTTCCTGTTCCAGCACATCAGTTGGTAAAAGTAAGTTTTCACCTTATTATTTTTATACAGACACAAATAAATATTTATTTGAAATAAGCCGCTATGAATTAAGTAAGTTAATTACATTTGACAGGCTTGCATATAAAGGCTCATATATAGATGATAGAGAAATGACTAAGGAAGACTTAGAAAATATAAAAGATAATAGAAATGTAAGCGGCATACCATCTATTGTTGTACCGCAGGTTGGTTTTACTACAGAAAGTCTTAATATGCGTCTTTATCCTACAAACCATACTATACACAGGGGTAATGATAAGTTTGATTCTAACCAGTACACAAGAATAAGTGCTTTTGCACCTGTATTTGTACTGCATAAATCAAAAGATAGAGAATTTTATTACATTATGACTGAATTTATGCGAGGCTGGGTGCCTGCTGCAAAAATCAAAATATATTCTCAGGTTGCTTTTTCTGGTATTCAGCAGATGCCTTTTATCAGAGTAATAAAAGATAATATTACAATAGGCAGTGTAAAATACGGTATAGGTGATAAAGTGCCGCTCTTATCGCAGGATAATGATAAAGTGGTAGTCTTAACACCTGAAGGCAGCTATACATCATTATTAAAAGACGGCTCATTTGTTATAGGAAATGCTGTATATAATGAAGAATTAATGAAAGCAATGGCAGAAAGCCAGTTAAATAATCCTTACGACTGGGGCGGTAAAGAAGGCTATAGAGACTGTTCTGCTTATGTTCGTGATTTATGGAGAGTATTTGGTGCAGATATTCCAAGAAGTTCTGGTCTGCAGAAACTTGTTGGTAAAAAATTAATTGATGCACCAAAAAGTGAAGAAGAATTTTATGCAGTGCTTCGCAATGCTAAGCCATACAGGACATTAATATTTTTTAAAGGCCATGTAATAATGTACGGCGGTATGGAAAACGGCGACTATGTAATATATCATGCTGTAAGCAGTCTTTTAAATGACAATGGAAAAAAAGTGCAGATATCAAAAGTAGCAAAAAACAGACTTAAAGAAGAACAGTTTGTAAATATATGGCAAAGGGTAATAAGAGTATCTGAAATATCGCCTCTTATTTCGCCAGAGCTGCCAAAAGAGCCTGAAATAATTGAGATTACAAATATTATGGATAAAATCTCAAAAATAGGCTCTTATGAAAAAGAAATGGCAGAGCATAACTACACTGTTACAAAACAAAATTAATAACTAATATACAGGCTGAAATTATGCTGTGGTATAGTATGTATCAGAGTTATAATATTCAGCCTTTATTTTATTTTCCTTGATTAAAATATCTATACTTGCTTTTATTTCACTTTCACTTTTTCCAAAAACACCGCTCATATCCAGCATTGTACATGGACGCATTTTAAGAAGTGCTGGTATTAAATCATGAAGATTAAGTGAAGCTGATGATTTATAAACACTTGAAAATCCGCCTGTTACTTCTGCAGGAATATTGTTTTTTAATAATATTTTTGCAGTTTCCAGTAAAAATTCATCATTTACAGGGCATGATGAGCTGTATGCAGGCGGCCTGTGAATTGTACCAAGCTGCACTTTAGAGCATTTAATATTTCCTAAAACTTTTACAAGTTTTTCAATATGCTCTCTGCTGTCATTTACATCTTTGCAAAAAAGTATTTCTATAAACAGCTTTCCTTTATATTCTTTTGAAAATTTTTCAAGTCCTCTAATAATATTTTCTGTATCAATAGATTTATCAGGAAGATTTACTGCCTTAAAGATATTTTCAGTTACAGCATCTAAACTTGGTACTACAATATCAAACTTTAAAAGGCTTTCATAAACTTCTTTTATATGTATAGTTGTAGTATTAGTAAGAATGGCACATGGTTTATCTGTTATGTCTTTAATACCTGTAATAATCTTATCAAGTTCAGAATTAAGTGTTGGCTCGCCTGCACCTGTTACTGTTACAACATCACATAAATCATAAAATTTATCAAAATTTTCTTTAAATTCTTTTAATATGTCGCTGGCTTTATAATAGGGCTTTCTCTGCATAGTAGTTGTTTTTGTTCTGCCTACTTCACAGTAAAGGCAGTCAAGAGAACATATTTTTGCAGGCACTATATTTATGCCTAATGACCTGCCTAGCCTTCTTGATGGAGCTGGTCCAAATAAGTATTTTAATTCACTCATATATCACCTTAAAAGCCATAATATATAAAATTATATTTATTGCAATATAATTATATGTTAGATACTATAACTATATACAAAAAGGTGAGCAGTATGAAAAATACAATTATTAAATCGATAATATTTTTACTTTTTATAAGTTTTTGCAGTGCTTATGCTGATACTGTACCAGATGATTTATATGGTAAATGGATTAAATTAAATGAAAAAAAGATGGTAAAAACTGTAAAAAGTTAACTATTAAGGGCAATACAAAATGTTATGCTGTACATCAGAGTATATCAGAAGCCTATAATGATATTGAGCCGGATTATGTATGGATAAATAAAAAAGAAAATTTTTTTGAATATAGAAAAGCAACGGCAGATTTCCCAGAAACTGAACGACCAATATATTATAAAGAAGAAAATGACAGACACCTTTTTCGTGTAACTGGTGAAACAACTGGCGGCACACCTTATGAAACTTTTTACAGTATATATAAAATAGATAATGATTATATATATTTTGATAACCCTTATGGCAGTCCAGTTGAGTTATATATTAGGGAAGAAAAAGCAAAGAGTTTAAAAATTCCAGTAATAACATTTGACTATCCAGTTGATTAAAAACATAAACTGCCTGTTTAATATAAAGTATAAGCCAGGCAGAGAGTATCATCTGAAAAAATCACTAAAAGGAAGAAAATAAATACATATTTTTAAAATTTCTTTTAAGTATTTTTACATAATGCCGATTATTCTATGTATGGAAAATAAAGGCAAATTAATAGACAAAATACTTAAAGATTTTTTATCCGGTGAAGCAGAAGCTACAGATATGCATATAATATCAATACGCCATTTTTTATCTGCCCTTAATAATGCAGTAGACAAATATATTGCAGAATCTCAAGACGCAGAAAATAATGAAGATAAGAAACGGCTTGTAGTTATGCTTGATGATATGGCGGAAATATACCGCAACGAGATTTCTGATTTGCTGGTAAAAAGAGGTAAACTGCAGCATTATTTAGAAATGTTTAACGATGGGTATAAATCCACTGTTAAAACTGATAAACAGTTTACTAAGGTTAAAGAAAGCCAGTCTAACTATATAAACTAAGAAATGCTGTTCTTATAAACCGTAATCAGCTTTTACTGATGCAAACCATTCTTCAATAGCCTGCTTTTCTGTGCCAAGTTTTTCAAAAGTAGCTTTGTAGTCAAAATCTAAGTCGTTTCTTGCATGCTGTTCTAAATCTTCACAAAGTTTTCTAAAAGATTCAAAACCAAGGTTAGCTGATGAGCCTTTTAATTTATGGCCGATTTTGTGTATAGCTGGTCTGTCATCAGCTGCAACTGCTTCTGCAAATGCAGGAAATTCATCATTGACAGATGAAACAAATATGCCAATAAGAGATGCAACTATTGTTTCATCTATACCGCCGCCAAGAAACTCCACTACCTTTTTAATATCATACTTTAATTCGCTCATAACTATTTTCTAGCACTATCAAATAAATTAATCAAGAAAAAAGTTACTTTTATATGCAAATAAGTTTACATTTGTAATTATTTTATATTAAACGACATTTAATGTCGCCATATATTTATAATAATGGTGTAGAAAATGTGGTAAATTAGTAATAGTTATTAAAAAGCATAAGTTAATAGTAGACAAAAATTAATATTAAAATTAATATATAGAAGGTGATATATGGAAAATCTTGGCAAATTAATAACAACTGCTAGAAAGTTAAATAACATTGGCAGGTGGTCAAATGAATTTTTACATCAACGGTCATCTGTTGCAGAACATTCTTTTGCTGTTGCACAGATTGCTCAGCTTTTAGGTATAATTGAAGAAGAAAATGGCAGAGTGGTTGACTGGAAAAGACTATACAGGAAAGCATTAAACCATGATATACCAGAAGCTGTTATGGGTGATGTAATAAGCACTACTAAAAATTCTAATGCAGAAGTGAAAAAAGCATTAAGCCTTGTAGAAGAAACATTAGTAGAAGAAAACCTGCTTAATTCTATTGATGAACCTTATAAGTCTATATACAGAGAAATTATTTTTGATGGAAAAGATGACAGCATTGAAGGGCTTATTTTAACTGCAGCAGATAATATAGATGCATTAATAGAGTGTATTCAGGAAATAAAACTTTCAAATTATGAGCCGTTTCTTGAAAAATACACATATATTCTTGATAAAATAAAAAGCATAGAGTTATATTCTGCCACATATTTTGTCCAGTATATTCTGCCATATATTACAAATAACTGTGATGCTTTAAAAGATAAGTAAATATTTCAACTTAAATTATTTTAAGCCTGTATTTTTGTTTTAAAAATTCTTCTGTTGTTTTGCATAAAAATCCAGCTTATTTATATTATTATTTCTGCATTATTTTAAAATTAAATGCAAATGCATTAATGTTAAATGTCTGAAATAATATTTTAATATATGCAGTATTTTTTAAGTTAAAAATTTACTGACTTTTTTATTTTTTTAAAGTATGATAAATAAATAAGGAGCTTTTATGAAAAAACTTTTATTAATGATGTTGCTTCTTTCATTACTTTTTGTAATGGCGGGATGTAATAAAAATCAAAACTCTGCTTCCTCATCTAATGCACCAGTAGTGGTGTCTAATGGTATGGAAATTCTTAATACTGAAAGGTTTAAATCAGTATTACAGGCACACAGCGGTAAAGTGGTACTTGTAAACTTTTTTGGCTCATGGTGTCCGCCATGTAAAGCTGAAACACCAGATTTTGTGCAGGTTTATGAAAAATACAAAGATAAAAATAATTTTGTAATTATTGGTATAGCTGTTGACCAAAATCAGTCAGATGCACTTCAGTTTGTTAAAGATTTTGGCATTACATATCCAGTTTATCAGGCGGATTCAAGCCTTCTTGCATATTTTCAAATAAATCCTATACCTACATCATTTGTGTTTGATAAAGACGGCAGCTTATTAGACAGTATGGTAGGGTATATGAGTAAAGATATAGTTGAACAAATAGCACAATATGGGGGAGAATAATTATGGATAAAGTATTTATTTGCGGGCATAAAAATCCTGATACAGATTCAGTTGCATCAGCTGCATGTTATGCTTATTTAAAATCACAGATTAATAAAGAATATGAATTTGTGCCTATAAGATGCGGCACTGTTAATGACCAGACAAAATTTATATTTCAGAAGGCTGCAAGCACACTGCCAGAATATATGAAAGATATATATCCAAAAGTCATAGACAGTATGACTACAAATGTTATTACTGCAGAAGAAAATGACCCGCTCTCAAAATTTTTAAGAATTTTAAGAGAAAAAAATCTTCGCTTTATGCCTGTAATAAATAAAGAGAACGAATATGAAGGTATGCTTGGTGTAAATGATGTTACAGAGCTTTTCTTAAGAGATGACAGGGCAGCAAAACCAGTATTCTCTTTAAGAGCCGATTCACTTCGCCGTTCACTTAGAGGAACAGTTTTAAATGTTGGTGAATTAGAAGAATTTTCTGCATCAGTTGTTGTGGCTACAATGGCTTATGATGATTTCCACCAGCATGTAGCACATGTTGCCAATGAAGAAAATACTCTTTTAATCACTGGTAACAGGCAGAATATTCTGCAGGATGCATTTACAAAAAAATATCCTGCTATTATTATTGTTGGTCTTAGTGAAGAAGCATGCAAACAGCTTGATTTTGGTAATTATAAAGGCTGGGTATTTTATTCTCCATTTGATTCATCACAGACTATCCGCTGTGTTGAAATGGCTACCCCTATTGGCAAGCTGTTAAATAAAGTTGAACCATGTGCACCTTATGATTACATAGACAGCGTTGCAGATGCAATAAGCAAATCTGCTACAAAAAGCCTGCCTGTTGTTTCAGACGGTAAATTAATTGGTGTAATTACCGGCACAGATATTTTAAAGCGTAAAAGAGCAAAACTTATTATGATGGACCATAACGAAGCTACTCAGGCAATAGACGGTATTGAAACAGCAGAACTTATGGAAATTGTAGACCACCACAGGCTTGGCACTATAAAAACAAGCAGCCCAGTTACATTTTTTGCAAAACCTGTTGGCAGTACATGTACACTTGTTTACCAGCTTTTTAAAACATACAGAGTAGATATTCCTAAAAAATATGCTATGCTTTTACTTGGCGGTATGCTTAGCGATACAGTTATTATGAAATCACCAACAACAACACAGGATGATATTAATGCTATTAATGATTTAGCATCATTATGCGGCATTGATGCAAAAGAATATGGTGTGGAAATATTCTCAGCAACAGATTCTCTTACTTCCCGCTCAGCAAAAGATATTATTGGCACAGATTTTAAAATCTTTGAAGAATATGGTGTTCGTTTTGGTATAAGCCAGGCAGAAACAGTAACATTAGCACAGCTTGGAGAAGTAAAAGCTAAACTGCAGGAAGAACTTGTTAATGTAAAAGAAAATAACAAGCTTGACTGGATGATGCTTCTTGTTACAGATATTATTAAAGAAGAAAGCCAGCTTATTACTACAGGGTTTGCTCCAGCAGAACAGATATTTGCTTATAAAAAATTAGAAGATAACCTGTTTTTCCTGCCGGGTGTTCTTTCAAGGAAAAAGCAGCTTCTGCCGGAAGTATCAAGAATATTAGAAGAAATAAGCAAATAAATATTTTGTATAAATTTATTAAAGCTGCTTTATATAAGGCAGCTTTTTTTGTATTCAAATAAATTATTTATTTTAGGATAAGTTAAAAAATATTTATTTTATAACATATTATAAAATAAAAATAAAAATTAATATTGACAAAATAATAAAATAATATTAATGATAACTATTATCATTAATAGGAGGTTATTATGAAGTCAATAATAATGGTATTATTATTTTTTATTGGAGCATTTTGTGTTGGATGTAGTGAAACTGGCACAAAAGTTAATACAGATAATACTACAGGAGTAAAAGTAGAAGAAAATGTAAAAATCTTTTATAAAGAATTTTCTAAATATATGCATAATCTGCCTGATGGGGAAATAAACAGTAATGTATATCTTAATACAGCACTTTTAATGGAAGAATTATCAAGTAATGGAATAGTATTTGATAATAATGATATAATAGTCTTATATGCAAAATACACTGCCAAAGAAAGTGTATTTTCAGAAATACTTGATTATAATGTATTATCTATAAATTTAGAAGATTTTGCTGCTAAACTACCTTTAAAAGAACAGTATCAATCTTTAATTAATAAGCTGAATAATATAAAAAATAACCAGACTGTATTATTAATGCTGGCAGATAAATACAGTATACTTATTAATCATGAATATGAGAATGTAAGGAATAATATTGTAGATTTATCTGCAACACTTCTATTAAATTTATTACCTGCTGTTATTCCTGCTGATGAAGTAAAAATAGGACAAATAGTGGAGCTTCTGTATAATTTAAATGAAAAAACAAAACTTCCAGCAACATATGAAATAAATTCAGTAGATTTTAATGCTGATGAACTTTTAAAAGATGCAGGGCTTTCATCATATAACACATTTATTGCAGAATGTAGTAAAATTATAAGTGATAATGAAGATGTAATACCTGCAGATGAAGATTTATATACAGATACTGATTTTGTAGAAAATTTATATTACACAGCAATAGCAGAAAATCTTTTAAATGCACCAGAAGATTATACATTAATTAGTAACAGGGTAAATAACAGAGTAGTAGATTTATTAAGAGTGTTAAAATCAAATGGAGCAGAAATGCCTGGTTTTTCATCAGCTGCAGAAAAAAAAGAATTATTAACTGGACTTGTGGTAAAATATGTATCAGACAATGGTATTACTTATACTGAGTTTAATGTGGAAAAGTCTGTATTTGAGACGAATACTATAAATAAAATATTTTTAGAGGGAAGTTTTGGTAAAAAATTAATTGATGAATGGAATAAAATTGTAAAGCCGGAAGTGCCGCAGGACGAAGCTGCTAATATAATTACAAATGAAACGATTGATTATTACCATACTCAACTTATTCAAAAAATAGACAATGCTCCATATGTTTCTACTCAAAAATCAAAAAATAGAGTTGCTGAATTTTTAGAAAAACTGCAAACAGAAGGGGCAGAAATACCTGATATGAGTGCAACTGATAAACACAGCTTATTAATTGATAAAGCAGCAGATTTTTTAAAAACAAATAACTATAACTATAGCCATTTTAATGTAAGTAAAGATGAGTTTAATGCTGGTATAATAAAAGAGTTATTTGAAACTGATAAAAGTAAAATAACAGCTTTTATAAAAGAATGGAATAATATAGTAAAAAATGATAGTCCAGTAATAGAAGATGAAGATAAAATAAATGGTATAAATCAAGTAGAAAATTATTTACCTGCAAAATTTTTATCTAATTTGTCAGGTTATCCTGGAGCTGAAAAAAGGACAGTGCGTTCTGAAAACAGAGCATTGGAATTTTATCAGACTATGAAACAAAAAGGATTTAATGAACCAGATTATAATAAACTTTTAAGTGGTGAAGATATAAAATATGCAGCACTGGTATCAGACTATCTAAATGTAAAAAATATTACATATTCAAATTTTGATAAATCTAAAAATGAATTTAAAACTGAAATATTAGATGTATTATTCCAACAAGAGTTAGATGAGGCTGGTCAAAAATTATTAGCTGACTGGAATAAACTTGTAACAGGTGAAACTGGTGGCAGTGAAGGAACAGATGGAACAAAAATTGCACCAGATGAAAGTTCCTTGCCACAGGCACCAGTAGAAGATGAAGATTATTATACAGATGGGCATTCTAGTATATATTGGAATATAGATTATGTATTTGATATAGTAAAGGGGGATAGAAAGTATACTGTTGTAGCTTATAACAGAGTAGAAGCTTTAATACAGGCTGTTAAAACAAATGGTGGAACGCTTCCAGATACTACCAACGCTTCTGCATTAAGTCAAACATTAACTCAAATTTTAGGTAACTTCCTTAAATCATGGGGATTTACATATAAACATTTGAATTTATCAAAAGATGATTTTAAGACAAATGTGATAGATGTAATATTTACAACACATAAAGATGAAGGTAATAAATTAGTTACAGAATGGAATAAAGCATTTAATTAAAAAATATGATGCTGTCTTTTATTTGGACAGCATCTTTGTAGGAGAAAAAATGAAAAAAATAATAATATTAGTAGTGATTATATTAGATATTATACTGCTTGCAGGCTGTGCAGATAATAATGAAAATAAACAGACTGTAGAAAATAATAATCATACAGCTTTAGAAATGGAAAAAGCAGATAATGCGTTTTTAGAAGAATATTCAAAGTTTATTCAAGATGTGAATGGTAATAATGTGCCACTGGAAAATATAAGCACTCAAGCAAAAGAAAATATTAAATCTATCTTGTCAATATTATCAGGAAGAAAAGGTTTAAGTGCAGATAAAAGTATAGGGATACTTTATAATGAAGATATTGCAAAAGTATTTGTAAAAACAATTTATATGCAGGCAGATGAATCAAGTATGAATTATTTATTTGCTTATGAATATTTAGATAAACCAGCAGCAGAGTTTGAAAAAGAGATTATAAGAATATTTGGAGAAGAGACAAAAAATACTGATTTAATGAATGCTCTGCGTGTGATGACTGCAAGCCAAGATAGTATAGCCAAATTTTCTCAGATGTATTTAGATAAACTTACAAATGGTGATATAAAAGAAAATATTAGAAGCAATATGTTTTATTTATCCTGTTCATTTGTTACATATTTAAAGGAGCAGAAGCTGCCTGCAGATGAAAAGATATTATCATCACTTGTTGATATGTTTTTTAGAGTGAGCAGTGGTGCTTCAAATATATCAAGTTTTGATAAGCCAGTGTTAGGTGCAACTTATGATGAAACTTTTTCTGTAATGCCAGTAATATCACCTGATAAAAATTATAATACATTAATTCAGTTTGTTCAAGTATGTGATAAAATAATTAATCCATATACATCTAACCCTGATATAGCAGGTGATGAAACAGGTGTTCCTGTATATGATTATATTGAAATAATGCTTCCTAAGTTAATAGTAAATTATTTAAGTTTAAGACCTGCAGAGCTGAATATGGTAAGCCAGAGAGCAGAAAATAGACTTTTAGAGTTATACAGGCTTATGATAAAATACGGAGCAAAGGAAATATCAGGAACTATTGAAGAGTTAAGCACTCCATTACAGTATTCTTATGCACAGACAGTAGGCAGATATTTAAAAAATATGAATATTACTTATGAAGACTGTAATACCGATGCAGAAACTTTTAAAAGAAATGTGCTTGATAGACTGGAAAATGAGCCGTCATTTAAAGAAATGATAACAGAATATAACAATTTATAATACAGGCAGTAAAATGAAAGTAATAATTTTGATAAGTCTGCTGCTTTGCTTAACAGGCTGTGCAGATGTTAAAAGCAGCAGTAATAATACCGTTAATAATGAAACAGGTATAGATAATAATACAAATAATACCGATAACAATCAAGAAAAAAATATACTAAAAACTGGTATAAATAATATAGAAATTTATGATAATGCTAAAATGCTGCATACACTTGTTTATTATATGCCTGAAAAAATCAGTGATGATTACAGTAAAAAAGCATACTATAATATAGCAGGTGGTGTGCAAAATAAAGAAGAAATTAGTTATAAATTAAGAAGTATAGCATTAACTCCAAAAGAAAAACTTACAGAACATATAAAGGAAATTCAAAATTATGCAGAAAAATATAATATTCAACCAATTCATTCTAATAATGATATTGTAAGAAAAACTATGCCGGAAATTATAAATAAAGGTACTAAGTGGAATAATGTATATTTACTTGTGAATAACAGTTTTAAATTGATAAATGCAGAATGTATTGCAGTATCAGATTACGCTTATTTTTTTATACAGGAAGACTTGAATATTACACAGGAACAAATAGATATAATAACTGCAGCATTTGATAAAGATTATAAAATAATCCACCAGTTTTATGATACAGAAAATGATATAGATAATAATGGAAAAGTATCATTTTTAATTGCAGATTTTGATGATGGTCTTATGGGATATTTTTATACTCCAGATAAATATGCTGATGGAACATTTTCTAATGCAAAATCAAATGAAGCAGATGTGCTTTATGTAAACCATAAATATTTTGAAAAAAATAGATGGGAAAAAAATAAAGAAGATGTAAAAGCAACTTTTATACATGAATTTCAGCATATGGTGCTTTTTGACAGCAGAGTAAGAAATAAATTAAATACTAATATTTCAGTATGGTTAAATGAAGGACTTTCAATGCTTGCAGAATATTATGGTGGATATACGCTGCCGCATAAAAGATATATTTCTACTTTCTTTTCTTCATCACAGGGTAAATCATTAATTACAAATGACAGTACTCAGAATTATGGTTTAAGTCTTTTATTTGCAAGGTATTTGCAGGAAAGATTTGGTGATGAATATATTAAAAAAATATATAAGTCTAAAGAAACTGGTGTAAAAGCAGTAGAAGAAGCTGTTAATATGGATTTTAACAGTTTATTTCAAGATTTTATAAAAATGCTGCTTGTTACAGGAAGGAATGTTACAGATGATAAAAGATATAATATTTTATCTTTTAATTATATTCAAGGCAGTGAAGAATACAATAAGAACGGATTTAATCTTGCAGAGATAATTGATGAAGTATATTCAGAAAATAGTGGTAAAAATAGTTTTATTACTTCTGCAGGATATAAAAATAAAGAGTTAGAAATATATTCATTTTTTATTACAAAATGGAATGGAATATTTGACCATATAGAGCTGCATGGAAATAATGGAATAGGCGGCATGTATTATATATGGTAAAATATAGTGGGTAAATTTTTCAAAATTTTACCCACAGGTTACAGTCAGCAGGTAAAAACATGGAATTTTTACCCACTGTTATTTTATTATATATTTTTAAGCTGCAGCACTTTTTCTTTAATCTGATTTATTACTTTCTTCTGCAGGAATTATGGTTGCAGATAAATGCTATATTTTTCATTTAGCAATCATTTTTATAATATCAGCAGTTGATAAAACTTTACCAGTAGATACTACCTGTTCGTTAATAACAAGAGCAGGTGTGCTTAAAATGTTATAAGCCATTATTTTTTGAATATCTGTAACATATTCTGCTTCAATATTAAGTCCTAATTCTTTTAATGCTGCATCAGTATTTGCTTTAAGTGTATGGCAGTTTTTGCAGCCTGAACCTAATATTTTTACTGATTTAATTTCATCAATAAGATGAAATTCCTGTGTGTTTTGGCTGCTGCATGCTCCACCACATGAACATGAATTTTGTTTTTTAAAAAACATAGTGTTCTCCTTTATTTTTATAAAATAGTTTCTATATAATTAAATAAATATCCGCTTATTATAATGCCAGTAATAACAACCGCTATAAAAGTAATTAAAAGCCTGCCTTTTAAGAACATGAACAGAATGGAGTAATAGTGCCTAAAAGGGCAGATATTATAAGAGCTGTTATGCCTTTATATTTACCTATTACCTGCCTGCTTCTTTCTGGTGGGAAATAGTTTTTAATATTTAAATATTTATATATATCAATATATATTGTATTTAAAAAGTGTTTTTAATATACTCATTAAAAACACTTTTAATTAAATAAATCTAAAAGATTCAAACACAAAAATGAAAAATAAATTTAAGCATATATTTGCAGCTAATAAACTAATTAAAAGCTGTGTGTAAAATGACACTGAAAAAAACAATTTAAAATATATTTAGCAGCCATTGCAGCAGCTTTGAGCTGCAGTATTTCCAAAAAGAGTTACCTGCATATAGTCTGCTGTATGTTTTATTGTATCCTTATTAATTTTATAAAGTGTCCACTTACCGTCTTTTCTTGAGCTAACTATACCGCTGTCGCAAAGTATTTTCATATGATGCGACAGAGTAGGTTGTCCTATTTCTAAGTATTCTAAAAGTTTACAGGCACATATTTCCTGCGTGCCTATAATATGCAGAATTTTAAGCCGGTTTTCATCACCAAGTGCCTTAAAAATCTTTACAACATCCTTCATCTAAATCACCTTACCTTATATATTGAAACTTGTCAATATAAAATCATCTTACACCTATACCTATTTATTTTTCATCCTTGCGATGTGTGCTTTTATCATTTCATCCATTTCTGCGCTGTCATCATACTCAAAAAGTTTAATACTTTTGCTGAGAATATTTTTTCCTCTTTTTATTTCGCATTCTAATATGTTGTTATAACCTTTTTCATAAAGAGCGTATTTTAAATTGCCAATGTTTCTAATATCGTGATAACCGCATTTTAGTATTATATCACCGTTTTTAATGCCAGCCTGTTCAGCTGGTGATTTTTTAGTAACAGATTCTACTTTTACTATACCATTTTTTTCATCATCTATTGATATTGCAACACCTATTTTTGGTGTACCTTTGCTTTTTATTTCTTCAGGATATATATATACATCTGCATTATTTCCTTCCTGATTAATATATTCGCCCTGCATAATTACAAAGCTGTCTTCACCTGTAATTCTTTTATATCTTAAAGGAATACCTGAATATTTTCCTGCATGACCGTTTCCGCATATAACAACAATAGAAGTATCTGGGTTTGCTTTTCTATAATCTGCTAAATGTTTTGCCATTATTTCATCCCAGATATTTTGTGCCAGAAAAAAGTCTGTAAATTTACCTGTAGAGCCTGCATGCATATCAAAAACAGATTTAATTTTATCTTCATATTTGCTATTCATAACTTTCATTCTGCCAGGCAAAGAAAGTGCCTGTTCTTCAGTTAAGTTATCAATCTGCCCTTGATAGACTTTTGATGTAATATCTCTTTCTATATTAAGTGGAATAATATCTATATTATTATCTCTTGCATATCTAAATATTGGTGCATAAAG
This sequence comes from uncultured Mucispirillum sp., assembly GCA_944324465.1. Classification (GTDB taxonomy): domain Bacteria; phylum Chrysiogenota; class Deferribacteres; order Deferribacterales; family Mucispirillaceae; genus Mucispirillum. The sequence goes on along the minus strand of CALUWI010000002.1, from coordinate 105,476 downwards.
GGAATAATCAAAGCTCCAGTTGTTATAATAGTCTATGCCGTCAAGCATTTCTTTTTCAGTAATTCTACCCTTAACAAAGTCGTTTACTACATTTAAGTATTCATACTGCACCATTTCCATAGCGATAGCAGTTTTCTTTTTAGAGTTATTAAGGTATTCTATTACTGCAAGCTGGTTTGCATGGTGAGAATATTCATTGTGGCTTTCCCCTGCAAATATCACTTTATAAGCAGATGCTTTTTTCATCATATCCTGAAAAGTATCCAGCTTTTTCACATCTACAATTACATCTTTTTTATGTTCTAAAACATTTATACCCATATTAGACGGCATACTTGCTTTAGAAACAAGTTTGTCATTTTTAAAAATTAATTCCTGATTAAAAGCATAATTTTCTAATAAATGAATACTTCCTGTCTGTATATTATTAGCAATTAAAATATACTTATCTTTATTCATAGGGTTTTTGAAAATAAAATATTCAGAATTATCTGCACTGCTTACACGCTTATCAGCAAAAAATTTAGCTATTTTATTATCATAACTGCCAATAATAACATCAGAATTTTCTAAATCGCTGAATTTTACTTCATCATCTTTAACATATCTTGGGTTTTTAAACACTGCAGATACTGTATTATTATGTTGATTATCTATATATAAAACATTTTCCTTATGAAGAATATCTGCAATAACAGGTGATTTTTCACTGTCTGTCAGCTCTCTTATTACATGGTAATTTGGGTCTAAAATCAGCTTAACTGCTCCAGTATTTACAGGTACTTTAAAAGTTTCTTCTCTGTCTATACTTGACTGCAGTCTGCCGTATTCTTTTTTATTTCCATATTCTAAAGCATAAGGGATATTTACTACTTTATCCCCGTATTTTCTTAACAGTGTAAAAGTGATATAATAGTTTCCTTTTTCTGAAATATATTCTGCATTTTTTACTGTTAATTTAATAAGTGGATTTTTAGAAAAATAAGCATCATAAAAGCTGTCTGCATCAATACCATCAAAACATCTTAATATCTGCAGCCATGTAAGAGAAGGCATATCTTTTAAATCAGCCATTTTATTTAAGCCTGTCTGAAATTTACTTTCTCCAATATTTAATTTTATCATGTGGAAAATAAATCCGATAGCTTCATCGCTTATATCAGGCACTTTATTTACTCCGTATGTGGAAAGTTTATGGAGTATATTTTTACGAACTAATGCTTTTTCATAGGTATTTGCATTATTTTCAAAATCTTTTATTGCTTTCAGCACATAAGGTACTGGAATCCTGTTATCCTGATTATATACAGCACCAAAGCTGAAAGAGCAGGAAAGCATTAAAATTAAGCATGAAAGTAAAATCTTTTTCATTATATTCCTCTATCTGCCAAATATTTTTATTCCATTTGGCGTAGTATTTTTTTCTTTTGCTGTTACTTCATTTTTATTAAGTGTTATATATGAATAAGAGCCGTAATGAGTTAATTTGTTCAGACTCTGCCTTGTATGGTTAAAAGAAAACAAAATAAATTTATCCCCTTGAGAGTATGGGTTTCTCACTACTTTATATGTAGTATTACCTATTTCAAAAGTAAATGTGAGCTTGCTTTTTAAAAGCTCTGCTACAGTCTGCGGCACTGTATTGTCCATTGCGATAATAACATTTTTATCTTTTAAATGGTGCAGGCTGAGTTTTCTAATATGAACAGTTTCTTTTATATTAGGAAATACTTTTTTAAATGTTTTATCTTCATTTTTATTACCTGCAAATAATATTTCATCTGTACCAAAAAGATAATCAAATGATGGAGCAATTTCTGCAGGATATAAGGCTCTCATTAAATCATACCTGTCATCTATGATAAATGTATCGTTATCAGATTTCAAGTTATAAATTATCTGATTTACACCTTTTTTTGTTTTAAATTTACCAGTTACAGTGTGATTTTCTGAAATATGTGTAAAAGGAATATCTACTTCTTCTTCACCGCCTTTTCTAATCAGGTTAAATGCAAGTGTATTATCCTTAAAGGCCGCATTATTTACTGATAAAATAATATTATCTTTACTGTGTATCCAGTTTCTGTAAAAATCATCATCCATACCAATATATGCAAGTAAATCTTTCCATGATGCACTGGAATAAAGTTTATCACTTATAAACTTTCTAATTCCAGCCATAAATGCATCATCGCCGGCTTTATTTTTAGCCATATGCAGTACCATAAGCCCTTTGCCGTAACCTATAGACTGCTCCTTTTTGCCTGCATTATATATAAAATATTTTAATGGAAAACTTTCTTCTGCTGCATAAGCCTGATATTTTGTAAGCACATCTTTTCTATATTTAATTCTGTCATCTTTTTCATAAAAATAGTCAGAAAAATATGTAGTAATAGCTTCTAAAAAGTTACCGTCAGTCATACTGCATTCAATAGCTGCTCCAAACCACTGGTGCAGCACTTCATGACCAAGTGAGCGTTCTGCAATAAAATCTTTATCTATAATAGATGAGCCAAATACTGCCATGGAAGCAAGTGCATGGCCGTATGGGTTTACATCTTCTGCTATAATAAAATTATGGTATGGAAAGTGAGATGAAAAAAGATTTTCATACATTTCTATATAATAAGCAGCTTTTTGCAGAAGTTTATAACTTAAATTTTCATGTTCTTTAAATAAAAGTGTATAAATGTCTATATTTTTTTGTGTTATTTTTTTAATAATATAGTTAGCAGATGCTGCAAAATATATGCTTTTTGGAAGATTATTATATGTAAAAACCATTGTATTTTTATTTTTGGAATATGTTACAAACTGGCTTGCAAGCCCTTGAAAGTTTTCTGGTATATTAATATAAAGTTCTGCATTTTCAATATTTGTAACAGCTGGAATAATACTTGAATATATTGAAATAAAGTCTTTACTGATAGTATCAGTTTCATTTGTAATATTTTTAATGTACGATAAAATTACTGGCGATAATCCATCAAGGCTGATAACATATTCCCTGCTGTTTTTATTATATTTTACTCTTTTATCATTACATAAAAGCTGCATATCATCATAAAGAGATACAGTAACTGTTTCTGCTTTTGTAGAAGCTATTGTTATACTGCCTTTAATCATATTAAGGTTAATATCTATTTCTGATTTTATCATGGCAGCTGCTGCAAAACTTTTATAATAAAAAGCAAAAAATATTAATAAAATAAAAGCTGTTTTTTTCATAAAATACCTGAATTTAATAATTTATTGCAAAAATATATATAATAAATTAAAATAATATACTATATAAAATATGTGGTTAAATACAAGTAAAAATTAAAAAAAAATGCGATATTTTACCATATTTATCAAATATAAATATAATATTATGCAGTATATTTTATATAATGTATGCTGCATTTATTAAAATTATATAATTTATTTTTAGGGAGCATTTATGTTAGATAAGTTTTTTGGTATAACTTCTTCTGGCAGCAGTGTAAAAAGGGAGATAATTGCAGGTCTTACAACATTTATGACTATGAGTTACATTATTTTTGTAAACCCTGATATATTATCAAATTCTGGTATGCCTAGAGATGCATTAATTACAGCTACATGTTTAGCTGCAGCCTTTGCAAGTATTTTAATGGGACTTTATGCAAATTATCCTATAGGACTTGCCACAAGTATGACATCAAATGTATTTTTTGCATTTGTAATAGTACAGTCTATGGGGCTTTCATGGCAGGAAGGTTTGGCTGCTGTATTTATTGTTGGTGTGCTTTTTATTTTCATAACAGTGGGTCGTATTAGAGAATTAATTATGGATGCTATCCCACTTTCATTAAAAATGGGGATACCTGCAGGTATTGGTATATTTTTAATGTTTATAGGTCTGCAGAGTGCAGGCATTATTGTAAATAATGATGCAACACTTGTTACTTATGGAGATTTCAGCAATATAAGTACTCTTTTATCTATATTTGGTTTACTGCTTATGATTATTCTGCATATAAGAAAAGTAACTGGTGCAATATTAATAAGCATTGTAGTAGTAACTATTATAAGCATACCTTTAGGTATTACAAAAATGCCTGAGGGTGTAGTTTCTGCTCCGCCATCTGTTGCACCAGTATTTTTTCAAATGGATTTTTCAAAGATATTAAACTCCGACTTTTTAATGGCAGTCTTTGCTTTGCTTTTTATGGCAGTGTTTGATACTATTGGTACATTAATGGGTGTTGCTCAGCGTGCAGGATATGTAGATGAGCAGGGTAATATGTTAAGAGCTAAAAAAGCATTTATGGCAGATGCTCTTGGCTCTACTGCAGGCAGTGTTTTTGGAGTAAGTACAGTAGGTGCATATATTGAAAGTATTACAGGGGTAGAATCTGGCGGCAGAACAGGGTTAACTGCTGTTGTAATAGGCTTTTTATTTATATTTGCTATGTTCTTTTCTCCATTAATACAAATTGTACCTAGTGCAGCTACTGCTCCAGCACTTATTTTTGTGGGTATATTAATGTTTTCTATTGTTGAAAAGATTAATTTCAAAGACTGGACAGAATTAACTCCTGCAGTAATAGCTGTGGTTATGACACCACTTACATATAATATTGCGATGGGTATAGAACTTTCTATATTAGCTTATGTAATAGTTAAAGCAGGCACAGGAAGATATAAAGAAATATCAAAAACTATGCTTGTATTATCCATTATCTTTATTCTAAAAGAAATATTTGCATAAATTCTCATATATTTATACATAAAAAAACTATACCTGCTTTTAATGAAGGTATAGTTTTTGGGGTATGTTGTATAATTATGTGTAAGTGTTTATTTAATGTATTACGCTTTAAACTGTTCAATTAATCGTTTTAAGCCTTCAGTTCTTTGCTGCAGGTGGCTTACAGTTCTATTTACTTCGCTGACAGCTGCATTACTTTCTTCAATACCAGCAGCAATAACCTGAGCATGGTCTACAACAGTCTGTACAGTTTCCTGCTGTTCATCTACTGACCTTGCAACAGGTTTCATTTGTGTATAAAGGTTATCAACTTCTACAGTAACTTTTTTGATTTCTTCTGTTACTTCGCCAATATTACCAGCCCCAACTTTTACACTTTCTGAAGAATGTTTCATTGCAACGCCCGCACTTTCTGATTCCTGCTGTAATGTATTAATAATGCCAGCGATTTCGCCAGTAGCTTTTGTAGTTCTTTCAGCAAGTTTTCTAACTTCATCAGCAACAACTGCAAATCCTCTGCCGGCTTCTCCCGCTCTTGCTGCTTCAATAGCTGCATTTAATGCAAGCAGGTTAGTCTGGTCTGCAATATCATTAATAACGCTGATAATTTCACCAATTTGAGATGAGCTTTCTGTTAAGCTGTCAATACTGTTGGAAAGTGTAACAGTATCAGTTTCAATTTCTGCCATATCTTTTGCAACTGTTGCAAGTTTTTGAGTTTCTTCTTTAGACATTGAAGCAGTGCTTTCAAGTGCATTCATATTTTCAGAAAGAGCCATTGATGTATTTTTAAATACATCACCAACCTGTCCCATGCTGTGCACCATATTTTCTACCTGTTCAGCCTGAGAATCAAAAGTAGTAGAAAGTTCTTCCATAGTAGCTGCAAGCTCATTGTTGCTTGAAGCTACCTCAATAGTAGAATTACGGACAGCAACAACAATTTCCTGCACTTTTGAAATAAACTGGTTCATACTTTCAGCAATTTTGCCAAGTTCATCGTTTGTTTCAACAGGTATGCGGACAGTTAAGTCATTATTAGAGCTTGCATCAATCATCATTTTTTGGAATGTTACAAGTTTCTGCAGCGACCTGTTTACAGTAAACATAGAAAGAAGAATTGCTGCAAATGTTAAAATTGCACCGACAATCAATGATTCCAGCATATTTTTTATTTGAGTAGCATAAAAAATTTCTGCAGGAATTCTATAAAGTACATACCAGTCATAATCAAAAGTTTTATATACGAAAGATATCCAGTCTTTGCCTTCGTTGTCTGTTATTTTTATTGGTTTTTCAAAATATGTAGTTAACATGTGTTCTATTGGTTTGTAATATGTTAAAATATCAGTAAATTTTTTAGTAGTATATTCTGCTTTTGAGCCTATAACTACATTACCCTGCGGGTCAATAATATTAACATATCCATTTAATTCTTTATCTTTTGATTTATCAAGAATATACCTTAATGTTGTTAAATTATAGTCAATACAGATAACACCTTCTGTACCGTCTTGAGCTTTTATTTTAATAGATACAGTAATACAAGGGTTGCCAGAAACAGCATCAATATACGGGCTTGAAACAACTGGTTCATTAGATGCTTTTGCATCTTTATACCACTGTCTTGATGGTGCATAGTAACCTGCAGGAATATTATTTACTGCACTTTTTGATGCATATAATTTACCATTATCAAAGCCCACAAGCACTTGAATAATTTCATCTCTGTCATCTAATGCATTTAAAACTTCTGAATATCTTTGAAAGTCATCAGAATTTTCAAATATCATAGATTTAGCTGAATATTTAATAAGGTTTTTGTTATTGTTCAGCCAGTCATTTGTACGGGCAGTAATAGTTTCAGTTATTTTTTGGGCTTCTTTAACTAAAAGGCTTTCAGAATAACTTGAATTAGTAATGTAATCAAAAATGATTACAGAAAGCATACTTACCGTGATTAAAACGGCAGATGTAATCATCATTCTGGCTCGCAGAGATAATGATTTAGAAATTATTTTTCCCTGTTTCATATTGTTCTCCTGTTGATAAATTACTGGTATAATCTTACATAAAAATATATTATACAGCTAACTTATTATTGCCTATGGTAATATAGAATATTGTTTTTATCAACTAAAACTTACAGTTTTTTTAAAACATCTTTTATATCATTGTATAAATTTTTTAAAAAAAATAATTGCTAAATTAAAATTATAGTGATAACTTAATTAATTATTTAAATTTTTAAGTTATTGTGCAAGGGTAATAATATGAGAAGTGATATTATTAAAAAAGGGTGCCAGCGTGCTCCAAACAGAGCATTAATATATGGTACAGGTGTTTCTAAAAACCAAATGGATGCACCATTTATTGGTATATGTTCAAGTTTTACAGACCTTATTCCTGGCCATTCTGGTATGAGAATACTTGAAAGGTTTGCAGAAAAAGGTATTCATACAGGCGGCGGTCAGGCATTTATATTCAGTGTTCCAGGTGTATGTGATGGTATATCTATGGGACACTCTGGTATGCGTTACAGTCTGCCAAGCCGTGATGCTATTGCCGATATGATAGAATGTGTTGTAAATGCTCATTCTCTTGACGGTGTTCTTTTTATTACTAACTGCGATAAAATTACTCCAGGAATGCTTATGGCTGCAGCAAGACTTAATGTGCCGTCTATTGTAGTTACAGCAGGTCCTATGATGAGCGGTAACTACCGTATGAAAAGGCGTGATTTTATTACAGATTCATTTGAAGCTGCATCAAAAGCTGCAACTGGCGAAATAGATGAAGATGAAATGACTAATATGGAAATGACAGCCTGCCCTGGTGAAGGTGCATGTCAGGGGCTTTTTACAGCTAATACTATGGCATGCTTAACAGAAGTTATGGGTATGAGTATGCCTGGCTGTGCAACAGCTATGGCTGGTATGGCAAAAAAACGCAGAATTGCTTTTGATTCTGGTGTTCGTCTTGTTTCATTAGTTAAAGAAAATATTAAGCCTCTTGATATTATGAATGAAAAAGCATTCAGAAATGCAATTAAGGCAGATTTAGCTCTTGGCGGCTCAACAAATACTACACTGCATCTTCCTGCAATTGCTTATGAAGCAGGAATTAATTTAAATTTAGATTCTTTTGATGCTTTATCAAAAGAAACTCCGCACATTACAAGCCTTCTTCCTGGCGGTAAATATTTTATGGAAGATTTTGAATTTGCAGGTGGTATTCCTGCTGTTATGAAATCTCTTGAAAGCCATTTAGAAGATAACATTACTGTAAGCGGTATGACTGTAAAAGAAATATGCAAAGCAGCAGAAAACTATGATGAAGATATTATCCGTCCATTAGATAATCCATATCATAAAGAGGGAGGTATTGCAGTTCTTCGCGGTAATATTGCGCCAGGCGGTTCAGTTATTAAACAGAGTGCAGTAAATCCAGATATGATGGTATTTACTGGTACAGCAAAAACTTTTAATTCTGAAGAAGATGCCATGGCAGCAATTATGGGCGGTGTTATAAAAAATGGTGATATAGTAGTTATTCGCTATGAAGGTCCAAAAGGCGGTCCAGGTATGAGAGAAATGCTTGCACCAACAGCTGCAATCGCAGGTCTTGGGCTTACTCAGGTGGCATTAATTACTGACGGCAGATTTTCTGGCGGTACACGAGGACCATGTGTTGGTCATATTTCTCCAGAAGCTGCAGAGGGCGGTATTATTGCTCTTGTAGAAGACGGTGATAAAATAGCTATTAATATACCAGAAAGAAGTATCCACTTAGAAGTAAGTGATGCTGAACTTGAAAAAAGGCGTGCAAACTTTAAAGCTCCAGCACCAAAAGTAGCAAGCGGCTATTTAGCAAAATATGCTAAAGGAGTATCTAGTGCTAATGAGGGAGCTATATTTAAAAGAGATAAATAATTTTAGTGTAAACCATAATATTGGAGTATTAATATGATATGTTCAGGTGGAGAAATTGTAATAGACTGCTTAAAGCGTAATGGTGTTGATGTAATATTCAGCTACCCTGGCGGTTCTCTTACTGGTTTTTACGATACATTATTTGATTCTGATTTAAAACATATTCTGCCTCGTCATGAACAGGGTGGAGCACATGCTGCAGACGGCTATGCAAGAGCAACTGGTAAAATAGGTGTATGTATGGCAACAAGCGGTCCTGGTGCTACAAACCTTGTAACAGGTATTGGCACAGCTTATATGGATAGTGTTCCTATGCTTGTAATTACTGGGCAGGTTGTTTCAAACTTAATTGGCGGAGATGCATTTCAGGAAGCTGATATTGTAGGTATAACACGCCCTATAGTAAAACACAGTTACCTTGTAACAGATGTAAAAGATTTAGCAGACACTATGAACGAAGCAATACATATTGCCACAACAGGCAGACCTGGTCCTGTGCTTGTGGATATTCCAAAAGATGTGTTTGCTGCAAAAGTAAAATATGAGCCAAATGGCAAGATACATTTAGCAGGCTATCAGCCTACTACAGAAGGCCATCCAATGCAGGTGAAAAAGCTGCTTAAAGCATTAGAAACTGCTAAAAAACCAGTTATATTTATTGGCGGTGGTGTAAAAGTAAGTAAGGGAGCAACAGAAGAATTAATCAAATTTGCTCATGCAGTGAATCTGCCTGTTGTTTCATCATTTATGGGGCTCAGCGGATACCCTGCAACTGATAACCAGTGGATAGGCTGGCTTGGTATGCATGGTAACTATGCTTCTAATATGGCAGTTACTGAATCAGATTTTATTATAGCTATCGGCACAAGGTTTACTGACCGTTCTACAGGCAGGCTTGACAGGTTTGCAAAAAATGCAAGAATAGCACATATTGATATAGACCCGTCATCTATCAGTAAAACTGTTGATATTGAAATACCTGTTGTTGGTGACAGTTACAATGTTCTGCAGATGATAAACAAGCATCTTGATGATTATAAATGGGATAAATGCAAACAGGAAAGAGATGAATGGTTTGAAACAGTAAAAGGCTGGGATAAAGAAAAACCATTCTCTTATAAATTCAGCGATAAAATCATTAAGCCTCAGTATGTAATAGAAACATTATACAATGTTACAGGTGGCGATGCGATTATTGCTACAGATGTAGGTCAGCATCAAATGTGGACAGGTCAGTTTTATAAATACAACTTTCCTAGACAGTTTTTATCATCTGGCGGTATGGGTACAATGGGTTACGGTCTTCCTGCTGCAATGGGTGCAAAAATCGGCAGACCTGATAAGGAAGTATTTTGTGTATCAGGTGATGGCGGTATCTTAATGAATATGCAGGAATTAACAACATGCGTACAGTACAGAGTAGGTGTGAAAACTGTTATTATCAATAACAAATTTTTAGGCATGGTAAGGCAGTGGCAGCAGTTATTTTTTAATAAAAAATATTCTGATACCTGTCTTGAAGTGCAGCCTGATTTTGTAAAATTAGCTGAAGCCTACGGCTGTATCGGTATGCGTGCTGAAAAGGTAGCAGATGTTGAGGCAGTTTTAAGAGAATCTCTTAAAATAAAAGACAGACCTGTACTTATGGATTTTGTATGCGACAGGGAAGAAAATGTATATCCTATGGTGCCTGCAGGTGCATCAATTGATGAAATGATAATAAGGTAAGTGCTATGGAAAAAAGACATATTATATCAATCCTTGTTGAAAATAAATTTGGTGTTCTTGCTCGTGTGGCAGGTCTTTTCTCAGGCAGAGGATACAATATTGAGAGCTTAACAGTTAACTCTACTGATAAACACGATGTATCTATGATGACTATTGTTACTTACGGTGATGATAGAATTATAGAGCAGATTATTAAACAGCTTCGTAAGCTGATAAATGTTTTAAAAGTAAGAGATTTAACATCATATAACCATATTGAAAGAGAACTTGTTCTTGTAAAAGTATATGTTACTCAGAAATACAGAAGTGATATTTATAATATGGTTAATACTTTCCGTGGCAATGTGGTAGATATTACACCAGAAAGTATGGTTATAGAAATAACTGGTGATAATGATAAACTGCAGGCTTTTATTGAACTTGTCCGCCCTTATGGTATTATTGAGTTAGTCCGTTCAGGCTGTCTTGCAATAGGCAGAGGCTCAAAAGCAACAAGCGAAATGGAAAGATTAAAACAGTCTGCTAATAAGTAAATAATTAAAGCTGATAAAAAAAGCTGTAAAAATATAAATATGAGGTAAACAAATGAAAGTTTATTATGAAAAAGATGCCAATTTAGGTGCTATCAAAAGCAAAAAAATAGCAGTAATCGGCTACGGCAGCCAAGGTTACGGCCACTCTAACAACTTAAAAGATTCTGGATGTGATGTTGCTGTTGCATTAAGAAAAAACAGTGCGTCATGGAAAAAAGCAGAAAATGCAGGCTTAAAAGTTATGACAGTAGCAGAAGCAGCTGCATGGGCTGATTTAGTTATGATACTTACTCCAGATGAACTTCAAGGTGAAATCTATAAAAATGAAATAGCTCCAAACTTAAAATCTGGTTCTTATTTAGCATTCGCTCATGGTTTTAATATCCATTTTGGTCAAATTGTGCCACCAGCAGATGTAAATGTTATTATGATTGCTCCAAAAGGTCCTGGCCACTTAGTTCGTCAGCAGTATGAAATTGGCAGCGGCGTTCCTTGCTTAATCGCAGTTTACCAAGATGCAACAGGGGATTCTAAAGAAGTTGCACTTGCTTATGCTGCAGCTATCGGCGGTGCAAGAGCTGGTGTTATTGAAACAAGCTTTAAAGAAGAAACTGAAACTGACCTTTTTGGTGAACAGGCTGTATTATGCGGCGGTTTAGCAAAACTTATTCAATATGGCTTTGAAACATTAACAGAAGCTGGCTATGCTCCAGAAATGGCATACTTTGAATGTCTGCATGAAATGAAATTAATTGTAGACTTAATCTATGAAGGCGGCATTAAAAATATGCAGTATTCTATTTCTAATACAGCAGAATACGGCGGCTTAACAAGAGGTCCAAGAGTAGTATCTCCTGCAGCTAAAGAAGAAATGAAAAAAGTATTAAGAGAAATTCAAGACGGTACTTTTGCAAAAGAATGGATGATGGAAAACAAAGTAAATGCACCACATTTCCATGCATTATCTAATATTTCTAACAGCCACCCAATTGAAGAAGTAGGCGAAAAACTTCGCGGCATGATGAGCTGGCTCGGTAAAAGCAAAATTGTAGATAAATCTAAAAACTAATTATTAATAGATTTAAAAGATTTATGAATATTGGCAGTTTTAGCGACATGTGCGGTAAAACTGCCGCTTTGTTTTTATAATTATGGCGAGTGTTTTTTACGAGGACAATATTTCCCGAGTGAGTAACGAGGAATCAGAAATATTGGCTGGAGAGTATTATTAGGCTTACGAAAAATTTATTTTTGGCTTATAAAATAATTTATAGATTATTTCCAATTTAAAAGATACATCGGGTTATTTCATTTGCTTTGCGACTTCATTGTATATGAACAATTTTTTTGGAATGATTTGCCAGCTACTTGTCTGAGCAACAGCGAGTTGTAGTGGCAATGGAGAAAAAATTGTGAATGGTTATACAATTTGGAGCATAAGAAATGAAATAACGAAAACTTTACTATCTAAGTTGTGCGGCGGTTAGATAGCGTATTGTTTTACTGCCTGTAAAATTAATTATAAATAAAAATACAAACTTTTTAGAGTAATATTAAATTTTTTTATCTATTATATAAAAGTATTTTTGCATTATTATTAGAATTATTTTCAAAATAAAGTTTAAATGGTGCAGGGGAAAAGAAAAAGCCGCCTTTTGTAAGCTCTGCTTTTTTACTATCATTATAAACTAATAAGGAGCCTTCTATTACAAATAAAAATACTTCTTCCCCATTCTGACCTATACCGCTTATATTTCTGCCTTCTTTTTTTACTGTTATAATATAATCAACAAAAGATGCACCTAAAAGGGGAGAAGGAAGTATGCGTATATCACAGTTTTCATAGCCGTATATATTATTTTTTACAAGCCCGTCTGGTGTGATTACTGCATACATATTTTTTTTAAATTACTGAACGGCTTGATAAAGTATGTGAAGGATAACCTGTATTATTATTAATATAACCCATATTTCACCCCTTTAAAAATAATAAATAAAAATATTACATAAAGCATGTAAATACAAACTTTATTTGGTATAAAAAATATAAACTTAGTATTTAAACTTTGCATATTATTTTAAGTAAAATTTATTGCTACAACAATTATTTTGTGATATATTAGCATAACTATATTTATGTGAGGTCATTATGATTGCTAAAGAAGGATATCCGTTTATTATAAGTGCATTAGTTGCAACTATTCTATTTTATATTATTCCATGGTTTATATGGGTTACTATATCTATACTGCTGCTTGCATTGTTTTTATGGTTTTTTAGAGACCCTGAAAGAAATGCACCTATTGAGCAGGATATTGCAGTTTCTGCTGCTGACGGTAAAGTAGTAGAAGTGGAAGAAGTAGAGTTTAAAGGCGAAAAATATAAAAAAGTGGGCGTATTTATGAATGTATTTTCTGTACATGTAAATAGAACTCCAGTTACTGGTACAGTTACTTCTATTGAACATATTCCAGGTAAATTTGTAAATGCAAGCCGTAAAGATGCTTCTATTATTAATGAAAGAAATATTATTACATTTGATACAAAATATGGTAAAGTTATTGCTGTTCAGGTGGCAGGACTTGTGGCAAGAAGAACTGTAAGCTATGTTAAAGAAGGCGATTTAATGGCAACAGGGGACAGGTTTGGTATGATAAAATTTTCTTCCCGTGTAGACCATTACTTCCCACTTTCTGCAGAAATTCAAGTAGAAGTTGATGATGAAGTAAAAGCAGGCGAAAGTATTATTGCTAAATTTAATGACTAAAAATATATCAAGGTAAAAAAATGAGTATGTTTTCTGAAAAACCAGGTAAATTAAATATGACACTTCGCAATAGGAATATTATACTGCCTAATTTTATTACTATTATGGGGCTTTTATGCGGAGTATATTCTATTATGCTTTCAGTAGGCAGCAGAATAGTAGAAGGTGATAATTTTGTATATGCTGCATATTTTCTACTGCTGGCTGCTTTTTTTGACGGCATAGATGGAAAAGTAGCCCGCATTGTTAACGGCACAAGTGATTTTGGTGTCCAGCTTGATTCATTATGTGATATGGTATCTTTTGGTGTAGCACCAGCAATACTTGTTTATGAATGGCTTTTAAAAGGCTTTGACAGAGTAGGCATTGTGGCAGTATTTTTATTTGTTGCCTGTGGAGCATTAAGGCTTGCCCGCTTTAATGTACAGAGTGGTAAAATAAGCAATGTATATTTTGTAGGGTTACCTATCCCTGCAGCTGCGGCATTTATTGCTACAAGTGTTCTTTTTATACATAAACTTGGGCTTGATTTAGAGAAAGCTGCTTTATCTATGTTTTTCCTTGTAAGTATATATCTGCTTGCATTTTTAATGGTAAGCACAGTGCCTTTTTTCAGCTTTAAAAAAATGAGCTACTTTAAGGCGCGTCCATTTCAAGCATTAATCATAATGGTTATATTCATATCTATTTTAGTGCTTTATTTTGAAGTAGTATCATTCATTATGATTACTGCATACATCACTATTGGTCTGCTGCTTGCACTTTTTAAAATGATAAAAGGCAAACCAAAAACAGCAGAAGAAAATAATCAGCAGGAAAATTAATTCGGAGTAAATAATGCGTAAATTAATATTTTTTGATACAACTTTAAGGGATGGTGAACAGTGCCCGGGTTTCAGTATGACTACTGATGAAAAAATAAGACTTGCACTGCAGCTTGAAAGGCTTGGAGTAGATGTTATAGAAGCAGGCTTTCCAGCATCATCACCTGGTGATTTTGAAGCTGTGCAGAAAATATCATCACTTGTAAAAAATTCTAGTATTTGCGGGCTTTCCCGTGCTAATAAAAAAGATATAGAAGCAGTGTATGAAGCTACAAAAAATGCAGCTCGTCCAAGAATTCATACATTTATAGCAACTTCTGATATCCACATGAAACATAAACTGAAGAAATCAAGGGAAGAAGTTATAGAACTTGCCCGTGAAGCTGTTAGATTTGCAAGAAACTTATGTGATGATGTAGAATTTAGTGCAGAAGATGCTTTAAGAAGTGACCCAGACTTTTTATATCAAATAATAGATGCAGTTATTAAAGAAGGTGCTCTCACAATTAATCTGCCGGATACTGTCGGCTATATTATGCCTGATGAAATATATGCACTTTTTTCTGGTGTAAAAAATAATGTTGCAAATATAGATAAAGTAGTACTCAGCACTCATAACCACGATGATTTAGGTATGGGGGTTGCAAACTCACTTGCAGCAATCAGAGCAGGTGCAGACCAGGTGGAATGTACCATAAATGGTATAGGCGAGCGTGCCGGAAACTCTGCTCTTGAAGAAATCTGTATGGCTATAAATGTTAGAAAAGATTTCTACAAAGATATAGAAACAACAATTAATACTACAGAAATATATAAAACAAGCAGAATGATTACAAGCATAACTGGTATAGATGTACAGCCAAATAAAGCTATTGTTGGTAAAAATGCTTTTGCTCATGAATCAGGCATACATCAGGACGGAGTATTAAAAGAACGCTCAACTTATGAAATTATGACTGCAGAAAGTGTGGGCATTATGAAAAACTCTCTTGTGCTTGGCAAACACTCTGGCAGGGCAGCATTTAAAGCAAGGCTTGCAGAAATGGGCTACACTTTAGATGATGAACATTTAGAAAAAGCATTTGCTGCTTTTAAAGATTTAGCAGATAAAAAGAAAGAAATATTTGATGAAGATTTAGAAGCTATTGTTTTAGGAAAATTAAGCGATGCTAAAAAATATTATGAGCTTGATTATGTTGGCTTTAACAGCGGCTCAAGTTTAATAGCTACAGCAACATTAAGGCTTAAAAAAGATACTGGTGAAATATTAACTGATTCTTCTACTGGAGAAGGTCCAGTAGATGCAGCATTTAAAGCTGTTGAAAGAATATCTGGCTATGAAGGCAGACTTAAAAATTATAAAATTAATGCAGTAACTCAAGGAAAAGATGCTCAAGGTGAAGTTACTGTTATTGCAGAATTTGCAAAAAGCGGTATAGAAGTGCTTGGCAAAGGATACTCTACAGATGTATTAATAGCATCTGTGGAAGCATATATAAATGCACTTAATAACTATATCAGTAGAATAGAGAAATAGAGCATCTAAAATTAAGCGACATTAGCTGTCGCTAGTATTGATTATTAAGTTACATACAAATTACTATGGAGGCAAAATGGACAGCGATAAAAAGAAAGCGTTAGAGCTTGCTCTTGGCAAAATAGAAAAAGATTTTGGTAAAGGCTCACTTATGCGTTTAGGTGATAAGCCTGATGAAAAAATACCTGTAATACCTACTGGTGCATTATCATTAGATATGGCTTTAGGTATAGGTGGTGTGCCTAGAGGAAGAATTATAGAAATATATGGTGCAGAATCAAGTGGTAAGACTACAATAGCACTTCATATTATTGCAGAAGCACAAAAAATGGGCGGAGTTGCAGCATTTATTGATGCAGAACACGCACTTGACCCAACCTATGCTGCAGCAATAGGTGTTGATACAGATAATCTTCTTGTTTCTCAGCCAGATAATGGGGAATCTGCTCTTGAAATAACAGAAACACTTGTTAGAAGTGGTGCTATTGATGTTATAGTAGTAGACTCTGTTGCTGCCCTTACTCCAAAAGCAGAAATTGAAGGTGATATGGGCGATGCTCACATGGGCTTACAGGCACGCCTTATGAGCCAGGCGTTAAGAAAATTAACTGCTATTGTAAATAAATCAAAAACATGCCTTATATTTATCAACCAGACTCGTATGAAACTTGGTGTTATGTTTGGAAATCCTGAAACTACTACAGGTGGTAATGCATTAAAATTCTATGCATCAGTTAGAATGGAAGTGAAAAAAGGCAATCAGGTAAAAGAAAAAGAAGAAGTTGTTGCAAATAAAATTACTGTAAAAGTAGTTAAAAATAAAATGTCGCCGCCATTTAAAAAAGCAGAATTTGATGTACTTTTTGGAAAAGGTATATCAAACGAAAGTATTATTTTAGGTATGGCTGTTGAGGCTGGTATTATTCAAAAATCAGGTGCATGGTTTTCTATGAATGATACAAAACTTGGTCAGGGTGAAGTTAATGCAAGAATATATTTAGAGCAGAACCCTGATGTTACTAAATCAATAGAAAAACAGTTAAGAACAAAATATAATATTGAAATACCTGGTGAAGCTCAAGAAACACCAGCAGAAAAACCAGCTAAAAAGGAAGAAGCTGAAAAATAATGGCATCGATTGGGCTTAGCTATGCTTATAAACTGCTCAGCATGAGAGACTATTTTAAAAACGAACTTTATTTAAAAATAGAAAAAAAGTGCGGCAGTTTAGAAGCAGAAAAAGCAGTTGCTGAAATGGAGCAGGCAGGTTTTCTTGATGATGAAAGAACTGCATATAACTATATTAGAGCAAAGCTGAAATCAGGCTATGGACCTTACTATATTTCTAATAAGCTGTATTTAAAAGGCTGCCATAAAGATATTTCTGATATAGAAGAAGTAGCAGAAAAAGAAAATATTAATATGGAAGAATACATACTAAAATACAGCAAAAGATATATTAAAAAAGAAAGTGATGACCCATATAAAGACTACATTAAGTGCTTAAATTTTTTGAAAAATAAAGGGTATGCACCAAGTGTAGTAATGCAGATAATTAAAAAAGAGGATTTTGAATAATGAAAGTAATTTTTTTAAAAAATGTAAAAGGTGTTGCAAACGAAGGCGATATTAAAGAAGTAAAAGAAGGATATGCAAAAAACTTCCTTTTTAAACAAAAATTAGCATTAGAGGCAACTCCTGCTAATATGAAAGCACATGAAGAAAAACTTGAATCAATAAAAGAACAGGAAAAATTAAAAGTAGCAGAAGCTAAAGCATTAGCAGAAAAATTAACAACTACAAAAGTAGAATTTTCTTTAAAAGCAGGCGATACTGGCAGACTTTATGGAGCAGTTACAAGCCAGGAAATTTCTGATGCACTTGCAAAACTTGGGCTTCCTGTTGATAAAAAATTATTTGATATGAAAGAGCCTATCAAAGAAGCAGGCACACACACTGTAAAAGTAAATATTTATAAAGAAGTAAAAAGTCAATTAACTGTTGTAATTAACGCCATTAACTGACACAACCTTGTTGTAATATAATGTTACAATTTATATTATGAGGTGAAGGTTATGAATTCTGACAATAAAGTTATGCCTAACAGCCTTGAAGCAGAACAGGCTGTTATTGCATCTATACTTATTGATAATGTTGTTGCCGAAGAAATTATAAACCATTTAAAAGCAGATGATTTTTATCAGCCTGCTCATAAAGTTATACTTTCGGCTCTGCAAAATCTTTATAAAAAAGGTCAGGCACTTGATTTAGTTACACTTTTCAGCCAATTAACAGATGAAAACAATATAGAAAAGGCTGGCGGTATTGAATATATTTCTGAGCTTGTAAATAATGTGCCAAATGCAGCAAATGCAGATAAGTATATAGAAATATTAAAAGAAAAAGCAATACTTCGCAGCTTAATCAGTGCAGGAAGTGAGGTATCAAGCCTTGGATATGAAGTAGCAGAAGATGTGGAAACATTAATAGATAAGGCTCAGGATATTACATCAAACTTAGGTGAAGCAGCAAATTTAAAACGATTTGTAGAGCCTATCAGTAATGTACTTGAAAGACATCAGGAGCAGTTAAATAAAATACAGCAGGAAAACCAGTTTGGTAATAAAGATATTACTGGTGTACCTTCTGGCTTTGAAGCATTAGACAAACTTACAAACGGTTTCCAAAAATCAGACCTTATTGTTACAGCAGGCAGACCTGGTATGGGTAAAACTGCCTTTGGTTTAAGTGTGCTATTAAATGCAGCACAGGCTGGTAAAACATGTGCATTTTTCTCTCTTGAAATGAGTTCAGAACAGCTTGTAAAAAGGCTTATTTCAGCACTTGCCCATATAGGGCAGAAAACTTTAAGAACAGGTAATTTTACAAGCGATGAAATAGAAAGATATTTAGAAGCAAATAATGAGCTTGAAAAACTGCCTATATATCTTGATGATACACCTGCATTAACAGTAAACCAGATTAAAGCAAAATGCAGAAAACTCTATAATGCTGGAACTCTTGATATTATATTTGTGGATTACTTACAGATTATGGGATATACAAAAAACCTGCAGAACAGGGAGCAGCAGGTATCAGAAATTTCCCGCTCATTAAAAGGTATGGCAAAGGAATTTAATGTGCCTGTTATTGCTCTTGCTCAGGTTAACAGGGGAGTAGAAAAATCAGATAATAAAAGACCAAGACTTTCAGATTTAAGGGAGTCTGGAGCAATAGAGCAGGACGCAGATATTATTATGTTTTTATACAGAGATAAATTCTATAACGCAGATACAGCTTATAAAAATGTGGCAGAAATAATTATAGAAAAACACAGGAACGGTGAGCAGGGCACAGCCTATGTGGAATTTAATGCAGCCTATACCCATTTTGATAAAAATATACCAGTAGACCAGAAAGAAATGGAAGCATTAGCACGCTCAACTATAAAAAAAGCAAAAACAACCACTTCTAAACGAAGCAGCAGTAAAATCTCTGAAGATGGGGAAGTTTTAGAATAATTTAAAAACATAAAATAATAAACAGGCAGGCTGAAAATAAAGCTTGCTTTTTTTATCTGTAAATCTTACTGTTGCTATGATTACTTGTTACAGTATAACTGAATATTTTTAATAAGCAGATGAAATATATTATTAGATAAAAGGATAAATAAAAATGGTTTGAAATCAATTTCAGATATTCATACTGTCAAAAAAGTTATTGAATATTTTTAACTTAACAGCCAAATAAAATGCAGCGAGCATTATAAGGCTTGCAAAAGACTGGCGAAAAAATGTATTTTTTCGCCAATCTAATGTCTGAAATAAATTTCAGACCTTATTTATAGACTAACTTCTTTTTACCATGAGCCATACATACCAGCAATACCATTACTGCCTGATAATGTAATATAATCTATATTTCCAGACCATTTAGTAAGAGCAAAGCCATACATTCCAAGAGATTTGTTATTATAACCAATAGAAGTAATAAAGTTACTGTCATCTCCATATAAAGAATATACTTCATCAATAAGTGCAGCAAGATTAAAACCGTTTCTATTATATCCTTCACTGCCTTCTGGGTAATTAAATTCTTCTATATTATATCTGGTATCAGTAGTAACATTTCTGCCTGTAAGTAATATCATTTGAGTAAAATCTAAAAACAGTTCATTAAAATCCATATTAACTGCTTCTTCTACAGCTTTTATGCCAGAGTACTGAGAAGCATATAATTTTTTAATAATATCATCTCCAAATCTGATTTGCATATATCTTACAAAAAGATAGCTTAAACCGTAATCCTGTGATGAATCATCAGTTATTAATGATATACCTTGATTTAGTGCAAAAAAGCCGCCTACATAACGATAGTGTGGTGCAGCATAGCCCCCATAATATTCTGAAAGCATAGAAAGGCCTTCATTTAACCATGTATCAAGGTTAGAGTTTAAATTAAGCCTGTTTCGTACATCAAAAAGCACCATGTGCTGAAATTCATGTATAAATGTAGCTTTTAAATCTGTCTGATATTTTTCCCAGTCATTTTTAAAATAATAATAGTTTACATAAAGCACATCTGCTTCATTAGATTTATACTCTGCTGGTATATCCTGTGGAGCATATTTATCAACAGAAGTGAAAAAGCCGAATAAACCTTGAGAGAAATTTGCAATTAAAAATGATACTTTACCGTTACCGTCAGTATCTGTTTCTTCTCCATAATACTGATGTATTATTTCATAATCTTTATCAAAAGCTGTAGTGATTGCAGTAATCTGTTCATCAGTTAAGTTATTAAGCCCGTCCTGCAGGAAAAAATATGCATTTTTAGATACTGCAATACATGTTGCCTTAATTGTTGAATATGTATTTGTATTTATATCTAACAGGTAAACATTTTCCCATTTAGTGCCAACTTCTACAGTCTGCGGCATTGTTTTTTTCAATATGGTGCTGTTTTTATCTATCGGTTTAATGTTATTATCATAAGCATACTGCTGTATATTTCTGTTTAATTCATTAATGCTTTCTATTGAGCTTTTTGTTACATCAAATTTTTTAAGAAATGCAGGGCGGGGTGGTTTTACTCCCTGTACCTGCTGTCCATTTGCTGAAATATTATAGCTGTTTTTTATTTGATAGTCTTCATTTACAGGATTACGAGCCTGATAAATAAGTGTATTAAAAGTTTTATTTTTATCATAATTTACTTGATTTTCGCCTAAAACAAGAAAATTTTCTGAAACAAGCGGTGTATTAAACTCACCTGGTGTACCAGTATCTGTACCATTTGTATTATTACTGCTGTTATCTGCACAGCTTAATAATACAAAAAATAATGGGATAATAAATAATTTTTTCATATAATACTCCAATAAAATATAAAAATATTACAATAAATTAAATGAAATATTCAAGTATGATTACAAATAAAATACATATTTATTACTGTATTTCATAAAATAATATATAAAAAAGGCAGACTTTATCAGCCTGCCTAATCTATTTAAAGGAAAATATTTTTAGTATGCTCTGCCGCTTCTGGTACTTGCCATAGACATAAGTTTTTCTATTCTGTCATCTATTGGTGGGTGAGTAGAAAAAAGGCTCATCATTTTTTGTCCAGCAAATGGATTTGCAATAAACATATGAGCTGTAGCAGGTTTTGCTTCAACCATTGGGTGCATTTCTACTCCGTATGCTATTTTATGTAAAGCAGATGCAAGTGCTCTAGGGTTGCCGCAGAACTGTGCACCACGCTGGTCTGCAATATATTCTCTTGAACGGGATACTGCCATTTGTATTAATGTAGCAGCAAGCGGAGCAAGTATTATCATAGCAATAGAGCCGATAAAGCCAAGGGGGTTGCCGCCTTCTTCATCATCGCTGTTTCCACCACCTAATATCATAGACCATTGGAAAATATCCACAATAGTCATAATAGTACCTGCCATCATGGCAACGATTGTACCTATTAAAATATCCTTGCCATAAATGTGAGCAAGCTCGTGGCCAATAACACCTGCTAATTCATCATCATCAAGCATATTCATTAATGTGTTTGTAACAGCAACTGCTGCATGGTTTTTGTTTCTGCCTGTAGCAAATGCGTTAGGTGTTCCACTCATAATAATATAAACTTTTGGCATAGGAAGACCTGCACGAGTAGCAAGGTTCCTGACTATTGTATATAACCTTGGATTAGTTGCTTCATTAACTTCTTCTGCTTTATACATTTTAAGCACAATTTTATCACTAAACCAGTATGAGAAAAAGTTCATACCTACAGCAAAAACCAGTGCAATAATCATACCTGTTTTGCCGCCGATTAAATTACCTATGAAAACTAATAATACAGTCATTAAGGTAATTAGAAAAACTGTTTTTAAAGTGTTTACTGTTGTCATTTCATACCCTTTACATAATTTAATATCTTCATAAGTGTATAACACTTCCGATATAGTTACAAATATATTTAATAAAACTATATATGCAATAATATTTAATACATCATACATAATTTTTACAAAAATGTAAAAATATGATAATATCAAATATCAATATGGCAGAAATTATTTATAAATAATAACTGGGTCTATCATTGTTTGAAGTGGTGAATTTTTTATAATATAATCAGTATAAACTTCCTTGTCTTTCATATTAAGTTTTTCTGCAGATAATGCATTATTTTTAAATACATCAGTATTTTCATAAAGATATGACGAAATCACTATATTATATATTTTATTTTCATCAATATCTTTTAACTGATTATTAACTAATATTTTTTTCTCTGTCAGTTTTAAGTTTGCAGCATCATATTTAAAAGATGTGCCATACATACATGGGAAAGAGTTAATATTATTTAATGTAACAAGTTCAGAAATATATGTTTCTGCATATGTTATTATATCTTTGCCGTATATCTCTACAATATATAAGTCATTAGCATAAGGTGCAGCCTGATTTATAAGTCCATAAGTGATTGTACCCTTTGGAATATTTACCCTTAAAGCACCAGTATTTATAAATGCTGCATCAACTTTATAATTAAGAGTCTGTGCAGCTGTATATAATGATTTAGATAATACAGAGCCAAGAGATGAAGCATAATGGTCATTATAATCATAATCTGGATTAGCTTTTAATGTATATAAATTATCAAGTGTTTCGCCTACAGGTTTATTCATATCTAAAGAAATAGAGCTGTAAATATTTTCAATTTCAGTAAGAGCTTCTGTATTTTCTTCTATTAAAAGGAAGCTGTCATATCTGCTTATTTCATCATTTAAAGATGAATTATCAAAAGGGTTTAAAAGCATTTTTGGCTTGCTTTCATTTAAAGAAATCTGACCGTCTTTATTAAAGCTGATATTTATATTTCCTAAAATAAGCCCCTGATAACCTGCAGTAACAATATATGATGAGCCATTATTTACTTTTACAGGGTAGTTTGCATCATAGCTTTTAATATTAAGTGCAGAATAATCACCTAAAATTGTATGAGTATGACCGCCTACAACTAAATCAATATCAGGAAACATTTCAGCAAGTTTTTTATCCTGTTCAATACCTAAGTGAGTAACAGCAATAATTTTATTTATGCCTTCACTTTTTAACTGATTTATTATATCTTTTGCAGTTTCATAAGGGTCATATATCTGCATACCTTTAATATTATTCATACCTGTATCATTTGTAGTAAGTCCAAAATATGCAGCTTTATTCTGCCCGTATTCTTTTATAATATATGGCTTGATTTCATTTTGTATTGTTTCATTATCAAATTTAACATTGGCAAGTACAATATCAAAATAACAGTTATTTTTCCCCTGTATAATGTAGTCAAAAAATGAGCTTAAAATACCTGTATCTGTTTCATAAAGTTCATGGTTTCCAAGAGTTATAATAGTAGGCGATACTCTGCAGAGCATATCATAATCATATCTGCCGTTAGTATATGTAAAAAGTGGATAGCCCTGCTGAAAAACATCACCTGCAAATATTATTTCTTTATATGGAGAAGTTTCAGTAGAAGATACTGCCTGTATAAATCTAGGCCAGCCGCCAGCACTTGCTGCTGTATTAGTATCAGCAGCAGTTATTTCTATATTAAAAGATTCAGATGAATGAATATCATTAAAATGAAGAATCTGTAATGAGAAATTATCACTTTGCGGTATATCATTACTATTCTGACTGCAGCTGCAGCCAAAAATTAATAAAATAAATACTACATATAATAATTTCTTCATATAAGATTTAACCTAACAATGAGCCTTTTTCTAATTTATAACCAGCTAAAAAGCTTTTAGTATCCATTCTTTTTTTGCCTTCAAGCTGCAGTTCTAATATTTTTAAAGCATTATTTCCGCAGGCAACTGTAAAGCTCTCTTTTTCAATATTAATAACAGTTCCTGCTGCTGCATTATGGTTACTTTCTACCACATCACTTTTAAATATTTTTACTTTTTTACTATCAAGCATAGAATAGCTTGCAGGCCATGGAGTAAAAGCTCTAATCATTCTTTCTATCTGAGAAGCATCCTGTGCCCAGTCAATAAGCCCCATATCTTTATTCATCATAGGTGCTTTTGTAGCTTTATTATCATCCTGTTTAACTGGTGTAATGCTTTCAAACTCATTTAATGTTTTAATAAGCAGTTCTGCACCAGTAACTGCAAGTTCATCTGCAAGTTCCCCTGCATTTTTTTTCAGTATTGGAGTTTTTGCAGTTAACAGAATATCACCTGTATCCATACCAGCGTCCATAAGCATAGTATCAACACCTGTTTCTTCTTCACCATTCATAATTGCCCAGTTTACAGGTGCAGGGCCTCTGTATTTTGGAAGAAGTGAAAAATGCACATTAACTGGAGCAATTTTTGGAATATCAAGCACATCCTGCGGCAGTATTTTACCATAAGCCACAACAGCAAAAAAATCTGGTGATATACTTTTAAGTTTCTCCATAACTTCAGTATTATTTTTGATTTTTTCAGGCTGATATACCTCTAAACCAGCAGTTAATGCATACTCTTTTACAGGCGGGTACTGCACTGCCTGCCCTCTGCCTTTTGGTTTATCTGGCTGAGTAATAACTAATGGAATATCAAATCCATTTTCAACTAATGCTTTTAATGATGGGACAGCAATCTCTGGCGTCCCCATAAATACTATCTTTTTCATAAGTAAAGATTATATATTAAGATAATAATTTATCAAGAAAAAAATAACATAAAATGCTAATCAATATTAATTTTATATTATTTTATTAATTTCAAGTTTTTATAAATAATATTTTTAAAAAATAACTTGATATTAGCAAAAAATTTTTGTTTAATATAAACAAATAAATATAGGGAAGGGTTATATATGTCTATTATAGAAAAACTGCGTATTAATGCAGGTAAAAAAAATAAATCTATTATTTTTTCAGATGGTAATGATGAAAGAACAATAAAAGCAGCTTATGAGCTTATTTCAAATAAATTATGCAGACCTTCGTTGATAGGGGACAGGGAATATATAATGCCTGTATATTCTAAACTAAACCCGGAAAGTGATTTAGATATTATTGATATAAATGATAAATCATATACAGAAAAACTTGCCGTTCATTATTATGAAAAACGCAAATCAAAAGGGGAAACAATGGAAAGTGCTTTAGAAGCTGTAAAGCGTCCATGTTATTTTGGCGCTGCTGCTGTTGACTGCTCTCTTTTTGACGGCTGTGTTGCAGGCTCTTTATCTTCTAGTGCAGAAGTGCTTCGTGGTGCTTTAAGAGGAATAGGCATGAAAAAGGGTATGTCTAAAATATCATCATTTATTATTTTAGAAACACCTTTAAAAGAATACGGCACTGACGGCACATTTTTTATGGCAGATATTGCTATAAACCCATATCCTGACAGTATAACTTTAGCAGATATTGCCATTTCAACTGCAGATTCATATAAATTATTAATGGAAGATGAACCTCGTGTTGCACTTCTTTCTTTTTCTACACTTGGAAGTGCAGAAGGCGAAAGTGTTGATAAAGTGCGGGAGGCTTTAAAAATAGTTAAAGAAAACCGTTCTGATATTTTAATTGACGGCGAAATACAGTTTGATGCAGCTTTAATTGAAGAAGTAGGTAAAAGAAAAGCTCCAGAAAGCAGGGTGGCAGGCAGAGCTAATGTATTTATTTTCCCTAACCTTGATGCTGGCAATATTGGTTATAAGATTACAGAAAGAATGTGTAAAGGTGCAACTGCAACAGGTCCAATATTACAGGGGCTTGCAAAACCTATGAATGATTTATCAAGAGGCTGCTCTTATATGGATATAGTTAATACTGCTCTTGTAACAATATTTCAGTCAGAGAATTAGTAATGATTACAATACTTCTTTTACTGCTGCTTGGAGTTATTGTTGGTATATTAGGGGCTATTTTAGGAATAGGCGGCGGTATAGTTATGGTGCCTGTTCTTACATTTTTATTTGATATGCCAGTGCATAATGCAATTGCAGTATCTTTAGTAGTTATTACTGCAAACAGTATGTCTACATCAGCAGTATATTTAAAAACAGGCACTGCAAACTTAAATTTAGGTATAGCATTATCTATTGCATCAGTAGCAGGTGCTTTAATAGGCAGTAAAACTGCAGTTCATCTGCCGCAAAGTACAGTAATGATAATACTTGGTATTATACAGTTTATTATGGCATACCTTACTTATATTAAAATGAAAAAAGGCTCTAAAAACCACAGTGGAGCAGATATAAGCAGAAAAAGTTTTTTCTATGGTGAATATAAGGATAAAGCAACAGGTGAGGTTGTTAAATATAACCCTGTAAAAACAGGCTATAACTTTTTATTCAGTGCTTTTTCAGGGGTATTTTCAGGGCTCAGCGGTGCAGGCGGCGGTGCAATGATTATACCTGGAATGAACTTGATTTCAGATATTCCAATAAAAGCTGCAACTGCCACAAGCTCTTTTATTATTGGCTTTACTGCAGCAGCAGGCAGTATTGTATATATGCAGGCAGGATATGTTGATGTAAAAGTGGTATGCTCCATAATACTAGGCATATATGCAGGCACAGCAATAAGTATGCGTTATTTTTCAAAAATAACTGATAAAAAAGTATCATATCTTTTGATAGCTCTGCTTTTATTAGTAGCTTTTCAAATGCTTTATGAGGGAGTGAATTTACTTGACTGAGGTTAGAAGCATTGTAGCACTTTGTATGAAGTATATGTTTTATTTTATACTTTTTATGATACTGCTGTCTTTTAGTGTAAATATATTAGAATATTTTGGTGTAAGGTTTATATCAGTTAAAAGCGAGCAGCTGTTTTTTATTTCTGCTTTGCTTGTATGTATTTCGCCTTTTTTATGGACACTGCTTTTTATAACAGGCTATCTGTTTAAAAAATCATATAAAGCGGCACTTATGGGGCTTACACTTCTTATTATGCTTATTCTTTCATTTGTGATGAAAAGTATAGGGTAGGATAAGCTATTTTTTAGATTTATTTGCCATCATTTTTAAAATGGCAGCTTTATCCTGCTCTCTCATCATAATAATATTAACACCAGCTTCTTCGTTGCTTCGCCATATTATTTTACCAATAAAGGAGCTGAATGATGGTGTTTCTGGCAGCGATTTAAAGCTCATGCATTTAAGACATTCTTTATCTTCAAGAGCGTGTTTAGTTCTAAATTCTAAAATATTGCCTTTTTTAAGAACATCATGGTGGCGAACAGTCATAGAGTTTACAGACATACTTACAACATCAATAGTAAAACACTGGCCATAGTCCAGAGTTTCTGTTTTATCGTCATAAGAAATAAGTGGAAAAACGCACATTTTTGTTTTGATTGGAATATGCCCAAGCCGTTTTGTTCTGAAATTAAATAATCCCCTAAACAATGGAAAATGCTCCTTTTGTATGTATGTTGAATATATAGCATAAGTTTTTTAATTTGTAATCATAAAAATATAAAGTAAATGAAAAAAAATAAAGTTACAGGATATAATATGTTGATAATAAAGGAATAAAAAATGTATTTAGAACAGATGTTCTGCTCAAAAATATATATGAGCAGAACAATTTGACATTATTATAATACTTTTTTATTTATAGCCGCCTGCAGCCTGTAAAAGTCCTAAAATATCATCAGAGCCTTCGTTATATGCTATTAAATAAGGAGAAACACCGTCATTATTTTTTTTGTTAGGGTCAGCTCCAGCAGTTAAAAGCAGGCGAACCATATCAATATTTTTTAATTTAGTGGCCCATATAAGAGCAGTATCGCCGTTTTTATTTGCAGCATTAACTTCTGATTTTGCTTTTAATAATGTATCTACCATTGCTGCATCTGCAGAAGTAACAGCAATAATTAATGGAATATTTCCAAGGTTATTTCTAATATTTACATCTGCACCATTTGCAATCAGGCTTTGTGTTAAGTAAAGGTAATTATTTGCAACAGCAGTAAAAAGTGGAGTGTTGCCTGTATTTTTATCCCTTGCATTTGGATTTGCACCCATTTTAATTGCATTAACTGCACCATCTGTATCATTTTTTGCAGCTTTGTCAAATAATGCAATAGATGCATCATCAAATGTTTTCATATTCTGCCCTAATATTCTTTGAAGCTGAGCAAATCCGTTATCGCGGGCTAAATCAAAAGCATTTTTATCTTCTTTATTTTTTATTTGAATATCTGGTTTATGTTTTAAAAGTTCCCTTACCATTGGAGTATCCCCTGATAAAGTGGCAGTCATAAGAGGAGTATTTCCCATAGGGTCTTTTGCATTAATATCAGCACCTGCTTTTATTAAATCATTAGTAATATCTGTATTTCCCTGCTGTACTGTCATCATAAGCGGTGTGTAGCCTTTTCTGTTTTTTACATCAGGGTTTAAGCCTTTTGATAAAAGATTTTGCAGAGTATATTTATTGCTTTCTACAGCTGCTTTCATAACTGCACCATCACCTTTATTATCAACAACTGCAGGATTTGCACCTTTTTTTATTAAATTTTCAACTGTTTTTGTGTTACCTGTTCTTGCAGCTATTAAAAGAGGTGTTTCGCCGTCACTGTTTCTGTCTTCTAATTTTGCACCATTATCTATTAATAAGTCTGTAACATAAGTATTAGGTGAGGCTGCTGCATACATTAATGGAGTATTTCCCCCGTTATCTCTGTCATTTACAGGAAGTCCTGCTTTTAAAAGTCTGTTTACTGTATCATAAAGTCCATAGTTTGAAGCAATATGCAGTGCAGACTGGTTGTTTTTATTTTTATGTTTTGCATTAATTCCTTTATCAAGTAAAAGATTTGCAATATCTTCATCACCGTTGCCAATAGCTGCAATTAATGCATTATCTAAAGTTTCAGGATTTAATTCATTAATATTTGCATTATTATCTAAAAGTTTTAAAAGCCTGTCGTACTGGCCGTTTGTAGCAGCAGTTATTAATGGTCTGTCTAAAACAACAGCATTTTTATTGATTTTATTAAATGTTTTATCCCCTTCAACTTTTGGAGTATCTTTTATTTCTGGTTGAAAAGAATACATATTCTGTGACTGGTTTGCTAAATCTAAGTCATTAAGTAATACAAGGTGGTTTAATTCTTCCTTATTATATAATGCTGAGGCATCAACAGCTATCATTTTGGTAAAGCCTTTATTATTTTTTCCAGGAAGAAGCTCTTTTAATATAAATGCATCCTGTGGAGCAAATTTGCTTAAGTATGTTCTTACATCATCATGCGGCATCTCATATACACCGCCGCCTGCAAAATCAATAATAATACCAAAATCAGCACCATTAGAAGAAAGAGGCTTGCTGCTGAAAGCATTCCAGCCGTTAATATCGTTATTCAGTATTACTGGAACAGAAGACGAGCCGATTTTTTCAAAGGTTAATGAAATGTTTTTCTTATCCTGCGGAAGTCTGAAAAAAACAGGCAGATTTACTTCTTTTTTATTTATTTTATATAAAAAAGTTTCTTTAGATGCACCTTTTTGAGTAGAAGGGTCTTTAAATATATTGTTTTTATTGGCACAGCCTAATGCTGTTAAAATTATTGTAAGTATAATTAATATTCTGCGCATGCTCATAAGCTCCTTACTGAATAATATAAATATAGTAAAGCAAGAAATATGCCATTATATAAAGTTAACTAATTTTAGTAAAATCTTATGTAAAATTCAAGAATTACTTGTATAAAAATAATATTTAATATACATTACTATATATAAGGTGATTTTTGCGCGAAGATTATCTTATAAAAAATATTATATATCAGCTGAAAAACGGCGGTATATTTATGTCTATATTTAATTTATTTATATCATATTAGGAGCGAAATATGAGTATCGAAACAATCGGGCTTAGAGCCGTCATTACAACTGACCCTCGTCCAAGAGATTATGTTAATAAAAATTTAGCAGTAGCAAAAGCACGCAGAGATTATTTTGGTGAAAGTCTTAAACTTTCTCAAATGGCACAAAATAAAAGAATAGAAATGGAATCTGAAACATTAGCTGCTATTAACAGACTTAATAAAAACGGCAAATGGTCGCCAGAGCCTAATCTTACTTATCATAAATCATTAAAAATAGGCAGTGCTTATTCTGTTATGGCTCAGGCTGCCAGAAGATTTGACATGACTGTATAACTGTATAACTTCGTTATAAAAGCATATAACAAATTTATATATATAGTGATTATTTACTTGCATTTATATAAAATGTGGTTATAATTGAGTTAGTAATATTATTAATGTCACATTATCTCGGGGGTGTGTAATATGAACCTAACTATTGCACAAAAAATATTTTTATCTATTGCAGGTATACTAGTATTTTCCTTTATAAATGGAGTATATGCTGTATATACAATCACAAAATCTGCCAATGGAGCAGAAGTAGTTGCCACAGACTTAGCTCAGGCAAACACTGTAATGTCTCGTATTAATTTTGACAATATGTATCTTCAGTATACCATACTAGGTTATACAATGATGGCGACTCAAGAAAGATATGATACTATATATAAATTAATAGATGAGATTAAAAAAGACTTAGATACATATGAAAAATATGTAAACCTTCCTAAAACAAAAAACCATTCACCTAAAACGGTTGCCGAATTTGCTCAGTATAAAAAAGATATGCTTGATTATTTAACAATTGTAGATAGAAATACACAGCTTTTAAAACAGGCATCAGTTTTTGAAGAAAACTTTAATAAAGATACTGATAATATGGTAAAATCAGTGGAGAAAGCTCTTGAAGCTGTTAATAATAATGAAGAATATCTTGATGCAATCAGTTCATTAAATAATATTAACTCTATTACATTAGATGTAAAAAGCAGCATTAAAGAGATTATTCTTACAAGAAACCTTTCTTTAATGAAAAATATTACATCTGTAGATGACGATTTAAGAAGAAATCTTGGATATTTGCAGACTATTGAAAGACCAAGAGTTTTTGTAACAGAAGTAGATAACATAGAAAAAGGTTTTAACAGTGCGAATAAAAACATTGGCGAAATTATAAAACTTTATACAGAGATTGTTGAAGTTGAGAAAAACCGTTTCACTTATGCAGCACTTGCTAGAGATGAAAATACTAAATTTGGCGGCTATATAACAGGTAGTGTTGAAAGAGAAGCTAGAAAAGTAAATGTTGCTCTGCAGCAGGCAAATGTAGTAATGGTTGTATTTTTCTTAATTATGGTAGCTGTTGCAGTATTTGGCATTGTTTACCTGCAAATTAGTGTAATAAGAGAATTACGCAGATTTATAGAAAGTGTGGGTAATTTAACATCTGGCGAAGGGGACTTAACTGTCCGCATTAAAGTAGCACATAAAGATGAACTTCATGAACTGGCAGAAAACTTTAACAGATTTATTGCTAATGTTCAGCAGATAGTTTAGGAAGTAAAAGAGTCAGCAGATGATGTGGCAAGTGGTAACAATCAGCTTGCAGCAACTATGGAAGAACTGGCTACTACATTTAATTCGCAGGCTGAACAGATTTCCAGCATAGTAAGTGATATGCAGACTATCAGCCAGTCATCAAATGAATCTTCTACTAATCTTTCAGAAGTTCTTGATATTATGCACGAATCTTCAGAACAGACAAATCATGGGCAGGAACAGCTTGCAGTTGTAAAAAATTCTATTATGGAAATACATGAAAAATCAGATAATCTTTCAAGAACAATTGATGAACTTTCTGAAAGCTCTAAACAGATTGGTGAAATATTAGTAGTTATTAATGATATAGCAAACCAAACAAACCTTTTAGCACTGAATGCAGCAATTGAAGCAGCAAGAGCTGGGGAAGCAGGCAGAGGGTTTGCAGTTGTTGCAGATGAAGTAAGGAAACTGGCAGAAAGAACTACTAAAGCAACAAGTGAGATAGAAACTATTATTACTACACTGCAGCAGGAATCAGAAAAAGCATCTCATGAAATGAAAGCATCTGGCGAAGCTGTTGTTCATGGTGTTGAAGTTATTGAAGAAACATCAAGAGCTTTTGAGCATGTAGTAAATGGTGTGGATAGAGCAGTAAGCAACACAAATAATGTAGTTATGGGTGTAAGTGAGCAAAACTGCCTTATTCAAGATATAGATGATAAAACTCAGATTGTAGCATCAGGTGTAGAAGAAAGTAACTCTGCAGTATCTGAAGTTGCATTAACTGTCAGCCATCTGCAGGAAAGAGCAGAACAGCTTAAAAATATTGTAAGACAATTTAAATCATAAAATTTAAATTAAGTTTATAAAAGTTATTAAAGGCTGCATATTTATAAGTATGCAGCCTTTTTTTATGCTTTTTATGTAAATTATTTTAGTATTATATGTATAAAAAGTATTCATATTCAGAGAGAATTTATAAGGATAAATTAGATTATAACTATAAGCTTTGATTTATAGACTGGTATGGAATGGATTTTTTATAAACTTTTGTATGAAGATTATGCAGTATAATAAAGCAGAATATAATAATATATTTTTTAATAAAAAACTGCACCTAAGTGATTAAGTGCAGTTATAAATAAAGTATTTATATATTTATTTTGTTACTAACTCTACTTCTGCATTTTTTATAGAGTTAAGCATTTTTCTATAGCCTGTAATATCAAAAGAGTTAATAGTTTCAGATAATGATTTATTATCATTTTCTAATAGACTCATAGATATAGTACTACCGCTTAAAAGAAATTTTTCAAGCTGGTTATAGTTTTCTTTCGTTCTGTTATCTTCATCTACTGCTCTTTTATAAACAGCATTTTTTATTTTATCATTAATTGTATTATTATCAAGCTCAGCAATCTGCATAAATTTTGATATTACAGTGTTTTTTAATCCTTTATCACTAAAATCAAGGGTAAATGATGCCGGTCTGCTGTTGAATATATTGTTATATATAACTTTTGTGTCATTATCATAAACATTTGGCACTTTCATCTGCCCTTGGAAAAGTCCAATATTATCAGCATTAATATTTAATGTTACTATTTTAAACTCTTTAGATACTCTGCCTAATGTATATGTAATGCGGCCCTGAAAGTTTATATTATCATAACCTAATTTAGAAGCATATTCACCGTACTGTTTAAATACTTTAGCAGTAGTATAGGCTGTACCGCCTTTTAAATCTGCCTGCACATTTAATGGCAAAGGTTTACCTGAAACTATATGATTAAATTCTGCTTCTTTAATAAAAAGAGCTTTTTCATCATAGCATGAAATAAGAATGTCTGATATTTTTAAGTGTCTGTTTAGTATATTATATGAAACCCCGCCATATTGAATAGAGCATGTACCCTGCATAGATTTTGTAAATTCAGCAACTTTTGATTTTGCATTAGCATTAGCAATAAAATATGCAGCTATAGGGGCAATGATTATTAAAAAAGCTAAAAATGATACTACAAATATAATTATTTTCTTTTTGCTGAGCGCCATAATACACCATACCGTATAAATTTATTAATTATTTTTATAATAAAGCTGATAAAAAGTAAATAAAAAACTAGATTAAAGGATTTATTAAGATTATATATCTTTGTCTGATGAAAGAAAGCTGAATGAATATAATAATATTGATTTATGCAGGCAAAATTTTCTGCCTGCATATTAATCTTTATTTAATTTTAATGACTGATGACGAAGATTTTCTACAAGCATAGAAAGTTCATCAATAGATTTATCTAAATCAGAAAGTGTCTGTTGTGCTGTATTAATAAGTGTATAAGAGATTTCAATATCATTTGAAATATTATATTCTTTTCTCATAATCTCATTCATAGCTCGCTCCATAATGTTTTCATCATGAAGACTGTCTTGCAAATGTTGTGCCAAATTACTCATAGTATCATCCTCCATACATATTATCGGATAATATTATTTTTTCTTAATTGAATTATTAGATATTTTTATATATGATTGTAAAAACATATAAATTTTATAGCTGTAAAGCATACATGGGGCATAATATGGTATATATTACTGATGAAATAATAGATAAAATAATAAAGGAAGATGTGCCTTATTCTGATATTACTACAGAAATGCTTGGCATTGGTAATGAAAAGGGTGCTATTTCTTTTTATACAAGAAGTGAAGGTGTAATTGCTGGAGCAGGATTAGCAGGAAAAATTTTCAGAAAATTAGGATGTGAAATATTATCAGAAGTGAAAGATGGAGAAAAACTTTCTGCAGGGAGCTTAATTTTACAGGCAAAAGGAAATGCTGCTGCACTGCATACTGGCTGGAAAGTATCTTTAAATACATTAGAATATCTTTCAGGTATTGCAACTCTTTGCAGAGAAATGGTGGATGCTGCTCATTCAGTAAATCAAAACATAGTGCTTGCAGCTACAAGGAAATCTATGCCCCTTTCAAGGCAGCTTGTAACACTTGCATTTCAGGCAGGCGGTGTTTCTGCTCACAGGTTAGGGCTTTCAGAAACTGTGCTTATTTTTAAACAGCATTTAGAATTTATCGGCGGACTTGATAATTTAGAAAAAGTAATCAAATCATCAAATCATAAAATGGTGGAAAAAAAGATAATATTAGAAACAGAAAATATGCAGGACAGTTTAAAAGCACTTCATTATGATTTTATTGACGGTCTGCAGCTTGATAAATTAAGCCCTGATGAAATAAAAAGTATTGTAAAGGAAAGAAACAGTATAAATCCAAAAATGCTTATTCTTGCAGCTGGCGGTATCAATAAAGGCAATATAAAAGAGTATGCTGAAGCTATGCCTGATGTTATTGTGTCATCAGCTTTTTTTCATGCAAAACCACTTGATATTAAAGCTGTAATAGAGAAAAATAAGTAATGTATTTTTTGTGCAATAAATAACTGATTTTTGTTGTTTTTTATCCACTACTTACTTTACAAAAGTTTAAAAAAGAATATAATAGAAAAAAGCATATCTATTTTTAAAATATGAGGTTGTGCTATGGCAAAAAGTGAAATAAAAATACATAAAGAAAGATGCAAAGGCTGCGAAATATGCGTTGTGCTTTGTCCTGTACAGGTACTTGATATGCAGGATTTTAAAGTACATGTTGCAGATATAGAAAAATGCACGGCTTGTATGCAGTGCGAGTTAAGATGTCCTGATTTTGCAATAGAAGTAACGAGGTTATAGTATGGAAAGAGAGCGTAAATTTTTACAAGGCAACGATGCTGTTGCATTAGGTGCATTATATGCAGGCTGTAAGTTTTTTGCAGGCTATCCTATTACCCCGTCAACAGAAGTTGCAGAGCGTCTTGCTGCATGGCTTCCATCTCACGGCGGCAGATTTATTCAAATGGAAGATGAAATTAGTGCAATGGCTGCAGTTATTGGTGCATCCCTTGCTGGTGCGAAATCACTTACTGCTACAAGCGGTCCTGGTATGTCATTAAAATTAGAAAATTTAGGATACGGCTATATGGCAGAAGTGCCATGTGTAGTTTTAAATGTTATGCGAGGCGGCCCTTCAACAGGTACTCCAACAGGTCCTGGACAGTCAGATATTATGCAGGCCCGCTGGGGCACTCATGGGGACCATCCATGTATTGCTCTTACTCCGTCAACAGTTTATGAGCAGTTCAGCCAGACTGTAAGAGCATTTAATTTGGCAGAAAAATACCGTATGCCTGTAATTATATTATCAGATGAAATTATAGGACACATGAGAGAAGCAATAGAAATTCCTGCAAAAGGGGAATTAGAAGTAATAGATAGAATGATGCCAACATGTAGTACAGAAGAATACAAACCTTATGATAACAGCAGGATAGTTTCTCCACTTGCACCATTTGGTAAAGGCTACCGCTATCATGTAACAGGTTTAAACCATGATGAATACGGCTTTCCAACAAATAATTCTAAGTTAATAGGTATACAGGAAGAAAGGCTTTTATCAAAAGTAGAAGATAATTATGATGATATTGTATTAACAGAACATTTTCACTGCGATGATGCAGAATATATTATTTTTGCTTTTGGCAGTTCTGCAAGAGCGGCAAAAGATGCAGTGCTTAATTTAAGGAAAAAAGGCATAAAAGCAGGTCTTTTAAAACCATTAACTATCTGGCCTTTCCCAGATAAAGATATTCTTAAATATGCAGGAAAAGTCAAAGGATTTTTAGTGCCTGAATTAAGCCTTGGCCAGACTGTCAGAGAAGTAAGCAGGGCAGTTGGTGGCAGATGTAAGGTAGAACATATATACAGGGTAGATAGTGAGCCTATCTCACCTGCACAAATAGAAAAAGCAGTGGAGGCGATGTAATGGCTTATAATTATGAAGAATATATTAGAAAAGGCAGGCTGCCGCATATATGGTGCCCAGGATGCGGCTATGGAATAATTATGAAATCTATGATTAGGGCAATAGCTGATATGGGGTGGAGTAAAGATGAAACAGTTATTGCTTCAGGTATAGGATGTGCAAGCCGTCTGCCTGGCTATCTTGATTTTAATACACTGCATACAACTCACGGCAGAAGTCTTGCTTTTGCAACAGGTATAAAACTTGCAAACCCTGCATTAAAAATAGTGGCTCTTGGGGGCGATGGCGATATGAGTGCTATTGGCGGCAACCATTTTATACATGCATGCAGAAGAAATATTGATATGACAGTAATCATCTTTAACAATAACATATACGGTATGACAGGTGGTCAGTATTCTCCAACTACACCAGCAGGGGCGAAGGCAACAACAGCACCTTTTGGTATGCTTGAGCCTGATTTTGATTTATGTAAGCTGGCAATAGCAGCTGGTGCAACATTTGTTGGAAGAAGTACATCATACCATGCTCTGCCTATGGAAAAACTTTTTAAAGAAGCATTTTCTCATAAAGGTCTTTCTGTTGTAGAAATTATTACAGGATGCCCAACAGGCTTTGGAAGAAAAAATAATCAAAAAACACCTGCCAGTATGCTTTTATG
This sequence comes from uncultured Mucispirillum sp., assembly GCA_944324465.1. GTDB lineage: Bacteria > Chrysiogenota > Deferribacteres > Deferribacterales > Mucispirillaceae > Mucispirillum. Next base: position 67,938 of record CALUWI010000002.1, on the reverse strand, counting down.
GCAGAAAGAACATGCAGTTACAGCAAAAATGGCAGAGAATATGAGTGCAGAAGAATTAGAAGGCAAGTTTATTACCGGTATTCTGCATCAAGATACAAGTAAAAATGAATATGTGGAAAATTATGATAAAGTTACTGGTTTTACGCTGGAGCAGGGAGGTAAATAATGAGATATGATATTAGATTTTCAGGCTCTGGCGGTCAGGGTATTATTACAGCAGGTATTTTACTTGCTCAGGCTGCAGCTATAAAAGGCGGTAAAAATGCAGTGCAGAGCCAGTCATACGGTCCAGAAGCAAGAGGCGGAGCAAGCAAAGCAGAAGTAATTATTAGTGATGATGAAATAAATTATCCTAAAATAGTAAGCCCTGATATAGTTATATCATTAACACAGGAAGCATATAATAAATATGCAGTTGATTTAAAAGATAATGCAGTAGTGATTGTAGATACTACAATGGTGCATGAATATGACAATAAAAAACATAAAACTTATGATGTGCCTGTAATTGCTGCTGTTTCAAAAGAATTAGGAAGTGCAGTATCTGCAAATATTGCAATACTTGGAGCAGTAAATGAAATATGCTCTATTGTAAAACATGAGTGGCTTTTAGATGTAATTGTAAATAACTTCCCAGCTCGTGCTGCTGAAAATAATAAAAAAGCATATAATATAGGCATAGAACTGGCAAAAAAAGCATTGGGAGAATAATATAAATGAGTGAAAATCCACTTTATAAAAAAGCATATTTCCAGTGTGCAAGAAGGGCAATTCTTGAAAATGAAGTGCTAATGAAAAGATTTATTGCTGAAAAGGTAAAAGATAATTACAGCGATGAAAAATTAGTCAGATTAAATGAACTGCTTACAAAAATGTATGATAATGATATGTTTGACTTAATAATGGGTACAAAATCAGCAGAAGATTTAAAAAATTTATATGACTATGAAATATGCAAAGAAATAGAAGTATATGCAAAAGAACTGCAGGAAAAAGGGGAAGCAATAATATAGTATAATATTAAAAGTATAATTAATATATATTTAATATTTTTATTACTGCTAATATTTATTTATAAAATTATAGCTATGCAGCTGTGTATATAAATAGTATATGAAAAATAATATTACTTTTCTTTTTTTATATTTTTCAGCTTTTATTGTATATACAAAATTTTTGTACTGACAGAATAAATTTATATACAATAAAATAAGCTGTTTTAGACAGTGTATGTAATAATGTATATAGTACAACACCACAGGATATTATAAAAGCAGTCATTTAATACCATATTTCAATGCTAACTATTTAATACAGCACTTTTGGAGGGGTTATGAAAAAAATTAGTGTTATATTAATAGGCTTAGCTGCATTATTTATAACAGGATGAGCAGAAGAAAGCACACCTAAAGATATTACTCGTGAAGATATTTTAGTAAGTTCTTTTAAGCATATGGGCTGCAGTGATGATTTTGACAGCACAGGCACTATATGGCTTGGTAAAAATCAAAGTGTGTCGGGTACTTATCCAAATGTGATTATTCATAATTTAAGCTGTAATTCAGATACTCGTGTTACTGTAGATTTTTATGATAATGGTTTTAAGGACCATTATAAATTTTTCTTAATAAATGAACAAAATCCCAGTTATAAAAATATAATATACAGAGGCACTTCCAGTTCATACAGATTTTCATTTAATCATGATATGCTTTATGAACGAGGTACATATTTTGGTACAGCAAGGGTAACAGCTTTAAACCTTGAAACAAGAGAATATTATTATTACGATTTTGATATAAGAGCATTTGATAACAGCGTAAATTCAAAAGAAGAAGCGGCAGTACAGTAAGTATATTTGAAGAAAGAACTGCTCCAAAATTAAAGTCAGAAGTAAAATAGTATTTACTCATTCATAGTATTACATAAAACCTGTAAAATAAATACTTTTACTGGTATTTTTATTAAGAATACTATTTTTATCTTGTATTTTATATGAATATATACTATATTGTTAATAATGGCTATATAAATAAATAAAATGTATAGTAGTGTATATGTAATTTGATAGGAGTGAACCATGAGAAATGTCTTTTTTATTTTTTCTATGTTATTGTTTGTAACTTCTGTTGCTTATGCTTATCCTGTAAATGAAGGCAAAGGTGATGCATATATTATACATCAGGTAGCACAATACCCTGCTTATAATATACAAGTCAGGCCAGCACCGCCGCCACCACCTAGAAGGGATGTGGACAGGCGACCAGCACCGCCACCACCACCTAGGAGAGATGTGGATAGGCGTCCAGCACCACCACCAAGGCAGGAGCCTGCTTATAATATACAGGTAAGACCGGCACCGCCGCCACCACCAAGACAAGAACCTGCATACAATATACAGGTAAGGCCGGCACCACCGCCACCACCAAGACGATAGGGAAATTTATATATACATTTTGGAGGAATAATGAGAAAAATAAGTGTTTTATTAATTGGATTAGTTGCATTATTTGCAACAGGCTGTGCAGAAGAAAGTACAACTATTACTAGCGATGATATTCCAGTAAGTTCTTTTTACAATATGGGATGTAATGATAATTTTGATTATACTATAGAGCTGGGTAAAAACGACAGTGTATCAGGAACATTCCCAAATATGCAAATATATGATTTAAGTTGTAGTTCGGATACAAGTGTTACAATAGAATTTTATGATGACCCTATTGCAGATGGTCATAATAAATATTTTTTAGTTAATGGAAATAATCCAAGTTACAACAACATAATATATAGAGGAGAAACTGGTTCATATGCATTTTCATTTAATAGAAATATACCGTATGAATATAGAACATACTATGGTATAGCAAGAGTTACAGCAAAAAATCTTGAAACAAGAGAATATTATACTCATGATTTTAGTATAAGAGCTTATGAAAACAGTATAAATTCAAAAGAAGAAATTGCAGTAAGTAAATTTGAAGCAAGAAAAGCTCCAGAGTTACCTGCTAAATCAGAAGAAGCAAAAGCTGATAATACAGCATCAGATAATGCAGCAGCTGAAGAAGCTAAATAATATTTAATAATTAATATTATTACATAAAAATAAAACTGGTAGAATGTAAAATTTTACCAGTTTTTTTTATTTACAGGTATATGATTAGTTTTAGTATATTCATTCTTATTATAATAATTATTATTTTATGCCTAAATCTATCATTATGTTTTTATCACTTTTTATATTTTTATCATCACTTATCACTTTGCAGGAAAAGCCATCACAGATTACTTTTTTATCTTGTTTTTTCTGATTATTTTTATCCTTTTCCTTATATGCATTGCTGCTGCACTTTTGCATTTTACTCTCCAAGAACACTTATTAAGGCATTATATGCAATATCTATGGCAGTATCAAGCTGTTCTTGTGTAATAATTAATGCTGGGTTAAAGTAAAGTACATTACCAAGGGGTCTTAATATCAAACCCTTTTCAAGTGCTTTTTTATATATATGGTATCCCATGCGTTTATCTGCACTAAAAGGTGTTTTATTATTTTTATCTTCCACAAGCTCCATAGCATTAATAAGACCAATATGACGGACTTCGCCAATATTTTTATGACCTGCAAATTTTTCTATCATTTTTTTATGCAGATATTCTGCTGTAATTTGTGCTTTTTCTATTACTTTATCATGCTTTAAAATATCAAGCACTGCATTTGCTGCAGCACAGCCTAATGGGTTGCCGCTGTATGTATGGGAGTGCATAAATGCTTTGCCTTTATTATAGTCATCATAAAAAGCATAGTATATTTCATCAGTTGTTATAGTGATAGACATAGGCATATAACCGCCTGTTAACCCTTTTGATATACACATAATATCAGGGCTTATGCCAGCATGGTCAAAGGCAAACATTTTTCCAGTTCTGCCAAAGCCTGTTGCTATTTCATCAGCTATTAAAATAACTCCGTATTTATTGCATATTTCTCTCAACTTAATAAGATACTCTTTTGGATATATTCTCATACCCGCACTGCCCTGTAAAAGTGGTTCTAATATAATGGCACATGTTTCTCTGCCGTATTTTTCAAAGGCAGCTTCTGCATATATAAAACATTCTGTGCTGCATGAATCTCTGTGTTTATTAAAAGGGCATCTGTAGCAGTCTGGGGCAGTAATTCTAATGGAATCTATTAAAATAGGCTCATAAATTTTAGCATATAAATCAAGAGCACCAACAGATAATGCACCTATTGTTTCCCCGTGGTATCCTTCACTTAAGCACATAAATCTTCTTTTTTCTGGATGACCGCTTTGGTATTGGTATTGAAAGCTCATTTTTAATGCACTTTCAACAGCTGCTGAGCCGTTGTCAGAAAAATTGCATTTATTTAGTCCTTTTGGAGCAATATTAACTAATTTTTCACTTAAATTAACTGCACCAGTGTGTGAAAAGTTTGCAAATATTACATGTTCTAATCTATCAAGCTGTTCTTTTACTGCAGAGCTTATTTTATCATTACAGTGCCCTAAAAGGTTGCACCACCAGGAACTTATTATATCAATATATTCTTTGCCGTATATATCATATAAATATATACCTTTTCCTTTTTCTATAATTATCGGAGCCAGACTTTCATAGTCTTTCATTTGAGAGCATGGATGCCATATATATTTTAAGTCTTTTTCTTCAAGTGATATATTCTGTGCCATTTTATTCTCCAAATATGCTTTTAAAGTCTACATTAATACTGCTGTCTTTATGTTTTACAACTGCAAGCAGTTTAAGCCTTGAATGTTTTATAATAAATTTTATATTTTCCTGCTCTATCAGGCTGTCTTTATAATCATTAAATATTATGCCTTTTATATCTATCTGCTTATCTCTCATATAATATACAGAAAGCATAACATCATTGATTGCTCCAAGAGCTGTATTTGCTACTATTATACATGAAGTCTTAAGTGTTTTTATAATTTCTTTTGTATAAACAGGCTTAAAATCATCAGTAAAAGGGCAGAATATACCGCCAGCACCTTCTATTAAAATATATTCATATTTTTCTGAAAGTTTTTTATAGTCCTGCACTACTTTTTCCATATTAAAGGGTTTATTTTCAAGTCTTGCAGAAAGATGAGGCGATGCAGGGTATTCATAAATAAAAGAGCCCATATTGCTGGTATCTTCTTTTAAGCCGCTTATTTCTTTTACATATTCAATATCGCCTGCATAAATTTTACCATCTTTATTTTCTGCACCGCTTAAAACAGGCTTAAAGTAGCAGGCGTTTATATTTTCATTTATCATTTGTTTCATAATTAATGCAGAAACATATGTTTTGCCAATATCTGTGCCTGTTCCTGTAATAAATATTGATTTACTCATTTTATCAGCTCCACAATGTAACCAGTTTCTTTTATAATCCGCATATCAGTATCTACAGATATCCCGTAAGTTGTAAGCATATCACCGGTTATGGCAGCATTAGCTCCAGATAGAAATGCTTTTTTCCCTTTATCTGATAAAAGCGCTCTGCCGCCAGCAAGTCGGATAAAAGCATCAGGTAGAATAAAGCGGAATATAGATATAGTTTTTAATATTTCTTCTTCACTTAATGGCTTGTTATTTTCATAAGGTGTGCCTTTTACTGGAGATAAAATATTTACAGGAACAGATTTTATTCCTAATTCTTTTAATGAAAAAGCTAAATCAATCCTGTCCTGCATACTTTCGCCAAGTCCGATAATACCGCCGCTGCATACAGAAAGTCCTGATTGTAAAGCCGCCTTTAATGCATTTATCTTGTCATCAAAAGTATGGGTTGTGCAAACACTTGAGAAAAAGTTTTCAGAAGTTTCAAGGTTATTATGTACTCTTTCAAGACCTGCATCTTTTAATTTTTTGAAATTTTCATCAGTTAAAAGCCCAAGGGAAGCACATATTGAAATATTTGATTTTGATTTTATTTCTTTTATAGTGTCTGCTAATATTTCCACATCTTTATCTGTTAATGCTTTTCCAGAAGTAACAATGGAAAAACGAAGTACACCTTTTTCTGCCATATATAAAGCATTTTTTATAATGGTTTCTTTATCAAGCAGTGGGTATTCACTTATATTTGTTTTATAGTGGGCAGACTGGGCACAGAATTTACAGTTTTCACTGCATTTGCCGCTTTTTGCATTAATAATAGAGCATATATCAAAAATATTACTGCAGAAATGTTTTCTAATTTCATCTGCTGCTTCTAGCAGTTCATTTAATGGAGTTTCTATTAATGAAAGAGCTTCATTATAAGTTATATTATAACCAGATAAAATTTTGTCTTTTAATTTATTTATCATCGCTGTTACCCTTATTTATAAATGGTTTAAGTTTTAAAGCAATGCGGGCAGATATAAAGCATAAAAGTAAATCGCCAGGCACAGTATATACAAAGCAGAAAAGAAAAATTTCCTTAAAAGTTAATGTGTTTTGTATCACATAGTGGGAAATAATATAATAATAGGGGATACCTGTAATATGTAGAATAATCAGCCCGCAGAATGAAGCAAACATATAGTTTTTTGTATTTTCCTGCATTTTAGAAGAAATAAATCCTGTAAAAAATGAAGCTAAAATAAAGCCTATAATATAACCAAAGGTAGGAAATAAAACATAAGTAATACCACCCCCTGCAGTAAAAACAGGAAGCCCTATAAGACCAAGAGCCGCATAAAGCAGCACACTTAATCCGCCGTATTTTGGACCAAGTAAAAGACCAGAAAGAGAAACAAATAAAAACTGCAGTGTAAAAGGAATAACAGGAACGGGGATTTTAATAAATGCCCCAAGTATGATTAATGTAGTAAAAAGACCAGTATAAGCTGCATACCGTGTATTATTTTGTGTCATAAACTTAAATTTACCTCGCATGAATTAAGATTTTCTTCTATTCCGTTTTCAAGCATTACAGAAAGTCTGCATTTATCATCAATACCTTTTACAAAGGCTTTCTGCACAATGCCGTTTTTTTCAATAGTTACATTTTTACCAGTTAGAAAGGAACGGGATTTATATGTATTTAGAAATGTCATATCAGATAAATTTTTATAATATTCATAAAATATATCAATTACTTTTGCAGTAATTTCACACCGTATTTTATTATCAAACATACTTCTGCAAAAAGCAGCACCAGCAATATTTTTTATATCATTATGAAAACTTTTTTCAGGCTCAAATACATTTATGCCGATACCAAGGGCAGCATAATCTACTGTGCCGCTTTCCATATCAATATGTGCTTCTGTAAGTATGCCGCATATTTTTTTGCCCTTATAATAAATATCGTTTACCCATTTTATTTCAGTATCCATATTATAAAGCTGCTTCATAGCTTCTGTAACAGCTGCAGCTGCTGCCGTTGTAATATACAGGCTTTCAGAAAAATTAATATTTGGTCTTAAAAGTATGGAAAAATAAGTGCCTGCATTATCCGGCGAATAAAAAATTCTACCCTTTCTACCCCTGCCGCTGCTTTGACTGTCTGCTACAACTGTAATAAATTCTTCTATGCCCTGCCTGCCGTATTCCATAATAATATCATTAGTGGAAGTTACATTAGGGATATATTCTATTTTTACAGGGGAATGAATATATGATTGAATAATTTCGCCAGTAAATATGCCTTCGCCGTCTAATGTGTAGCCTTTATTCTGCACAGCATAAATATTATATCCATCCTGTCTAAGACTGTTTACAGCTTTCCATACAGCATTACGGCTCACATTAAAAGTTTCTGCTAAATACTGGCCTGAAATAAATTCTGTTTCTTTTTCATTTAAAAGATTAAGTATTTTTTCTTTTAATTTCATTTTTACACCTTTTAGATAATAATACACATAAAAATATTATTGTCAACTTATTTTGTTTTAGTGGTTGACAATAGAACATTCTTTATGAAATAATAAAATAAAATACAGGCTTAATTATCAATTTTGGAAAAATATTGATAAATCAATAAAATATACTGTATATTTTTATAAAAATGATATATTATAATAAAATGAATAATAATAACTTTAAAAGTATAAAATACAAATGGATATATAATCCTGTTGATAAAAATTTGCTTGAAGAAACAGCTTACAGGCATAATATGCCTAAGCCTGTTGCAGAATTAATGCTGAAAAAAGGCATATCATCTCCAGATGATATTGAGATATTTTTTAACGGCTCATTAAAAGCATTAAGAAACCCTTTTGAAATCAGTGATATGGAAAAAGCTGCAGAGCGTATTGCAAAAGCTGTTATGGACCATGAAAGTATATGTATTTATGGGGATTATGATGTTGACGGTGTTACTGCTACGGCATTAATGTATATATTTTTAATGCAGTGCGGTGCAAATGTATCTTACTATATACCAAACAGATTAGAAGAAGGCTATGGGCTTAATAAAGATGCTATAAAAGAAATAGCCGCTAGAAAAACAAACCTTATAATCACAGTAGACTGCGGCATAAGTGCTATAGAAGAAGTGCTTGAAGCAAGTATGCTAGGCATGGATATAATTATTACAGACCACCACCAGCCCTCAAAAGAGCTGCCTGTTGCAGCCTATGCAATAGTAAACCCTATGCGTGAAGATGATACTTACCCTAATAAAACATTAGCAGGTGTGGGTGTAGCTTTTAAAACTGTTATGGCTCTTAGGTTTGTTCTTAAAAAATATGATTTTTTTAAACAGGAAGTGCCAAATATCCGCAACCTTTTAGATATTGTTACTCTTGGTACAATAGCAGATGTTATGCCTCTTGTAGATGAAAACAGGATATTTGTCCGCCATGGATTAGAGCTTATGAGCGGGGAAAATGTCCGTATAGGTATAGATGAGCTTAAAAAAACTGTGGAAAGTTTAGCATCATCTAAAAAAATGAAAACATCAAATATTGGCTTTCAGCTTGCTCCGCGGATTAATGCTATGGGCAGAATGGCAAGTTCAGATAAAAGTTTAAAACTACTTGTTACTCAAAACAGAAATGAAGCTAAACAGCTTGCCTTAGAGCTTGATAATGAAAATAAATACAGGCAGATGATAGAGCGTGATATTCTGCAGCAGACTTATGATTTAATAGAGAAAAACCGCTATGCAGAAGACAGGGCAGGTCTTGTAATAGCCTCTGATAACTGGCACTCGGGTGTTATTGGTATAGTGGCATCAAGAGTGGTTGATAAATATTTTAAACCTACAGTTATCTTAACTGAAGATAATGGTGTATATAAAGGCTCGGCAAGAAGTATTCCCGGTTTTCATTTATACGAAGGTTTAAGCAGTTTGTCTGATATATTAATATCCTTTGGCGGCCATAAATATGCAGCAGGTGTAAAATTAGAAAAGAAAAATCTGGAAGAATTTAGAAACAGATTTGATGAAGTGGTAAAATCTTCCTTAAAAGAAGATGATTTTATACCAGAAATATATATAGATGCAGAAATAGATTCTAAAGATATTACAAATGAAATAATGCAGTGGCTTGAAAAATTAGAACCTTACGGTCAAGGTAATAAAGAGCCTGTATTTTTTATGAGAAATGTTTATAAATATCAGGTAGAATCTTTTGTTGGCAAAGATTTAAACCATTTAAAATGCTTTTTTGAAAAAAATGGTCTTATTTTTGATGCTATTGGATTTAATATGAAAGAATATAAGTCGTTAATGGCAGAAAATGATAAATTTGATATTCTTTTTTCTCTTGTACATAATACATGGAAAAATACAAAAACTATACAGCTTAACTTAAAAGACATAAAAAAAGCTGATTGACAAAAATAATAAAGATGTGATACTTTTAGATAGTTATACTGCAAAAGGTGTGTATTTAATTTTATGAAAATATTGAGAATATTTTTCGTTTTACTTTTTTTCTTAATTATGTCTGTGCCTATTTTTTTTACAGCATTTAATATTAATATATTTTCATCTACAGATATAGGAGAAAATAGAGCACTTGCTTCTAAAAAAATATTGCAAAATGCTTCTGTATCAGACTATCCAAAGCAAATAGAAAAATATTTAAATGATAATATGGTATTTAGAACTCAGATAATAAAAATGTATCATTATATTTTTGCATGGAAGCTTTATTCGCCTGTATCAGATTATTTTATTCGTGTTAATGATGAAGCATATGCTGCTCCACTTATAAAAAGGTATTTAGACACTCCAAGTTTAGATGCTATACCAATTCTTGATATTTTAAGTGGTATAAATTTAATTACAAATTACTATAATTGTAAATTTATATATTTAACTATCCCTGATAAAATCTCTTTGTGGGAAAATCATCTGCCTCAATGGATGCTGGAGTTTAAAAGAAGACACTATATTCCATCATTTTATGAATATGTTCATCAACATATACATGGTTATGATTTTGCAGATATTGATTTACTTACAACATTTAAGCAGTCAAGTCAAGAATTGTTTGCAAAAAGGTTTGATTACTACCACTATAATCACAATGGTTTAGATTTAACTATGAAAGAAATAGCCAGGCATATAGATGGCGTTAATAATAAGAAATTTAATTATAATGATTTTGAAAATGGGTACTTTTTTAAAAATAAAAAAGTAGAGGCCGTTCCTCGTGTTGGTAAGTATAAATATGAAAGTATACCGTTTATATATGCTGAAGAAAATTTTAATAAAACAATTAAAATTGAGGAAAATCCATATAAAATTATTAATAAAGATAAAACTAAAATAGCTGATTACTTAATTAATAAAAAAAATGATGGAGGTATTAACCTTTTAATATCAACTGATTCTTCATTTAAATCCATTGGAATGAATATAAATATTAAAGGAATCAATGGAAGAATAATTCCATTAATATATGGAGTTAATAAATATATGCATACATCGCTTTATGAAAAAATAAGTTATGAATATCTAATTAACTACCTTCAATTTATAAATGCAGATGCATTTGTTTATGCTATTACTGAACGAATGCTTGGAGCAGTCCCAAAAGATAAAATTTTTCAAATTGCAGGAAGATATGCTTTGGGTAAAAATGAAAATTTTATTTTTCCTGAAGATATTGTTTTCAGTTCAGAAAAAATAAGTTCAGCAGATATTGAAATTAATAAAAATAATAAGTATGTAAACATTAATAAGCAGCTTATAACAGATAAAAATGGCGAAATATATATTTCTTTTAGATATAAATCGCCCAAAAAAACAAAAGCAGTTCTTGAATATTCTAGCAATAAAGATTTTAGTAATAGTAAGAAAGTTTCTGCTAAACTTAATGGGGGGGGGAATTTAGAAGGTATCAGCTTTTATATAAAATCTAATCCTAACCAAACTATATATGCTCGTTTAATTCCTGGTAATATTGATGGTAAATATGTTTTTGCAGAAATAAAAGAGTTAAGGGAGAAAAACTAGTATGGTATTTAGTTCTGTAATATTTTTAATGGTCTTTCTGCCTATAGTTTTACTTACAGCTTCATTAATATATTTATCTTTATATTCATTAAAAAGTAATAAGTTTGTAATTTTAAATTTATTTTTACTTTTATCCAGTCTGCTTTTTTATTTCTGGGGAGAGCCTAAGCATATTTATATAATGCTTGCAGTAACATTTATTACATATATTTCTGGAATATTAATAAATAAGTTAAAATATAAAAAAATAGTTCTTATTGTAAGTATAATCTTTAATTTATCAATATTAGGATATTTTAAATATTATAATTTTTTTATGGATTTAATAGGACTTGATTTAGTAAATTTCTTTTTGTCTGAAAATGAAAAAATCAAATCTATTGTTGAAGTTGCACTGCCACTTGGTATAAGTTTTTATGTATTTCAAAGCATCAGCTATTTAATTGATGTATATAAAGGAGAAGTTAAAGCTACATATAACTTTATCAATTTTGCAAGTTACATAACACTTTTTCCACAGCTTGTCGCTGGTCCAATAGTAAGATATTCTCATATAGAGCAAGAGCTAACATATAGAAATATTACTATTGAAAGATTTAGCAATGGTGCTTCCCGATTTATTATGGGGCTTGCTAAAAAATTATTAATAGCTGATACATTAGGTAGAGTTGCGGATGCTGCTTTTGCTGTTCCAAATGGAGAACTTTCAGCATTTAGTGCATGGTTAGGTATTATCAGCTATTCACTGCAGATTTATTTTGATTTTTCTGGTTATTCAGATATGGCAATAGGAATTGGACATATGCTTGGATTTAAATTTCCAGAAAATTTTAATTATCCATATATTTCAAAAAGTGTAAAAGAGTTTTGGAGAAGATGGCATATATCTTTATCAACATGGTTTCGCGATTATGTATATATACCACTTGGAGGAAATAGAAAAGGGCAATTTAGAAGTTATATAAATCAAATTATTGTATTTTTTCTTTGTGGTTTATGGCATGGTGCAAGTATAATGTTTGTTTTATGGGGGTTATATCATGGCTTTTTCTTAACTCTTGAAAAAATGTTTCCTAAACTCATAGAGAAATTGCCATCAGTATTGAAACATTGTTATGTTATATTAATGTTTATGTTTGGATGGGTGCTTTTTAGAGCAAATACATTTGAACAGGCTGTAAATTATTATAAGTCATTATTTGGATTTTATCCAGAACATATTAAAGAAAGTATGGTATATTTAAATGCATTTGCAGGAGATTATATTATTGCCTTAATTGCAGGTATTATTTTATCAACTCCTGTTTTCCCATATTTACGTTCAAAATATCAGATTATTTTTAATAATGCAGGCAGTGTTAAAAAAACAGCTATGGCAGGTATAAGTAGTTTGATGATTTTATTATTGTTTTTAATATGTATCATGCCATTATTTGGCTCTACTTTTAAATCTTTTATATATTTTAGATTTTAAGGGTAAAAATTCAAATTAATTTTTAAAATCACTTGATACTTCTATCATTCCATTTTATAATACATATTAATTTGTATGGTATTTGCTTATGAGTATTCAAAAAACAATCAGACTTATGGATATTCAGGATAAAGTTTTAAGCAATAATCCTGAAGCCCAGATAGATAAATTAAATATTGCTTATGTTTATGCAGCCCAGCAGCACAGAGGGCAGATTAGGCAGAGTGGGGAGGCATATCTTTCCCACCCATTAAATGTTGCCTATATTCTTGCTGAAATGAAGATGGATGTGGACTGTATTATTGCAGGTCTTCTGCATGACACTATTGAAGATACTGATACTACTTATGAAGTAATAGAGGAAATGTTTGGCTTATCAGTTGCATTTTTAGTAGATGCAGTTTCAAAAATCAGTAAAATACCATTCCAGTCAAAAGAAGAAAAACAGGCAGAATCCTTTAGAAAAATGCTTATCTCTATGAGCGATGATATAAGGGTTATTATTATCAAACTTGCAGATAGACTGCATAATATGCGGACTATTGAGAGCTTAAGGGAAGATAAGCAGAAACGCATAGCAAGAGAAACTATGGATATTTATGCTCCACTTGCAGACAGGCTTGGTATTGCCTGGATAAAATGGGAGCTAGAAGATAGAGCATTCCGTGTATTAAATCCAGAAATGTATTATGAAATACACCAGAAAGTAAAAATGAAACGGGGCGAGCGGGAAGAATATTTAAGCGAAGTAAAAGATATTATTTCACTTGCTTTGCAGAAAGCAAATATTGAAGGGGAAATATCAGGAAGACCTAAACATTTTTACAGCATATACTCTAAAATGATAAAAAAAGGCACATCCTTTGAAGATATTTTTGATTTACTGGCTCTGCGTGTTATTGTTAATACAAAATCAGACTGTTATTCCGCCCTTGGTATTATCCACTCTTTATGGACACCAATACCGCATAGAATAAAAGACTATATTGCAAACCCAAAAGCCAATATGTACCAGTCAATACATACTACTGTTATGGGACCTGGCGGCATGATGGTAGAATTTCAAATCCGTACAAAAGAAATGCATAAAATAGCAGAAGAAGGGGTTGCAGCTCACTGGGCATATAAAGAGGGCCGTATATTTAACCCTAAAGAAGATAAACAGTTTGTATGGCTAAGAAAAGCATTAGAAGATGATAATAAGGAAAAACCACCTACCGAGTTTGTAAATGCTATTAAAGAAGATGTATTCCAGGAACAGATATTTGTATTTACTCCGCACGGCCATGTGGTAGAACTTCCTGTAGGCTCAACACCTATTGATTTTGCCTATGCTATTCACTCTCAGGTTGGTCATACATGTGTTGGTGCAAAAATTAACGGCAGAATTGCACCATTAAAGGCAAAATTAAATAGCGGTGATAAAGTAGAAATATTAACATCACAAACTCAAGAGCCTAGAAAAGATTGGCTTAACATTGTAAAAACTAACAGAGCTCATTCAAGAATTAGTGCATTTTTACGGAAAAAAGATGCAGAAAAAGCTATCTTAACAGGCAGAGAACTTTTAAATAAAGAGTTTAAACATTCTGGTCTTGATTTTGACGAAGTGATAGCAGATGAGCAGAATTTAAAGAAAGCTCTTGATAAATTTTCAATGCATAATCTTGAAGAATTAATAACTCATGTAGGGTTTGGTCAAATTTCGGCAAGAAAATTGCTACATCTTTTTTTACCAGATGTAAAAGAAGAAGAAATAGAAGTTAAACAGGCATCAAACAGGAAAGCAGAGCCATTTAAAATAAGCGGTGTAGATAATATGATGATAAAAACCGCAAAATGCTGCTCACCACTTCCAGGGGATGCTATTAAAGGATATGTTTCAACAGGCAGAGGAATAATTGTACATAAAGCAGATTGTCCAAATATTGCTAAATTAGAGGACAATAAAGACAGAATAGTTGATGTAGAGTGGGATAGTTCTAATAAACTAAGTATGCCTGTTAAATATAAAGCAATACTTGAAGATATGCCTGGTGTATTTGTTGAAATATCCACTATCATAAAAGATATGGGCTTAAATATTTATGAAATGAATATAAAAAATTACGGTGATGGTACAGCAAAAATGGAATTTGTTGTTATGGTTACAAATAAACAGCAGGCAGATATGCTTTCTGAAAAAATATGCAGTAATAAGCATGTGATTTCAGTAAAACAAAGTTAATTTTGGAGATGTATATATGTTTAATGGGAAAAATATTTTAATTACAGGCGGTACAGGCACTTTTGGCAAACAGTTTGTAAAATATATTGCCGAACACTATAAGCCAAATAAAATTATTATTTTTTCCAGAGATGAATTTAAACAGTATGAAATGGAAAGAAAGTATAAAAATATAGGCAATCTCCGATTCTTTATAGGCGATGTTAGAGACAGGGACAGATTAAACCGTGCATTTTATGGTGTAGATTACATAGTTCATGCAGCAGCATCTAAACAGGTAGTTGCAGCAGAATATAACCCTTTTGAAGCTATTAAAACAAATATTATAGGTGCAGAAAATGTAATAGAAGCAGCTATTGATGCAGGTGTTAAAAAAGTTGTTGCATTATCTACTGATAAAGCTGCAAACCCTATTAACTTATATGGTGCTACAAAACTTGCAAGTGATAAATTATTTGTAGCTGGTAATGCTTATGCAGGCGGCAGAGTTACAAGATTCAGCGTTGTAAGGTACGGTAATGTACTTGGCAGCCGCGGTTCTGTTCTGCCTTTATTTTTAGAGCAGAAGAAAAAAGGTGTTATCACCATAACTAACAGACAGATGACAAGGTTTTGGATAACTATAGAGCAGGCTATTGAGCTTGTTATAAAAGCATTTTATGAAATGGAAGGGGGCGAAATATTTGTTCCAAAAATTCCATCTGCTACTATGGAAGAATTTGCAAAAATTATTGCACCAGAATGTAAAATAGAAGATATAGGCATTAGACCTGGTGAAAAAATGCATGAAGTAATGATACCAAGCGATGATGCCCGCCATACATTAGAATTTGATGACCATTATAGAATTATGCCTGAATTTAGAAACTGGGAAAATTCTTCAAAACGATTTAATGGCAAAGTTCTGCCAGAAGGTTTCTGCTATTCAAGTGATAATAACCCTGAAAAAATAAACCCTGAATTTTTACGCAAAATGGCAGAGGAAGTGCAGGAAAAAATTAATGATATGGCAAAGTAAGATGAATAAAATTACTTACGGCAGACAGACTATTAATCAAGATGATATAGATGAAGTTATAAAAGCATTAAAATCGCCAGCTATCACTCAAGGTGAATATGTTCCTGCTTTTGAAAATGCTTTAAAAGAATATACCAGTGCAAAATATGCTGTTGCAGTATCTTCTGGTACTGCTGCACTGCATACTGCCTATGCTGCTTTAGGATTAAAAGAAAATGATGAAATAATTACATGTCCTAATACTTTTGCTGCCACAAGTAATGCAGCCCTTTATTTAAATGCTAAAGTTAAGTTTGCAGATATAAATGCAGATGATTTTCTCATTGATGAAAATAAAATAAATCCACTTATTACAAAAAATACAAAAATAATTACCCCTATCCACTATGCAGGTCTTACCTGTAATATGGAGGAAATCAGTAAAATTGCAAAAAATCATAATATAAAAATAGTAGAAGATGCATGTCATGCATTAGGCAGTTATTATAAAAACAGCAAAACTGGAAGCTGTCTCTATTCTGATGCAGCAGTTTTCAGCTTTCATCCAGTAAAGCACATTACTACAGCAGAGGGCGGTGCTGTTCTTACAAATGATGAAGAAGTATATAAAAAATGTTTATTATTCCGCAGTCATGGTATGGAAAAAGTTAATTTTAAACATATACCAGACAGCCCCACATATCATGAAATGCAGCTTTTAGGCTATAACTATAGAATGACAGATATTCAGGCAGCTTTAGGTATAAGCCAGCTTAAAAAATTAGATAGTTTTGTAAAAAGAAGATTAGAGATTGCAGATATATATTATGAAGCATTTAAAGACAGCAGTAAAATAAAAATGCAGAAAAGATATAGTGACAGAAGCAACTCTCATCACTTATTTTCAGTAGTCTTTGAAAATAATCAGTTAAGAGATAAAGTATTTTATTATTTAAAAGAAAATAATATATTTACTCAAATCCACTATATGCCTGTAAACAAGCACCCTTATTACGAAGATTTAGGCTTTAATTATAAAGATACGCCCCTTGCTTATGATTTTTACAGGCGTGAGCTTTCTCTGCCTGTTTATCCGCTTTTAACTAATGAAGAAGTTTATTTTGTAATAGATAAAATTAATACTGTATTAAAGGCATAATCATGAAAACAGGTATTGTTATTCAGGCAAGGCGTTCATCTACAAGGCTGAAAGATAAAATATTAATGGAACTTCCTGCAGGAAGCGGTATATCTATGCTTGGCAGAGTAATAATGCGTGCAAAAAAAGCATGCGATACAGTTATTCTTGCTACAAGCGATAATATAGAAGATGATTTAACAGAGCAGGAAGCATTAAAATATGGTGCACAGGTATTCAGAGGCAGCCTTGAAGATGTACTTATGCGGTATATTAAGACCTGCGAAAAATATGGTATAGAGAGAGTTGTCCGCATTACTGCAGACTGCCCTTGTATAGATTATGAAGTAATAAAAGAATGTATAAATATTCATGAAAATTCTTCAGTTGACTATGTATCCAATGTAGAAAAAAGAACTTTTCCACATGGACTTGATACTGAAGTTATTACTTTTGATGCTTTAAAAAGAACAGACAGAGAAGAAAAAGATATAAAAGTCAGAGAGCATGTAACATGGCATGCAAGAAAAAATGACAGCTATACTAAAATAGATGTACTTGAAAAAAACGGACAAAATTATTCAGATATCCGCATTACTGTTGATACTTATGAAGATTATGCATTAATGAATTTAATTTATTTTATGCTTGGAGATGATTTTAATTATAAAGATATAGTTAATCTTTTTGAAAAAAATCCATGGCTTAAAGCATTAAATAATAATATATATCAGAAATATGTATTTAAAAACAGAGAAGAAGAACTTGCAGAAGCTGTAAAGCTCTTAGAATTAAACAGTATGTATAATGCAAAAAAAATAATAGAGGATAATAAATGAAAGTACTGCTTTTAGGGGAAAAATGCAGTTTAATAAATGATTTTTTATTATCAAGTGGGCATGATACTTATATATATACTGATAAATTAAGCAAAGATGATACAGAAGGTTATGATTTTATTATCAGCTTTGGTTATAGACATATTATAAGGCAGGAAATTATTGACTTATTTCCTGATAAAATTATAAATATGCATATATCACTTCTTCCATATAATAAAGGGGCAGACCCTAACTTATGGAGTTATTTGGAAAACAGTCCAAAAGGTGTTACAATCCATAAAATAGATAAAGGACTTGATACTGGAGATATTATTCTGCAGAAAAAAGTGCAGGATGATATAGAAAATGATACACTTAAAACAAGCTATGACAGGCTGATACAGGAAATTGTAAAGCTCTTTGCAGATAATGCAGAAGATATTTTAAATAATAAAATTACATCATATAAGCAGCAGGGTACAGGCTCTATACATTATTTAAAAGACAAGGAAAAATATATATACCTGCTTGAATCAGCAGGCTATGATACTTTTGTAAAAGAGCTGGCAGGAAAAGCATTAATATGAAAATAGCAGATTTTGAAATAGGAAAAGAAAAAACTTTTATTATTGCAGAGCTTTCAGCAAACCATAACGGCAGCCTTGATTTAGCTGTTAAGACTATTGAGGCAGCTGCTCGTGCTGGAGCAGATGCTGTAAAGTTGCAGACATACCGTGCAGATACTATTACATTAAATTCTGATGATGAAAATTTTATTATTAAAGGCGGCTCTTTATGGGACGGCTTAACATATTATCAGCTTTATGATAAAGCATATACACCATGGCAGTGGCATAAAACATTAAAAGAAACTGCTGACAGGCTTGGACTTATATTTTTTTCTTCCCCTTTTGATAAAACTGCAGTAGATTTTTTAGAGGACTTAAATGTACCAGCATATAAAATAGCATCTTTTGAAATAAATGATTTGCCTTTAATAGAATATGCTGCTAAAAAAAATAAACCTGTTATTATTTCAACAGGTGTGGCAGATTTTAATGAAATAGAAGATGCAGTTAATGCATGCAGAAATGCAGGAAATAATGATATTATACTTTTAAAATGTACAAGCAGTTATCCTGCCCCTATAGAAGAAGCAAATCTTTTAATGATAAAAAAGATGAGTGAAGATTTTAACTGTATTACTGGTCTTTCTGACCATACACTTTCTAATATTACAGCTGTAACATCTGTCGCACTTGGAGCAAAAGTTATTGAAAAGCATTTTATACTTGATAAATCAATAAACTCACCAGATTCTGCATTTTCTCTTGATGAAAAAGAGTTTAAGCAGCTTGTAGATGATATTAGAACAGTTGAAAAAGCTCTTGGAAAAATAGATTATAAAATAAGCCTAGCAGGGCAGAAAAACAGGCACTTTATGCGAAGCCTTTATGTTATAAAAGATATGAAAAAAGGCGATATTTTTACTTCTGAAAATATCGGCTCATATCGTCCAAATTTAGGAATAAGTCCAAAATATTATAATGAAATATTAGGCAGAAAAGCAGTAAAAGATATAAAAGCAAATACACCATTAAAAAAAGAATTAATAGATTAAGGAGAATAATATGCCTTATAAGAAAAATATAGAAGCACTTGCAAAACGCAACCCACGACTTGCTCAAATTGTTGATAATACCAAATTAACAGGCAGGTATGTAATTGCACCATCTCAAAGAAAAGATAAACTTCCTTCTATAGTTGATGTAAAATTTAATAAAAATTTTTATAATAATATAGACCCATACCGTGTTGCTGAGCAGGATATAAAATCAAGAAAATTAAATGTTCCTGATGTGGCAGTATTTTTAGGTTTTGGGCTTTCTTATGAGGCTCATGAATATATAAGACAGTGTCCTAGAGCAAGGTTATTAATTATTGAAAGAGACCCTGAGCTTTTAAAGACTACATTCAGTAAAGTTAATTGTACAGATTTAATTAACAGCCCTAATGTTTATTTTGCAGGCTGCGAAGATATAAGATTATCTTATCCTGTTATGTTTAATTTTTTTAATATGACAGCTAATATGTATTTTTTAAAAGCTATAAATGTTATAGAGCAGCCAGTTTCTTTTGGTGCAAATAAAGAATATTATTTAAATTCTTTAAAAATGGTGAAAGAAGCCATAAATCAGGTTCTTCTGCTTTATGGTAATGACCCTTATGACAGTCTTTTAGGTATAAAATATACTTTAAGAAATATTCCTACTATTATTGATTATCCAGGTATTGCTGATTTAAAAGATGTATTTAAAGGAAAACCAGGTATTGTTGTAGCATCTGGCCCATCTCTTGATAAAAATGTTAAATTATTAGAAGGGCTTAGAGAAAAGGCTGTAATATGCGCAGCAGATGGAAGTGTGAAAATCTTAAAACACCATAACCTGCCGCCTGCTCACCTTGTTACAAGTTTAGAGCGTGTTATTGAAACATCATATCTTTTTGAGGGACTAACAGAAGAAGATGTAAAAGATTCTTATTTAGCTGCATGTCCTGTAGTAGTTCCAGAAACTTATGCAAATTTCCCTGGTGAAAAAATTATAGTTTATCGTAATTTTGCAACATTTGAATGGCTTGATATTAAAAAAGGTATATTAGATATTGGACCATCAGCTGGTAATATGGCTTTTAAAATATTAGAATATTTAGGCTGTGACCCTATCATTATGATAGGGCAGGATTTATCTTTGAGTAATGATTTAGTCAGCCACGCAGCAGGCTTCCACTATGGTAATGCAAAATCAAATGAAACTGGGCTTATTGAAATAGAAGGTAACTATCAGCCAACAGTTAAAACAAGACGGGTATATAAACAGTTCCTGCTTCACTATGAAAGAGATATTGCCACATATAAAGGCACTGCAATAAATGCGACAGAAGGTGGTGCAAAAATACACGGCACCCAGATTATGACATTTCAGGAAGCAATTGATAAATATATAAAAGAAGATATTAACACTACTGCTGTTATTAAAAAACATTTAAAACAGGTAAAAAGTAAAGAAAAAGAAAGGCAGATAAAAGAAACATTAAAAAAACTGTATAATGCAAAAGAATTCTGCAATAAAACTATTGGTATATGTAATGAAGGTTTAGAAAAATGTACCATAGTGGAAGAAATACTTAGACGCACAGATGTGGAACCAGCAGGTGATGATTACACTACATATAAAGCAAATATGAAAATAATAGAAGATACTGTAAGTAAATTTGCTACAAAAGATTTTTATTTAATTTTAATGCATTATGTACAGTCAATCTATATAAAAATACTTCAGGATATAAACAGCATTAAATATAAACAGGATGACGGACCAGAAAGAGATGTTTTACTTCTCTTAAAATATAAAGAACTTTATTCTGTATTAAGCAGCTTAATAAGAAAACTGATAGAAGAATTTGATGTATCTATTGAGATTATGGAAAAATTTAAAGTAGACTTTGCAGCAAGAAATGAAAAATAGGCTATTTAGTATATTTATCTGCAAAATCTAAAACTTTCTGCCAGTAGATATCTTTATATAATTTAAATGATTCTGCATGCCCTGCATTGCGAGTGATAAATAACTCTTTTTCAGGGCATGTGGCTGCAGTATATAATTTTTCTGCCATTTGAAAAGGAACAAAATTATCTTTGTTCCCGTGAATAAAAAGCATTGGTTTTGTGCATTTCTGCACCTGCTGCATAGGTGATGCATCTTTTAAGTCATATCCTGCACGAATTTTTACAAGCTCATTTACACCATGCATAATAGGAAATGAGGGCAGACCATATACTGCTTTAAGCTGATATGTAAATTCATCCCAGGCAGAAGTATATCCACAGTCTTCTATAAAGCATTTTACATTACTGGGCAGAGTTTCTCCGCTTGTAATCATTGTAGCTGCTGCCCCCATTGAAACTCCATATAAAACTATTTCTGCACGGCTGTTAAGTGATAATATATAATCAATCCATTTCATAATATCTTTGCTGTCATGAAATCCCATGCCAATATATGAGCCTTCGCTGTCCCCATGGCCACGCATATGGGGAAGAAGTACATTATAGCCATTTGTAAAAAATTTTAAGCCTGCATGCCCCAGCTGATAAGGCTGCTGCATATATCCGTGGCTAATAATAACCCATTTATCATAAGGTTCTTTGTGAGAAAGTTTATAGGCATTTATAGATAAATTATCAAAGGATTTTATTTTAACCATTTGAGCTTTATTTTTAAATATATTGTTATCGTTTATAATATCAGTCATATCATAAATTTGTGTAGGTAAATTATGATTGCTTTCAAACACTGCACCTTTATCAGTTTTTGGAGATAAAGCAATATTATAAAACATATTTAATACAAAATAAAATGCAGCTGCAGCAGTAACTAAAAGCAGACACATAATTAAACTGTATTTTTTAGTTTTCACATGTATTTTCATCTTCACTTTCTTCTGAATATATTTTAATAAAGTCTTGGCTTGCTTCTATTTTATAATTTATCATATCACTGCTGAATAAATGAACAGCATCTACCATAAAAGAAGATGACTTAAAATTTTGAGCGATATATCTGTAACTTCTTGTAAAATCCTGCTCACTTGTTACTTCTTTTATTCTTCCAAGAGTGATGTGGGGTGTATATGGTTTTCTGTCATCAAAAGGTATATTTAATTCTTTTAATTTTTGATGAAGTTTTTCTCTATATATATTTAATTCATCAGAAATTATTTTAATAAATATAGTTGATGGTATACCTTTTCTCTTAAAAAGTCCAATATTTTCACATTTTATTTCAAACTGTTCTCTCTTTAAATCTTTAAAAATATCTTCTATATTCTTTATATATGTTTCTGGCAAATCAGGGAAAAATGCAAGTGTTATGTGCATTTTATCAAGACGAACAAAAGACATTTCAGCACTTTTGCGAAGTGATTTGCAGGATGAGGCATAAAAACTTCTGATATTTTCTGGTATTTCAAATCCTATAAAAGCACGCATTATTTTTTCCCCTTTGTCATTATATTGTAACTTTCCTGATAATATGAAAGCAGTATTTTAGATAAATAATCTTTTTCATTTTGTTCCATATCTTTAGGGTTACTTTCAAGCATATATTTAAATGAATGTTTAAGCCATTCATTATTTCTAATAATTGCTGCAGAACCCCATGTATGTATTACACTATAGCTTTTATTATCTTTACAGAATATATCTTCACCAATATATTCTGAAAGATTATTGTTAAGCCCTGCAAGTCCTAAAATAGTAGGCGGTAAATCTACATGGTTAGTAGTTGCAGTAATTTTTTTGTTATCTTTAAATGCTGGCGACCATATTAAAAGGGGTACTTTAAAATCATTTGGAAATTCCTGTTTTTCAAAATTACCAAGCACATGGTCAGCTGTAAAAATAAATATTGTATTTTTAAAATATTCTTCATTTTCTATTTTTTTAATAAATTCGCCTAAACTCCAGTCAGCATATACAAGGGTATTTTTAAAGCCGTTTTCGCTGTTTATATCATGTGGAAATTTTACATTAATTTTATTAGGCTCAGCATAAGGCACATGGGTTGTACCTGTAAATAAAAATGCAAAAAACGGATTGTTTTTACCTTTATTTTTAAGAGCTTCTGCAAGTTTCATATATGTTTCATAATCCCAGCCAAACTGAGATGCTTTATAGTCTGGATAATCTAATATCTGCTTAATATCTTCCATACCATAATATTCTTTAAAGCCTATTGATTTTGCAATAACATCAAGGTAGAAAGAGTTTCTTTTTGATGACTGTATAAATATAGTATCATAGCCGCTTTTACTAAGGCTTGATGCAAGGTTTCCGCTTCCTGCAATAGTTTCAAGACCAAAGCCAAGTTTTGGAATATTATCCATTGGCGGGATACCCAGCAATATTGCCTGTATAGCAGATATACTGCGTCTTTCAGGGGAGTAATGGTTCATAAACATTATTCCTTCTGATGCAAGCCTGTTTAGATTAGGTGTAAGCTGCATATTAGAACCAGAAAAAGCATCTACATAGTAACTGCTCCAGCTTTCAAGAAGAATAAAAACTATATTCGGTTTTTTAATTTCAGTAAAAGGATGAGTACAGTCTGTATGTTTTAATGAAAGAATAAAATCATGAGCCTGCATATCATCATAAAATGAGTATATATCTTTAGATACTGCTTCATTTTCTGTCATATATCTAAGTGAAGTGAATAATCCATTTAATGTAAGGTTAGCAAGAGCATTATTGCCGCTTACAAAAGCATTGATTGTACTTATTGGCTTAATATCAAAACTGCTTCTGATAAATATAAATACAATGCCGCCTATAAGTACAAAATAAAGTGCTGATTTAAGCAGACCTTTTTTAGAAGTATTTACATCTTTTACTTTAATATCAACAAATTTTTTCCAGAAAAAACCGCACACTGCAATTATGGCTAATACAATAAACACCATATAAAAGTAAGTTTTTGCCATTGTATATATAAATTCATAATCGTTGCCAAGTGTAGCAAACTCCCCTGCCAGATGCCTTGAAACATATCCAAAATATACTGCATCAATTACAAGATATATAGTGATTACTGCATACACTGGAAACATAAGCCAGTATATAATTTTCTGGTATTTCTCTGAGTTTACAGGCAGCAGCAGAAGCACAATAAATGGTGCAATTATTGTTAGAAATATAGATGTATCAAAGCGGATGCCGTGAAGAATTGCTAAAAATATACTCCAGGCACTGCTTTCTTTAAATAAATCATAATAAACAGTAAAAATTATAAGTCTGATAATGGTAAATACTGCAAGTCCTATTAAAACAGCATAAAGAAGTTTTAAATATCTGTGCATAAGTTGCCTGCTATCATTGCTGCTTTAGATGAGGTTACTTCATCTATCTGATTGCCGTCTTTATCTATTACTTTTATAGTATATTCATCATCATTGTTTCTAGTCATAACACAGTAATGGTGGTCATTAACTCTGCATACTTTATATTTATTTTCAATAGTTGCAGGATAAAGTGGTGCACCACCTCCAGCTGTTACAATATAGTTAGTGCCTTTATATATAGAGCGTTCATAAGAATGAACATGGGCAGAAAATACAAATATTACATTATATGTTTCAAAAAGTTCCAGTAAATATGGAGCATGGTATGGGTAATATTTGCCAGATGTAAAAAGCGGATAGTGAAGTCCTACACTGATATTTTTTGTTTTATTTTTTTCTAAATCGTCTTTAAGCCATGTAATCAGTTCTGTATGTATGCTTTCATCAACCACATCAAGCACAATAAAATGCATACCCATTCTGTCAAAAGAATAGTAAGTTTTATTCTTAGGTAAATCTAAAAATATTTGATAGTGATATATTTCTGATTCATGATTTCCTCTTATAGGATAATATTCGCATTTTTTCCACAGCTTGTTTTCTATAATACTGAATATTAAATAGTGAAGAAAATTATGGCTGTTAGAAGCAATATCACCAGTAAAAAGTATCATATCAGGATTTTCTTTTTTTATCATATTTGCAATATGGTTATGCATTTTATAGCTTGACCGTACATCACCATATATTACTATTTTATTAATATCTTTATCAGCAGGGTTAAAATTAAGTCTGTGGCGGACAAGAAAATAAACAACTAAAATCAGTGCAAAAACAGCACAAAGTATAAATAATACAACAAACATAACATCTAATATCATCTTATTTTCCCTTATTTTTTATTATATCTTCTAATGAAGAACTAACAGTATCTATAATACTGCCGTTTATATCTACAGCCTTTAAAGTGTAAGTGTCATTATCTTTTGTAAGGACAGTATAATGGTGAACATTTTCTCTTACCTGTTTATAAGGGTTATCTCTTGTAACAGGATAAAGTGGAGCACCGCCGCCAGCTGTAACAATATAGTTTGTGCCTTTATACAATGACCTTTCGTAAGAATGAACATGGGCAGAAAAAACAAACATTACATTATATTTATCAAAAAGCTCTAATAAGTCAGGCTCATTATAGGGCTCATATTTGCCTGATGTAAAAAGAGGAACATGCATAGCAACTGATATAGGTTTACCTTTATTTGCTTCTAAATCTTTTTTAAGCCATTCAAGCTGATTTTTTTCAAGGGGAACATAAACATTCCAGCAGTCAAGTACAATAAAATGCATACCCATTCTATCAAAAGAGTAATATGACTTATTATTTGGTAACTCAAAAAATGCATCATAGAGCCAGTATGTAGACTCATGATTTCCCCTTACAGGATAATATTCCGCGTTATCCCATAATTTTTTTTCAAAAATAGTGTGCTGCAGGTAATGAATATAATTTCTGCTGTTTGATGCAATATCACCAGTAAAAATAACCATATCAGGTTTTTCTTGATAAATCATATCAGCAATTTTAATATGGGTTAAATAACCAGAGCGGACATCGCCGTATATAACAATTTTTTCAATATCTTTATTTTCTGGTTGAAAATCAAGATGATGCCTTGTAAAAAAGTATAAAAATATAGAAAGTAAAATAAATATAATTAAAAGAATTATAATAATATATGCTGCTTTTTTGAGAATATTTTTCATTAAACACCTTAAAAATATATTATTAGATATTCTACTATGTTATTAAAATAATTGCAAGGATATTAATTGTTTTAAAATCCTAGTCCGAACAATTAAAGATTGATTGTTTTATTAGTATATTTTAAAATATATTTTATAATGATATTTTAATTAATTATTTACAAATAATAATTATTAGTTTAATATTTCAAGGTATGCTTGCGTGCAAATAAATTATTAATAGGAAATACTATGAGTTTAGAAAATCAATCCACTCAAATGCCTGTAAAATTTCAGGCAGACTTACTTATTAAAATTATTATAGCAATAATTCTTGGTATTGCACTGGGGCTTGTGTTAAGTCTATTTTCAGGCGGTATTGTAATTGCAAAAATACTGATGATTTTTAATTCTATTTTTAGTAATTTTCTCAGTTTTATTATTCCGCTTTTAATCGTAGGGCTTGTAGCACCTGGTATTGGTCATCTTGGAAGGGATGCTGGTAAACTGTTACTTATTACTATTGCAATGGCTTATGCTTTTACGCTTTTCTCTGGCTTTTCTACTTATGGGGTTACATCTTTACTTTATCCATTTATGCTTGATGGTGCAGCACTTATTTCTCCAGATGCAGATGTATCAAGTGTTATTAAACCATACTTTACAATAGATATGCCGCCAATAATGTCTGTTACATCAGCATTAATATTTGCTTTTGTATTAGGTTTTGGCTTAGCTGTTACAAAAACAGAAAAAATCATGGATGTTGTTGATGATTTAAGAATAATTATAAATAAAATTATTTCATCAGTTATTATTCCATTACTTCCACTTTATATTTTAACTATTTTTATGAGCATAACTTATGTTGGTGAAATCAGTAAAGTGCTTGTAGTATTTATTAAAATTATTATTTTAATATTTGTGTTAACAGTAATACTGCTTTTAATATTTTTCAGCATTGCTGGTATTGTAGCAAAGAAAAATCCACTTACTCTCCTTAAAAGAATGATGCCTGCTTATATTACAGCTCTTGGCACATCTTCTTCGGCTGCAACAATTCCTGTTACATTAGAGTCTACTTTATCAAATGGTGTAAGAAACTCTATTGCCAGCTTTGTTATTCCACTTTGTGCTACAATTAATATGCCCGGCTCTATGTTAAAGATAGTAGCATGTTCGTTGGCAGTTATTTATACAACTGGTATGGAAATATCATTTTCTCAGTATTCTGCATTTATATTTACATTAGCAGTTACAATGGTTGCAGCTCCTGGTGTTCCAGGTGGTGCGATTATGACAGCCCTTGCTCCATTATCAGCAGTGCTTGGTTTTTCTCAGGAAACAAATGCGTTAATGATAGCATTATATATTGTTATGGACAGCTTTGGCACAGCAGCAAATGTTACAGGCGATGGTGCAATTGCAGTAATTCTTGATAAAATCTATAAACATGACCATCATATTACAGAAGATGAAACTGAAGCATAGTTTATATATACAGTGTATTTAAATAATATAAAGTGTTGAAAATTATTTTTTCGGCACTTTTTTATGTAATAATTTATAAATTTTTGTTGAACTAAAGCAAATAGCTTACAGCAGGATACAATAAAGTATGTGTTCAACTTATTAAATAATATTTTGAATGTGTTATTTATATAGTTTCAAAATAAATTTTAAATAATTAAAATCTTTACAAATTTTTTGGTGGAAAATTGCAAAGTAAATTATCATTTTCTAATTCTATAATTAATACATTATTATCAGTAGCTTTGTTTGTTATTACTTCATCGGCTGCTGCAATTCCTGCAGCTGCATTAAGTATTTTTATTCATTTATCAGTTTATAATATATCAGATACATATAATATGTATTTCTATCCTTTATTTATACTGCTGCTGATTATTTTAGGTATATATTTCTATAAAAAGAAATCAAATAAGCGTATAGGTCTGTCTATAATTTCTGCTGCACTTCTTCCAGTTTTTATTGGTGCAGGTTATCCTCTGCTCAAATTTGTTGAAACAGCTGCTCATATATGTGGTGGAGAAAATTATCTGTTTGGTGTGCTTTTTTATGCAGTACTTCCAGCCAGTGCTGGTTATTTTACATTAACAGGCACATATATAATAAATATGTATAATAAAAGATTAAAAGAAAAAATGCTTTATGCTGTGATTTATTTTTTATTTGCATCAGCTGTTGGGTTTACATTATTAATTTATGCATATAACTGTGGAGATTTGTAGGAATTTTTAAAATAAGTCAGAAAATTAATGTGTTAGTTTGGTAATAAGGCAGCTGCCTTGTAAAAGACAGCTGCATAAATATTATAATAAGTTTAATTTTTTCATATCTTCTATTAATGTTTTAACAGCATTAACAGAGTTATCAAAAAGAGCCTGTTCTTCAGCATTTAAAGTTAATTCAACGATTTTTTCAACACCTTTTCCGCCAAGAACTGCAGGAACACCTACATAGTAGCCGTTAACGCCATATTCGCCGTCAAGATATGCACATACTGCTAAAACTCTTTTTTGGTCTTTAATGATAGCTTCAGCCATTTCAATAGCTGAGGCAGCTGGAGAATAGAAAGCAGAGCCAGTTTTTAATAATGCAACAACTTCGCCGCCTGCTTTTGCTGTTCTTTCAACTATTTTATCCATAACTTCTTTAGCTTTTTCTTTGCTGCCGTATTTGCGTTCAAAAAGTTCAAGAGCAGGGATACCAGCAACATTTGCATATCTAACAAGTGGAACCATAGTATCGCCGTGGCCGCCTAAAACTAATGCACTTACATCTTTAACAGACACGCCTAATTCCCATGCGATAAAAGAAGCAAAGCGAGATGAGTCAAGAACACCAGCTTGTCCTAAAACTCTATTTGCAGGGAAACCTGTAACTTGACGCATAAGAGTAACCATTGCATCAAGTGGGTTAGAAATAACAATAACATAAGCATCTGGTGCGTATTTTTTAATGTTTTCACCAACAGTTTTAATAATACCAGAGTTAATGCCTAAAAGGTCATCACGGCTCATACCAGGTTTTCTTGGCACACCTGAAGTAACAATAACAACGCCTGCACCTTCAATATCTTTATAATCATTTGTACCAGTAACAGAAACATCAAAATGGTCAGTTTTAGAAGCCTCAGAAATATCTAATGTTTTACCTTGTGGTAAGTTTTCAACGATATCCAGCATAACAACATCGCCAAGTTCTCTTTTTGCAATAATTTGTGCCATTACGCCGCCGATTTGTCCGCCGCCAATAAGAGCGATTTTAGGTCTTTTAAATTCCATAGAATAAGCCTCCTTTTAGACTTTAATATAATGCAATTTTATTTTAGCAATATCTTCCGATTGCAACTACTATATTAATCCAACTTGATAAAATAGTCTAATAAAAAATTAAAAAAAGTAAAAATAATTTTTTTATATTAAAGAAGTTATTGATAATTCATTTAAAATACATATTTACTAGGACTTATAAAAACAGATATTTTCAGTATAAATAATGAAAGGTGCTTGAATAAATAATAAATTAGTGTTATAATTAATTAAATAAAGCAATAAATATAGAGAGGGATATATGGAGCTGAAAACACAGATTTTAGAAATGATTCGCTTATCATCTACAAACCTTTCTACAGATGTAGAAAAAGCAATAATTGATGCTGCAGCAAAAGAAGATGAAGGCAGCCCTGCAAAAAATGCTTTAAATACTATTATTGAAAACATTATGCTTGCAAGGCAGCAGTCTACACCAATATGTCAGGATACTGGTGCATTAATATTTTATGTAGACTATAAAGCTGGCGGAGAAGAAAAAGTATATATTGAAGCTATTCAGGAAGCTGTTAAAGAGGCTACTGCAAAACAATATCTTCGTCCAAATGCGGTTGACCCTGTTACTGGTAAAAACAGTGGCAATAATACTGGTACAAATGCACCATATATTCACTTTCATCAGTGGGATAAAGATTATACCCGCATACGCTTTATGCAGAAAGGCGGCGGCTGCGAAAACTGCGGCACACAATATAGACTGCCGGATATTACTCTTGGAGCAGGCAGAGATTTAAAAGGCGTAAGAAAATGTATTATTGATGCAATCTATAATGCTCAAGGTCAGGGCTGTGCACCTGGTATAATCGGTGTAGGTATAGGCGGCGACAGAGCATTATCACATATTCTTGCAAAAGAGCAGCTTTTTAGAAAAATGGGCGAAAGAAATATTGACCCTGAAATTGCAGCACTGGAAGAAAATGTATTAAAAGATATTAATAAATTAGGCATAGGTCCTATGGGCTTTGGCGGAAAAACTACAGCACTTGAAGTATTTATTGGTTATCAGCACCGTCACCCTGCTACATTCTATGTTTCTATTGCTTATATGTGCTGGGCAAATAGAAGAAAAATGATGACTATTAAAGACGGCGAGGTGACTTATGCTTAAAATTACTACTCCAATATCAGAAGAAACTATCAAATCATTAAAAGTAGGTGATTCTGTATTACTTTCAGGCAGAATAGTTACAGCAAGGGATGCTGCTCATAAATTAATGGTAGAAGAAAAACCTGATTTTATCAGGGAATATTTAAAAGATGCGGTAATATATCACTGCGGACCTGTTGTTAAGCAGGATGCAAAAGGCGAATGGTCATTTGTTTCTGCAGGGCCTACTACTTCATCAAGAGAAGAACCATACCAAAGTACAGTTATTGGCGAATATGGAGTTCGTGCAGTAATTGGTAAAGGCGGTATGGGACCTAAAACTCTTGCAGGCTTAAAAGAGCATGGTGCAGTATATCTGCATGCAATAGGCGGCTCCGGCTCATTAACTGCATCAAGAGTTAAAAAAGTAGAAAAAGTTTTCATGATGGAAGAATTTGGCACACCAGAAGCATTCTGGGTAATTGATGTGGAAGATTTCCCAGTAATTGTTACAATGGATGCTCACGGCAACAGCCTTCATGCAAACATATTAGAAGAAAGCGGCAAGGTTTATAAAGAGCTGCTTGGCAAATAATAATAAGTAAAATTCAAGCGGTATAGGTTATGCTTATACCGCTTTTTTTATGGTTTAATTTATGGATTTAAATGAGATAAAAAGTAAACTGCAGTCAGCTTATGATGAAAAAAATGCAGCATTTTTTTTAAAAATATCGCCGCAGGCTAAAAATGTTACTGGTGTTCGTGTACCTTATTTAAGAAAACTCTCAAAAGAGATTATAAAAGGCGATGTAAAAGATTTTCTTGATAACTATATTATAGAAACCCATGAAGAATTTCTGCTGAAAGGTATAGTGATATTTTCCTCTAAACTTCCTTTGGAAGAAAAATTAATATATCTTGAAAAATATGTACCTGAAATATATGACTGGTCTGGCTGTGATATTGTAATATCTACTCTTAAATGTTCAGATGATGAATTAAAGAAGGTATATGATTTTATAATGAAATACAGATATTCTAAAAATGAATATGAAACAAGATTTATGATAGTAATGCTTTTTAATTTTATAAAAGAAGAATATCTTGATAACATAAAAGAAATATTAGAAACAGAAAAGTTTGATAAATATTACTCTCAGATGGCTGCTGCCTGGCTTATATCTGTAATGTTTGTAAAATACAGAGATTATACTTTATCATATCTTAATAACAACAGCCTTGATGATTTTACATATAATAAGACCCTGCAGAAAATTAGGGAGTCTTTAAGGGTAACAAAGGAAGATAAAGAACTTGTAAAAAAAATGAAACGGAAATAAATATTTTTGTTTGAAGCAGTAAATAGAAACTGCCTTATCCTCATTTTTTTATAAGAATAATTATAACTATCTAATAGTAAATAAGCCAAAAATAAAAACACTTGCTAAATGAAATAAAAAGTTATAATAATATTCGCAAGTTGATATTATTAAGTTTTAGACAGGTTGTTTCTTTTTATGGATAAAAAAACATTTGCATTTATTGTTGCTTTTTTTTCATTTTTAATATGGGGTGCATTAGTTATATACTGGCACCAGCTTTCCAGTGTTAATCCTTTAGAAGTTGTAGCTCATCGTGCTGTATGGAGTTTAGTATTAACTGCTGTTTTAGTGCTTGTAACTCAAAAGGCAGGAGAAGTTATCCGTATATTAAAAAATCCTAAAAATATACTGCCTCTTATATTATCAAGCATACTGATTGCCTGCAACTGGGGGCTTTTTATATGGGCAGTAGCTCATGATAAAATATTAGAAAGCAGTATGGGTAACTATATTACCCCGCTTTTAAATGTGGCAGCATCAGCCATTATATTTAAAGTAGCATTAAATAAATATCAAAAATTATCAGTTCTTTTAGCTTTTTCAGGTGTTATATATATGATTATAATATATGGAAAAGTGCCATATATTGCCTTATTTTTTGCTGTTACTTTCTGCACATACGGCATAATTAAAAAACTTGTTCCTGCAAGTGCTGTTACAGGTCTGTTTGTGGAAACATTAATTATTTCAGTGCCTTCTGTAATATATGTATTATACCTTATTTCAACTGGTGAAAGCGCGATTTTAAGGGGAGATTCATTTATCACTTTTCTGCTTGTATGCGGCGGTGTAGTTACTACACTTCCACTGCTTGGTTTTTCATACAGTGCAAAAATTCTGCATTTAAGCACTCTTGGTATTCTGCAGTATATTACACCAACTATAGCATTTTTACTGGGAGTATTTGTGTATCATGAATATTTCAGTGCAAATATGCTTATTACATTTGTATTAATATGGGCAGGTCTTATAATATACTCTGCTGACGGTATAATACAGCTAAAAAAATCTAAAAAAAATATACAAAAAGACTGATTTTTATAAATAAACAATGAATTTTTATGTGGTTTTAATAAAAGTGCAAGTATTTTACAGAAAAGAAATTTTATAAAAATCATTTCTAATTGTTGCATTTCTTAATATATTAATCTATACTATATATTGAAGTATTGTATAAAAGGGGCGGCAGCATCCTAAAAAGGAGCTTTATCTTTATATGAAGATAAAAAAATATGAAGTATCAGATATGAAAGAAGCACTGCGTATGATAAAAGAGGATTTAGGTCCTGATGCTGTAATTTTATCTACACGCAAGGTAATGAAAAGCAATAATTTTGGACTTTTTGCCCGCCCTGTTTTAGAGGTTACTGCTGCAGTAGAGTATGACGGTATACCTCTTAATAAACAGAAAACATCATCACAAAGCGGCAGTGGTTATGGGTATGAAAGTTATCCTTCTGCATACACTACTAAAACAGTAAAAAAACAGCCAGTTAAAAGGCCGGTATATACAGAGCAGCAGCCGGCAGTGCAGCCTGTAAAAAAACAGCCGGCAGCACAAAGTGCATCTTATGGTCCTTATGCACATCAAAAGTATAAAAATACTTATGATATGCATGATGATTATTTAGCAGAAGCAATGGCAGAAGCAGGTATTACAGATGATGAATCATTTTATGCACCGCCTGTTAGAAAACGGCAGGTTATAGAAGATGATGAAATACCTGCAGCATATATGCCCCCTATTGATGATGAAGAAGATTACAGAGAGCCTGCACCTAAAAAACAGGTAAAGCATCATAAGTATGAAGATGATGAAAAGGATATTAAAAAACAGCAGGAACAGGCTAAAACTCAGGCAGAGTTAAATGCAGAAAGAATGGCTGCTGTAATTAAGGCAGTGGGGCTTGATAAATTTACTGATTTGCTTGAGGATATAGGAGATATTAAAAAACAGCTTGCTAATATGCAGAGCAATATATCCGATAATATAGTTATAGATTTACCTGCAAAATTAAAAGATTATCATGCACTGTTTTTAAAAAACGGTGTAGATGATATAATATCCTACAGGCTGTTAAAAGATATTGAAGCAAGGATAGAGGGCAAGGAAGCAACCTCTGCTCAGATAAAAAGTATAGCAATAGATAAGCTGGCAGAACTTATACCTGTAGAAAAAAGCTATTATGATGTTATGATGAATAAAATAGTAGCTCTTGCAGGCCCTACAGGTGTTGGTAAAACTACTACTATTGCAAAAATAGCAGCAACTATGACATTAAAATACGGCAAAAAAGTGTGCCTTATTACTGTTGATAATTTCAGAATAGGTGCTGTTGAGCAGTTAAAGACTTATGCAGAAATAGTTAATCTGCCCCTTTATGTTGCTACAAGCCCTGAAGAACTTTTAAGAGTTGTTACTAAAGTAAAAGATAAATATGACTGTGTGCTGATAGACTCTATGGGACGGGGTCAGTTTGATACAAGCCAGATAGCGGGCATAAGGGACTTTTTTAAGGTTGATTCCCGTATTACTACAGCATTAGTGCTTTCTATGGCATCAAACCATATAGAGCTTTATGATACATTTGAAAGATATGAGGTATTAGAGCCGGATTATCTTATTTTTACAAAGCTGGACGAAACGAAATATTTTGGACCGCTTATAAATATTCCTGTAAAGAAAAAGCTGCCGCTTTTGCTTGTTACGACAGGGCAGAATGTGCCTGATGATATGGAAATACCAGATGGCAGGAAAATTGCTAAGAGAATGTTACAGGAAATACCTACTTTATGGAGCGACAAATGACAGATCAGGCATTTACTTTAAGAAGACGAGCATGGGAAGCTAACAGAAACAGCCATTATATTTCTGTATCCAGTGGAAAAGGTGGCGTTGGTAAAACTAACTTTACAGTTAACTTTGCGTGCCAGCTGGCAAATCTTGGCAAGAAAGTTCTTGTATTTGATGCAGACTTAGGGCTTGCCAATGTGGATATTATGTTATCTTTATCAGTAACTGCTACAATAAAAAAATATTTAGAAGGCAGAGCAACTATTGATGATATATTGAAAAAAGATATATATGGCTTTGATGTTTTCCCAGCCTCAAGCGGTTTTATGGAGCTTGCTCATTTATCTGATGAAGATTTTGATAAAATATTTAATATTTTCATTACTCTTGATGACAGATATGATTTTATAATATTTGATACTGGTGCAGGTATTTCTGATTCTGTTGTCAGGTTCAGTTCAATTTCGGATACAATAATTGTAGTAACTCAGCCAGAGCCTACAGCAATTACTGATGCTTATGCATTTATGAAAGTTATTAAGCAGACTTACGATATTAAACTTGTTAATGTTGTTTTTAACAGGGTGGATGATATACAAAACTCAGACAATGTTTTTGCAAGCCTTAAAAATGTTGCATCTAAGTTTTTAAATATGGATTTACGGCTTTTAGGTCATCTTCGTGATGATAAAAATGTCCGCAAAGCTATTAGAGCTCAAAAACCTGTTAGTATATTAGACCCAAAAACAGCATTTTCAAAAGATATACAGGATTGTGCAAGACGCTTTATTGGAGCGCCTGTAGAAAAACAAAAAAGTGCCAATGTGTATGATTTATTTAAAGGAGTATTTAAATGATTACATCTCTTAAATATTATCCTATATTAATCGCATCTATTGTTATGATGGCATCTTTTTTATTTAAAGTACTATTGGTGCCAGACTTGAAAGTTACATATTTTGCAAGGGATATTGTTTTATTTTTTATTGTATATTATGTTGTAAAAGTATTAACAAACAGCCTTGCAAGAATACTTAAAAACTATTGGAAAATCCTTTAATTCAGGGAGCAGTAGGTGGAAAAGTTTAGTGAAGAAGAAAAGCAGAATATTGTAGCAGAATTTCTGCCTAAGATAAAGTCATGGACAATCAGGCTTAAAGGTACACTGCCTGACAGTGTTGATGTTGATGACCTTTTTTCTGCAGCATCTATTGGTTTAATAGAATCAATGGACAGGTTTGATAAAAGCCGTAATGTTAGTTTCAGCACTTATGCGGAAAGACGCATAAAAGGTGCTATATTAGATTCTTTACGCAACCTTGATTTTCTGCCTAGAAATGTTAGAACAAGATTAAAAGCTCTTGATGCAGCTGTTAATGAACTTGCAGGAAAACTTGGACGGAAACCGACAGTTCAGGAAATAATAGATAATACAGAATACAATGAAGAAGACATTTATCGTCTTATGGGTTTACAAGAAAATGAAAAAATGTTATCATTAGATGAAACTGTTGGCGATGGGGAAGAAACAAGTCTTGTAGATTTTGTAAGAAGTACAGGATTAACTCCAGAAGATGAAGTTATGAAAAACAATCTTACAGAAAGAATGGCAGAAGAAATAGATAAACTTTCTGAAAAAGAGCGTCAGGTAGTAACGCTTTACTATTATGAAGAACTTACTATGAAAGAGGTTGCAGAAGTTTTAGATATTACAGAGTCAAGAGTATCACAGATTCATACATCAGCTATGCAGAAGTTAAAAAGGAGGCTAAAAGATATTTATGAATAAAATAAAAGTCTTAATTGTAGATGATTCTATTTTTATGAGAAAAGCACTGGAATCTTTACTTTCAGGAGAACCTGATATTGAAATAGTAGGGCTTGCCAAAAATGGTAAAGAAGGTGTTGACATGGCAGCACAGTTCCACCCAGATGTTATTACTATGGATATCGAAATGCCTACAATGGATGGTATTACAGCCTTAGAAATCATTATGAAAAATAATCCAACACCTGTAATTATGGTAAGCTCACTTACAAAAGAAGGGGCAGACGCTACATTAAAAGCATTAGATTTAGGTGCTGTTGATTTTATGACAAAAGATTCTCAATCATTCGGCGGAGCAGATATTGAAAGAGGATTAAAAGATAAAATTAGAAAATTTGCAAAAAATAAAGGTGTTGTAAGACTTTTAACTCATTCTGCGTCTTCTCAGCCACAGCAGCAGACTCCATCTTACAGATTATCAGGTTCGTTTGCTGCTCAAGCTCCACATGTTTCTACACCTTTTGCTCATGGAGCACAAAACGGAAATATTGACGGCTCAAAAAGAGTTGTTGTTAATAAAACAGGTATAAAAAGAGTGGTAGCATTAGGAACATCAACTGGCGGCCCACAGTCACTGCAGAGAGTAATTCCATTACTTCCTGCTGATTTAGGTGTACCTGTTGTTGTTACTCAGCACATGCCGCCAAACTTTACTCAGTCACTTGCTTCAAGGCTTAATACATTATCTAAAGTAGAAGTAGTAGAAGCTCAAGGTAAAGAAAAATTAGAGCCAAATGTTGTATATATTGCAAAAGGCGGATATCACTTAAAATTTAAAAAAGTAGGTCCATCAGTTTATACAGAACTTTCAACAGAGCCAAGTAATGTGTTTAATATTCCTGGCGTTGATGTAATGGTAGACTCTATTGCAGAATTATACGGCAAAGAATGTTTAGGCGTAATTATGACTGGTATGGGAAGTGACGGCTGCAAAGGCTTAACTAACCTTAAAAGAATGGGCGGTACAATTATAGCACAAAACGAACCATCATGTATTGTTTATGGTATGCCGCGTGCTGTTGTTGAAGCAGGTATTGCAGATGAGATTGTTCCGCTGGATGAAATCGCTGCAAGAATTGCATATCATGTTAAATAAAAATTAAAGGTTAAATAAAAGTTAAAGAAATTTGTTAATAAGATTAAATACAACCAGTAAATAAAATATTTAATTGACTATTAGCATAAAATAATTGTAATATAATGACACTAGTGTCTAGTTTGTAAGTAAATTAGTACTATATAAAGGTGATTAATGGCTGATATATTAAGTCAGGATGAAATTGACGCCCTGTTATCAACTGTTTCAGATGACCCAACAGGCAGCGGAAGTGGTGGAGATGGCGATGATGATTTTGACGACTATGCTCCCGATTTCGTCCCGAAAAAAATCTCTGTATATGATTTTAGAAGGCCAGACAGGGTTTCAAAAGAGCAGCTGCGTTCTATTAGAAACCTGCATGATAAGTTTGCAAGAAACTTCAGCTCAAACTTATCCAGCTTTTTAAGAACAATTACAGATATTTCTCTTGTAGGTGTTGACCAGATGACTTATGGTGAATTCCTTATGTCACTGCCGGACCCAACAAGTTTTAATATTATCTCTATGATACCTTTGCAGGGTAATGCTGTTTTAGAGATTAACCCGTCACTTATCTTCCCTATAGTAGATAAACTTTTAGGCGGGCAGGGGCTTCCTCTTTTCCATGTGCGTGAGCTTACACCTTTGGAAATGACAATTATAGACAGTATTATTACACTTATTTTAAAAGATTTGGAAGATGTGTGGAAACAGATTATTCCAAATGTAAGGCTTAAAAAAGAATTAAGTGAAAACAGCCCCCATGTAATACAGATTGTTGCACAAAATGAAGTAGTTGTGCTTGTAGTATTTGAAGTTAAGTTTGGCGAGGCTACTGGTATGATGAATATTTGTCTGCCTGCACTTATTTTAGAGCCTATACTTAATAAAATCAGCTCGCAGGACTGGCTTATTGGTGCAAAAAAAGGCAGGTCAGGGGAATATGAATCCCGCATATTAGAGCTGCTTGAAAATATTAATGTACCACTAATTGTAGAGCTTGGCAGAACAAAATTAAAAATAGGGGAAATACTTAACTTAAGGGAAAACGATACTGTTATTCTCAGTAAAAAAGCTAAACGCCCTTTAAACATATATATTAGTAATAAACATAAATTTTTTGGAGCTTTGGGTATTCTTGGTATAAAAAAAGCTATCAAGATAACAAGAGCAACTACGGAGCAGGATGATGACAGAAACGGTTAATTTTCTTAACAGTCCAAGTCTGGAAAAGTTTTCAGGACTTGTTGTTTCCACATTTGCATCTTCTTTATCAGCCATAAGCTCTAGGACAGTAAATTTATCTCTTGGTGAGATGGTTAAATGTGATGCAGACACGCTGTTTGCTGCTTATGAAAATGAAACACTTGTTGTTGCAAAAGAAGATAACGGCGGTTATGAAACAGGGCTGCTTTTTAGAACAAGAGATATTACGAAACTTGCAGATTTTATGCTTGCAGGTGACGGCGAAAGTAAAGATGAAATAGATGATGATACAAAAGATGCTGTGCAGGAATTAACTTCTCAGCTTCTCAGCAGTTTAAATGTTCCTTTTGAGGAAGCATTCAGTAATAAGTTTTCATTTAAAAGTGAAGATGTTATAAAAAATACATCATCATCTCTTTTTCAGTGCTCTGAATATTACTGTATAGATTTAACTGGTGATGTTGATGGTGCTGAATTAAATTTCAGATTTGTATGTGATACAAATATTGAAGCAAAACTTGGCGGTCAGGAGGATAATAACTTAGTAGATGACGGCAGTATTGAGGCACTGCTTGGAAATGCCGGCATTTCATTTGATGATGAGCCTGCAGAAAGCAGCGGCAATACACCGAAAAATCTTGACTTGCTGCTTGATATTGATATACCAATAAGTGTTAGAATGGGCAGTGCTAAATTATTCTTAAAAGATATTTTAGGACTTGGACCTGGTAACATTGTAGAATTAGAGCAGAATGCTGATGACCCTATTGAGCTTGCCATTAATGATAAGGTAATTGCAAGAGGGGAAGTTGTTATTGTTGACGGCTATTTTGGCTTTAGAATTAAAGAGATTGTCAGCAAAGCAGAGCGTATAAGAAAATTAAAAGATTGACATATTTAAAAATAA
The DNA here is from genome assembly GCA_944324465.1 of uncultured Mucispirillum sp. Lineage (GTDB taxonomy): Bacteria > Chrysiogenota > Deferribacteres > Deferribacterales > Mucispirillaceae > Mucispirillum. Next base: position 27,560 of record CALUWI010000002.1, on the reverse strand, counting down.
TGAATAAATATAAAGGATACTAACCTATATTTGCGGAGGTTTAAATGGGTTACGAACACTCAATTATAACAGTTGATGATTCTTCTACTATGAGAAGAATTATTAAAAATACGCTTCAAAAGCTTGGTTTTGAAACTATACTTGAAGCAGGCAATGGTGTAGAAGCTCTGGAAGTTATGTCTAAAAATAAAGTAGATATGATTGTTACAGACTGGAATATGCCGGAAATGGATGGACTTACTTTTGTTAAGGCAGTTAGAGCAAAAGATGAGTATAAAGATTTACCTATATTAATGATTACAACAGAAGCTGCAAAAGAAGATATTTTAACAGCATTACGCAGCGGTGTTAATAACTATGTTGTAAAACCTTTTACCCCTGAAACATTACAAGAAAAGGTATTTAAATTACTGGATTTATAAAATGAGCGAATTCAAAGACCTGAATGAATTATTGAGCATAGCACGCAACATTAATGAAGGTAAATATGATGTTGTAGATGTTACTGTTGAGCCTGAAAGCGAGCTGTATGATATAGCTCAGTATTTTAATGATTCATTAAAAAAATTACAGACTGTTTCATCAGCTATAGAGGGAGCATACAGCGACCTGCCTGCTTTTGAAAAAGTGCTTAACGGTGTAATTAATGATTCTAAAAGTGCATCAGAAGATGTTCTGGCATTTGTGGATAAGATAAACTTTAATATTGATGATATTAAAGAAAATCTTGAGCTTGTAAGGCAGTTTATAACATCAGGGGATTATGCGCGTGCTGGCGGTATGCTGGACAGACTGTCGGAGTGTGCCATTCAAGGTCAAGATATATGCTGTGACATAGTTTCTTCTTTAGAGTTTAAAGAGGTTACTAAAGCCAAGATTAATGAAAGTATAAAAGTTGTAAACTCATTAGAAGAAAGACTGGCATCTGTTTTAATTAAACTGGGTATTAAACAGAATGTTATTGATGTTGATGTTTTAGATAAATTTAAAGATACTAAAGAAATATTGCAAGACCAAGATTTAGTTGATAAACTCCTTAAAGAATTTGGTGTATAAGGAAAGCAGGTGAATATATGAATAATGATGATATGCAGGAATTAGTTCAGGACTTTTTGGTTGAAACTAATGAAATAATTGAAAATTTAGACCACGACCTTGTTGAGCTTGAAAGCAACCAAAATGATTTGGAGCTTTTAAACAAAATCTTCCGTGGCGCCCATACAATGAAAGGTTCATCTTCATTCCTTGGGTTTAATAAATTGGCGGAGCTGACTCACCATGCTGAAGACATATTAAATAAACTCCGTAAAGGTGAAATGGTAGTTACCCGTGAAATTATGGATACTCTTTTAGAGTTCGTAGATAAAACAAAACAGATTATCAGTGATATAGAAAACGGAACAGATTCAACAGATTGTTCTTCTGTAATTAATGACTTAAAACTTGCAAGTGAAGGCAAGCTCACATCAAAAACAAAAAATACTTCAGCAGCACAGCCTGCTCAAGCACCACAGGCAGCACAGCCTGCTGCAGCTCCTGCACCACAGGCAGCACCTAAACAGGAAGCAGTAAAACCAACTCATCAGGCAACACAGGTTGAACAGACAATTCGTGTTGATGTAAGCCGTTTAGACTCTCTTGTAAACTTAGTTGGTGAGCTTGTTTTAAGCAGAAATATGCTTTCTCAGATTGCTGGTGAACTTGAAAATAAATTTGAAAACGAATATCTTGTTGAGCAGCTTTTAGTAGCTACAAACTCAATAGGTATGAATACAACAGAATTACAGCTTGCAATTATGAAAACAAGAATGATTGCAATTGGTAAAGTATTCAATAAATTCCCAAGGGTTGTTCGTGATATTGCAAGAGATACAGGTAAAGAGATTGAATTAATTATATCAGGTGAAGAAACAGAGCTTGATAAACAAGTTATTGAATCTATTGGCGACCCACTTTTACACATGATTAGAAACTCATGCGACCATGGTGTAGAAACTCCAGAAGTTCGTCTTGCAAAAGGCAAACCAAGAATGGGTACAGTAAACTTATCAGCATACCATGAAGGTAACCATGTTGTTATTGAAATTAAAGATGACGGCGCTGGTATGGACCCTGATAAATTAAAACGCAAAGCTATAGAAAAAGGTGTTATTACTGTTGATGAAGCAAACAGTATGGATGATAAACAGGCTTTTTCTCTTATTTTTAAACCAGGCTTTTCTACTGCTGAAAAAATTACAAATATTTCAGGCCGTGGCGTTGGTATGGATGTTGTCCGCACAAATATTGAAAAATTAAATGGTATTATTACTATTGATTCTAAAATAAATGAAGGTTCAACATTCTATTTAAAACTTCCATTAACACTTGCTATTATTCAAGCACTTCTTGTTGAAGTGGCAGGTGAAACATTCGCAATACCACTTGCATCAGTTGTAGAAACTGTTCGTATTACAAATGAAGAAATTCACTCATTTGAAGGCAGGGAAGTATTAAAATTAAGAGACAGAGTATTATCTCTTATCAGACTTGATGAAGCATTTGCTCTTGATGAACTTGAGCAGGATGAAATATATGTAGTTGTTGTTGCACTGGCTGAAAAACAATTAGGCTTTATTGTTGATAAGTTAATCGGACAGGAAGAAATCGTTATTAAATCACTTGGCGATTACTTAGGCGGAAACCCTGGGATTGCAGGTGCTACAATTACTGGTGACGGCCGTGTAAGATTAATCTTAGATGTGGCAGGTGTAATTGAAGTTGCACAAAATATGCCTAGAAGAATTAGAAATACTAAAAAACTTTCTTCAAATAAACGCTCTACTGTTCAGGCAGCAGCTAAGAAAACAAATGCAGTTAAAATATTAGTTTGTGATGATTCATCAACAGATAGGAAAATTACTAAAAAGATTCTTGAATCTCAAGACTGGATAGAAACTGTTGAAGCACCATCTGCTAAAGATGCATTAAATATTCTTGAAAGAGATAACAGTGTTGATTTAATAATCAGCGATATTATGATGCCTGATATGGATGGTTTCAGACTTGCACGCAGCATAAGAGAAAAAGGTTATGATATACCTATAATTGCAATGTCTGCAAGAATGGAGCCTGCTGACAGGAAAAAAATGAATGCTTCTGGTATGAATGCATTTATTCAAAAACCTATCAATCAGCAGCTGCTGGTGGATAAAATTGATGAGCTTATCTCGCAAAAAAATAACAACGGTTAGTTTTACTGTTGTAATATTATTAATATTATTAGTTCAAGTTGCTGCAGCTCGGGTTTATGTATATGAAGTAACCACTGCAGCAACTCGTTTTCAAACAGCATCAAAACTGCCGCCTGATGCTTTTTTATATTATAATGGCGGCTATGATGTAATATATGACCTAAAAGTAATTGCCACATATCCTGATGAAAAAATGGCTCAGGCATTAAAGGATTATAATCTTGAAGAAAATAACAGTAATAGCCTTGTTCACAGTCCTGTTCCTCGCAACATACCCAAAAAACCATATTATTGGTGGAGATAATTTGTATGCTGCTACTTATGAGGAGCAGAATATGTATGAAGTTAAAATAGAGAATAATATGTCAAAAGTTATTACTACTATGACAGTAATGGCTATGACGGAGCAGGAAGCATATGATAATGTAGCTTTAAACGGCTGGACTGTTATTGGTGTCAGATTGATAAAAGAAAGAGTGAAAGATGAATATACTCTTTCTACAGATTATATAAAAACAGAAATTCCAAATAAAATAGAGCTTGAAGATGCCATAGAAATACCTGCAGAAAAAGAGCCTTTAAAAGAAAAAAGTATGGTTGTATCAAAAGAAAGCGGTAATAAAAATGTGGCAGATAATTTAAACCTTGTTCCTACCTCAAAAGATTTAGAGTTAATATTAACAATCCATTTTCAGCTTGGTGATGTAGCACCAATATTTGATGATAAAATATCAAAATTATTTGACAGTCTGCCTAAAGACAGAACTTATGTGCTTTTTGGTAATGCAGATGATGTGGCAGTAGGCAGAAACGCTACATACAGCAATAACTATGAGTTATCATATTTAAGAGCTGACCACATAAAAAAACTGCTTATTGAAAAAGGATATAATGCCGATAAAATAAAAACAATAGGCTTAGGTACAGGCTATCCTTTAGAAAAAAGCGGTAAAAAAGGCAGCCTTAAAAACAGACGAGTAGAGATATATGGATTCAGAACGCAAAGCTAGGTACGAGCAGCTTTATAATATTAAACTTACTGATTTTTATAACTTTGTCAGTGAAGTTATGGGTGATTTTAATTACTCGCTTCACAGAACAGTAAAAGATATAGAAAATAAACGCCGTATAGAAATATGGGCATATCAAAGCCGTGAAGACCAGGCAGCAGTTGTTTGGATAGAAGTTGTAAAACCGGGAGAAATCTTAGACCCTTATATTACAACAGATGTTCTTAGAACAATGAACGATGAAAATGTTACTCGTCTTTTCTTTTTTACAAACGGACAAATGGGTCCTGAAGAAAAAGATGTTTTAGAAGGCTCTAATCACTTTGTTTTCGGAACAGATGAAATAGTAGAAACATTAATAGCCATAGATATGAAACGCTCTATTAAAGTAGTGCGTAAGCGTAAAAAAGTAAAAGTGCCTTCTGCTATGGTATTAATTAAAAATTTCTTAAAAGCCAACAAGGTATCAAGGCGTGAAATTAAGCTGAAAACAAGTGCTGTTCCAGAGCTGGCATCTCAGTATTATAAACTTATACGCAGAGTATTAAATGAAATAGACAGAATACCAGATATTAATGATATTCCAGCACAGTCAAGAGAGCGTCTTAAAAAAATACAGTATGATTTGCTTCCAGAGCTTTTAAAAACTCCATATTATACTTTTACATATCAGTTTGTATATCTAAGAAATGCTCTTTTTTCTTTAATTGAATATACAATAATATATATAGGTAATGTTATTGAATATGAAGCAGAGGATGATTTAAAGAAAAATAGAGAAGTAATAGAAGAAATTATGAGCAAACTTGATAATGTAGATGAAGAAATTGCAAATTATAAATCAGATTTAATGTTTACTTCTGAAAAAGTAGCATTAAAATTAATAATGTATGCAGCAGTATTCAGTATTGCAGCTATCTTTATTATGATTGTTTTAAAATTTACAAGATAATAAAAGAGTATTATTTTATTAAATACATAAGAATTTGAAACAATCATCTTATAAATAGTTATATTATCCAGTATTTCAGCGATAAAAATTAAAAAAAATTAAATCTTGCTATTGTAAAATAAAAATCTTTTTTGTATAATCAAGTAATTATAAAATAAGTAAAAGAAGTATATTACAGAGTGGGTATATGGATTTAAACACATTAACAAGGCTTTTTGATGGTCTTGATTCATACATTATAGCAGTTGACAGTGAATTTAATATAAAATTCGCAAACGGCAGAGTGTCATTAATTTCTGGCAGACATCCTGATGAGATGCTTAATAGAAAGTGCTATAGTGTGATACATGGATATAATAAACCATGCAAAAACTGTCCTATAGCAGAAAATAAAGATTTTACAGGCACAAAAGTTATCATAAAAGATATTGTTACATATAAAGGGGATAGAATGTTTGCTCGTTCAGCCTTTACTCGTATATCTGATGATTTATATGTTTCCTCTTTTATTGATATTACAGATATTGAAAAAGAACGTTTAGAATTAACTCACTCAAGTAAAGAATCAAAAGCAAATAATTTCAGATTAGCCCATGAAAGAAATATCAGAGATAATGAAATAACATTTTTAGAAAAAGCTATTGATAATATGGCTCAGGGCATTATGATAGTTGATGACAGCTATAACATTAAAACTATCAATAAAATGCTGAAAGAAACTTCTCAGCTTGGTAAAAAAGATTTTGAAAATATAAAATGCTACAATGTGTACGGCTTTGATGAACCTTGTAAAGACTGTCCTTTTAAAACAAATAACAGCAAAGCATTAAGGCAGATGCATGATAAACATATGACAATTATGTTTTCTAAATTTGATAAGTTTATTGTTGAAAGTTTAAGGGATACAACAAGAGAAATCAAACTTATTGATGATATTAGGGAAAGTCAGGAAGAAATTAAAGAAAAGCAGCGTCAGATGTCTATAATGAATACAGACCTTTTACGCATGAATGAGAAATTAAAAACAGTTCAGGCATTAATAGAAGACGAATTAAAACAGGTTGGACATATTCAGGAAAGTCTGCTGCCGGAAAATCTTCCACAGGTTTCAGGCTATGACTTTGGTGCTACATATATTCCTGCAGAACAGGCAGGCGGTGACTATTACGACTGTATTCAGATGAGTAATAACTACTGGGGTTTTGTTGTAGCAGATGTATCAGGTCATGGAACACCTGCAGCAGTTATTATGGCAATTACAAGGGCTATAATGCGAAGCTATACATTTGATGTAATTTCTGCATCAGATGCTCTTACTATGGTTAACGACATATTATGTGATAATATACATACAAAAGACTTTGTTACAATGTTTTATGCAGTATTAAACACTAATAATGGTATGTTTAATCTTGCTTCAGCAGGTCATAACCCTGTTCTTTTCTTTGATTCATCAGAATTTATTGTTAAAAAAATAACAGCTTCTGGTATGTTTTTAGGAACATTTGAAGGGTTAAATTTTGAAGAAAAGAAATGGCATATAGAAGAAGGTGATATATTCTTTATGTATACAGACGGTTTAGTTGAAGCTATGAACAGCCAGCGTGAGCAGTATGGTTATGACAGGCTTGTATCAAAGCTGATGATGTTCAGCGACTATCCTGCAGAGCGTCTTATCAAAGAAGTTATGGAAGATGTTAGAGATTTTACCGCTGGAGCACCTTTTGAAGATGATATTACAATACTTGTAATCAAAAGAAATAAAAAAGAAAAAGAAATTGAAAATAAATAGTCATATTAATAAAGTCAGGAGGATATGATATGAATATTAAAAATGTAAACGGAAAGAATGTAGCATACCTTGAAGGTGAAATTAATGCACAAACTGGTGCACAGGTAAAAGCAGAAATAAACACACTGCTTGATAAAGGCAATGCTGTTGTTTTATCTTTCAAAAGTGTAGTATATATGAACTCATCTGGTTTAAGAGAAATAATAGACTTATTTAAAACTGCAAGCAAAAATAAAAAAGAAGTATCTCTTTGCGATATGAACTCAGATATCAGAGAAATGTTCTCTTTTACAGGGCTTGATAAAGTATTTAAAATTTACGATACAGAAGCAGCTGCAATAGGTTAAGATTATGGGTGAGTTACAATACGAAATTAAAAATGGAGTATTTAAAGCTCATATAAACCCTGATAACGACTTATCTGATATTTCAGAAGTATGCAATATTGTTGAAGGACACAGTGAAGTTGTATTGATAGGTATTGATTTATATAAATGCTCCTATATACAAAGTAAATTTTTAGCAGGGCTTGTTGCTGTTAAAAAATTAGCTATGGTTAGGAAAATAAACATTGAGCTTTTAAATGTTTGTGACCAGATAGCACAGGTGCTGCAGTCTACTAATCTTCAAAAATTATTTGTAATTAAAGATGATTTTGCATCATATCCACTTGATGCTCTTTTTGAAAGATTTTTAGATACAGAAAAAGCAGGCACTGTTTCAGAATATTTAGCAGCTAACTATGATGAAAAAATACAAAATAAACTTATAGAAATCATAGAAGGCGGTAATCCGCTGCTTGTAGAATATGCATTACTTACTATGGGCAGAGCACAGGATTATCAGAATATAGAAATATACAGAAAGGCACTTAATGCTAATGAAGCAAGTGTTAAATCTGCAGCTATATTAGTTCTTGGCTGGATAGGCGATACTCACTCTAAAGAACAGCTCTACAGCTACCTTACAAGTAAAGAGATAGGTGTACCAGAGGCTGCAGCAGCTTCTATTGCACTGCTTTCTGATGATACTGATTCTGAAAAACTTGCTAAATACCTGCATGACAGCGATGAGCGTATTCGTCTTGTTGCAATATATGCTTTATCACTTATTAATGATGATAAGGCTTTTGAATATTTATCAAATGCAATTAAAGAAGAAAAAAATGAAGCTGTTCGTGTTCAGCTTGCTAAAAAAATAGCATTATTTAAAGATGAGCGTGTAGGTAAAATATTACTTGGTTTACTTGATGATGATTCTATACCATTAAGAGAGGCGGCTGCTTCTGGTTTATCAAGACGCGGCAGTGGTGAATTTACTTCAACACTTGTTGAAAAAATTGGCGACAGTGATAACTGGGTTGGCTTTTTTGCTGCTAAATCATTAGCTGGTATAGATGATGAAAGCATTATCAAAAAAATTGAAAGCTATTATGATAAAGTAGAGCAGAATGTTAAGCTTGCAATCATAGAAGTATTAGGAAAATGTAAAGGTGTTGACCCTTCGTTTTTATTATCAAAACTGGATGATGCAAACGAGGATATAAGAAAAGAAGCATTAAACTCATTAAACCTTATGCATGGCCCTGTTGCATTAACTGCTGCTATAAAGTTGTATAATACAGACGAAAGCTGGCTTGTCAGGTATAAAGCAGTAAATATTATACTTGAGCAGAAACCAGTGGGCTATGATAGTTTATTGAGAGCTAGACTTAAAGATGAAACTAATAAATATATCCTTGAGCATATCATAGGCGAAATTGGAGAGTAGATGTTATGCTTTTAAATTCAATCAAAATTAATGACCAAGAGTTTGTAGAGTTAAAGGATATAATTTATAGAAATTCAGGTATAATGTTTGCAGAAAACAAAAAATACCTGCTTGAAAACAGGCTTTCAAAAAGACTTGCGGACCTTAACTTTACTACTTTTAAAGATTATATTTATTACTTAAAATATGATATCAAAAAAAGGCAGGAGCTTGATACATTAATTAACCTTGTTACTATTAATGAAACATATTTCTTAAGGGAACGAGGTCAGCTTGATTATCTTGTGTCAAATATAGTTCCTGATTTAATCAAGGCTGGTAAAAAAAGTATAAAAGTGTGGTCTGCACCATGCTCAACAGGTGAAGAACCTTATTCTATTGCAATACTGCTCAAAAATGCAGGTTTATTTGATAAAGCATCAATAGATATTATTGCAACAGATATTAACTCTGAAGTTGTAGCATTAGCTAAAAAAGGTGAATACAGACAGGCATCTTTTAGAGGTGTCCCTGCTGATTTTATGCGGAACTTTGATGTGCAGGGGCAAAGCTATTTTATTAAAGAAGACATTAAAAGACATGTACGCTTTAATACTGGCAATATTACAACTCCAGCAATTACAAGCCTTATTGGCAAAGTAGATGTTATTTTCTGCCGTAATGTTCTTATCTATTTTGACATGGACGGCAAACAAAGAACAATTAAAAACTTCTATAATATGCTTACAGAGCCAGGATATCTTTGTCTTGGTCACTCAGAAACATTGAATAAAATCTCAGAAGATTTTACAATGAAAAATGCAGGTACATGCATAATCTATATGAAGAAAAAATAATATAAGCCCAGAGAATTCTCTGGGCTTTTTACATCACACAGTTTCTTATACTATACTGAAATTTTATATACTTGCTGTTTAAAAATATTTTGATTATATTATATAATATAGTCTATAATAATAAGTTAAGTTTTACACAGAAAAAGCGATATTAAATAAAAGAACACTCAAAAGGAGGCTCTATGTCAACTCCCTATGATGTATCCACAGTAGTATCAAGAAGCTATATTCCTGAGCAGATGCAGGACAGTATGCAGAAAGGTCAGGAACAGAAAAATGTTGCTTTTTTGGCAGAATTTCAAAGAGAATTTGAGAAAAAGCAGAAAGAAGTAAGCGGCACTATAAAAACAGAAAGTACTGGTGTTGCAGATAAGTCCATTAAAATGGAAGAAGAACGCAAAAAAAGAGAAAAACGCAGAAAACAAAAACAGCAGGAAGCTAAAAAAGAAAAACATGGCGGCATAGATATTCAGGCATAAAATGCAGAAACGGGTAAAACTTTCAGTTATAAAAGAAAATCAGATTAATGCAGTATATGGGTTTATTTTAAACTTAAATCCGCTTACTATCCAGTGTGAACAGGCTGATAATTTTAAGGAAAACAGCATTATTATTTTTCCTGAAACAGTGGATAATAATAGAGAAATACATATCCTTAAAGTGAAAAATACTGCAGATAATACAGTAGTATTTGAAAGAGTAAAAAGAATTGATGATATCTTTTTTAAAAATCATTACATAGAATTCAGTCATATATTCAGCATAGCAGAAGTAGACAGTCATAATGAGCTGAAATATAAAGCACTTGCTGCAAATATTAACAGGCAGGAGCTTAATTCTACAGCATCGCGCTTAAAAGAAGTATTTTCAAGAGATGAAGTAGAAAATAGAGAGATTATAACATTTTTAATTGATATAAATTCCAAGCTGGATGAAATACTGCATCTTCTTAAGCCGAAAGAAAATATAGAAGGTGCAGAAGAATATCTTTCACTAATCTTATCTGAAGAAGGTATTATATTTGCCTGTAAAAAAGAAATATTATGCAGTAAAACTTTTGCATATACCACTATCAGAGACAGCGGCGGCTTTTTTTCGTTTGCATCATTATGCAGTGTGGAAAAATTAATGGATTCTGGTGAATATATAATATATAAAGGAATGTTTACTGATTTAAGTCTTGATGCTCAGGATAAAATAATAAAATGTATATTCAGGCTTGAAAGAGAAATGTTAAAAGAGGCTAATAAATAATGGGAAATACTTTAATAATACTTCTAAGTTATATTTTAAATTTCATATTAATAATATTAATAATAAGTCTGCTTTTAAGAATAAGGAATCTGGAAAGGAAACTGATTAATTTTTCACCAACAGAAGCATACAGTATAATGGAAAATATGCATGAAATGGTGCTTGAAAGCCAGCGGCTTGCAGACAGTTTAGAGTCATCTATAAAAGCAAGGGAAGCAGTCCTTGAAGATTTATCAGATTTAGTTGATGAGAAAATATTAAGATATGAGAAACTCTCTGGTGAAAAATTTACAGGTATTCCAAAAGAGAAAAAAGAAGTTAAAACTGAACAGATACATTTAGAAACAGTATTGAAAAAGCAGGAAACACCAAAAGAACAGGTTGTGCAGCAGGATAATAAAAAAGACTTAAAAACAAAAATACTTTCTCTCAATGCTGCAGGTAAATCAAGCATAGATATTGCAAGAGAACTGGGTATATCAATTACAGAAGTTCAGCTTGCATTAAGGCTCACTCCTAAGGAGCAGTAACAAGTGGATATAAGTGTTTCTGCTTATAAATCAAGTATGCAGCAGGCAGACATAAATGCCGGCGATATAGTTTATGCAGCAAGTGCTAAGGCAGGAAGAAACGGCAGTTACATTTTAAATATTAATGGCAGAAATGTAGAAGCATTTTCAAAAGACTTGCTTTTTGGAAATAATCTGAAATTAATGGTATTAAAAACAAATCCTTTAGAAGTAGAGCTTTTAAAACAGCAGAGCAGCAATAGTTTATTTCAAACAGGGGATAAGCTGCCTGTCAAAATATTATCATCAAATAACGGCATTTTCAGTGTAGAAATCGGCGGAAAAACTTATACAGCTGGTATCCTTGCAAATTCTGGCAGTGCCAGAATAATGGCAGAAGTTATTAAAACAGAGCCCCTTTTAATGCTAAAGGAAATAAATATTACTCCAAAACAGACTGCTCTTGCTGCTATGGCAAAAGAAATATCTGTATTTAATCAGAAAGAAACTGCTGCAGTATTAAAAGTGTTTGGTGCAATTCATTTATCATCTTTTATGGCTGATGATATTAAAAAAACATTAAAAAATAGTGGTCAGTTTTTTGAATACAAGCTGTCAAAAGGGTTATCGCTTGATGGGGATATGAAGCTGGCTGCTTATACTCAGCAAAACATCAGTGCAGAAAGTGCTATAAGTAAAATGCAGATTGCAAATGCATTAATGGGTAGTGATTTTTTTTCCTTTTTTGAAAATGATGAGCTTGATTTTGAAGATGGCATAATAAAGGTAGTAAAAAACGGCGGTAACTCATATTCTGTATATATCAAGATGAATTTTACAAAAATAGGGGAAACCATTATCAGTATAATAAAGCACTATGAAAATTCATATTTAATAACTGTCCGCTCAAAAGTGAATATAAGTGCAGAGCTTTCAAGGCTTAGGATAAAAAACTGTCGTGTAGTCTGGAAAGAAATGCAGGAAAAGGATGCTGATTTTTTTCAAATCAAAAAAGAAAATTTAAAAGAAATGAATGGATTTGAAAGAATAGGTTAATATGTAAGTATAATAATTCTTGAAATATAAAATAAAAAATAATATTCTTAATGGATTAAATTATTGGAGTAGTAAATAATGAAAGCAATCACGAAAACAAAGCTGATATGCACAATAGGGCCTGCATCTAATGACCCTGCAATAATTAGAAAAATGATTGAAAATGGTATGAATGTGGCTCGTCTTAATTTTTCTCACGGTACACATGAAAGCCATAGAGCCACAATTAAACTTGTTAGAAGTATAGCTCGAGAAATGGGCGTGCGTGTTGGCTTTCTGCAGGACTTATGCGGACCAAAAATACGGCTTGGAAAACTGCCTGAAGAAGGTGTCAGGTTAATTGTCGGTGATTATATTGCACTTGCTTCTACAAAAGAAAAATGTGAAAACGCACTTCCTGTAGAGTATGATGATTTACACAAGGAAGTAAATATTGGGGAAAGAATACTTTTAGCAGACGGTATGATGGAGCTGCGTGTTACTGGAATAGATGGTGTTAAGGTAATATGTGAGGTAATAACAGGCGGTGTGGCTTATACAAAGAAAGGTGTAAATATGCCTCAGTCTGATTTACATGTTCCTGCATTCAGCGAAAAAGACAGGGTTGATTTGCAGATGGCTTTAGAAGAAAAGCTGGATTTTGTAGCACTTTCTTTTGTACGCTCTGCAAAAGATTTAGAGGAAATAAAAAGCATTATAGATAAAAGCGAACATAAGCCGCTTCTTATTGCAAAAATAGAAAAACCGCAGGCGGTTGATAATTTAGAAGAAATACTTGATGTGGTAAATGGTGTAATGGTTGCACGGGGTGATTTAGGTGTTGAAATGCCTTTAGAAGAAATACCTCATGTACAGAAATATATTATTAAGCAGGCGAAAAAAGCTGGCAGAATAACAATTACAGCTACACAGATGCTTGCAAGTATGGTAAAAGCGCAGCGTCCAACAAGGGGCGAAACTACAGATGTGGCAAATGCTGTAATTGACGGTACAGATGCATTAATGCTTTCAGATGAAACAGCAAATGGTGATTATCCAGATACGGCAGTTGCTACCTTAGCTCGTATTGCAAGTGCTGCAGAAAGGTATAATAAACATACACCAGATTTTGATTATTCACTTTTCAGGGAAAGTCATACATTTACTCTTGCAATAGGCAGGGCTGCGTGCTGGCTTGCAAAAGATGTTGGTGCAAAATGTATTGTATGCTATTCTTCAACAGGGCTTGCTCCATACTGTATCTCAAGGTTTCGCCCGGAATGTGAGCTTTTAGTTCTTACTTATGATGAAAAAGTATGTAATATGACAAGCCTTATCTGGGGAGCTCAGGGTGTAATATCTGAAGTAATGACTGATTTAGATTCTGTAATGGAAACAGCAAAAATTAAGGCTATTGAAGCAGGTCTTGCAGAACAGGGCGATACAATAATAGTTACAGCAGGTATGCCTTTTGGTAAAACAGGCACAACAAGCCTTCTCCGATTAATTCAATTATAAAATAAGATTACCAAAAAGACGGAAAATTTTTCCGTCTTTTTTAATATATTAACATAGTCAATTTATAGTCCATAATAAAGGTTTTTTATATATTGCCTAAAAAAATAAGGCATAAAATTATATTTTAATTTTATGTAATAGTCTAGTAAATATTAGGATATTTATAAGTAAAAAAGATAATTACTATCCATTTAAAATGAATTTCTGTTATTTTGGAAAAATAATATAAGCAGAAAAACATAAAAAAGAAAATAAAAATAGATAAAAAATGAAAAATATAACTAGAAAATTAATTTATAGTAATTTTATATGAATGCATATTTCTTATTTATCAATAATTTAATATGAAGAAAAAGTTTTTTTAAAAATTTGATTTTTTTAAGGTTAAATAATTATATCTATTGTTTTATTTTTAAAAGTGTGCTATAAGAGAATATTATCAGTGTGTGCCTATACTGATATACATTATAAATCATAGTAACTAAGTAAGTATCTTTGTATATTACAGATGGTATTTTACATGGTTTATCCATGATAAGAATATATCATATTTCAAATTAAATAAGTGCAAACGCACCATATATGATGTGGTATGCACCAGGGGGTTTGTATGATCGAACGTAGTTTATTATCCGCCGGGATGTCTAGGCGGGATTTCATGAAGACAGTTTCTACAGCAACTGCAATCATGGGATTACCACTTGCAATGGCTGAAGAAGTTGTTGCTCAAGCAGGCAAAGAAGATAAACGTCCGCCTGTAATATGGCTTCACTTTCAGGAATGTACTGGTTGTTCTGAAGCATTATTAAGAGCTAACCATCCAAGCATTGCAGAAGTTGTTCTTGATATTATTAACCTTGAATATCAAGAAACATTAATGGCTGGTGCTGGTGACCAGGCTGAAAAATCACTTCATGATGCTATTGAAAAACACGCAGGTAAATACATACTTGTAGTAGAAGGCTCTATTCCAACAGAAGATATGGTAGTATGCTGTCAGGTAGGCGGTAAAACTGCATTAGATTCTTTCAAAGAAGCTGCTGCAAAAGCTGCTGTTGTTGTATCTCTTGGTGCATGTGCATGTTCTGGTGGTATTGTTGCTATTGAGCCAAACCCAACAAAAGCTAAAGGTGTTATAGATATTCTTGCTGGTGATATGAAATGGTCTGATGATGAATTAGATGCAAAATACATTTCTCTCCCAGGCTGCCCACCTAACCCATACAATATATTAAGCGTTATTTTATATGTTGCAACTTTTGGCAAACTGCCAGAAAAAGGTTTAAAAATACCTGCAATTGCAAATCTTTCTAAAAAAGATGAAAGAGCACACCGTCCAACATTTGCTTATGGCAGATTAATTCACGAACACTGCGAACGCAGACCTCACTTTGATGCTGGCCGTTTTGCAAAAGAATTTGGTGATGAAGGCCACAGAAACGGATGGTGCTTATATCATTTAGGATGTAAAGGTCCTGAAACTTATGCTAACTGTTCAATCATCCATTTCAATGATGGTGCTGCATGGCCTATCGGTAACGGTTCTCCATGTATTGGATGTACAGAAGGCACAGTTTTATTCCAAAACAGTTTATTCTCATTAGCTAAGGTGGCTCAAGTAAGACCAGCTTCACCAATAAATGAAACACAAGGCAGAGGTAAAGAATCTTCTGTTGCACAAGCAGCAGTAGTTGGTGGTCTTGTTGGTGCTGCAATTGGTGCAGGAGCAGTTTTTGCAAGTAAACTTCCAAAGGAGCCAGAGGATGAAAACAAATAGACGAGATTTTTTAAAGGCAGCAGCAGGCTCTGTAGCAACAGCAGGTGCGCTAACTTTAGCTCCGTCTTATGCAATGGCTTCAGATGAAGGTGAACCTTTTGCTAAAGACACTATGGCTAAATTTTATGATTCAACTGTATGTGTTGGCTGCCAGGCTTGCGTTGTAGCATGCTATGAAACAAACTTTGTAAATAGAGCTGATACTCTTAATAAACCAAAAGAGGAACGTAACTTTATTGAAAATAATGATGTTATTCCTGTTTTAGCTGAGGAAGACCAGTTTGACCCACAGCATCCTTGGCTTCGTATTAATGGTTTAGATTACAGATTAAGAACTATCATAAAAAAATATGTTGATGAAAATGAGCAGTCTCATTTTATTAAACAAAACTGTATGCACTGTAAAAAACCGGGCTGTGTATCTGCATGTCCTGTAAGTGCATTACAAAAAGATAAAGATGATGGTGTTGTTACTTATGACCCTAACCGCTGCATAGGCTGCCGTTACTGTCAAATGGCTTGTCCATTTAACATACCAGCATTTGAATGGCACAGAGCTAATCCAAAAATTACTAAATGCGATATGTGCCGCTCAACAGTTAACCCTAAAACTAATGATTTTGATATTGATGCAGAAGGCAATGCTACATACAAAGATAACCCTGATAAAGGGACTGCATGTACAAAAGTATGTCCTACTGGTGCTGTATTATATGGCAGAAGGGAAGATTTACTTAAACTTGCTCATGACCGTATTAATAAATCAAAAGAAAAAGGCGAAAACAAATACTATGAAGATACAGCTAGAGGCGAATCTGTTCTTGGTGAAAAAGTTTACGGTGGAACAGGCGAGCTTGTAATTTCTGCTGTTGATTTCAGAAAACTTGACTTCCCTGTTGATAAAATAGGTGATAGAGCTACTGCTTATAAATCAGAAGGCATCCAGCACACAATTTATAAATATGGTATTGCTCCAATAGCCCTTTTTACAGCATTATCTTTAGTTGTTCGTAGAAATGTTAAAAAACATCACGAACATGAGGAGGACTAATAATGAGTAAGCAAAGAGAATATGCAATTCATAAAGCCCCTATATTAACTCCTGCTTTTTTTATTGTATTAGCAGTAATATGCATAGGTATGGCTCTTGTTGTTTACAGATATTTTGTAGGTATTGGTCCTGTATCTAACCTTTCAAACGGCTATCCTTGGGGTATCTGGCTTTCTTATGATGTTGCAACTGGCTCTGCAATTGCCTGCGGTGGTTATGTATTAGCAGTTACAGTATATGTAATGAATAATTTTAAATATCACACAATGGTTAGGTCAGCAGTTCTTGCAAGTATGTTTGGATACAGTTTAGCAGGTCTTTCAGTTATGGTTGATATTGGCCGTTACTGGAACTCATACGGCTTTTTTATGCCTAGCAGAATGAACCCTAATTCAGCACTTTTTGAAGTTGCTCTTTGTATTATGGCATACTGTGTGGTATTAATACTTGAATATCTTCCTGCAGTATTTGAAAGATTTGCAGACAGTGATAAATCAAAATCTCCAAAACTTGTAGAGTTTGGTAAAACATGGGAAAGAAGATTTTCTAAAGCACTTTTTGTAATTGTTGCAATCGGTGCTACTCTGCCAACAATGCACCAATCTTCATTAGGTACATTATATGTATTAATGGGTTACAAACTTGACCCAATGTGGCAGACTGGTTTCTTACCACTGTTATTTTTAAGCAATGCTTATTTAATGGGCTTTTCTATAACAGCTTTTGAAACAGTTCTTTCTACAAGATTATTAAAAAGACCATTTGAAAAAGAAATAGTAGATTTATCAAAAGTTATTCCTTATGTAGTAGGTTTCTGGCTTATCGTAAGGGTTATCTCAGTTACTTTAAACGGCGGCTGGGCAAATGCTTTTGCATTTTCTACTCAATCAGTATGGTTCTGGCTTGAACTTATATTAGTTATAGTACCATCACTTATGATATTAACATGCAAATATGCTAAAAGTGAAAGCGGTATATTCTTAATTGGTATGCTTCTTTTAATCGGCGGTGGTATGTACAGGATTGGCGTATACAATGTAGGCTTTAATCCTGGACCAGAATGGCATACATATTTCCCAAGTGTAGCAGAGTTTTTAATAACTTTAAGCTTTATTGCTATAGAAGTATTGGGATATATGGTACTTGTTAAATTAACCCCTGTGCTTCCAAATCTGGAAAACCATGGGCATCATCACTAGGCTTTAAGCCTATAAATTGCATATAAATATATGCGAAGAAGGCTTTTGAGCCTAAAAGATTATAAAAAAAGGAGATTTATATGCCAGTTAATGGAAATAGAATTACAGTAGACCCAATCACAAGGA
Source organism: uncultured Mucispirillum sp. (assembly GCA_944324465.1). GTDB lineage: Bacteria > Chrysiogenota > Deferribacteres > Deferribacterales > Mucispirillaceae > Mucispirillum. The sequence goes on along the minus strand of CALUWI010000002.1, from coordinate 9,498 downwards.
TTGAAGGTCACCTGCGTATAGATGTTGAAGTAGAAGGCGGTAAAGTTTCTAACTCTTGGTCATCTGCTCAAGCATTTAGAGGTATTGAAACTATTATGAGAGGTAAAGACCCACGCAGTGCATGGGCTATGACTCAGCGTTTCTGTGGTGTTTGTACTACTACTCACGCATTATGCTCTATCAGGTCAGTTGAAGATGCATTAAATGTACCTGTTCCAGTTAATGCACATATGCTTAGAAACTTAGTAATGACTATGCAGTCTTTACAAGACCATATAGTTCACTTCTACCACTTAACAGCATTAGACTGGGTTGATATTGTAAGTGCATTATCTGCAGACCCTGCTAAAGCTGGTAAAATTGCAGAAAGCCTTGCTGCTTTTTCACCAATAGGCAAAGCATGGCCAGCAAACTCATTTAACACTATGAAAAATGCTAAAGACCGTTTAGCTGCTTTCGTAGGTACTAAAAACTTAGGTATTTATGGCTCTGGTTACTGGGGTCACAAAGATATGAGACTTACTCCAGAAATAAACTTACTTGCTTTTGCTCACTATTTAGAAGCATTAGAATATCAACGCAAAATTGCAGAAGCTGTTGCAATCATCGGTAGTAAAAACCCACACATTCAAAACTTAACTGTTGGTGGTGTATCTACTGCAATTAACTTTGACAGCATGGCAGCTCTTAACATGGAAAGAGTTCAATGGATTAAAAAACTTCTTGATGAAACAGCTGATTTCGTAAGATGTGTATATATTCCAGATGTTATTGCAATTGCAGGTGCATATAAAGACTGGTTTGACCTTGGTAAATGTTCACCTAACTATATTGCAGTACCAGATGTACCAATGAATTCAGAATTAACTGAATTTGGTATGAAAGGTGGCGTTATCATCGGCGATACATTCAGAGAAATTAAAGACTGGAAAGACGATGCATTAAGAAAAGGTATTACAGAAAATACTACTCATGCTTGGTACAAAAATGCAAAAGATACATTACACCCTTATGATGGTGACCAAATTCCAGCATATACTGATTGGCAGGAAAATGGTAAATATTCATGGGCAAAAGCACCACGCTTTGAAGATAATGTAACTCAAACTGGTCCTATTGCTCAAGTATTAGCAGGCTATATGGCTGGCGACCCACTTGTTAAAAAATATGTAGACTTTGTTGCAGCAAAAGTAGGTGTAACAATTCCACAACTTAACTCTGTAATGGGTCGTAATGCAGCAAGAGCTATCAGAGCATTATTAATGGTAGACCATGCATATCTCTGCTTAGAGAAATTACTTGATAACTGCAAAACAGACCAAAGCTATGTAAACTACTTAAAAGAAGTTCCAACTGATAAAGAATATATCGGTGTTGGCTTTAACGAAGCTCCACGCGGTATGCTTTCTCACTGGATTAAAATTAAAAATGGTGTAATAGAAAACTACAGTGCTGTAGTTCCTTCTACATGGACAGCAGGTCCTAGAGATGACAAAGGCAGAAAAGGTCCTTATGAAGAATCATTAATGAACCTTCCTGTTGCAGAAATGGAAAAACCACTTGAAGTTATCCGTTCTATTCACTCTTTTGACCCTTGCATAGCTTGTGCAGTTCACACTATTGACCCAGAAGGCAAAGAAATAGTGAATGTAAAAATCAGATAATATAAACCTGATAAATTCTAATGGGGTATGCTTTTAAAGCATACCCTTTTTTTATAATAATAAGGAATATCAATGAAAAAAATATATGTATTAATGTGTATTATTATATTTTCTGCATTAAATGCGGCAGCTGATGAAGCATTTTTTAAATAAATGCCGGTAAAAGATATATATAATGGTAAAAATATTCTTCCTAATGAATACAGTAAAAAAGAAGGAATGATATTTGACAGTCTAGGAAAAGCTGTAGATATTCAGCTTAATTTTAATGGCAGATACAGTATAGTCCGCCACAGCTGCGGCACAGGATGTTCTTATATAACATTAATTAATTTATCAAATGGCAGTGAAAACAGTTCAATATTTTCAGATTACAGCTTATCAGAAGCAGGCGGTATAATGATTAATAATGAAAAATATTTATCTATACCAGTATCAAAGGCAGATAGTTATGGAATAATTATGAAATATTACCCAGTAACTGGAAGTGATGATATATGCTATGAGCAGAAAATGAAAATAGAAAATGGCAGTTTAAAAATATTATCAGATAAAGTAAAAGCAGAGTGTCCTGATTTTTAATAATATTTAAGAATATATAATAAGATAAAAATAAACAATACTGATAGATACTAAAAACCCGTGTAACAAAATCACACGGGTTTTTTTATAAAAAAGGATTACTTAATGTAATTAATCATCTAAATCTTCAATACCCTGCAGCATTTTACCGCGGAGAGTGTGCCTTTCTTGAGCAGAAAGAATAGTTTTTCTAATGCGGATAGACTGTGGTGTTACTTCCACCATTTCATCATCTGCAATAAAATGTATTGCTTTTTCAAGTGTCATAGGAAGAATAGGGCGGAGAGTAAGTGCCTCATCTTTACCTGATGCACGCATATTTGTAAGTTTTTTCTCTTTGCAAGGGTTTACATTTAAATCGTTATCTTTATTATATTCACCGATAACCATACCTTCATATACAGCATCTCCAGGAACAACAAAAAGCTGGCCTCTAGGCTCTAAGTGGAAAAGTCCATAACCTACAGCAACACCTGCTCTGTCAGATACTAATGAGCCAGTATGACGAACTGGAAAATCACCTCTGTATTCTTCATAGCCTGCAAAAAGAGTATTCATAATACCAGTTCCTTTTGTATCTGTAAGAAAATCATCTCTGTATCCAATAAGACCGCGGGATGGAACTGAAAACTCGGCTCTAACTCTGCCTGTTCCTTTATTTACAAGGTTAGTCATTCTGCCTTTTCTCATAGAAAGTTTTTCAGTAATAACACCAAGATATGGTTCTTCGCAGTCAATATATACATTTTCAACAGGTTCTAAACGAATGCCGTCTTGTTTTTTAAAGATTACCTGTGGTCTTCCAACATTTAATTCAAAGCCTTCGCGTCTCATTTCTTCAATTAAAATAGCAAGCTGAAGTTCGCCTCTGCCTTTAACTATAAAGCTGTCCTTTTCTGCAGCATCTTCTACTTTAATAGAAACATTTCTAAGCACTTCTTTTGCGAGCCTTTCTTTAATTTTTGCAGCCTGTACAATTTTACCTTCTTTACCAGCAAGTGGAGATTTATTGATAGTAAATTTCATAGCAACTGTTGGTTCATCTACTGATATTCTAGGAAGTGGTTCAGTATTATCTTTAGAACATATAGTATCGCCAATAGTTACTTCTGCAATACCTGCAACAACTAAAATATCACCCGGCTGTGGGTTAGGGTTGTCTACTAATTCCATACCAGAATATGACTGAATTTTAGAAACTCTTGCTGCTTTTGCTTCACCTTTTTCGTTGAATATGATAAGACCATCATTAATGTTAGTAACATTACTTCTGATTTTACCAATTGCAAGCCTGCCAAGATAATCAGAATATCCTAAATCTGATACAAGCATTTTAAAAGTAGATTCTTCATCATAGCTTGGAGCAGGAATTTCTTTTAAAATCATATCAAAAAGTGGTTTTAAATCTTTTCCTGGTTCTTCAAGAGTAAGGGATGCAACACCATCTCTGCCTACTGCATAAAGGATAGGAAAATCAAGCTGTTCTTCTGTTGAATCTAAATCTATAAATAAGTCTAATACTTCATCTATAACTTCATGAGGTCTTGCATCTTTTCTATCAATTTTATTAATACATACTATTACTCTTAAACCTCGTTCCAGTGCTTTTTTAAGAACAAATCTAGTCTGTGGAAGCGGGCCTTCAGAAGCATCTACTAAAAGAATAGCACCATCTACCATAGATAATGCGCGTTCTACTTCACCGCCAAAATCGGCGTGTCCTGGAGTATCCAAAATATTGATTTTAGTGCCGTGCCAGTTAACAGAGCAGTTTTTAGCAGTGATAGTGATACCTCTTTCTCTTTCAATATCCATACTATCCATTGCTCTTTCTTCAGTAACTTGATTATCTCTGTATACACCGCTTTGTTTAAACATAGCATCAACAAGAGTTGTTTTACCATGGTCAACATGGGCAATAATCGCAATATTTCTTAAGGAATCATTTTGTGATAAATTTTTCATATAACCTCAAATATATTAAAAGTAACAATCTACTCTTTTGCCTTTTTTTTAATAAATAGTCAAGTTATTTTATTTAAAAGCAGACAAATTGACTTATAATGATTTAATAAATAATAAATAAAGCCTGTAATCAGTAAATTACAGGCTTAAATAGTATTAAAATTATAAAAATTATCTGCCTACATTAAATCTGCTTATAATATTTTTAAGCTGTTCAGTTCTCATTTGCAGATGTTCTACAGTAGAAGCTATTTCATTAACTGCAGAGCTGCTTTCTTCAACTCCTGCAACAATAGCCTGTGCATCATCATTTGTTTTTACAATTGTAGTAAACTGGTTAGAAACCTGTTCTGCCACATGAACCATATCAGACTGGAGTTCTTTAATACCGCTTACAACTTGAATAAAGCCGCTGTTTGTTTCACCGATATTATCAACACCCTGCTGAACGCTGTCAATAGATTTACCCATTTCAGTAGAAACTGTTTCAGTATCTTTCTGCAGTGATGAGATAATCTGTTCAATTTCGCCAGTTGCATGCTGTGTTCTTTCAGCAAGTTTTCTTACTTCATCAGCAACTACAGCAAACCCGCGGCCTGCATCGCCTGCTCTTGCAGCCTCAATAGCAGCATTAAGAGCTAAAAGGTTTGTCTGGTTTGCAATATCATTAATAACACCAAGTATTTCGCCTATCTGATTAGAGCTTGATGCAAGTCTGTCAATGGCTTCTGATAATGAAATAGTTTCATTTTTAATTTTCACCATATTTTCCTGAACACCATTAAGAGATTGTGCACCACTGTCTGTTTCATTAGCTGTATTTTCTAATATATTCATATTAGTTTCAAGTGCATTTGATGTGTTTTGAGAAATTTGTTTGATTGTATCAATACTTTCTGCCATTGTAGAAAGCTGCTGAGCCTGAGCAGAAAATGTTGTTGATAATTCTTCCATAGTAGCAGAAAGCTGAACACTGCTGCTTGCAACTTCTTCACTTGATGATTTTACTTCAATAATTATTTCCTGAACATTAGAAATAAACATATTAATATAGCCTGCAAGTTCACCAAGTTCATCTTTAGAGTGAATATTAACTCGTTTTGTTAAATCGCCATCGCCTTGAGTTAAGCTGCTTATTAATTTTGTAGTATATTTAAGTGGAGATATAACACTTCTATTAAGCACATACATAATGATTAATGCAAAAACAATAGACATAATAACGAATGCAACAGAAATAGTAAATGATGTATACTGAGAAACTATTGTTGCTTTTGCATCTGAACGCATAATGTCATTAAGAGCAGATGACATTGTTAATAAATCAGCAGATATAACACTGCCTTCTTCTCTTGCATCAATAAAGGCTTTTACATAAACTTTAAATGTTGGAGAAACCTGTTTTGCAATTTTAATCATCTCATTAACATTTTCTAATATAGTATTTAAAAGTTTTCTATTGCTTTCAACTCTTGATACATCATAAAGATTTTGAGTAGTTTTTCGTAATTCAAGCAAATCTTTACCAATATTTTCAAAAAGCAGTTCATTAGTATTTGTTCCTGATAAAATTTGGTTGGCATCATTCTGTACTTTATTTATTATTTCTTTCATGGAAGAAAGTGAGTTTAAAAATTCAGCATAGAATAATCTTGTATCAATATCCTGCTCTAAGAAATTTCTAGCATTTCTATTAGCTGTCTGGTTTATTTCATAAACGAGAGTACGGGTAGTATTTAGTCTTTTTAAGAAATCTTCCCCTTTAGAAGCAAAACCTGAAAACACATTATAGCTTTGCTGAACATGCATTTTATATGAGTTAAAATATTCACTTGATGTGTTATATGTATCATTTAATAGTTTAAACTCATTTTTATGCTGAGTAATAAATTTAATATAGTTAGTCAAAGCAGGGCTTTCTGAAATCTGCTTTAATTTGCTTAAGTCTTCGTCTTTTTTCTGAGTAACAAACTGCAGTAAAAGAGCAGAAGTTTCATTAACATTTACACTTACTTCAGATAAAAGCTGATTAGCTGTTAAGTATAATTCATCAAGTTTTTTTGATGAATTTAAAGAAGAAAAACTTGAGAAAACTGAAAAAATATTGCTAATAATACAAAGCAGTGCCAATGAAATGGTAAATATATTGATTTTTTTAGCAATGGACATACCTAATCCCCCCGGTAAATTAAAAAAAAGTACAATATTAATAGATTTAAATTGATTAATATGCAATATAGAGCATATTTATAATATATCACATATTAGAGAAGTGTATTATTTTTTATTAATAAATATGTTTATATATTGAATATAATAAATAATTTAATGCAGAGAATAATATTATTATTAAAAAATTCAAAAAAGAATTTATGTAATCTACATATTTTCTATACATTTGGCAATAGTTAAATAAGGGGGTGGGGATTGGGGATAAAAAGATATTTTTAGTTTTTATAACCAATTGAAATATAAGTGATTTTCAGGAAAGTAGAAATTTAGTTTAAAAAATTTAAAATAAAATAATGGCTGTATTGACATATAAAAATAATCATATTAAAATACTAAAAAATATATTCATGGAGCATTACTGTGGCAGCAAAAAAAGTGTTACTTTTTGGGCTTGGTTTTTTTCAACGCAGATTATTAAAAATGCTGGCTGATGAAAGACCATGTGTTGTTGTAGATATAAATGGTGACCTTGTGGAGCGGGTTACTAATGAATATAGTAATGTAACAGGAATAGAAGGGGAAGCTTCCAGTATCGTTATCTGGAAGAAAATCAATATAGAAGATATTTCCCATATTGTGTCATCTCTGCAGGATTTTGATGTTGTATTAGAAATATGCAGGATAGCTCGTCAAGTATATAATCTTCAAATACCAATTATTTTAATGCTTTATAAAAACGACAGGCGTGAAGAACTAGAACAGTTTGATGTAAAAGTTATTAATCCTATACTTATTGCTTCAGAATCTGTTTTAAATATTATACAAAAAAACTATGCAAGGCCTAATAATATAGGACTTGGCAATGGTGAGATTGTAGAAGTTATTATTCGCAGGCGTTCTCATATAGTAGACAGGAAAATGCGGTTTTTAGCACCAAGCAGATGGAAAGTGGCTGCAGCATACAGAAATGGCTCATTTATGGTGCCTGATGGTGATTTTAAGCTGCAGATAGGCGACAGAGTTGTTCTTGTTGGCGAGCCAAAGGTGGTAGAAAATATTGTAAATATTTTAATGATAGGCAAGCCTGAATTTCCACTGCAGTATGGTCAAAGTTTTGCTGTTCTTACAGGTGGCTTAATAGAAAAAGATTCTGTTGAAATTAATTACTTTTTTAATAATACAAAAGCAAAAAAATATTTATGGTATGATACAGAAAATCATAAAGTTACAGATACAAAAGAAATAGAGATAATACAAAAAGCAGGCTGTGAGTTTGGCGGTACTCTTAAAAATTTCCGCAGTGCTGCATATCTTCATGATGTGGGTACATTAGCAGTTTCAGGCAGTGCTGGTTTTGGCTTATTTAACAGGAAATTAAAATATTACTTTAAAAAAACTCATCATCCTATCCTTATATGCAGGGGCAGAACACCTTATGATGAAGTGATAGTATCATTAAACGGCAGTATTCCAGAAAGGCTTATTGAAACAGGTGCAGAAATTGCCGCACATTTTGGTGTGCCTTGCAGATGTATATATGTTGTGCCACCTGGTGCATTAAAAACTAATCAAGATACTCATGATATGGAGTCCCGTAAAAATTTTGTAAGGGATTATGAAAATTTAACAAGAACAAAAATACCTCTTTTAATATTAGAAGGTAACCCTGTTCATAAAGTTTTAGCTGAAGTGGACGATAAGTTAAACAGTCTTTTAATAGTAGCTGCTAACTCAAAAGACAGTATTTCATTTTTAAATCCTCATGCGTCTTTTTTAATAGCATCTCGTGCAAATAACAGTGTACTTGTGCTGCCTGATGAGGATTCTAATGACTGAGCATGAAGCACTGTTTTTATTTTTTATGGCAATAGGTGCTTTTTTTATGCCATTTATCAGCAAACGGCTTTTACTGCCTGCTGCTGTTGGGGAAATAATATATGGAATAATTATAGCATCGCTTTTGCCTCACGGAGAAAACCAGCTTGAGATGGTGGAATATTTTTCTGCCCTTGGTTTTTTAATATTGATGTATTTAGCAGGGCTTGAGATAGATTTTGAAAAATTCAGGGATTTATCACGGAAAGAATTCTGGCTTTATGTATTAGCATTTATTCCTGTTGCAGTTGTTGCCTGGTATTTATCATTTTATCTTAATCTGCACTGGTCATTTGCTATTATATTTTTTACATCAGGTATAGGACTTTTATTTCCAGTACTTAGAGATACTGAGCTTATAAAGACAGATTTTGGACAGAAACTTTTAATTATTACAATGATAGGCGAGATATTAACTCTTGCAGGACTTACTGTATTTACTATTGTATCTAAATATGGCTATACTATAAACAGTGCAAGGCAGATTTTATATTTAGCAGTATTTTTCATAGTAATATATTTGTTTATGAAAATATTAAAGGTTGCTCTTTGGTGGAAACCTAATTTACAGTCTATATTTTTAGAAGTAGGCAACCCAACAGAAACAGGTATGCGGGCAAACTTTGTAATACTTTTTGCATTTGTTGCTTTTGCAGCTGTTTTAGAAATAGAGTTTGTTGTGGGAGCATTCGTTGGGGGTATGATGTTTGCTCTTGTTTTTGCTGGCAGAGATGGTGTACTTGATAAACTTGGCGGAGTAGGTTACGGGTTTTTCATACCAATATTTTTTATATCAGTTGGTATGCGTGTAACATTTGATGATTTTCTGCAGAAAGATGTTATTTTACTATCCCTTGTGATTATTACTTCATTGTTTATATCAAAAGTAGCTGGCACAATACTGCTTTTATTTTCATCTATTCCAAAGCAGAAACTTGTACTTGTTGCAACAGGTCTTTCTTTTCCACTTACTATGCTTGTTGTTGTATCAAGTATCTTTTATGATTTAAATTTAATAGATAAAATGCAGACATCAGCAGTGCTTTTAGCCTCAATGATTTCTGCTATTGTGTTCCCATGGATATTTAAAGCTATAGCAGCTGTGATAATGCCAGATGAGGATATAAGATAGGTGTTTTTTTAATATAGGTGCAGGAAGCACATGCTTTAGTGAGCGCTGGAGCATTTACTGCGACTAAGCGATTAAATAAAAAATACAGGGAAGTATTTTTTATTATTG
>CALUWI010000001.1 GCA_944324465.1 uncultured Mucispirillum sp. | reverse complement strand
ATTAATGCTGTTAAAATACATCAGGATAGATATAATAATACAGCTAAAATATGCTTAAACTTTAAATCTCCTTGTGAGGTTGCTGAGGAAAATAAATTATTGCTTGATTTATAATATAATAAGATTTATTTTTTTAAAATGTAACATATGTGTTGTTAGTTAAGAAATGATTTTAAAGTATATTCATAAACATACTTGAAAAGTAACTTAATATATTGTATATTATATCATGTATTGCAAAACATAATATATTAAAAATTTTAAGGAAGGAACAAAAACTGCAATACTTAATTTTTAGATGACTGCTTATCTAGTTTTTAAGTAAACTCCATAAATGGACGGTGACCTAAATATATTTATGGAGGAAGTGATGGTCACCACACGTGTCAAAGGTTCCACTATTTTTTTAAGATTTAGCTACTATATAGAAGGCATAGCTAAGAAAGTGGAAGTGTCTTCAGAATTTAAATGCACCGGCAAGGGCAGTAGTGCATGTCGTTGTGAAGGTCATAAAAATGCTATTGGTTTAGCTAATGCTGTTTCAACAGCGATTAATGAAGGTTCGTTTGTTTTTGAGAAATTTTTTCCAAAATCTCTACGAGCACGCAAAAAATCTTCTACTGGTTTATCTGCTTCAAAATCATCAACAAGCAGTGCGAATAAAAGTGTGTTTGGCTTTGTAGCTGATACAATAACTGCTGATGATATTACAACTATTCTTAATGATAACTTTGCAAATTTTACTGATATCTGGTTTCAAAATGCTGATTTAACGAAAAGCACTAAACTTGGATATAAGAATATTATTAAAAATTATCTTAAACCGGCATTTGGAAACATGTTATTAAAAGATATTAAGCTTTCCCACATACAAAGTTTTCAAAATAAACTTATTAATAAATACAGCAATAAGTATATTAATAACATTATGGGTTGCCTTTCATCTATTATGACTTATGCTGTGCAAAATGATATAATTAGTCAAAATCCTTGTTTCCAGATCAAAAAGCAGAGAGTAAAATTAGTTACAGTAACACCATACAGTAGTGAAGAGATAGATAAAATTTTAGAATATTCAAAAGAGCATTATCCAAGCTGGACTCTGTTTTTTGCTTTTGGATTGTTTGAAGGTTTACGAACCGGTGAAATATTTGCTCTTACATGGAATGATTTTAAACTGCTTGATGAGCATAATAATCTGATTCAATTAAAATCTAAAGAAGCTCTTGAAAGTGCATTAAGTGATGAGAATAGTAAGTTATGTATTGAAATATCTAAAACTGTAACATCTGGTGCATTAAAATACAGTACTAAAACCAATAGAACTAGGATATTATCTGTTCAATCAGTATTAAAGCCATACATTAAGGAGCATTTTGATAAATATAATAATGACGATATAGCTTATCTTTTTTACACAAAGTCATGAGTGTATTATAAAAGATATCCTTCAGCTGCTAAAAAATGGAGTATTATCTTAAAAGCATGTAATATAGAACACAGACAGCTTTATCAAAATAGGCATAATTTTGCAATAAATTTTTTAAAAGCAGGTGCAACACATAACCAGGCTGCCCGCATGTTGGGTCATACAACTTCTGCTATGGTTATAAGCAGGTATGGGAATTACCAGGAGGATATAGCTGATATGGATTTTTTAAAATGAGTAAAAGATAAATAAGCACTTACCAATTAAAGAATGTGCTGTATTTATTAGCCATAAAATAAGCGATATTTTTTAGAGTTTATGGGAAAATTGTGGGAAAATAGGTGATTATAAAATATGTAACATATTGATAAATAAAGGGAAATAAGAACGGAGAGAGAGGGATTCGAACCCTCGATACCGGTTTCCCAGTATACTCGCTTAGCAGGCGAGCGCCTTCGACCATACTCGGCCATCTCTCCATTATATTTGTTAGAGATAATTATATACTTGAATTATTTTATAATGTCAAATAAAAAATACATTTTTTTAAAAAAAGCTGTTAAATATGCCTTATTTGTGTTTCTATACCGTTCTGCTGTGCAAACATTACTCCTCTGCCGCACATAGGTGCAGAAAGCTCACATCTTCTTGAGCACATAGGACAGTGAGTTGGTGCACTGCTTAATATGTTATCTGATTTTTCTTCATTTTTACGCTGTTCTTCCAGCTCTTTAAAATATTTGTCCATGTCCATAGATATACCTTTAACATAATATGTTATTCTAACACAAATAATATATATTTTTATGTTTTTTGCAAGAAAAGATTTTAATAAATTTGTAGAAATTATAATAAATATTACAATCATAAATAAAGCTTAAAATATTATATGTAGTAATTTTAGTAATTATCAAACTTGACAGCTATAAAAGATGAGAGTAAAGAGTAATGGTATTATATATAAATCGGGGGTAATTATGCACTATTTACATATTCATCCTGGAATAATTACTGTATGTATGCTTATTTTATCAAATGTATTTATGACATTTGCATGGTATGCTCATTTAAAGAATTTATCATCTTTGCCATGGTTTGGAGCAGCACTTGCAAGCTGGGGGATAGCTTTTTTTGAATATATGATACAGGTGCCTGCAAACAGGATAGGATATACAGTTTTTACTCTGCCACAGCTGAAAATAATGCAGGAAGTTATAGCTTTAGGTGTATTTATTCCATTTGTAACACTATATATGGGTAAGCCTTTAAATTTAAATTTCCTGTGGGCTTCTCTCTGTCTTTTAGGTGCAGTATATTTTATGTTTAAATAGATTAATAAAAGCAGTTTCTGTACATATTTTAAGATGCTGCTTTTAATAATAAATCTATTTATTTATAAATCATTTATATTAATTATCTATTTATTTTATTGAATAAAATATATTTTTTTTAAAAAAACTCTTGACACTTTCCACTGTGGTTACTAAATTAGTTCTAGCACTCAAAGATTGTGAGTGCTAACAAATGAGGTATAAGAAAATGGATATGCGTTTCTTAAATGAGCGTGAGGAGCTTGTTTTAAGGACAATAATTGATGAATATATAGATACCAGTGAGCCGGTTGGTTCTCGTAATGTTTCAAAAGTAGGGCCATTAAAAATGTCCCCTGCTACTATACGAAATATTATGAGCGACCTGGTAGAAAAGGGATTTATTGCTCAGCCTCATACCTCTGCAGGCAGAGTGCCAACTGACAGCGGATATAGATATTATATTGAGAAATTTGTAAAAATACAAAATATCTCAGAAGATTTTATAGAGAATATCCACAGGGAAATGAGTATCGACCCAGTGAATGTGATGAATCTTTTCCGTCATTTTTCTAAAAAAATGGGAGATATGACACATGCTGTTGGGTTTGTGGTTTCCCCTAAAATGAACACTATAAATTTAAAACATATAGAGTTTATTAGGATAAACAGGGAAACGGTGCTTGCTGTTATTGTTGCCAAAACTGGTATGGTGCAGAATGTGCTTCTGCCGGTGGAAAGCAGTATTACAGATAATGACCTTGTTAGAATGAGCAACTTTATAAACAGCAATTATGAAGGAGCTAATCTTTACGAAGTACAGCGTATGCTTTTACAGGAGCTGCAGGCAGCAGAAGGCGAAATTAGAAGGCTTGCAGAACAGGCTGTTAAGTTAAGCGAGGCAGTAGTTAAAAGCCCTGTATTTGATGAAGAATTTATTTTTGAAGGTACAAAAAATATTATAGATATACCAGAGCTTAGGCAGAGTGGTAAATTAACTGATGTACTGCAGGCATTTGAGGAAAAAAGCCATATATGTTCTCTGCTTGAGAGCTGTATGAAAGAAGACAGTGTACAGATATTTATAGGCTCAGAAATAGGGCTTGATAATACAGATGAGCTGGGCATGGTTATAAAGCCATACCACAGGGGCGGAAATATAGTAGGGACAATGGGTGTTATAGGACCTAAAAGAATGAAATATTCACAAGTGGTTTCTATTGTAGATTATTCCTCAAAAATAATATCAAAAATGCTTAATGATTACTACGAGGGGGATAAGTAATGAGCGAAGAAAACAAAGAAAATATGCAGCATGACGAGGGAGTAAAAATTGATATAGAATCACCAGAAGCAGAAGTTATTGAAAATGCTGAAGAAATGCAGGATACAGAAAATCAGGCAGAAGAAGCTGATATGGGTGGTGGTGAAATCGGCATATTAAAAAAACAGGTGGAAAATTTAGAAAATATATTAAAAGAAAAAAATGAAGAAATACTCCGCCGTGCTGCTGATTTAGATAATTACAGAAAAAGGCTTGCAAAAGAAACTGAAGATAAAGTCCGTTTTGCTAACCAGGCATTAGTAAAAGATTTTCTGCCTGTAATAGATAACATAGAGATGGCTCTGCAGCATACAGAAGAAGGTTCGCCTTTAAGAGAAGGTATTGAGCTTACTATAAAATCATTTAAAGATGTGCTTAGCCGTCATGGTGTTACTGAGATAAATTCAGAAATCGGCACAATATTTGACCCTGCAGTCCATGAAGCAATAATGATGGATAACAATGCGGAATACGAAAATAATGCTATCACTTTATGTGTTCAAAAAGGCTATATACTAAATGACAGAGTAATTCGCCCAGCTAAAGTGAAAGTAAATAAAATATAAAAAAATAAAAAATATAATATATAACAGTTAAAACTGTTTTGGAGGAACAATGGCTCAAGGAAAAGTTATAGGTATTGACTTAGGTACAACTAACTCAGTTGTAGCAGTAATGGAAAATGGTCAGCCTAAAGTTATAGTAAATGCAGAAGGTATGACAACAACACCATCTATCGTTGGTTTTACAGATGGGGACAGACTTGTTGGTATCCTTGCAAAACGTCAGGCAGTAACTAACCCTGAAAATACAATTTTTAGTATTAAAAGATTAATAGGCAGAAAAGCAGATTCAACAGAAACTGCAAATGCAAAAAAACATCTGCCATATAAAATAGTGCCAGCAGATAACGGCGATGCATGGGTAGAAATTAAAGGCAAAAAATATGCTCCACAGGAAATTTCTGCAATGATTTTACAAAAATTAAAACAAACTGCAGAAGATTACCTTGGCGAAACTGTTACAGATGCAGTTATTACAGTACCTGCATACTTTAACGATGCACAGCGTCAGGCTACAAAAGATGCTGGTAAAATTGCAGGCTTAAATGTACAGCGTATTATCAACGAACCAACAGCTGCAGCACTTGCTTACGGTTTAGAGAAAAAAGGCGAAGAAAAAATCGTTGTATATGACTTAGGTGGTGGTACATTTGATGTATCTATCCTTGAACTTGGCGATGGTGTATTTGAAGTTAAAGCTACAAACGGCGATACTTTCTTAGGTGGTGATGACTTTGATGAAAGAATCGTTAAATGGTTATGCGAAGAATTTATGAAAGATAACGGCATAGACTTAGCTAACGATAAAATGGCTTTACAAAGATTAAAAGAAGCTGCAGAAAAAGCAAAACATGAGCTTTCTGGCACAACTGAAACTGAAATCAATCTGCCATACATTACAGCAGACCAAACAGGCCCTAAACACTTAGTTAAAAAATTAAGCAGGGCAAAATTTGAAGCATTAGTTTCTGATTTAGTAGAAAAAACATTAGAACCATGCAAAAAAGCATTAAATGATGCAGGTCTTACTACATCAGATATTAATGAAGTTATACTTGTTGGTGGTATGACTCGTATGCCGCTTGTTCAGCAGAAAGTAAAAGAATTTTTCGGCAAAGAGCCACACAAAGGTATCAACCCTGATGAAGTTGTTGCAATAGGTGCAGCAGTACAGGGCGGTGTATTAATGGGAGATGTTAAAGATGTACTTCTTCTTGATGTAACTCCGCTTTCATTAGGTATTGAAACAATGGGCGGCGTAATGAATAAAATCATTATGAGAAATACTACAATCCCAGCAAGAAAAAGCCAGATATATACTACTGCTGCTGATAACCAGCCATCAGTTACTATTCAGGTACTGCAGGGTGAAAGGGAAATGGCAAGCGATAATAAACTTATAGGTCAGTTTGACTTATCAGGTATTGCTCCAGCTCCAAGAGGCGTGCCACAAATTGAAGTAACTTTTGATATAGATGCAAACGGTATTTTACATGTATCTGCAAAAGATAAAGGCACTGGTAAAGAACAGTCTATAGTTATTAAAGATTCTTCAGGTTTATCAGAAGATGAAATTAATAGAATGGTACACGATGCTGAAGCTCATGCAGAAGATGATAAACGCAAAAAAGAATTAGCAGATGTTAGAAACCAGGCTGATACATTAGTATATACTACTGAAAAATCATTAAAAGAGCATGGCGATAAACTTGATGCTGCAGTAAAAGAAAACATTGAAAAAGAAATGGAGAGCTTAAAACAAAAATTAACAAGCGAAAATGCTGCAGAAATTAAAGAAGGTATTGATAAACTTTCTGCTGCAGCACAAAAATTAGCAGAAGTTTTATATGCTCAAAATAATCAGAGTGGCGATGCAAATCAAGCTGGTGGCAGTGCTTATGCTCAGGAAGAACCATCTAAAAAAGATGAAAATGTAGTAGATGCTGATTTTGAAGAAGTTAAAGACGATAAAAAATAAGCATAAACTTATCAATTAATATTAAAGCGTTCTCAAGGAATAACACCTGAGAACGCTTTTTTGCTTGCAAAAACAAGCATATCATATTAAAGTATCAATCCTAAATATATAAATAAGGACGGATAAAAACTTGGCTAGAGATTATTATGAAATACTAGGTGTGGAACGCACTGCAACAGAAATAGAAATAAAGAGAGCATACAGAACATTAGCATTAAAATATCATCCGGATAAAAATCCTGATGATAAGGAAGCTGCAGAAAAATTCAGGGAAGCAGCAGAAGCCTATGAAGTATTATCAGACCCGGATAAGAAAAACCAGTATGACACTTACGGCAGAGTAATGGATGACAGCATGGGCGGTTTCAGCTCTACTGGCAGTGTATTTGATGACTTGTTAGGTGATGTATTCGGTGAATTTTTTGGTACATCTTCTTCAAGACGCTCTAGGAACAGACCAACTAAAGGTCAGTCTATAGAAATGTATCAAGAGCTTACATTTGAAGAATCAGTTTTTGGTGTAGAAAAAGAATTAACTATCAAAAAAAGTGAAAACTGTAAACGATGTGACGGCACAGGTGCAGAGCCTGGCGGCATGAAAACATGTGAAAAATGTAACGGTCAGGGTGTATTTACTCAAAGAAACGGTATATTTGCTGTCCGCACAACATGCCCTGCATGTAACGGTACTGGTCAGGTTATAAAAGAAACATGTACTGAATGTAAAGGTAAAGGCAGCCATACAATAGAAAAACAGATAAAAGTGAAAATTCCTGCTGGTATTGATGACGGCATGATTATGCGTGTCAGCGGTGAAGGTAATGCAGGAAGCCATGGTGGTCCTGCCGGCGATTTACTTTTACACATTAAAGTAAAAGAACATAAAATATTTAAGCGTGTAGATAATGATTTACATTTAGTTCTACCTATTACTGTGTTTGATGCTATTTTAGGCAACGAATTTGAAATAGAATTAATAGACGGTACAAAAGAAACAATAAAAGTTAAGCCAGGCACTCAAGTTGGTGAGCGTATAACATTAAAAGGAAAGGGTGTGCCTTCTGTAAAAGGGTATAATGTGGGTAACCTGTATGTAGATTTGCAGATACTTATACCTACTAATATCTCAAAAGAACAGAAAGAAGTTCTTGAAAAAATGAGAGAAGAATCAAAAGAAAATGATATGTTTGGCTCTAAACTGAAAAATATATTAGAAAGATTTAAAGAGTTTATAAAAGGAACAAAATAGATTTTAAATATACCCCTTAACTTTTACAGGTTAAGGGATTTTTTATTTTAATTATTTGAATAATTTTTTATTTATAGATACTTTGCTTTACAGCTCAGTATGACAGGGTTTTTACCTATTATTAGAATAAGCGATGAATCTGATTAAACTGTTATAAAGAAATACATCATTGTATTTTTTAAAGAAACATTTACTGAATAAATCCATTAAATAACTGCCACAGGTAAAGGCTCATTTTTAAGCCTTATGTGTACTGATTATGTATTCAAATCTTCTTATAATAACACTGCTGATTTTATATTATTCTTGACCGTATAGTAAAAAAACAGTAATAATATCCATATGGAAAAATTAATTCAGACTTTTACTTTTAAAAATGTTACTGCAAGACCTATGGGTTATGTGCGTTTTGGGCTTTTCTTTTTAACATTTTTAATTGCCCGCATACCATTATGGTTTATAATAATTTGTGCTTTTTTACTAAATGGCACTATAGGCATAACTTATACAGTATTTCTTTCTTTTGCTGTGATTATATGCAGAATATTTATTGATTCAGAAATTGCAGGGGGCAGCAGAAGTTTTATATTTTTTTTAGGAATACATTTTCTCAGGGGAGCAGGGGCATTACTTTTTTATATGTCAGTATTTGGAATAATAATATATATTATCGCACCACACAGTGATATTATTGGTAAAATATCTATGCTTTTTATTATAATACTGCTTTATTACTTTATGTTCAGCAGTAAATCTAAAACATACTGGAATGGATACTATATGCCTTTTAAACTTTCAGTTATAGTATGTTTTTTATGGCTGTATCTTGCATTTATTCCAGATAATTTATTTATGAATATACTAGCAGTATTATTGATATACACTTTAGAATTTTATAATCTGTTATGCAATAAGCCACTTGGAATGCTGCCAAACAGAAATACAATACATAATATAATTTAATTTAATTACTACCTACTTAACTAAACCTAGTTCACGCATTACAGATGAATGAGTGTAACCTCTAGGGTTACGGCTGTATGTTTTCATAGCAGTTTCATACACTTCCATATCCCTTTCATCTTTAATTCGCTCCAAAATGGTATTTTTTACAAACTCAGCAGTAGAAATATTGTTTTTAACTGCATACCTTTCAAGCATGGCTATTTCTTCTTCTGTTAAATCAAGCGATAAGTTCATAAAAGCCTCCCACTAAAAAGTATAAACAGAAATTTATACTTTTTGCAACCTGAAATTTTAAATAGTAGTGTAAAATTTGTAAAGTGCAGCTTTACTTATTTATCTTATCGCCTGAAAATATCAATAACTTTATATGATTTTAAAATAATTTTTTAGGGTCTTCTATAGGAAAACCTTTTTTTGCAAGGGAGATAATAATGTTATTTGCTATTTGTGCTTCGCTCAGCATATTTTCTCCGTCAGTTGCCTGAATGATTACCCAGTCTTCATCTTGAGCCATTTGTTTATACATTTGATATACTTTATGCATATAGCTGTCGTTTGCTTCATGTATATCTTTTGCAGCATCTGTATAAGACCTTTTTCCTTTTAAAGCAACCATTCTGCCTGCAATTTGCGGGTCTACATCTAAAAAGATGATTACATCTGGGGAAGGCATTTCTAAAATATTATATTCAAGCCTTTTTACCCAGTCTGCGAATGTTTTACGCTGATTTTCTGGAAATTTAACTGCCTGATGAGCAATGTTTGAAGGTACATATCTGTCAAATATAATATTTGCACCTTCATTAATGTCTGTCATAATAGATTTTTTCATTTCAAACCTGTCCATAGCATAAAGCATAACAGGAAACTGTGGTGGAACTTCATCTAATGAACCAAAGCCGCCGTTTAAATATTTGCCTACTTCAAGTCCAAAGTTAGTGCCTTTGTAGTTTGGAAAACTGTATAATGAGTTATCTATACCTTTTGCACTCATTTTTGCAGATAATATTTGTGATTGAGTGCCTTTGCCTGAGCCGTCTAATCCTTCAAATGCTACTATCATATTTCACCTTTTATATAAATTAATTATAATTTATATATTATTTTTTGTATGTGTGCAATGAAAGTTTATGCTTTATCTGTATTATCTTTATTTTTGTTTATAAATTCTGATAATGTAGCATAAAGCATATTCAGGTTAACAGGTTTTGCCAGGTGTGCATCCATTCCTGCAGCACTTGATTCAGCAATATCTTCTTCAAATATATTGGCACTTAGTGCTATTATAGGTATAGATGCAGCATCTGCTCTGCCAGATTTTCTGATTAATCTAGCAGCATCAAGCCCATCCATTACAGGCATCTGGATATCCATAAGTATGGCATCAATATCGAATAATTCTGACTGTTTATACATATCAACAGCTTCTTCACCATTCCAAGCCTGCAGTACATTGATTTTTTTAAGATATAAAAGCTCTACAAGTATCTGCATATTAACAACATTATCTTCAACTGCAAGTACTGTTGCACCAGATAAATCAATTTGTTTATATGAGTCATCATCATGTTTTATATCTTTGCTATCATCTGCTGCTTTTTCAAAAGGCAGAGTAATAGTTACTGTTGTTCCTTTTTCGTACTGGCTTTCGATATTTATTTCGCCGTCCATTCTATGAACCTGATTCTGCACTATGGAAAGCCCTAAGCCTGTACCTGTAATGCCTCTAGTTTCATTGCGTTTTTCTCTTGCAAATGGTGTATAGATTTGGTCTAAAAATTCCTGACTCATACCTATACCATTATCAGATATTACAAACTGATACCATAAGTTATCAGAAGAAAGATGTTTTTCTGTAATAGTCATAGTTATTGTGCCGTTTTCTTTTGTATATTTAAAGGCATTTGATAAAATATTATTTAAAATGTGCATAAGTTTATTTAAATCACCCTGCACTTTATCATTTTTAATATTTATGGATGCACTGAAATTTTTATTATCTCTTTGAGCAATCAGTGTAAAAATATTAATTATTTCACCAATCTGCTGGTTTATAGAGAATGTTTCATTACTTGCTTCCATAGTTTTGCTTTCAGATTTAGCCATTTCAAGAAAGTTATCTATTAATGTAATAAGCTGAGAGCCAGACATTTTAATTTTTTCAAGATAGTCTGCAATTTTATCTGGGTCATTTAAATGGTGTCCCATAAGCTCTGCAATACCGATAATACCATTTAAAGGCGTTCTCATATCATGAGATACACTAGAATAAAGTACCCTTTTAGATTCAGCACTTTCTTTTAATGCACTGACTGCATCTTCTAAAAGACCGATATGGGCAAGTTCTCGTTTTCTTTCTTCTTCACATTCTCTAAAGCATAATAAAACATATTCTTCAGAAACAGTTTTATCCATAATAAACCTAAGGTTTACCCACCTGTAGCCATCTTCAAGCATTCTTCTTAAATCTACAGAATAATCAAGCTGATTATTTTTTGCCATTTGTTTTATATTTTCTATAGAAAAACTGTTGCGAAATTCATCTACTGAGCCTTCGTCAAGAGATGTAAGAAGTAGAGAATAAAGTTCATTATATTTACCTTCATGAGCTATAGTGGAGCATATAAAATTTGTGCCTCTAAGGATAACATATTCTTCTGTAATAATATTTACCCGATATATTGCATAGTATGAATTACCAAGCATTTCTATTACACTGTTAGAATCATCTAATTTTTTATTAAGATAGTTTTCTTCAGAGTATATAACAATACTTGCAATAGCTAAAATCATAAGTATAATTAAATATCTTAAATGCCATATAGGTGATGTGGAGAATAGTTTATTATTATTAATAAGCACAACAGAAGTATATCCTGAATATCTGTTTTTCTTAAAAAAAAGATGAAATTTTTCATTATGGTCAATATCAAGTCTTGCAGTTCCTACACTTGTATTACTTTTTTCAACAGCTTCATATACTTTTTTATAAAGTTCTTCCTGAGTGCATTTTTTAAGCTGTGGCAGGTTGATAGCTGCAATATGGCCGCCCTGACTGTCTATTAACATATATGTATTATCATCAAATATATTTTTTCTAGGCAGCCAGCTTGCTTCTATATTATCTACATATAAATCAAGGGCTAGTACACCTTTACCGCTTACAGCACTTATAGATATTGTTATTACATCCTGATTATCAAAAATATCTTTATATACTGGTGTAAATATTGGGTATGACTGGTATTGTATGGCTTTTTTAAACCAAAAAGTATTGCGAAAATATTCAGTAGATATATTATCAAGACTGTATGAAAAACTGCCGGCAAATCTGCCTGTATATTCATCTTTTCCTATAGCATAGGCTTTTAATTTGCCTATATGGGTAGCTCTTTCTATATATGTAACAAATTCTTTAAGCCATGCAGAAATTTCTTCGTCAGATGCACCTGTTGCAACAAGTAAATCAAGCTGTTTTGCTCCCATTTCCATTGCCATTTTATATGTATCTATTCTCTGGGAAATATGCGATGAAAAAACATTAAGTCTTAAATGTCCAAGCTCATTTAAATTGTCCATAACTTTATTACTGGACGAAATAAGGCTGTAAACAAATACTATTAAAGATAAAAAAAGAAAAACTAATGTAAATATAACACTTCTGTCAAAATGGTTATGATTTTTCTTAATTTTAACAAATGACATATTATATTCCCCAAAATTATATAAATATGTATACACCTATATTTAAATACTATACCATAATGTAAAGAAAATTTAAAGGCATTATTTGTATAAAATATGCATAAAATATTTTTTTCTATTGTATTTTTTAAATCTTAAACTTATATAATAATGCAGGATAGTAATATGTATAAAAAAATAGTTTTAAGTTTTCTTTTAAGTATGATGTTCCTTCTTTTTTCAGGCTGTTCTGATAAAAATTCTCCAGAATATGCAGTAAATGAAATAATAAAGTATTATAATAATGGCGATGCATTATCTTTCTGGAATATGGTAGTGCCTGAAGACAGGTATGCAGTTTCCAGCAATATGGCAGCAAATATTGAGAATTATGACTTATTCAGTCTTATGGCTTATGCTTTAAATAAAGATAATATTACACCAGATAATTTAAGCTCAGAAGAATATTTATACGGCAGCTTTAAAATAATATTAGGTGATAAAGATATGGAGCTTGTAAGTCTTGAAAAGATAGATGATACTACATATTCTGCCAGTGTAAAATCAGGCGAAAAATATGCGGTTATCCCTTTAAAGCTCGTAGATGGCAGATGGTATATGAAAATAAAAGAATAAATTACAGTTCACTTTGACTGACAGCGGCAAATATTAAATCTTTTTCTTTTGCATATTCTATACATTTATCCATATCAACAACTATTGTTTCACCGCTTTCCATAATAAGACCAAGTCCGCCGTTTTCTGCAATATTTTTTAATGTATCAAGTCCAACAGTAGGTAAATCAAACCTTTCATCTTGATATGCTTTACCAGTTTTTATACAGATTGCTTCACCTTTACCAAGGTTTGAACCTCTTGCAAAAGTAATATCTGTGCCTTCTGCACTTTCTACTGCTAAAATGCCTTTTTTACTGATAACTATTGACTGACCTAAATCAAGAGCACCAATATGTTTAGCAAATAAAAAACCTTCTTTTACAATATTTTTAAGTCCAGCATCAATATATGATTTATTAGTAAACTGCATACTTTTTGGAATAATGGAAGAATATACTTCTTTTTGGGAAATCATATCTATATTAATTTTCTTTAATTCCTTTATTATTGCAAAATTAATAGAATCAGTGCTTCTAAAAGTTATTTTTGCAAGCATAAGCAGCGCTTTTAAATCAAACCTTGTGCTGTGCAGCAGTTTGATTTCTACTTTTCCAGAAAGCAGGGCATGGGTAATTTTATGTTTTTTTAAAGTTTTTAACATTTTACCTGCAAGCCCTACGCTGAATTCATAGTAATAATCAGCAAGCTGCTTTAATTCTTCATTTAAAGTGCAGCTTTCTTTTAAAGCTATAATTAAAAGTTCATCACCTTTTTCTTTAACATATTTAGCACCAATTAGTGGCAGTGAGCCGTAACCTGCAATAATGGCAACTTTTCTTTTATCCATTTAATTCCTTAACTTTTTTTATTTTTTTAAGCAGCTCTATAAATGTTTTATAAAGAGCAGATAAATCTATTGGTTTTGCCATGTGGGCATCCATTCCTGCTTCAAGAGATGCTGCTATATCTTCTTCAAATACATTTGCACTTAATGCAATAATCGGTATTAATTTAGCATCTTTTCTATCCATTTGTCTAATAGTTTTTGCAGTTTCAAGCCCATTCATTACAGGCATTTGTATATCTAGTATAATAATATCAAAATCGCCTTCTTTAGAGTTTTTAAATATATTTACCGCTTCCTGCCCATTAAAAGCCTGTGTTACATTAATATGTTTTAATTTTAAAAGTTCAGTGATAATCTGCATATTTACAATGTTATCTTCTGCAATTAAAACATTAATTCCAGAAAGGTTTTCCATATCTTTAATATCGCATTTATCTTCCTCTTTATCAATTTTTGCAGCTTTTTTTACACTTTCAAAAGGCAGAGTAATAGTTACTGTTGTTCCTTTTTCATACTGACTTTTAATGTCAATTGTGCCGCCCATATGACTTACCTGACTGTTTACAATAGAAAGTCCAAGTCCTGCACCAGTAATATCTTTTGTATCTGCACGGCTTTCCCTGTTAAATGGTATAAAGATAGTTTTTAAAAATTCCTCACTCATACCTATACCGTTATCTGTTATAACAAACTGATATCTTGAAATTCCCGGCACTTTTATCTCTTTTACAGATAATGTAATAAGACCGTCTGTTTTAGTATATTTAAAAGCATTTGATAATATGTTACTTAATATATGCATTAATTTATTTGCGTCGCCTTTAATATCATTATGTTCTACATTATATTCTACTTTAAATGTTTTATTATCTCTTTCTGCAACAGCGGAGAAAATGCTGCATATTTCATTAATTTTATGTTCAAGATTAAATTCTATAATACTAGTATCAAGTGCTTTGCTTTCAGTCTGAGCCATTTCAAGAAAATTGCTTATTAATGTTAAAAGCTGTGAGCCTGAAATTTTGAGTTTTTCTATATATTCTAAAAGTTTATTTTTATCATCGATGCTGGCGGTCATAAGGTCAGATATGCCAATGATACAGTTTAATGGTGTTCGCATATCGTGTGATACACTTGAATAAAGCAGGCGTTTTGCTGCAGCACTTTCTTTTAATGCTTCTACAGCTTCTTCCAGCAGTTCAATGTGGGCAAGTTCCTGTTCTCTTTCAGCACCACATTCTTTAAAGCAGAGCAGTATATATTTTTTAGAAATAGATTTATTTCTAATAATGCGTATATTTATCCATTCATTTTGTCCTGGAATATTTTTATGGAAATATTTATCCATATTAAAGCTGCTGCTTTTTGCCATAGCTTTTAAGTTATCAATGGATAGTGTGTTTATAAATTCTTCTTTTGAAGTGTTATCAAGAGTCTGTATATATTTACTGTAAAACTCTTCATATAACCCTGTAGGGTGGATTTTACAGCTTTTGCTGCCTATGCTTCTAACTATATTATATGTATTAGTTTCAAGGTTTACTCTATATATGCAGTAGTAAATATTTCCAAGCATATCAACAACATCATCAGAATCATCTGCCCGTTTCATTAAGTAATAGCCGTCAAGATAAGCTATTAAAACTGCAAAAGCTAAAATAATAAAAATAATTATGTATTTAGATAATGTATCTTCAATAGATGTATACATTTCATTATCATCAATTACAGCAACAGAGTAATATTTTGTTTCATGATACTGTTTGTAAAAAATAGAATATTTTCTGCCGTCAGGGTTTTTTATTTTAAATGAACCGTTAGCCTCATCAGAGGTTAATATTTTTTCTTTGATTTGGAGAATAAAAGGCATATTATTAATATTATTTCTATCATAAGTGTTATTATCTTTGCTGTAATAAGCGATAATTTCACCTTTATAGTCCATTAGAAAATTAATTGTAGTATCAAGAGTTTTTTGATCAAAAAATTTATTTGTACCAAAAGTATTAATTTGTAAATCTATACCAAGCACCCCTTTACCATCAGGAAGACCTATAGATGCACTAGTTACAAGCTGTTTTGTAAATGCATCTACATATACTTCTGAAAATATTGGAACTAAGGGTTTTGCAAGAGCTTTTGCATACCAGTCCTGATGTTTATATGCATATGATTTATCAATCTTTAAAATATCGCCATATTTTCTATCTATCAGTATGTTATCACTTGCAAAATATACATTAACATCCTGCAGGAATAGTGTGTTTTTTATATGTTCATAATATCTGTTAAGCCAGTTAAAATAATCCTGCTTTGTGGTGTTATCTGTTATGTAATTGCTTAACTCTATGGCAGCAGTTTTTAATGAATATGAATAAAGCTGAGAAAGGAAGGTGGTTTTTGTGTAAAGCAGTTCAAGGGTGTTTATACCTGCATACTTTATTCTCTGGTCTAACTTTTCCTTATATGTAATGCGACTGAATAGAAATATAATGCTTGTAATGATAATGAATGCAGCAAGAAAGACGATAGCTCTGTATGAGCCTTTAGTATTAGCTTTAGTATTAATTTTTTTATCCATGTTATCCTCAAAAAGTGTTTTACAGTTTTAAAACTGTAAAATACCAGCATTTTTTAAATACTTGGAGCTACCTTTATAATATTGGATATATACTGCTACAAATACTATAAATCCAAAGATATTAACATATCATTTTATATTTTTATATCTTAAAATTTATGCACACAACAGAGAGCAGGAATATTTATCCTGCCCCATTATCTGCATATATAATTTAAATTATTATAACCACTCAACAGTTGCAGGTGGTTTAGTAGTAATATCATAGACTACTCTGTTAATGCCTTGCACTTCATTTACAATTCTGTTAGAAGTTTTTGCAAGCACTTCATGTGGAATGCGGGCCCATTCTGCAGTCATAAAGTCTGATGTAATAACGGCACGAAGTCCAACAGTGTAATAATATGTTCTATAGTCGCCCATAACACCAACAGAACGCATATCTGTAAGAGCAGCAAAATACTGGCTGATTTCCTTATCAAGTCCAGCTGCAGCTATTTCCTGCCTAAAAATAGCATCAGCATCCTGCAGTATTGCAACTTTTTCAGCAGTGATTTTACCAATAATTCTTACACCAAGCCCGGGACCTGGGAAAGGCTGCCTCATAACAAGATTTTCTGGAAGTCCTAAATCAAGGCCTACTTTGCGGACTTCATCTTTAAAAAGTTCTCTTAATGGTTCAATAAGCCCTTTAAAATCCATAGTTTCTGGCAGACCGCCTACATTATGGTGGCTTTTAATCATTGCAGAGCTTCCTGCACCGCTTTCTATAACATCTGGGTAGATTGTACCTTGAACAAGGTAATCAACAGAGCCAAGTTTTTTTGCCTCTTCTTCAAAAACTGCAATAAACTCGTTGCCTATGATTTTTCTTTTCTGTTCTGGGTCTTCCACATCTTTAAGTTTTGCTAAAAATCTTTCTCCAGCATTAACTCTAATAAGGTTTAAGCCAAATTTAGAGAAAATGGCTTCTACTTCATCACCTTCATTTTTTCTTAAAAGACCGTGGTCAACAAATACACATGTTAATCTGTCGCCAATAGCTTTCTGTACTAAAAGGGCAGCAACAGAAGAATCTACTCCGCCGCTTAATGCACATAATGCTTTGCCGTTTCCTGCTTTTTCTTTAATTTTAGCAACAGCATCATCAATAAATGATGACATTTTCCAGTCGCCTTTAAATCCGCATATATCAAAAAGGAATGTTTTAATCATATCCATTCCGCGGATAGAGTTAGTTACTTCTGGGTGAAACTGTACTGCATAAAGTTTTTTGCTGTTATTTTCCATAGCTGCTACAGGGCAGTTGTCAGTTTTAGCTGTAATATTAAATCCATCTGGGACAGTTTTAATATAATCGGTATGGCTCATCCATGTGGCAGTAACTTCCTCTACATTAGGTGACTGGAAAAGCGCTGCTTTTTTATCAACATGCACCATAGTAGAACCGTATTCTGGAGAGCCGCTGCTTTCCACATAACCGCCAAGTAAGTTTGCCATAAGCTGAGCACCATAGCATATACCAAGCACAGGTAATCCCATATCAAATATGGCTTTATCGCACTGTGGTCCGTTTTCTTCATATACACTTGCAGGGCCGCCTGAGAGAATAATGGCCTTATACCCTTTTTCCCGAATACGCTCAGGGGTTGTAGAGTAGCTTAATATTTCACTAAATACTCCACATTCCCTGGTTCTTCTGGCAATCAGTTTGCTGTACTGGCCGCCAAAATCAAGAATAAGTATTTTTTCTAAATCCATAATAGTTTTAAACTCCAAACAATATAGCTTTACTACTAGATATTATATTATAACAAATTTATATTTTTTTTGCATTAAAAATATTTAATTATTTGCTAAAATTATTATTTGAAGAAAATTTATATATATGTTATAGTAACTAGATAATTATAAATTTAAACGAGGAAACAATCATTTATGACTAAGTGGATATTTGTTACAGGTGGTGTTGCCAGCTCATTAGGTAAAGGTGTGTCTGGTGCCAGTGTTGGAAAATTATTACAGCTTAACGGGTTTAGTGCTGCAATGGCTAAGTTTGACCCATATTTTAATGTGGACCCAGGCACAATGAACCCTTACCAGCATGGAGAAGTGTATGTTGCTTCAGATGGTGCTGAAACTGACTTAGACTTAGGCTACTACGAACGCTTCCTGGGCATGAAAACTACTAAGGATAATACTAATACATCAGGTGATATATATAAAACAGTAATAGAAAGAGAAATAAAGGGGCAGTATAATGGTAATACTGTTCAGGTTATTCCGCATATTACTGATGAAATAAAAAACCGTATAAATAAATTTGAAGGTAAAGTTGATGTTGCATTAATTGAAATAGGCGGTACAGTCGGCGATATTGAAGGGCTGCCGTTTTTAGAAGCTATCAGACAGTTTACTTTAGAAAAAGGAAAAGGAAATGTTCTTCATATCCATTTAACTTTAGTACCTTTTATTGGTGCTGCCATGGAGCTTAAAACAAAACCAACTCAGCATTCTGTTGCAAAACTTAGAGAATTAGGAATTATGCCTGATATTATTATATGCCGATGCGAAAAACATTTAGATGATGATGTTAAGAAAAAAATAGCACTTTTTTGTAATGTAAGAAAAGAAGCTGTTATGGAAGCAACAGACTGCCCGTCAATTTATCAAATACCAGAAGCATTTTATAAACAGGGTGTAGATAAGCTGGTTATGAAAATGCTTAACCTTACACCTAAAAAAGAGTTTGATACATCATGGTTTAATATAGTTAAAAAAGAATTAACTAAAACTACACGGATAGCTGTTATAGGCAAATATACAGGTATGAAAGATGCTTATAAATCTATTGCAGAATCATTATACCTTGCAGGTCTGCATCAAGGTGTTAAAGTAGAAGATGTATATTTTGAAGCAGAAGATACTGATTTAATTAATAAAATAAAAGGATTTGACGGTATTCTTATTCCTGGCGGCTACGGGTATAGAGGTGTAGAAGGTAAAATTTCTGCAATTACTTATGCCAGAGAAAATAATATACCATTTTTTGGAATATGCTTAGGTATGCAGTGTGCTGTAATAGAGGCAGCAAGAAACTTAGCAGGTATTAAAGATGCTACATCAGGTGAATTTGATAATAATGCTAAAGAGCAGGTTATTGCAATGCTTAATGAGCAGAGAACAATTGTAAATATTGGCGGCACTCAGCGTGTTGGTGAATACAGTGCAAAAATTAAAAAAGATACTCTTGCTTATAGATTATACGGAAAAGAAGATATAGTAGAAAGACACAGACACAGATATGAATTTAATCCAGAATATGCAGAAAGGCTTGAAAAAGCTGGTCTTAAAATATCAGCTTTTCATGACAAACTGCCAGAGATAGTGGAAATAGAAAGCCATCCATTTTTTATCGGCTGCCAGTTTCACCCAGAGTTTGCATCAAGTGTTGATAGACCACACCCTGTTTTTGCAGGCTTTGTGGAAGCATGTGTTAAAAATCACAAGTAATATATATGGAGAGTATAGATTATGTGCGGAATAGTTGGCTACACAGGTAAAAAGGAAAGCTCAGCAGTATTAATATCCGGTTTAAAAGCCTTAGAATACAGGGGATATGATTCAGCAGGTCTTGCAGTAGAAGAAAAAAACGGTATTAAGATAGTAAAATCTGTAGGTAAAGTTGCAGTATTAGAAAGTGAGGCATCTAAGAGCAGCATACATGGCACAACAGGTATAGCTCATACAAGGTGGGCAACACACGGCAAGCCCACAACATTTAATTCGCATCCTCATGGGGACTGCACAGGTGATATCGCAGTAGTCCATAACGGCATTATAGAAAATTATCAGCCGTTAAAAGAAGAATTAATACAGAAAGGTCATACATTTAAATCAGAAACAGATACAGAAGTAATAGCTCACTTATTAGAAGAAGAATTAAATTCAGTAAGTGATAATTTTGAAGAAAGTTTTTTAAAGGCAGTATCAAAAGTATCTAAAAAATTAGAAGGCAGCTATGCAATAGGTGTATTATGGAAAAAAGCTCCAGGCATGATAATAGGCAGCCGTGTAAAAAGTCCGTTAGTATGCGGAGCAGGCGAAGATGAAAACTTTTTAGGTTCAGATGTATCAGCCTTTAATCAGTGGACAAGGCGTGCAATTTATCTTGATGATTATGATATAGTAGTATTAAAAGAAAACGAAATAAAAATATTTGATAACGAACTTCATGAGAAATACTATAATATAATAGAATTAGAGCAGGGAGCAGAAGGCACCAGCAAAAACGGCTATGAGCATTATATGCTTAAAGAAATTAATGAACAGCCTGTAACTGTCAGAAGCACAATAGAAGCCGTATTAAAAGATATTAATACAGCTTTTGGAATAACAAAAGATGAACTTAAAAATATAAGAAATATTTTAATGATAGGATGCGGCACAGCATACCATGCCACAATGGTAGCTAAATACTGGATAGAAGAATTCTGCAATATTCCATGTCAGGCAGAATATGCTTCAGAATATAAATACAGAAAGGCAGCAATGCCTGATGAAACATTAGCTGTATTTGTAAGTCAGAGTGGCGAAACAGCAGATACTGTATCAGCTTTAGAAAAAGCTCGTGCTGCAGGCTTTAAAACAGTATCAATATGTAATGTGTTTGGCTCAACTCTTGCAAGAATGAGCGACCATACCTTTTATACAAAATGCGGTTCAGAAATAAGTGTAGCATCAACAAAAGCATTTACAGCTCAGCTTGCAGCCTTATTTTCATTAGCTGTATTAATAGCAGATGCAGCAGGCAGTATAAATGAAGCAAAAAAAGATAAACTTCTTAATGAACTTGCAAAACTTCCAGTTGCAGTAGAGGCAGCAGTTGCAGCAGATGCTCATATATCAAAACTGGCAGAAAAATATTATCAGCAGAAAACATTTGTATTTTTAGGCAGAAATGTAAACTATCCGATAGCCTTAGAAGGTGCATTGAAATTAAAAGAGATAACATATCTGCAGGCAGAAGGTTTTCCTGCTGGAGAAATCAAACACGGTCCAATAGCCTTAATTAATGCAGAAATGCCTGTTATCAGCATAATGCCGGCAGATGGTCTTTATGATAAAATGGTAAATGCCTGTGAAGAAGTAATGGCTCGTGGAGCAAAAGCCTTAGCAGTAACAGATGAAAAAGGCTTTAAACTGCTTGAAAACAGAGTGGAAGATGTAATAGTACTTCCTAATGTGGAAGAATATTTATTTCCATTTTTATCTGCAATAGCACTGCAGCTTTTTGCATACCGTATAGCAAAACTAAATAACAGAGAAATAGACCAGCCAAGAAATCTGGCAAAAAGTGTTACTGTGGAATAATTATGTATCAATTTGGCTTAAAGCTCTGGTCGGTAAATAAAAATTATATAGATATTGCAAAAAAACTCTATGATGAAAATATTTATGACTATATAGAGCTTTATGCTATTCCATCATCTTTTGATGACTATGCTCACCTATGGAAATCACTGAATATTCCTTATATTATTCATGCACCTCATTTTATGCACGGCATTAATTTTTCTTATGAAGAAAAACTGCAGGATAATATGAAACTTGCTTACGAAGCATTAAAATATGCAGACTATCTTAATGCTGATAAAGTGATATTTCATCCAGGCATAAAAGGTGATTATAAAGAAACTGCCCGTCAGGTTAAAATGATTAATGATGAAAGAATTTTAATAGAAAATAAACCATATAATGTGGCGGTAGAAACAGAAAGTCTTTCATTAAATGATGTTTGTGTTGGATATAATCCTGAGCAGATAAAGTATGTTCTGCAGGAAAGCGGGGCAGGCTTATGTTTAGATATAGGTCATGGAATATGTGCTGCAAACAGCCTGCATATTGACTATGTATCTTTTTTAAAAGAGTTTATCAGTTTAAATCCATATATGTTTCATATCAGTGACGGACAAATCAACGGCACACAGGATAAGCATTATAATATAGGAAAAGGAACGTTTGATTTTAATATACTGTTTTCACTTATTCCAGAAAATGCAATAATATCAGTTGAAACTGAAAAATCTTCAAAAGATAACCTTGATGACTTTGTGTGTGATATGAAACTTCTTCGCAGCTTCTGTAAATCAAAATAATTAATTATTGCATACACATATTATATAGTATATACTTAAGCCAAATATCATTTTAAATATTTTAATTTAATAATCATATATTTTATTACGAGGGTAAGATGTTTTTTTCCAAAAAAAGTTATACGGTAAGCATACCAGGCAGGAATATTACTTTAGAAGCAAAATCAGGCACAAATCTGTATAAACTTCTAATTGATGAAAACCTTATAAACCCTACATTATGCAATGGAGCAGGTCAGTGTGGCAAATGTAAAATGCGATATCTCAGCCCTAACCCTCCAAAACCTGTATATAAGGAAACGCTTATATTAGCAAAAGTGAATATTGATGCAGGTTACCGTCTTGCATGTCAGCAGGTAATAAAAAAGAATATTGAAATAGATATAAGTGAAATATCTTCATCTGCAAAGTTCTTTAATACTGAAAATAAACCAGAAATCAAAAAAGATGAGGCAGAAGAAGATAATATAGAAGAAAATATGCAGGATATTGCAGAAGAAGCTTCAGTTTTACAGGAAGAAGTAGATGAAACTGTTTCTATTAATGACTTTACACCAGAGCAGAGTTACAAAAGTTCCTTTGATATAAGAAAGGAAGAAGGTCCAACTGACGGCATACTGCTTATTCAGCAAAGAAGCGGTATTAGATATTACTGCTATTCTGCAGCTATTGATAATATAGTATCTGAAGGCACTCATCCATATAATGAACCTTTAAGAGATATTATAGATAATGATATGCTGCCAGACTTTTTATATTCTGAGCTTAAAATAAGGGATATAGAAAGGGTTATGGTATTAATTGAAGGAAATGACAGTTATGGTGCTGAAACAAAAATGGATATGTTCAGGTATCTTAATTTTGAAATAGGCACACAGCAGTATGAAATGATTATGCCGCGGGGCAGCAAAAGTTATGATATTACTCACTTTTTCAGGCTGTTAAATGCAGATAATGCTAATCAGCTAATATTTTCTCTTGATATGCTTAACAGGTGCCATTATGCAACACCAAAGCTGTTTACTGATATGCATTTTCCATTTTTAAGAAATAATAATTTAGTGGCAGTAAAACCAAGAGGCTTAAATCCTATTACATCATTTAATGAAAAATTAGAGCCTGCAACTGTTGAAAGCAAAGAAAAAGATATAGACGGCATTACATTAACAGCACTATTACAGTTTGTAAAATTAATGCTTAAAAACGGCATTATTAACAGCAAATTTCAGCTTCGTCCAAGAAGTGAGCTTGCAAAACAAAATGTGCCCCTTGGTATGTCTGTAAGGGTATATGGTCAGGAAAAGCCGGAAGGCTATTATATATACAGGGACAGGTTTGCTGAAATTGTTATTACTCAAAGTGAACTTGATGAACTTTATCAAATAAGGTCATATATTCGCTCAGTAATAGATTACACAAGGGACTGTATAGGTGTGGTAGACGGACTTATTTTTTATACAACTCAAACTCATGATGATTTAATAAACTTAATGTTTGATTTAGAGTTTATACCAAAAGAATTTGCAAATAAAGTAATATACCGTCCTGGCGAAGCTACTGTACAGGCAATTAAATTATTTAAGGAAAAAGATGTACCTACATTTTTACAGGTACACTTTAATAACTTTAAAAGAATAGATTTACTTGATGATGCAGATTTCCAAAAGGCTGCCGTTTCAAATTTTTTAGAAATATAGATTAAAAAGGAGTTTTTAAATGAGTAATCCAGTATTTAGTGACAGTGCATTTGATAGAGCAGGTTACAGTTCCAGTTCAGACAGTATGACTGTAAACGGCTCAATTATGAAAACATTTATTTTAGGGCTTGTATTTATCATTACCAGCTTTGTTGTAATAGCTTATATGCCTAATTTTTACGGCTCTATGAGTACAGTGATTACTGTATCTGCCATAGGTGCTTTTGTAGTAGGGCTTATTATTTCTTTTAAACCTGCAACTGCACCAGTTTTATCTGTAGTTTATGCAGTATTAGAAAGTATTGTTGTTACAGTAATTTCTATACTTTTAAACCAGCAGTATAACGGTATTGTATTTGAAGCCGTTACTTATACAATGATTGCATTCTTCACAATGCTTATTCTCTACAGGCTTGGAGTAATAAAAGCTACACAAACATTTAAGTCTGTAATTATAACAGCAACTATTGCAATAGGTATATCATACCTTATATTATTTATATTATCATTTTTCAGCATCCGCCCAGACTGGTTTTATGGCAATTCTACACTAAGTATTGCTATTAATGCTGTTATAATAGTTATTGCCGCTTTAAATTTAATTCTTGATTTTGATTTTATAGAGCAGGGCTCATCTATGAATATGCCTAAATATATGGAATGGTATGCAGCATTTGGCTTAATCTTAACTATTATATGGCTCTATCTTGAAATATTAAGAATATTAAGTAAAATTAAAAGCAGATAAAAATAAAATCAGACTGTCAAAAAAGTTATTGATTATTTTAAACTTATAATAAGAAATATTATATAAATTAAAAATTAATCTGTTTAACTAAACTTGGAGCGTGTATCCAAGTTTAGTTACCATTATAGCCTAATAAAATGCTGGTCCTATAAGACCAGCATTTTTTATACATTTTGATTATAAATTATTCTGAATTATTTACAGGCTTCTTTATAGCCTAATTTACATGCTTTATTAAGGAAGTTCTTAGCCATATTAGTATTTTGTGTAATACCATATCTGCCTGTATTTAAAAGGTATCCGATAGTATAGCAGCCTGAAGCATAATCCATTTTACATGATTTATCAAAAAAACCTAATGCTTTATCTGTATCATGGGGCACACCTTTGCTGTATAAATATAATGCTCCAGCATAAAGGCATGATTCTGGATTTCCTACACTACATTCTTTTGTAAGCATTTTATTTGATTTTTTATAGTATGCTTCTGACTGGTCAATATCTTCTGGAATAATTCTGCTTTCAGAATAAAGTTTTCCCATCATATAACAGGCTCTGCCGTTGCCTATTTCGCATGATTTAATATAATATCTTGCCGCTTTTACATGGTCTACTTGATGAGCAAGTCCCATATAATAAATATTTGCAAGAATATAGCATGCTTCGCCGTTTTTTTCACTGCATCCTTTTTCTGATAATGCAAATGCTGTAATATAGTCTTTATTTTTATAAGCAGAAAGGCCATAGTCCTGCTTGTTATTATTACATGCAGAAATTAAAGAAAATAAAATCATAATTATTAAAAACTTTTTCATTTTATCACCAATACTAATATTACTTTAAAGTGCATGCAGAAATAAAACCAAGCTGGCATGCTTTATCATAATATCTAAGTGCAGAGCCTTCATTTTCTTCTACACCATATCCAATATAATACATATCTCCAAGCAGCTTGCAGCCGTATGGATTATTAAAATCGCATGAAGTTAAAATATAATCATAACTTTTTTCTTTATCTATTCTTGAAACTTTTGTATATCTTTTATACATATTTCCAAGAAATACACACATGTTAGATGCTCCGCTTTTACACATTTTATCAGCCTGAGCCACAATGCTTTCTGCATTTTTAAGGTCTATAAATTTATAAGTGTTATACATATCTATTAATTTTAAGCATCCCTCAGGGTTATGGTTATTACATGATTTTTTATAAAAAGAAAAGGCTTCTGTTTTATTATCCATATTATAAAAATAATAATCACCAAGTGCAAGGCAGCCTTTGCCGTACCCCATAGAACATGATTTTTTAATATAATTTAAGCCTTCTTCATAAGGGTCATAAATATAGCCGTTTATATACATAAGACCAAGCTGCATACAATCGCTGCTTTTATTATCGCTGCAGTTTTTAAGAAAGGCAGTAGATGCTATTTGGTAATATTCATCTCTTTTTTTGCTATTAACATTCACTGCCATGCCTTCATCATACATTTTGCCAAGATACATACATGATGCAGGGTATTTATTAACACAGCCTTTTGTAAAGAGCTTTAATGCAGTGCTGTTATTCTGCTCTACATATTTTCCTTCTAAATACATGACGCCAAGCAGGTTGCAGCTTTCAAAGTCTAATTCATCGCATTTTTTTTCAGCAATCTTTAAGGCTGCAGCAATATTGCCGTTATCATAGGCAGTTTGAGCACTGTTTAAATAGTATTCTGGTATGTATAAATAGGCATCATTACCTTTGAATTTGGCACAGCTTGAAACAAAAACAATAAAAAATATCAAAAATATAAAAATTTTACTTTTCATTTTTCCTACTTTTGTTTAAAGATATATAATAAGTGTATAATAAAAGATATAATTTATCAATTATAAAG
This sequence comes from uncultured Mucispirillum sp., assembly GCA_944324465.1. Lineage (GTDB taxonomy): Bacteria > Chrysiogenota > Deferribacteres > Deferribacterales > Mucispirillaceae > Mucispirillum. Next base: position 229,206 of record CALUWI010000001.1, on the reverse strand, counting down.
ATTGCTTTATACAAATTTTTGAGGGGCTGATGAAAAAAATAATGGCAGTAGCTGCATTTGTGTTATTTTTTTATCCAATGCAGTCATTATGCAAGCCAATTTTTAACATTTTAGACAGTGAATGTATTGTATTTATTCAAGGTTCTACCCTTGCAAGCAATATCAGTGCGCCTTTAGAAGTTTTTTTAAATACAGTAAATAAAGCAAATCTTCAAGTATGGTATATAAAAAATGACCAGTATTCCCGTATTAAGTTTAATAATAATACATATTTAGAGCTTGATAATTACCCAGATGATGCAGCAAGTATCTTTTTATATAAAAAGGGCAGGTCTTATTATAATATAGATTTAAATGATGCTAATTTAGATGTAAAAATAAACAAGTATTTTGGCAGGCAGATATTTCCAGTATTTGATAAACGCAGTAAAACTATATATGAAAAAGAATATCAGGGAGCTATTTATATAGATTACAGCGAACAGGAAATTTATGATTTAAGTCATGGATACCTTGATGAGCATGAATATGAAGTATATATGCAGGCTCAAAAGCAGATGAAAAATAAATTAAGAACTAATATGCAGATATTAAAAATTCCATATAAAGAAGCACAGGGCAATGTGAAAACAATAATATTCCCAAACAGATATAATGTAGATTTAGAAGATAAAGGCGGTAATGTAATATTATTTATTCAGGGCAGCAAGCCTTTTATTGTGCCACTTTCATCTTTAGATATGACAAATTTAAATAGATTTTTCAGTAAGGGCAGGTAGTATGGTATCTTTATTTAAAATGAGCAAGTCAGTAAATTATTTTGTAAAAGCATTCTGTAAAGATGGCGAAATAGTTACAGGTATTGTGGCAGCATATACAAGACCAGAAGATAACCCAAAAGAAAGAACTGGTTTTATAGAAGTAGATAAACAGAGCCATTATATAGTTTTAAAACAGTATGAGCTTGATAAACTGGAAGTATATGATGCATCAGGCAGAATGGTAAATACAGAGCCTTCTGCATTTGATAAATTTAAATATTTTATGCTTGGCAGAGATATTAATAAATAACAAAAGGAGTTATCATGAAAAAAATTATCGTTATGGGAGTTGGAAACTATATATTATCCGATGAGGGTATCGGCATACATGTTATCAGAGAGCTTGAAAAAATGCAGTGGCCTGAAAATGTAGAAATATATGACTGCGGTACTACTGGCATATTATCTTTTCATAAATTTGTAGAAGCAGATATTTTAATAGCAATTGATGCAATAGCTTTAAAAGAAGAACCAGGCACCGTTAGAGTATATAATAAAGATGACATTATGCTTTCCAAAGTGCCTATGAAAATATCGCCGCATCAAATAGGCTTTCAGGAAACTCTTTTTCAGGCTGAGCTTCATTCCCATGCTCCAGAAGTTGTTACATTAATAGGTGTTGTGCCTGAATCTTATGCTGCAGGAACAGAACTTTCTGAATGTATTGCAGAAAAACTGCCTGAAATTGTTGAATTGACTGTTAAATATATTAATCAATATGTAGAAGAATATAAAAACTGCTAACAGTATTGAGAAATCTGCTATTTTTGAGCAACATTTATAGTATCAACTGCCTTTTGCAGTTTAGCATATTCTTTTAAGACTTTATTGCTGTATGCTTTTGGCACTTTGTTTTCACGCTTTGCTCTGAACATATTTGCAGGGCCCATATTATAAGCTGCAAGAGCATATTCCAGGTTGTCGTTTGTTTTATTTAAAAGGTATTCCATATATGCAGTGCCAAGAGCAATATTTGTTTTTGCATCAAAAAGATTACTGTTTTCTGGTATGCCTTTATCTGTTTTTTTGTTAATATACCGTGCAGTATTTGGTAAAAGCTGCATTAAGCCTTTTGCACCTTTATGGGATTGAGCATTAGTGTTAAATGTACTTTCTACATGGATAAGTGCAATAACAAGCAGCGGGTCAAGGTTGTGAAGTTCAGCCTGTTCTGTAATTATGGAAGCAAGCTCTAAACGCTCTTTAGAACTTAATCTTTTAGCTGAGCTTTGCTGGAGAGCATAGTCTGTTATCAGTATATTTTGGTGGTTTGTAATGGTCTTATTTTTCTCATATATTTCAAGAGAAAGTTTATTAAGACGCATGGTATCCTGCATAAGAGAGATTTTATATTCATCATTTTTTTTGTCAATATATGGGGACAAAAGTATAGGCAGGACTGTTAAACAGCCAAGCAGTACAGCTATTAAATAAAATGGCGGAGTAATGTGAAAGAAAAAATTTTCTAACTTTGACAAAATAGACTTTATTTTCATAATTATATAATTAATACAAAATCACTTAGTGTCAAGTGAAAAATGAAATATTAGACAATTTTACACATTTTATATATTTTTTAAAGGTGGATAGTGGAATATACATTCAACAGTATGATTTTTAATGATATAACAATATGTCAGCTTAAAAATAACGGATTCCGTTTTGGCTGCGATTCGCCAGTTCTTGCATGGTTTACCAATGCAAAGGAAAAGTGGCATATTGCAGATGTAGGCAGTGGAAGCGGTGTAATAGCTGCATTAATTGCAAAAGCATATAAATCAAAAGTAACAGCCATAGAACTGCAGGAAGAAATGTTTGAATGTTTAAAACAGACTGTATCACTTTGCAGTATGCAGGATAAAATATCGGTGATTAATGCAGATATAAGGCAGATGAAAAAAGAAAAACTTTATGATGCAGTAGTGTGTAACCCGCCTTACAGACATGCAGGAACAGGTAAAACAGCAAAAGATGAAATAGCTAATAAGGCACGCTTTACAATCACTATGAATATAGAAGATGTGGTAAAATTTGCAAAAGGCAGTTTAAAGCATCAAGGGAGATTATTTTTTTCATACGATGCAGATATGCTTATAGAAGCACTGCATATATGTAAAATAAATAACCTGCAGCCTAAAAGAATACTATCACTTCATAAAGATATATCATCAAAAGCAAAGCTGGTTTTTGTAGAGTGTATGCTTGCAGGCGGCGAAGAATTGTGTATTGAACCGCCTCTTTTCCAGCAGGGAAGTATAGATGAAACAAAAGGATATGATAATATTTTTAAAGGAATATGGGAAAGTTAGTGTTTAGGTGTCTTGTTTTTACTATATATAAATAATAATTGATATTAAGTTTGTTTTATGATAGTTTCTAACAGGTAATTTTTATATAAAGGTTATAAGATGAATTATATTGGCTCAAAATATTCTTTAATGCATTTTTTAGTAACAAGTATAAATTCAGTTATTAATAAAAAGACAAATATGGTATTTGCAGATTTATTTGCAGGTACAGGTGTAGTTGGTGCAGAGTATCGTTCTAGGGGTTTTAATGTAATTTCAAATGATATACAATATTATAGTTATGTTTTAAATAAACATTATATTACTAATAATATTACCATAAGTTCTGATTTAATTGAGTATTTGAACAATTTAAAAGGTGTAGAAGGATTTGTATATAATAATTATTGTGCAGGCTCAGGTAGTGGAAGGAATTATTTTAGTGATGAAAATGGTAAAAAATGTGATGCTATAAGGATAGAATTAGATTCTTTACTTCGTAAAAATGAGATTGATGAATCATCATATTATTCACTGCTGGCAAGTCTATTAAATTCTATTGATAAAGTAGCTAATACTGCATCAGTATATGGGGCATTTTTGAAACATATAAAATCATCAGCACAAAAGCCTTTAGTGTTAGAGCTGTTGCCTCAAATTAATGGTGTAGTTGGCAAAGTGTATAATATGAATATAAATGAGTTAATATATCATATTGATGGTGATGTATTGTATTTAGATCCACCATATAATACACGTCAATACAGTGCTAATTATCATGTGTTAGAAACAATAGCAAGATATGATTACCCAGAATTATTTGGAAAAAGTGGTTTAAGAGATTATTCACAACAAAAGAGTGCGTATTGTTCAAAACGGACGGTTGAAGATGTTTTTGATGATTTGGTTAAAAATGCTAAATTTAAATATATCTTTGTGAGCTATAATAATGAAGGGTTAATGAGTTTAGATATCATAAAAAAGATTATGGAGAAATATGGAAAATATACTTGTTTTACTCAAGAATATAGGCGATTTAAGGCAGATAAAGATATAAATAGAAATATATCATCATCTACTACTATAGAATATTTACATTTATTGGAAAAGGTATCATAGTGGCAAAATATAATGATATTAATATGAAATTATGGCATAATTATAGTGATATTTCTACAGATTCATTGTGGATTATAGATAAACGTGATAATAGTGGTATACATAGTGGACATTATCATGGTAATTTTATCCCACAAATTCCGCATCAGCTGTTTAGCAGATATACTAAAAAGGGAGATTGGATTCTTGACCCGTTTATGGGTAGCGGTACATCACTGATTGAAGCAATAAATATGGAGAGAAATTCAATAGGTATAGAATTACAAAAAGATGTTGTTCAAGAAGTTACTAACAGATTAAATAACATAGAAATAAATAATTCAAAGTATTTAATTTTTGAAGGCGACAGTGGAAGTATAGATATTACTCAACAAATCCAAAATAATATAAATAAAGTTCAATTTATTATCTACCATCCACCATATTGGGATATTATAAAGTTTTCTGATAATAAACAGGATTTATCTAATGCTGTTTCATTACAAGATTTTTTATCTAAATTTAGTAAGGTGATTGATAATACATCAAAATTACTTGAAAAAAATAGGTATTGTGCATTAGTTATTGGTGATAAATATGCTAATAGTCAGATTGTTCCTCTTGGTTTTTATTGTATGAATCTTTTTATGGAGAAGAATTTTTTAATGAAAGCAATAATTGTTAAAAATTTTGATGAAACTAAAGGTAAAAGTGGAACAAAAGCAATATGGAGATATAGAGCATTAGCCAGTGATTTTTATATATTTAAGCACGAATATATATTTGTTTTTAAAAAATTAAGTTAATTCTTCAAAAGTAATATTATCACCTTCTTTAAGAACATTAATATATTTTACTTTTTCAATTGTAACTGTATGTTTATTAATTGTAATATTTTCTTCTGTACTTAAATTTGGTAATAAGTTGTTTTTATCAAATGGTGCAATTATTATAGGATTTATTTGTATTTTTTTATCTTTGTATAGTGGACATATATACTCTTTTATCCAGTCTATATATCTTTTTAACTGTTCAAATATACTCTTATTTGGGTTGATGCATTTAAGTTCAACAATATTAATATGTAATGTTCTATTTAAAAGCTGTATTATTAATATATCTATTTTTTGCATACCTACACCACAGCCTACTTCATTACCTATCCAGAATGAATTTTCTGTATTTGGTACAAGCAATTGTTTTAGATTATTATCTATATTAATATGTTGCAAAATATAAGCTTGCAAATGTGTTTCATAAGCTTTGTTATTTTGCATTTTAACTAGCAATCTTTTTGTAATATCTAGAGATTCGTCCTTTTTACCTCCATATATAGTATTATGCAGTGTAACATAAATACAATTATTTTGTGAGTCATACGAAAATCTATCATTATCATTAGAAAGAGTTATTACTTCATTATTATTTGCTTTTTTTATCATATATTTTAATCGTTCTGTTTCATAATCAGTTATCATAGTGCATCCACGATTACCACGTAGTTTTCTATATATTAGGCTCCAGCACATTTGGCTAGGATGTTCTATATTTTGTAAACTATCTAATGCTGTATATTCTGATATTCCTTGTGCATATACTTCATCTACTTCTATTAAGACTCTATATTGTAAATTTTTCTTAAGATCACTTTGTAAATAATTATCTTTACAATAAAATGGGTTGTTTTTTACTTTAAAAATACCAAAAATAGTACCAGAATGGTTTTCATTTCCCTGTAAATAGAATAATATTTCGTCATCTATTTTGACTCTGCTTATGTCAGCAATTAAAGCTACTAAATTACGTTCTGTCGCATAATGCATATCTTTATATTGACAATTGTCTAGGAATATTGGTTCATTTTCTGTACCAGTGCCAGCAAACATATATTTTAAATGTATATCAAATGTTATATCATCAACAATAAACACATGTGTCATTTTATTTTTCCTTTAAATGTTTTCTAAATTCTATTGGGTCATACCAAAAGCAACCAATGCATTTATTTGTATCATCGTAATGTTCTGTACCTTGATAAAAAGATATTGGATATCCAAGTTTTGCAGCATCATATCGTAAATTAGTGCTCTTACAGTCTTTGCAATATTGTCTTTTTGCATCATTAGCAGCTTTACTCAATGGTTGAAAATCAGATAATTGTTGATCTTGATTAAGCATAACTCGTTCATCGTTTTTACGACCATCTTTATGGTCAACTTCTGGATTTGATGTTCCTAAAACAACACATCTTTGTTTTTTTATTGCTTTTTTAATGTCTGCTCTAATATGCTGAGAATGATTGTTGTTATTAAATCCATTTAATCTTACAGCGTCTATTTTTGGACTTTTTGTCAATGTTTTATCAAACTCTATTATATATTCTTTCGCGATAGAAGTTGTAGATCTACACCAAGAAGCACCGTTTCCAAATACCAATGATTTATATTTCCCTGTGAATTCTTTTACATTTACCCATCTACTAACGCCATTGCGATCTGGTTTAGCTAACTCTAAAAATAAATCTTTTTTAGTCATTATATTTATCCTTATTTTCATCCTTTTTAAAAAGTAAATATGCATCTATTTCTAGAGCACCAGCAAGTTTTTCTATATTTTCAATAGAAATATTCCGTCTTCCACATTCAATATCACTGATATATGTTCTATGTAGATTAGACATTTCTGCTAATTTTTCTTGTGATAATTTTTTTAACTGTCTGTATTTCTTTACGTTTAAACTAAAAATGTTTAATAAATTCATATGAACCTCAATAAAAATATATTGTATATGGAAAAAAAGTCCACAGACTATAAGTGTCATTATATAATAGCTGCCTAATTTTTTTATTTACAACTTATAGAAAATGTGGTATATGCTTTTTTCTCTTGACGATTATTATTATATTTATTATAATCTGCAACGAATGTTTATGATTATATAAGATGAGTTAGTGATGATTATATATTATGAGCAGGTGCATGATGAAGGCTTTATTATAGATGAGGCTTTTTCATTTGCCGAAGGTGATGATAAATTTGATATTAAATCTTTTTCAGGCCGTGTAGATAAAGCTGGGGATGCTTATGTGGTTACAGGCAAACTTAAGCTGCACTTTTCATGCCCCTGCGACAGGTGTTTAGAGCCTGTTAATATGGATATAGAAGAAGATTTAATACTTACTCTTTCCCCACTTGGTGAATATCCGCCAATGGAGGCAGACGGAGAAGAAGGTTTATCTGACGAAGAAGCAGGTATGTATGTTACACCAAAAGACCACTTTGATATACATGAGCTTTTAAGGGAAGAAGCGCTGCTTTTAGTGCCTGAAAAAAGGCTCTGTAAAGATGACTGCAAAGGTATATGTCAGGGCTGCGGTGCATCACTAAATACTGAAAAATGCACTTGTACTAAACAGACAGATTCACGCTGGGCTGCACTTGATAAATTAAAGTAGTAAATAAACCATTTTTGGTAAACAATATAAAATAATAATAACCATTTTGGTAAAATAGGGAGAGCAAAAATGCCTAATCCAAAACACAAGACAACAAAAAGCAAAGTAGGTATGAGAAGGTCACACCATCATCCATCTACACTTCTTGGTGTTAAATGCGAAAACTGTGGTGAGTTAAAACAAGCTCATACTGTATGCCCTAGCTGCGGAACATATAAAGGCCGTAAAGTAGTGGCTGATACTAAAGAAGTATAGTCATGGTTATCGCTGTTGATGCTATGGGCGGTGATAACGCCCCAAGCGAAGTTGTAAAAGGTGCTGTTAAGGCTGTTAATGAAACACCAAATCTGGAAGTGATTTTAGTGGGCGACAAAGCAGTTATCGAAAAAGAACTTGCTGCCTGCACTAAACAGAAACAGCCTAAAATACAGATAGTGCATACTGATGAGTTTATCGCTATGGACGACCATCCGTCAGAAATTGTCCGTGGTAAACGCAAATCATCTATGCATATAGGTTTAAAGCTTGTAAAAGACGGTAAAGCTGCTGGATTTTTTACAGCTGGCAACAGCGGTGCAGCTATGGCTGTTTCAATGGTAGTATTAGGTCTGCTGGAAGGGGTTGCACGCCCTGCTATCGGCACAATACTTCCAGCTTCAAATGAAAGAGGCTATTTTTTCATGCTTGATGTAGGTGCAAATGTGGACTGCCGTCCTGAACATTTAGTTACATTTGCAATTATGGGTTCAGCATACGCAAAAAAAGTGCTTCATATCGATAATCCAACAGTTGGTCTCTTAAGTAATGGTGAAGAAGAAGGAAAAGGGGATATGCTTACAAAAGCAGTGTATCCTATCCTTAAAAAAACTGATGTTATCAAATTTACTGGTAATGTAGAAGGAAAAGCATTATTTAGAGGCGAAGCTGATGTTGTGGTATGTGATGGTTTTGCAGGTAATATTGCATTAAAAGTAAGCCAGTCAGTAGCAAAATATATGACATCTATGCTTAAACAAGAGCTGTTATCATCTACTGTATCTAAAATAGGTGCATTACTTTCTAAAAAAGCATTTAATAGTTTGAAAAAGAAAACAGACGGTGCTCAGTACGGCGGTGCTCCACTGCTTGGTGTTAAAGGTGTATGTGTAATAGGTCACGGTTCATCTAATGACACAGCAGTAGCAAACGGTATAAGAGTGGCTATGCGTGCTGCAGAAAGTAAGATGAATGAAGCTATTGTTGGAGATGTAAAAGATTCTCTTACAAGTATATTAAACTATTAATTTATTATTGTTAATATTATAAATAAAATGAATTATTGATATTATATAAATTTTACTGTATAATATTAGTATATATAAAAGAATAAGGCTTAAAAAAAGGCAGATAATCTGCCAAAATGTTGTTTGTAAAATTAAATAAGAAATAAGAAAAATACGCTTACAATATAGGAAACAATTTTTTTCGTCTTTATACGGCAGATAATGCCACCATTCTAGTTTTTTCTAGTCTTAATTTATTATATTTATATCTTATCTTGTAAGCCATATTAATGGAGAAACTTATGTCAGTAGCTGTTGTATTTCCCGGACAAGGGTCACAATTTGTAGGTATGGGTAAAGATTTTTATGATAAGTTTGACAGCGTAAAAGAATTTTACTCAAATGCAGACAAGGCATTAGGTTACAGCCTGTCTGATATTATGTTTAATGGCCCAGAAAATGATTTAAAACTTACTCAAAACACTCAGCCAGCTCTTGTAACAATGAGTGCATCTATATGGTCGCTTATTAAAGACAAAGTGCAGCCGGCTTTTTTTGCAGGCCACTCTTTAGGCGAATACAGTGCAGTTTATGCTGCAGGCGGTTTATCTTTTGAAGAAACTGTTAAAGCAGTGCATAACAGAGGTAAATTTATGCAAAGTGCTGTTCCTGTTGGTGCTGGTGCGATGAGTGCTGTCCTTGGACTTGATGAAGATACTGTCAGCAAAGTATGTGCTGGTATTTCAAAAACTGGCTTTATAGTAGAGCCTGCAAATTTTAATTGTCCTGGTCAGGTAGTTATTGCAGGAAGTGCAGATGCTGTTGCTCAAGCTGGTGAAGAACTTAAAACTGCAGGTGCAAAAAGAGTTGTACCACTGCCTGTTTCTGCTCCATTCCACTGCTCACTTATGCAGCCAGCTAAAGATGCTATGGCAGAATATTTAAATAATACAGCAATAAATGATTTAAATATTCCTATAATGAATAACATAGATGCAGCAGTAGAAAAAACAGGTGTAGAAGTTAAAAATGCACTTATTCGTCAGGTTGCAGGTACTGTTAAATGGACACAGTCAGTTGAAAATATGGTTGCTGCAGGTGTTACTACTTTTATTGAAGTAGGTGCAGGAAGCGTATTAACGGGTTTAATTAAAAAAATTAATAAAACAGTTGAAACTATAAATATATCAACTGTAGATGATTTAGGTAAATTATAAAATGAAAGATATGTTAAAAGATAAAGTGGCACTTGTAACTGGTGCATCCCGCGGTATAGGTAAAGCTATTGCTTTAGCTTTAGCAGAAAATGGTGCAGCTGTTGCAGTTAACTATTCAAGCAGTGAAGCATCTGCAGTAGAAGTTGCTGAACTTATTAGAAAAAACGGCGGCAAAGCAGAAATATTTAAGGCAAGAGTTAATGTTGAAGCAGAAGTAGAAGAAATGTTTTCTGCTGTTGAAAAAAGCCTTGGTCCTGTAGATATTTTAGTTAATAATGCAGGTATCACAAAAGATAATCTTCTTATGCGTATGAAAACAGAAGAATGGGACTCTGTTATTGATGTTAACTTAAAAGGGGCTTTCTTATGCACAAGGAGAGCGGTAAAAGGTATGATGAAAAACCGTTACGGCAAAATTATAAACATATCAAGTGTTGTAGGCTTTGCTGGTAATGCAGGTCAGTTTAATTATTCTGCTACAAAAGCAGGTATTATTGGTATGACAAAATCTGCAGCATTAGAATGTGCATCTCGTGGTATTAGAGTAAATGCTGTTGCTCCAGGATTTATAGAAACTGATATGACAGCATCACTTTCTGATGATGTGAAAGCTGCATATATGGAAAAAATTCCTTTAAAATCATTAGGCAAGCCTGAAGATATTGCAAATGCAGTAGTATATCTTGCAAGCCCGCTTTCTGATTATATGACAGGTCAGACACTGCACTTAAACGGTGGTATGTACTTATAAAAATAAACCCGCAAGGGATAAAATATTATTTCTGTGAGGAGGAAATAAAATGGCAGACATTGAAAAAAGAGTAAAAGAAATTATTGCAGAACAATTAAAAGTTGATGATGTAGCTAATGTTACAAACGAAGCATCTTTTATTGATGATTTAGGTGCAGATTCTCTTGATACAGTTCAACTTATTATGGAACTTGAAAGCGAATTTGATATTGAAATTCCTGATGAAGAATCTACTAAAATCAAAACAGTTCAAGACGCAATTGATTTTATTAAAGCTAACGCAAAATAATTATGGGCGGTATATCCGCCCTTTTTATATATAATGTCTGTATATTAGAAATAAGCTTTATATATTATAATTTTTAATTGTAATATATAAGTCTTATTCTTTATTTTTTTTCGTTTTGGAGGAGCCGTGAAACACAGAGTTGTTATAACAGGTATGGGGTGTGTAACACCATTAGGTAATTCAGTTAAAGAAACTTGGGAAAACTTAATTGCTGGTAAAAGCGGAGCAGGTTATATTACAAAATTTGATGCTTCTACATTCCCAGTAAGAATTGCTGCTGAAGTTAAAAATTTTAATCCAGAAAATTATGTTGATAAAAAAGATGTAAAAAAATATGACTATTTCTGCTTTTATGCTCTTGCTGCAGCAGAAGAAGCTATTAAACAGGCTGGTCTTGATACTTTTCAGTTTGACCATGACAGAGCAGGCTGCTGCATAGGTGCAGGTATTGGTGGTTTTAAAGTTATTGAAGATACTCAGGAAGCATATCTTGCAGGCGGTTACAAAAAAGTATCTCCATTCTTTATCCCTGGTGCTATTATTAATATTGCAAACGGTCTTGTTTCTATTAAATATTCATTAAAAGGACCAAACATAAGCATAGTAACTGCTTGTGCAACAGGTACTCACTCTATAGGTGATGCTGCCCGCATTATAGAAAGAGGCGATGCAGATATTATGGTATCTGGCGGTTCTGAAGCTGCTATTACTCCACTTGCTGTTGCAGGTTTTGCTAATATGAGAGCATTATCAAGACGCAACGATGAACCTGAAAAAGCAAGCCGTCCATTTGATAAAGATAGAGATGGTTTCTTAATAGGTGAAGGCGGCGGTGTGCTTGTGCTTGAAAGTTTAGAGCATGCAAAAGCAAGAGGTGCAAAAATATTAGGCGAAGTAGTAGGCTACGGCATGAGCAGTGATGCATACCACATTACACTTCCTGCAGGTGACGGTAATGGTGCAAGAAGATGTATGGCTGCAGCTGTAAAAGATGCAGGCATCACTCCAGATAAAATAGGCTATATTAATACTCACGGTACATCAACTCCAGCAGGGGATGTATTAGAAAGTATGGCTATTAAAGATGTATTTGGCGATGCTGCAAAAACAGTAAAAATCAGTTCAACTAAATCTATGACTGGCCACCTTCTTGGTGCAGCTGGTGCTGTTGAAGGTATTATTACTATGATGGCAGTAAATGAAGGTATCGTTCCACCTACAATCAATATTGATAATCAGGACGAAAAATGTGATTTAGACTATACACCAAATAAAGCTGTTCAACATGAAATGGAGTATGGTTTATCTAACTCATTTGGTTTCGGCGGAACAAATGCATCTTTAGTATTTAAAAAATATGTTGAATAATATATCCAGCACATATATTGCAAATATTGAAGAAAAAATAAATTATACATTTAATGATAAGGGGCTGCTTTTACGGTCCCTTACTCATTCTTCTTATGCTCATGATAACAGTCTTGATTACAACTATGAAAGGCTTGAATTTTTAGGCGATGCAGTAGTAGAGCTTGTAATCACAGAATATCTTGTTAAAAAATACCCAGATTTTCAAGAGGGTGATTTATCTATATTAAGAGCATACATAGTAAATTCATCGGCTCTTTTTGAAATATCTAAAAAAATTGATTTAAGCAGTAATATATTATTAGGCAAAAGTGAATTTAATGGTGTTGATAATATAAAAAAAGCAATAGTAGCAGATATTTTTGAAGCTATAATGGCAGCTGTTTATTTAGACGGCGGTTATGATAAAGTAAAAACAATAGTATTAAATTTACTTGAAGACTTTATAATAGAGGCAGTTCAGAGCAACTCTTTTCGTGATGCAAAAACTCAGCTGCAGCAGATATGCCAGCGTGATTTTGGCAGACTGCCTGAATACACATTAATTTCTGCCACAGGTCCAGAGCACAACAAAACATTTTTTGTGGAAGTGGATGTATGCGGTGTAATGAAAACACAAGGTCAGGGCAGAAGTAAAAAAGAGGCAGAAAAGCAGGCGGCAACGCTGGCTTTAAAGCAGTATCAAAGTAAAAATGGCTAAAATCCTACCAGTATTTCTTCCCTTTGCTTCCTGCGGCAACAAGTGTATATTTTGCGACCAGCAGGCAATAAGCGGTGTAAAAGCAGAAAACAACCTTATAAGTCTGGCAGAAAACCAGATAAAAACATGGCTTTCTTACGGTTTATCTTATGATGAACTTGCATATTACGGCGGCAACTTTGCAGCAGTCAAAAGGCAGGAAAGGGAAAGTTTATACAGGCTTGCTTACGATAACGGGTTTAAAAAAATTCGCTTTTCCACAAGACCTGATACAATAAACAGTGAAACTTTATCAGAGATTAAAGATTATAACATTTCACTTGTGGAGCTTGGCATACAAAGCCTTGATAATAATGTGTTAGAAGCAAACGGCAGACCTTATACAAATGTGCAGGCAGAAAAAGCAGTAGATGATATATTAAATATTACAGACTGCGGTGTTCAGCTTATGGCTGGAATGTATAAGCAGAGTTTATATTCCTGTATAGATGATGCAGCACTTCTTGCTAAGAAAAATATAAAGACAGCAAGAATTTATCCTACTCAAGTGCTGAAAAATACGGCTCTTTACGGTTTATATTTAAGTGGAGAATATAAGGGTACAGATTTAGCAGATATGATATTAGCAGCAGGCGGCATGTATGCTCATTTTACAGCAGAGCAGGTGCAGGTAATACGCATGGGGCTGCCAGAAGATGCAGCAGAAAGCGGTCAGATAGCAGCAGGTGCACACCATAAATCCTTTGGCGATATTGTAAAAACATTTATAATGCTTTTATATATGGATATGGGTGGAAAAGTCAGATATTCAGGCTTTAAAAAAACCGGCAGAAAAATATTTAGTAAAAATTATGAAATATACCCGGATATTAAAGAAGATGACTTTAAAGATATATGTATAGAAATAAGGAGAAATTACCTTGAGGATAGTAAGCGGTTTATTAAAGGGCAGGCAGCTTCATTCGCCAGCAGGCTCAAAGACGCGGCCAACAACTGATAAGATTCGTTCTGCAGTATTTTCTATAATATCTGATATGCAGGATTACCCTGAAATATTAGATGCTTTTGCAGGAACTGGAGCATTAGGAATAGAGGCATACAGCAGAGGTGCAGCTCATATTGATTTTATAGATAAAGATATTACTGCATTAAAAATGAATACAGCTTTAATGGAAAAAGGCACATATAATATATATAAAGGCGATTATTTAAAAATATGCACAACACTCAACAAGCAGTATGATTTAATTATTTTTGACCCGCCATATAATATGTATAAAACTAATGAAGTGCTTGCATCAGTCAGCAGCAGCAATATTTTAAAAGATGACGGCATAATATTATATGAAGAATTTTATAAAACTGAATTTATAAACCATGAGAAATTTGAGATAATTGATGAACGCAGATATGGTGATACAATAATCAGATTTCTGCGTTATATTAAGGAGTAAGTATATGACAGGAGTATACCCAGGCTCATTTGACCCTTTCACTTTAGGTCATAAAGATATAGTAGAGCGGGCAGCAAAATTCTGCGATAAGCTATATATTGCAGTTTCAGAAAATATAAATAAAAAGCATTTATTTACTTTAGAAGAAAGAGTAGAGATGATAAGGGAAGTATTTGCTGGTAATGATAATATAATAGTAGAATCATTTAATGGACTTTTAGTAGATTATATGCAGTCAAAAAAAGCTGCATATATTATCCGCGGTTTAAGAGCCGTATCAGATTTTGAATATGAGTTTCAGATGGCTTTTGCAAACAGAAGCATAAATAATAATGTAGAAACAATTTTTATGGTGCCAGGCAGCAGGTATTTATTTTTAAGTTCAACAATAGTGCGGGATATAGCATACAATAAAGGCGATGTATCAAGCCTTGTACCAGAACCAGTATGTAAAAGACTAATTGAAAAATATAATATATAATATATAATATGCAGTTATATATAAATAATTTATAAATTAAAACTGTCATTATATATAATATATAGAGATTTTGTATAAATTAAGCCGGCATATTTAAGAATATTTTAAATTTATAGTATTTTTATAGTATAATATTTTTATCATTATCACCATTAAAATAATTATTTTATATCTGCTTAACCCCCATTTTTTTACAATAATGCTAATAACTATATAATAATTAAAATAAAATATTTACTAGAATTAAAAATAGAGCTTAAAAATAAGTATATATTAATATGACATTATATCCGCTTTTAAAGAATGCACCCATGTTATTTCATTCTCTTTGCGACTTAATTTCTTATGAGCTGTTTTTTTGGAACGGTTAGCAAGCTGATTGTCTGAGCGATAGCGAGTTGCAGTTGCTGTGGAGAAAAAACAGCGAATGTTTAAGGAATTGGAGCATAAGAAATGAAATAACGAAAACTTGATTTATGAGATTTGCGGCGGTAAGATAGTTTAAAATATACTACAAATACATAAATAATAATTACTAAGTTTATTATAAATTAGTATTTTTAATTATAGTTTCAAAAAAATGGGGGTGAAGCAGTATTTTATATATAATGTTTTATTTTGAAGAAATATATTATACTATTATCTTAAAATTTTTTTATAGAAAATATATTATTTTTAATTTTTTATTTAAATTCAATATTGTTCCTTATTTATGTCTATAGAAAATACAGATAAATTATTAAAATGTGTATATTTAAAAAAATTATTACTTATTATTATGTATAAAACATTGTTATATAATGTTTAAAAAATTCTATAAATGAAAATGTATTGTAAGATAATTTTATTTATAACATATTGATAAATAAGATGATAAATAATTATATATAATTTAGTGCGATAATTTATTAATAATTTTATCTCTTGTAAAAATAAAAAAAATGTGATAATTTAATAAGAGGAAAAAGATTGTTTTTGTATATTTATGCAGCAGTCAGATTTTCTATTCCTTATGAAGTTAAATATGCTAAGCATTCTTTCTCCAAGTAATATTGGGAGGTGCTACTTTGGAAGTAAGCAGAAGAACATTACTTAAAACTACAGCAGCAGGGGCAGGACTTTCTCTGGCTGGCTTTGGTTTTAATATACCCTCTGTAAAAGCAGCAGTAAAAGGCTTTAAGCTGGATGATGCAAAAGAATACACATCTATTTGTACATTCTGTGCCTGTGGATGCGGTATGGTTGGTTATGTAAAAGAGGGTAAAATGATTAACCTGGAAGGCGATTCTGACCATATTGTCAATGAAGGTGGTCTTTGCAGTAAAGGGGCATCTATGTCTGTTATTCCAAATTCAGACAGCAGAAACCTTACACCTAAATACAGAGCTCCAAAAAGCGATAGATGGGTTGATATCTCTTGGGATGAGGCCATTGATAAAATCGCATCAAAAATTAAACAGGTTCGTGATGATAACTGGATAGCTCAAGAAACAGATAATGGCAAAACATATAATGTAAACAGATGTGATGCATTAAGTTTTGTTGGCGGTGCTCAGGTTCATAATGAAGAATGTTACCTTATGACTAAAATGACTAGAATGTTAGGTGTGTCATTTTTAGAGCATCAGGCTCGTCTTTGCCACTCATCAACAGTGCCTGCATTAACTGCAGCTTTTGGCAGAGGTGCAATGACAAACAGCTGGCAGGATTTAAAAAATGCAAAAGCAATATTAATTGAAGGCTCAAATGCTGCTGAAAACCACCCAATGAGTGCTAAATGGATTATGAGAGCAAAAGCACAAGGTGCTGTTGTTATTCATGTAGACCCACGATACACTAGAACATCAAAATTAGCAGATATTCATGCACAAATCCGTCCTGGAACAGATATTGCATTTCTTGGTGCAGTTATTAACTATATTCTTGAAACAGAAAGCTATGATAAAGATTATCTTTTAACTCATACAAATGCAGCAGTGCTTGTATCTAAAGATTATGATTTTAATGACGGCTTATTTTCCGGCTATAATGAAGAAACACATTCTTATAATAAGAAAAAATGGGCTTATCAGTTAGATGCTTCCGGCAAACCTAAGTTTGCAGATTTAACTCACCCAGACAGTGTTATGATGAAAATGCGTGAGTTTTATAAACGCTATGACTTGCAAACTGCATCAAGCATTACTGGTATTCCAGCAGATGATATTAAAAAAATTGCAGAAGTTATGATAAATAACCGCCCTGGCACAGTTATGTATGCTCTTGGTATGACTCAGCATACAGTAGGTGTTCAAAATATCCGAAGTTTTACAGTTATGCAGTTTTTACTTGGCAATGTAGGTAAACCTGGTTCTGGTATTAATGCACTTCGCGGTGAACCAAATGTTCAAGGCTCTACAGACTTTGCAGTACTTTTTAACTATTTTCCTGGCTATTTAAGTACACCTAACCATAAACAGCAGACTCTTGATGAGTGGACAAAAGATTCCGGTACTTTCCGCAGAAAATTTATGGTTAACTTAATGAAATCATGGTTTGGAGAAAATGCAAATGCAGAAAATGATTTCTGTTATCCATTAATGCCAAAAATCAATACAAACCAAAATTATTCAATATACAGAATATTTGAAACTGCTTTAGAAAAGCAGATGAAATTTTTATATATTATGGGGCAGAATCCGCTTGTTACAAGCCCTAACTTAAATATAGTGCAGGCTGGGCTTGAAAAACTTGAAATGCTTGTTGTGGCAGACCCATTTATGACAGAAACAGCATGCTTTTGGCAGAAAAGGGAAGGTGTTGACCCTGTAAATATAGATACAGAAGTTATTTTATTACCTGCAGCATCATTTTTAGAAAAAGAAGGTACATTAATAAACTCAAGCCGTCTTGTTCAGTGGAGAAATGCAGGTTTAGAGCCTTTAGGTGAAGCTAAACCAGATATAGAAATTATAGATATGCTTTTCCAAAAAATTAGAGAAAAATATTCTGCTTCTACAGAAGAAAAAGATAAAATCTTTAAACTTGCTAACTGGAATTACCCTGCAGATAACAGGTCAGATACAGTATTAAAAGAAATTAACGGATATAATATTAAAACTGGTAAACTTTTAAACGGTATAGGCGAAATACAGGCAGATGGCTCAACATCTACAGGCTGCTGGGTATATGCTGGTGTGTATGCAAATGGAGAAAACCAGACATTAAGAAAAGATTTCCAAACAGACCCGGGCAACTTTGGTATATTCCCAAAATATGCATGGACTTGGCCAGGCAATATTCATATTCTTTATAACAGGGCATCATGCGATAAAAACGGCAACCCATATGATGAAAATATTAAACTTATCTGGTGGGATAAAAATGCTAAAAAATGGACTGGTTATGATATTCCTGATGTTCCAGCTGCAACAGACGGCCCAGATACAGCAAACGGTCAGAAACCTTTCCGTATGTCAGCAGAAGGTATAGGTCGTCTTTTTGGCGGTGTATATGCAGACCCAGAAGCAGGCGGCACACTTCCGCGAGATGTATCTTATGTAACAAGTGACGGCCCGTTCCCAGAATTTTATGAGCCTGTTGAAAGCCCTACTAAAAATATACTCCATGAAAATGTAGCATCTAACCCATGCTTAATTTATCCGCGAGTAAAAGGCTTCCAAGAAATAGGTGATAAAAAAGATTTTCCTTATGTGCTTTGTACATCAGCAGTTTCTGAGCACTGGTGTTCTGGTGCTTATACAAGAAATGTGCCATGGCTTAATGAACTTGTAAAAGAAACATTTATAGAAATGCCTGTTGCATTAGCTGAAAAACTTGGTATCAAAAACGGCGAAAAAGTAAAAGTAAGCTCAGCAAGGGGTGAGATTGAAGTAAAAGCAATGGTAACAAATCGTATCCATACATTAAATATTAACGGCGAAGAATGTACAGTTGTATGGATGCCATATAACTGGGGCTTTAAAGGCTTAAGCAGTGCTGCAAGTACAAACCTTTTAACTATTGATGCAGGCGACCCAAATACATGGATACAGGAAACTAAAGCGTGCCTTGTAAATGTAGTGAAAGCAGGAGCATAGATATAATGGAAAATACTTTAAAAGCAGTAGAAAAATGGGTAAAAAGCCACCCTTATTTAAAAGATATTGCTGCTTTAAATACAGCTTTTGAAAAAATGCTTGAAAACTTTAATGTAAGTGCTGATATGCCAGATATTAAGCATATTAAAGAGCAGTTTATTCAAGGTACACCATTACTTTTAACAGACCTTGATTTAGGCATAGATAATAAAGCTGGTGCAGTATTTTATGAAATATGTAAAAAAGGCAGTGAAAGCCTTATTGCAGAACTGCCTGAAATAATGCAGAATGTTTTGAAAGATTTAAGTAAGTTATCTGAAGATAACTGCATAAAAATAATAAAAGCAGTGCTTGAAGGCAATGATACATTTCTTAAAGAAATGGCTGAAAAAACAGGTGCTGCAAAGGAATATCTTGAATATTTTGCATGGGTTTCCATTAAAAAAGCATTAAGCGGTGTAAAGGCAGAAATTGAAGAATTTATCAGTGAAAATGGCTGGCAGAAAGGAATATGCCCTGTATGCGGTAACCATGCATCTACTGCATTTTTTAAGCATACTAAAAGAGGCAGACAGCGTTTTCTGCACTGTGACCACTGTGGTACAGAATGGGTTTATAAGCGAATAGGCTGCCCATACTGTGATAACCTTGACCAGAAAAAGATGAGTATAAAAGACAGCGAAGATGAGCCTGATATGCGTATAGACTTATGTCATAATTGTAACAGTTACTTAAAAACATATATTGGCGAAGATAATAACAGTGCAGGCAAAGAAGGCTGGGCGTCTATTCATCTTGATATACTAATGGAGGATACAGGCTTTACTTCAAAAGGAAGCCTTGTAAAACCATAAATATGATATACTTAGATAATGCTGCAACCAGCTTTCCAAAGCCTGATAATGTAAGTCAGAAAGTTATAGAAATAGTAACAGAAGGCACTGGTACTCCCGGCAGAGGCAGCCATAATACAGCTGCAAAAGCATTAAGTGGAGTACAGGGTGTGAGAAAAAGTTTTATAGACTTTTTTAATCTGCTGGAAGATTTCCGTATAATATTTACTTACAGTGCTACAGATGCTTTAAACATGGCGATAAAAGGTTTCTTAAATCAGGGCGACCATGTAGTTATAACTATGGCAGAGCATAATTCAGTATCAAGGCCCTTAAAGGCAATGGCAAGGGACGGTATTATAAGCTTAGATATTGCCCCATGTGATGAATACGGATATGTAATAGTTGATGAATTTAAAAAGCTGGTAACTGATAAAACAAAGCTGGCAGTAGTATGTCACAGCTCAAATGTAACTGGAGCATTGCAGCCTGTGGAAACATTAGGGCAGATAGTCAGAGAAAAAGGCGGCTTTCTGCTTTTAGATGCGGCACAGACTGCAGGAATAGTGCCTATTGATATGCGTAATATGCCTATAGATATGCTTGCAGCAGCAGGACATAAAAGCCTGTATGGTCTGCAGGGCACAGGAATATTAGTACTGGGAGAAAGAATATTTAAACTGCGTCCTTTCAGGGAGGGCGGCACAGGGTTTGACTCTCAGTCAGAGTATCAGCCAGTAAGCTGGCCGGAAGCATTTGAAGCAGGTACACATAATGTTCCAGGTATTCTCTCTATGGGAGAAGGGCTGAAATTTATTAATGAAACGGGCATAAAAAAAATAGCTGAAAGAGAGCTTTATCACATTGAAAGGCTGTGGGAATATTTATCTCACTTTGATAATATAAAACTTTATGGTCCAGCACCTGATATGGCAAGAACTGCAGTACTTTCTTTTAATGTTTTAGGGTGGGAGGCAGAAGATGTTGGTGCAGTATTAAACCAAAATTATGATATCCAGACCAGGTCTGGGCTGCAGTGCTCACCATTAACTCATCAGTTTTTAGGAACTTTCCCAATGGGAACAGTAAGACTTAGCCCGGGATATTTTACAACAGATAAAGATATTGATACATTTTGCAATGCAATACGCCGTATAGCACATGTTGATGTGCCGGTGTATTAAAATTTAGGAGGATAATATGGCCGTAGAAATTGCTATGCTGCATGATGTGGAGAAATGCTCTGCATGCAGAGGCTGCTCAGTAGCCTGCAAACAGTGGAAAAATCTGCCTGCTGATAAAACCCCTTTTGATGGAGATTATCAGTCACATAAGGATTTAAGCAGTAAAACATATACTTTAATCCGTATGAAAGAAACTATGGCAGATGGTAAAGTAAGATGGGATTTCCTTAAATTCCAGTGTATGCACTGTGGTATTGCAGGCTGTGTTCTTGGCTGCCCAACAAATGCACTTCAAAAAGAAGACACTGGTATAGTTTCTCATAATATAGATAAATGTATAGGATGCGGATACTGTGAAATAAACTGCACTTTTGGTGTGCCTCATGTAGATAAAGAAACTAAAAAATCTACTAAATGCAACTTATGTATAGACAGGGTGGAAAAATATATTGAAAATGGCTATGACAGAAAATATATGCCGTCATGTGCAAAAACCTGCACAGCTGATGCAATCCTTTTTGGCACTCGTGAAGAAATGGTGAAAATTGCTAATGAAAGGCTTGCAGTTTTAAAAGAAAAATATCCTGATGCCTGCACATATAATGTGGAAACAGATAACTCTATTAAAGGTGGAGCGATGATGTATGTTCTTCCTTATAGACCATCTGTTTATGGTCTGCCTGATGAGCCGCAGCTTGCACCTTCTTTAAGTGTTTGGAAAGATAAAATACAGCCTGCCGGCAAAATATTAATGGGTGCTGCAGTTGTGGCAGTTGCTGGTGCTGCAGTTGTAAATACTGTAACAGGCGGCTCAAAACATGGAGGTGATGACCATGAGTAATGAAAAATATGTAAAACGATTCAGCAAATTTATAGTTATAGCTCACTGGACTAATGCAATCAGCTTTATTATGCTTGTATTAACTGGGCTTCCATTATTTTTAGGTGTAAAACTGCCTGACTTTTTGCAGATAGTGCATAGAGTGTTTGCAGTAACTTTTTTACTTCCAACACCATTTATGATATTAATGGATAGAAAAGGATTTATGCAGTGGACTAAAAATATCTTAAGCTGGAAAAGCTATGATTTTAAATTTTTAGCAATGTTCCCGCTGGAATTAATAGGCAAGGCTAAAAATGTTCCAAAACAGGACTTTTTTAACGGCGGTCAGAAATTAAATTCAGTTCTTACAATTTTAGGTGCAGTAACTATGGTTATAACTGGCTTTATTATGTGGTTTAAAGAGTTATTTCCAGTAGAAGTTGTAAGGTGGGCATATCCTGTACATGATGCAGGAATGGCAGTAATGGTTGCTGTAATTATCGGCCATATTTATTTAAGTGTAGGTCATCCTGCAAGCCGTCCATCTTTTATGGGTATGACAAAAGGTGTAGTGCCTGAAAGCTATGCAAAAGCTCACCATGGCAGATGGTATGACGAATTAAAAGAGAAAAACGAAATATAAAATATAAAGGGCGGGTTTTTACCCGCTCTAATTTATTATGATTAATATTAAGCATTAAATTTTTATTATTATTCTAAATTAAAGAAAAATTTTTCATTCCCACTTTTTTTAGGTGATGTTACAATTATCAGCACATTTAATAATGTTTTGTATATATGTTTACTGCATTACCTCCATTTTTTTTGTACGATATTCTTAACTATATAATAATAAAGGTAAAATAAATAAGAAATTAAAAAATGGAATTTAAACTTAATATATTATATGTTCCCATTTCTGCTTTTAAGAGATACCCCAAGTTATTTCATTATCTTTGCGACTTAATTGTATATGAGCAATTTTTTCGAAATGTTTTGCTGTCAGATTGTCTGAGCGTTAGCGAGTTGCTGCAGCAATGAAGAAAAAATTGTGAATGATTATACAATTCGGAGCATAAGGAATGAAATAACAAAAATTTTGCTTGATGAGATTTACGGCGGTAGAGATAGTGTAAAATATTGTGCAAATACATACATATTATTAAAAAATATAAAACATCTATTTTATTGGAAAATTATTGATTTTTATTACAGTTTTAAAAAATAGGGTTAAGGCAAATATGTTTATCCTTTACAAATAAAAAATATGCTTTTACAATTAAATAATATTATTAAGAGTGTAGTCTATGTATAAATATGTAATAATTTGTATTATAAATGTCTTTTTTATCTCTATTTTTTCTATAAATGCAGAAGCATCTGAGCTTGTTCCTTATAAAAAACATGCAATATACGGTATGTGGGAAAATGATAAAATCAGCTTTATTCATACAGACAGGAACTATACAAACGGCGTCCGCTATGGATATACTTCCAAAGAATATGATTATTTTACAGAAGATAATAAAATGAGCTGGGCAAAAAATGTATCCGTTGTAAATTATAATAAACCCCACTTAACAAGATTTCATTTAAGCATTAATCAGGAAATGTACACTCCAAGCTACACAGGCACTTATGTGCCTGAAAATGAACATCCATATGGCGGATTTCTTTATTTTAATGCAGGAATATATAACAGAACTGCAAACACACTGGAGCATATAGGTATAAAAATTGGCATTACAGGTCCCTATGCATTAGGTAAAGAGGCTCAGACATTTATACATACTATATTTGATAAAGGTATTTTTTACGGCTGGGATAATCAGATAGGTACAGAATTTATTGTAAACCCATATTACCAGTGGACTGGAAGAGCATATATATTTAAAACTAACTCTATATCTATGGATATATTAGGCACTCTTGATGTGGCTCTTGGCAATGCTGATACTCATTTAGGTGCATACGGCACTTTGCGTATTGGTTATAATCTGGATAATGACTTTGGTGTGCAGAAAATTAATACTTTAGCAGATGCTGCCCCAGTGCATAGCGATAAATTATCTGTATATCTTTTTGCAGGCGGCGGACCAAGAGTTGTGCTTTATAATCTGTTTGTAACAGGCAATAACAGCACAAGCGATTTAGGATATAATACAAATATTTTAAGGTGGGATGCAGCCTGCGGCATAGTAGTTTCTTATTATGGTGTAAGGGTAGGTTATACATGGACACTTTATACAAAAGAATATACTACTCAGCCTTACGGCCATACCTTTGGTCATTTATTTATGGAAATATCTTTTTGATAATACTGTATAATTTATAGTATTAAACTAGGTTTTTCCTTTATGTTCATATAATATTTTCTAACAATTCTTTATGTAAAATAAGGTTATAAATAATATATTATTATTCTGAATAGTTATATTTTATTTTCATTCAAAGAAAAATCAATAATATAAATATATATGTAATGCTAAATTTTAAAAATTTACACATAAAATTGATAAAATCATAATATTTAAAATAAAACAGCATTATATTAATAGTAGTATTAAGTTTTTAAATGATATAAAAATAGTAGGATATAAAATTGGTTAAGTCATAGTTAAAGGGTAGAAAATACCTGTATTATCCGTAAAATTTAAAGATATTTCTACAAAAAAACTATGATTAAAAAATTATAATAATGTGTTATTTTTTATCTTGATTTTTATTTAAAAAAGGAATAAATTAAATGAAAAGATAGATGGTCTACAACATTTATCCACTTTCTACAAAATATGGAGGGGTTATGAAAAAATTCATTTCTAAACCTGCGGCATTAATTAAATATATGCTGCTGGCAGTGCTTGCTGTTTCTTTCATTGCATGTGGCTATGATGACCCAAAAGAAGAAAGAGAAAAAATGGCTGCCGATTATTATGCTGAAGATGGAGTTGCACGCTCTGCATTAATTGAAGCTGATGTATTAAAAAGTTATATTGATGCTGGCTATGTAACACCAGATGGCAAAAAAGTCTTAATATTATATGTAACTGCACAAAATTCAATGCCATCAGATTATGGTTCAATTAAAGGTGCATACTTCTTTGATCAGGAAGATTACTTCATGGAAGCAAGAAGTGATGGTCCTATCACAGATAGTGCAATGGTTGCTTCAGGTGCTAAAATTAATGCTTTCTTAAGAGAATTTGGTATTGATATGAATACTTTAGTAGTCCTTACTTCTTATGGACATGATAACCAAATGCTTGCAAGAGCTTTTTGGACACTTAAATACTGGGGTTTTTCTAATAAACATGTTAAAGTGCTTCACGGAACAGATAAATATTTCTTTGGTGCTTTTGCAACAGCAAATGGTGGTCAAACATTTATAGACCAGTATAAAGCTCCATTTAGAACAGATAAACCTACACCTTCAACATTTTCTGTTAAAGAACTTCCTGGCGGCAAAATGGATTTATACCGTGCTCCAATAGGTGAAGTATTAGATTATGTTAAAGCTGGTGCTTTAAAAGCAGATGGCACAGGCAGTGCTGTAATGGTATCTACTATGAATGCAAAAACAAAAGTTGCATCTAATGGTGTTACTCAAACATTTGTAATTGGTAATAAAAATCTAATAGATGGAAGAATGAATGGTGAAACTCAGCTTGCATTATCTGGTGATGAAATTAATGGTTATGACAATAACTGGTCTCGGTATATTGCAGCAGATGGCAGATATATGACTGATGAAGAATTACAAGCTCTTATCAAAGGCTTAACTACTGATGAAACAACTGCTGCTTCATTCTTACCTGAAGATAAAAATAAACGCATTATGTTCCACTGTCAAACAGGCAGAACAACTTCTCCACACTGGTTTGTATTTAAAGAAGTGTTAGGATATACTAATGCAGCTATTTATGATGGTTCTTGGTCAGAATGGACTAACCTTACTTACTATGGAGCAGTAAGTAGCGAAACTACTATTATTAACCAGCAGGGAACACCTGTTACTCCAGCAACTGATTTTGTAACTTATGATGCAGAAAAAGGAGCATTTTATAAAAATTCAGGTGGTGGTATAGCAAATATTGCACCAAATAGTATTCAAAATAATATTAAATGGGATACATCAAGATATACTAAATTTTTAACATTTAATGGTAAAACTTCAACAGCTACATACGATAACTCTTATAATGGTGATGGTAGAGAAATCAATAAAAAAGACAAAGCCTATCAAGCTGGTGAATTTTCTGCTGATGAAGGTGGTAACAGCGGTGGTGCTTCTTCTGGCGGCGGTTCAGCTCCAGCAGGCTGCTAATAAAAGTGTAGACAAGGAGAATAACTATGAAAAAATTACTGTTAATTATATCTATGGTTAGTGTTTTTGCATCTTCTGTTTATGCTTTTGACCCTATTGAACTTGGCGAAAACGCTTATTTAAAAATATTTTATGATACTCAGTTTGGTTTAACTTACCGTGATACAGGCACAGGCGTTATGAATAACGAAGCTGCCTTAAACTTAAACTTTAGAAGAAACAGACTTGGGTTTATTGGTACATATAACGATGTATTAAGCTTCTATTTCCAAACAGAATATATTGAAAATAAAATCATTAACCCATTAAGCATATCTGACCAGCCAAACCAAAACTTCTATGTGTTAGATGCACAAGTTAGATATGATCCATTTGACTTCTTAAGATTTCAATTAGGTAAATTTAAACACAACCTTACTCGTGAAAACTTAGAGGCATGTTTTGAGCCATTAAACTTAGACCGCTCATTATTCATCAACACTACATTTAAAACAAGCCGTGATATAGGTGTTGCTGTTTGGGGTAATATTTTAGATGGCTGGATACAATACCGTGTAGATGTTATGGAAGGTAAAACTGGTAAAAGTGGAGACCTTTTTGCATCTGATATGAGCCAGTTCCGTTATACAGGCCGTTTACAGTTCTCTTTCTTAGAAGATAAAGAAACTGACTACGGTATGAAAGGTACTTACAGAGGTAACAAACAAGTATTAACTATCGGTGGTGCTGTTCAGTATGAACCAAATGTTGTATATACTGATGCAGTTAACTTAACTGGTGCAAAAGACTACTTTGCATATTCTGTAGATATTTTCTACGAACAAGGCTTTGAAAATATAGGTGTATTCACTGCATCTGCTGCATACTTAGACATTAATATGGGCGATGCTTATAAAGGTGAATTTGCTTCTGCTGAATCTTATGGTCAAAATGGTCAAAAAAGAGGCTACTATGTAAAAATAGGTTATATGCTTCCAAACATACCATTACAATTCTTCGCAAGATATGACAATTACTATTTTGCAAGACTTGACAGCAAAAACCAAGCATTCTATAATCAAAATGTTAGCTGGGTTGGTGCAGGCTTTAACTATTACATAGACGGGCAAAACATCAAAATTACTGCACAATATTCAAGAACTATGTTTGCTCAACAAGACCCTAATGACCCTAACTATAGAGACTTTAACACTGTAGAATTATATACACAGTTTAGATTCTAGTAAGGTAACTAAATAAAGGAGTAGTAACTCCATAATATAAGAGGTGAATTATGAAAAAAATCGCACTTGTAGTATTAACAACTTTCGTAGCTGCTAACTTTGCTTTCGCAGCTCCACAATCTGGCACAGTAGTTTCTGTTGACGGAGACAAAGTTACTATTGAAGTAAAAGGTAACAAATTTAAAGCTGGTGATGCAGTTTCTGTTGATGCAGAAAAAGCTAAAAAAGCTAAAAAACCAAGAATGTCTGGCTGCTAATATACAGCATTTCCTAGATGTTTATATTTTCGGGGGAAGCACTGCTTCCCCTTATTTATTTTATAAAAATAAATTATTTTCTTGTTATTACCGTTACACACATTATCCATTCTAAGTAAATCAAAAAAGTATATTAATCTTATATAAAAATATTAACAAATATTCATATAAAAATTTATAAAATACTTTATATTATTAGTGCAAAAAATATAAATTTATTATATACTTAATTATGAAGAAGATTGTTTTTTTAATAATACTTTTACTTTTTGTTTTTGCATGTATTTATTATCTTTTTACTAATGATAATAAAGAAATATCATCATGTATTTCATGCCATGAAGGTATAGAAACAGTTTCAGCATCTCACAATAATTTATCATGTACAGACTGCCACGGTGGCAACTCTCTTACAATGGATAAAGATATGGCACATGCAAATATGTATGGAAAAAATAATCCATCAGACCCATCAGTATGGATGCAGACATGCGGCAAATGTCATGAATATGAAGTAAAAAGGGTTTCATCTTCTTTAATGCTTACAAATACTGGTATCATTAAAAACACACTTGCTGCCTGGGGCGAAGAAAACGGGAAACTTTATTCTCAAAACGATAATGATAAAATATATGGCAAAGACGGTAGTATTATTACAATAGATAATATATCAGAATATGATACAATTTCTGCAGATATGTATAGAAAATTCTGTTCAGCATGTCATGTTGGGCAGGCTGCAGATATGGGGTATCAAGGTGTTCATTCTTCCGGCTGTTCTACATGCCATTTCCCTTATGGTGATTTTGGAGAATATTCTGGAAATGATAAATCTATGCAGGGCAGAAGCATGCATTCTGTTACCCATGAAATGAAATCTCTGCCAGATGATAATGTATGTCTTGCCTGCCACAATAGAAGCGGAAGAATTGCATTATCTTATAAAGGACTGTATGACGGCAATAATGCACTTGTACCTTTAAAAGAAGGTGTGCCAGGCCCTGACCTTACAAGCGGGTTAAGAAATACCCGTCATTTTCAAGATGATATACACCATGCCAAAGGTATGGAATGTATAGACTGCCACACAACTATGGAAATAATGGGGGATGGCTACTATTACGAAAATATGTATGAGCAGATAGAAGTAAGCTGTGAAAGCTGCCATGGCTCATATACTGAAAAACCAAAAACAGCTAAAGCAGTTAAGGAAAATATGGTGCCATATTTAAAAGGTTCATCATATATTGATAAAATAGAGTATGGAAGTAAAATGGTGCTTACAGATAAAGGCAGACCTTATTCTAATGTATATGAAAAAGATAATAAGATAATATTAATGAGCAAAAGAACAGGCAAAGAAAGGGAAGTAAAAGTTATTACAGGCACTATGGAGCATAATATTCAAGGTCATGATAAAATGGAATGTTACACATGCCATTCTGCTAATGTGATACAGTGTTACGGATGCCATGTGGAATATAATGAAACAGAAACAATGTATGACTTTGTGAAAAATGAAGAAACTAAGGGGCTCTTTATAGAAACAGAAGATTTAAGAACATTTTATCCTTTTCCTTTAGCATATAACCAGAAAGGCAAAATCGCCCCAGTTACTCCAGGATGTCAAACATTTTTAACCCATATAGATGAAAATGGTAATGTGATGTCAAATGATAAAATGGTAGATTTCAGAGGAAAACCTCAGATGAAATATGCTCCATTTTATGGTCATAATACAGGCAAAAAAGCAGTAAGCTGTGAAAGCTGCCACTCTACTTTATTCTTTTACGGCTTTGGTGATGGGCTTTTTTCTGCAGATAATGGCACATTAACTTCTTCCATAAGGTGTGATAACTGCCCAGTGCCGCTGAACTCTATATATGCAGTAGAAAATGGAGAGTTTAAATCAAAATCAGATATTGTGCGCGAGGGCTCAAGTCCATTAAGCAGGCAGGAAATAGTAAATGCAGTAGATGTAATGAAATGTATTGTATGCCACAGTGAAAAAGACAGTAAATACTATCAGCAGGATATAGACTATGAAAAAATACTTAATGATGATATTCATAAGCCTCTTATTCGCTAGTGCAGTTTATGCAGAGCACCCAGAATATAATGAAAAACAGATATGTGCAGACTGCCACACAGATTGCAGCATTGAAGATATTACAATGACAGGCAAAAGGTCAGAAAAAGCCTTTGTAGATAAAACATTCCGCCAGTTTGACGGCGAATTTGGAGAAAAACACTGCTATAATTCATGCCATATAACAAAATGCCAGGACTGCCACAAAGGGAGTGGTAAAAATATATCAAAACCAAAAGTTGATGACTGCCTTACATGCCATAAAGATACATATACAGGTATAGAATATGCTGGTCTTGGAATAAGGGAAGACCATGAAAGATATAAAAGGGGTATAGAGAAAGACGGCGAATATTACTTAAAAATGCTTACAGATGTTCACTATGATGCAGGTATGCAGTGCTCATCATGCCATACAAAAAATAATATGCAGGGCAAAGCAAAAGCAAAAGACTGCCTTGAATGTCATACTTACGATAAAAAAATTATAGACCACAGCATAAAAGGTCATGATAAAGTAGCCTGTATTTCATGCCATGCAGCTTATGTACCTATGGAGCTTGGTACATTTTATTTAAGGTTTAGAGAAAGCTCTTATGCAGAATTTGTAAAAGAACTGCCACAAATCAGTGATGAATATTTTAAAAGCAGTTTTATGCGTGTAAATGAAAGACCGCCCCTAGTAATAGATAATAAAACAGGAAAATATGTACCTGCAAAACCTTCTAAAATTATTTTTACTACAAATACATACAGAGATTTAGTAGTAGGGCAGGAAAATAAAATGATTGCAAACAGGTGGAAAGTAACTTATCCACACTCTGTAAGAAAAGAAACTGTTTTATGCTCATCATGTCATGGTAACGAAAAAGCATTTTTATTAGAAAGTGATGAAAACAGAATATTATACCCAGATAAAGACGGACTTGCTGTAAAGTCATTTTATAATAGTGAGAGTTTTTCAATAGATGATGCCCGCTTTGTAACAAGGCAGGAATATAATGAAAAAATAAATATAAAATCAAAAGAATATCTGCAGAAATATTTTGAAAAATTAGACCAGCTAAAAGCACTTATAAATAAAACAGTGCCAGAAAAGAAATAAGGGAAAACTTTGAAAAGTTTTATATAAATAAAATAATTTTCATCATGTCTATTCTGAGCTTTTAACGAAGAATCTAAATTAATTTATCTAAAAATATAAACAGGGGCAAAAAGCCCCTGCAATAGGGAGCGAGTTAGATTGTTTCATTTACTAATTGTTTTTGAGATTCCCTGACCTTAGTTAATAAATTTAAATAAAGGTCTGATGGATACTGCCCAATAACATGGTCCGTTTCTGTATTGACTATCTGCAAAACTGAGATTTGAGTATTTTCATCAATATAATGATTTCTTTCAATATACTCTTTTCTTAAATCATCTACCAGTTTAGCTAATGCTTCTTTTTGATAGTCAGTTTTATCTGGGTTATTCCCTTCTGCCTGTTCAGCTGATTGAGCCTGAAAGATGGCTGTATCTTCCTGCATACTGTTATTATTTGATACAGTGCTTTTTGCACTTGTATTACTGTCAGATGCAGTGTTTTGTGCTGACTGGCTTGTTTTATCCTTTTTTTGCGGAGCATTATTAGGCGTAGATGTTACTGCGGTTTGTCCGCTCATAATGTTTATCATATTCTACCGCCTTTAATAAGCTGATATGCTTATTTATTAATGCAAAAAATTTGTCCTTTGATTATGGACTTGATTCGCATTTGTGCATCCATGCTTTTTCTGCCTTTTATATTTGCGCACAGGCAGATAAAGTGTTTTTTGAGATTTTTTCTCTAAAATTTTTAGGTATGGTGCTAATAAAGACCGGTGTTGTTCACCTAGACATAGATAGTCTTAAATCTTCCCTGTATTCAAGGACATCATCACTTAAAAAAGTGTATTAGCCTGCTTCCGTGCAGCCAAGGCATAAATCCATCTAAGCCATATACCTAAAGTATCATTGTTTAAGTAGGGCCCTCGCTCCAAAGCCAAAATACTACGAAAAAAGGCCAAGGTAATATTATACCCTGGCCTACTTATTGTAATACCATAAACAACTCTACAATTTAAAATATATAAAAATATGCAAAAAAGTCAAGTATAATAAAAAATTTCTTGCTTTTTTTAAATTTTATTATAATAATACCAAAATTGTGTTGTTTTGGAGAGTAAAATGGGTTTTTTTGATATGTTTAAGTTTAAAGACATTAATGAAGAGCTTGCAAAAGCAAAAACTATTCAAGGCAGTGTTATATTAGATGTTCGCTCTGTTTCTGAGTATAAGGGCGGCCATATTCCTAAAAGTGTTAATATTCCAGTTGATGAAATAAGCAAAGTTTCTATGCAGTATAAAGATAAAGCAACACCTTTTTTTGTTTACTGTTTAAGTGGAGCAAGAAGTGCAGGTGCAGCAAGAATGCTTAAACACATGGGATATGAAAACATTGTAGATATGGGTGGCATTTCCAGATATCATGGTGAAATAGAACGCTAAAATTTTTCCAGCAAAGCAGTTATTTCTTCATGGCTTTTATCTGTATTTATATCTAATATTTTAAGCCGTGAAGCTTGACCAGAAGATATTACTATCTCAGATTTAGGTATATTTAAAAGTTTTGAAAATATTTTTATAATTTCTGCATTTGCAGCACCATCTACAGGTGGTGCTGTAATTTTTAATTTTGGCAGTCCGTCATAAACACCTGCATAACCTGCTTTTTTAGAATTTGGCTGTATATATACTTTTATCTTCATTATTTATTCCTTACATTTTTTTCAAGTATAAATAAATTTTATAAATATTTCTATTTATTTTTACTGAAATAAATTATATAAATAACAAATTAATCATTTTATTTTAAGGGAGAAGTTATGCGTGCAGGTATTATTGGTGCAACAGGTTATACAGGTGTGGAGCTTGTAAAAATAATTACAAGGCACAGCCAGTTAGATTTATCAGTTATCACATCAGAAAGTTATGCAGGAAAGCCGTTTTCTGAAATATACCCTTCAATGCAGGGTGTATGTGATATGATATTAGTAGAAAATGATTTAGAAGAAGTATCAAAAAAAGCAGATGTTTTTTTCTTATGTCTTCCCCATAAAACAGCTATGGATTCAGCAAAATTTTTATATGAAAAAGGCAAAATAGTTATAGATTTAAGTGCTGATTTCCGTATAAAAGATAAAAATATTTATGAAGAAGTATATGGCACGGCTCACACTGCAAGCCACTTGCTGGAAAAGGCAGTTTACGGCCAGGCAGAAATATTTACAAAAGAAATACAAAAAACATCACTTATTGCAGGAGCAGGCTGCTACCCAACATCTATTATTACTCCACTTTATCCACTGCTTGAAAGCGGCTTGATTGATGATAATGCTTTTATTATTGCAGACAGTAAATCTGGAGTAAGCGGTGCAGGTAGGAAACCAAGCCTTACTAATATATTCTGTGAAGCTAATGAAGATTTAAAACCATACGGCATATTTTCTCACCGTCATAATTCTGAAATTGATTTTATTTTATCAGCTGTACAAAAAAATACACATGTAATATTTACACCACATTTACTGCCTGTAAACCGTGGTATATTATCTACAATATATTTTAAAACAAAAGCAGGAAAAGATGAGCTTGAAAATACAATAAGAGAAAAATATAAGGGGAGATATTTTGTAAGGGTAAAAAATACAATACCTGCTATCAGGTATGTGGCAAACACTAACTTTATAGATATTGCAGTATATAAAAAAGATGATACAGCTATAATTGTTTCAGCTATTGATAACCTTTTAAAAGGTGCATCAGGCCAGGCTGTGCAGTGCTTTAATATAATGCAGAATATTGAAGAAACAACTGGTTTAATATAATAAGTAATAAAATAAAGATATAGTTATCTTAAAATGTATAGGATGTATTTTTTAATAAGGAGGATAATGTAAGGAGCTTCAGGACGAAGCGACGCGGAGCGTAAGGAATGGACGATTTACTCGGACATTCCGTTATTTTAAAAAATACAGGACGTATTTTTTAATAAGGAGGTTAATGTAAGGAGCTTCAGGACGAAGCGACGCGGAGCGTAAGGAATGGACGATTTACTCGGACATTCCGTTATTTTAAAAAATACAGGATGTATTTTTTAATAAGGAGGATAATGTGCTAGGTAAAGTAAGCTATGGTGGAGTAACAACACCAACAGGATTTAGAGCAGCTGCAGCTAATGGAGATATAAAAGGTAAAAAAGCAGAAAGAGATGACTGCGGTTTAATTTTCAGTGATGAGCCTTGTGAATTAGCTGCCGTTTTTACAAGCAATGTGGTAAAAGCTGCCCCTGTTTTATATGATATGGAAATATTAAAAAAAGGCGGCAAAGTTTCAGCAGTATTTGCAAACTCTGGAAATGCTAATGCCTGCACTGGTGCAGAAGGCTTTAATAACTGCAGGAAAATTGCAGAAACTTATGCAGCAGGCTTAGGTGTAAAAAGTGATAATGTATTAATAGCATCAACAGGTGTAATAGGTGTGCCTTTACCTGTAGAAAAAATAATAAATGTTAAGGATGTTTTAATAGACGGACTGGCAGACGATAATGGTATTAACTTTGCAAAAGCAATTATGACTACAGATACAACTGTCAAAGAAACTGCAGTATGTGTGGAAACAAAAGCAGGTATTTTAACTATCGGCGGCTGCACAAAAGGGGCTGGTATGATTGCACCAAGCCTTGCTACAATGCTTACTTTTATTACAACTGATGCTTTAATTGATAGGAACCTTTTACAGCATGCTTTAAATGAATGTGTAGAAGTAACTTTTAACAGAGTAACTGTTGATGGTGATATGAGTACAAATGATTCTGTTCTTTTACTTGCAAATGGTATGAGTGGCACAAAAGTAAATGAAGATAATTATGAAGATTTTAAAGCAGGACTTTTAGATATTATGGATTATCTTGCACGCCAGATTGCTCTTGACGGGGAAGGTGCCAGCAGAATGATTACTATTGAAGTAAAAAATGCAGCAAGTGATGAAGAAGCAAAACTGTGTGCATCAAAAATAGCTAACTCACCACTTGTAAAAACAATGTTTGCAGGATGTGACCCAAACTGGGGCAGGCTTATGGCATCAGCTGGTGCAAGTGGTGCAAAATTTGACCCAGATAAAACAGATATTTATTTTAATGATATGCACTATGTGGCTCATGGTAAGATTATAGACTATTCATTAGAAGAAAAAGCATATAATATTATGAAAGAAATGCAGTATACAATTACATTAGATTTACATGCTGGCGAAAGCTCAACAAAATTTTATACATGCGATTTAACTCAGGATTATATTAAAATCAATGCAGATTACAGGAGTTAATTTCTTTGGCAAAACCGAAATTTCAAATTAATCTTTCAGATATATCTCAAAAGCCCGGCGTCTATATGTTTATGGACGCTAAGGGCAGAGTAATATATGTAGGCAAAGCAAAAAATTTAAGAAACAGGCTTTCTTCTTACTTTAATGCAGGGGAGAAAACAATTAAAACTGAAAAAATGCTCTCCCATGCATCCAATGTAAAGACTATTATTACAGAAAATGAAGTAGAAGCCTTTTTATTAGAAGCAAATCTTATAAAAACAGAAATGCCTAAATATAATATTCTTTTAAAAGATTCTAAAGGCTATCCTTATGTAAAACTTACTCAGGAAGAATATCCACGGCTTATTTTTACAAGGAATACTCAGGATGAAAATGCAGTATATTTTGGTCCCTTTGTAAATGTGGGGGATTTAAAGCATATTATAGAAATGCTGCAGGCTGTTTTTCCATTAAGAACATGTTCATCATTTAGATTAAAAGAAGGTAAAATCTGCTTAAAATACCAGATAAAAAAATGTCCTGGTCCTTGTGAAAACTTAATCAGCCGCGAAGATTATATGAAAACGGTAAACTCTATAAAAAGTTTCTTTAAAGGCAATGTAGATGAAGTAAAAGAACTTATGACTTCCCAAATGATAGAATATGCAAAAAATCTGGCTTTTGAAGAAGCAGGCAAAGTAAGGGACAGAATATTATCTCTTGATAAGCTGTTTTCTAAACAGTCTGTTACAAATATAAGCGATGAAAGAAATATTGATGTATTTTATAAACATTCTATTTCTGGAGTAACAGGTATTACACAAATCTTTGTCCGCAGCGGCAGAATGATTGGTGTATCTACTCACTTTTTTGCAGATACAGAAGATGAACTTTTGGAAAGGTTTGTTATGCAGTTTTATTCAAATACAAGGCAGTTTCCAGAGTTTATTGCACTAGAAGGTGATGGGGAAGAATATAATGAAACATTAGAAGAAGCCTTATCCCTTATGGCTGGTAAAAAAGTACATATTAGAAAGCGGGGCATACAAGGACTTATTTCTCTTGCTCAAAAAAATGCAGAACTGCAGACAGAGCAGTATCTTTTAAAAGTAGGGGAGCGGAAAGATGTTTCTGCAAGGCTTGCAGAATTAATTGGAGTAGAAAAAGTATCAAGAGTGGAATGTGTTGATATTTCCCACTTAGGCGGCAACTTTACTGTAGGTGTATCTGTTGTGGCAGTAAATGGAGAGTTTGCAAAACAGTATTATAAAAAATATAGAATTAAGTCTGCTGAAAACGATGACTTTCAATCTATGAGCGAACTTTTCAGCAGAAAAGGGGAAAATATAAGAGAAGGCAGTGATGATGAGGCAGATTTATATATTATAGACGGCGGTACAGGTCAGCTTAATTCTGCCATGAAAGCTGCTGAAAATGCTGGTATTACTGCACCTTTTATATCAATTAGTAAAAGCAGGTCGCTTCGTCCGCAAAAACATGATTTTGAAGATACTATTGAACAAATACATCTGCCAAACAGGAAAAACCCTGTTATTATGCGTAAAAATGACCCACTTTTACACTTTATACAAAGGTTAAGAGATGAATCCCACCGCTTTGCAATAACATATTCAAGAAGTCTTGCTTTAAAAAATATTTCTAAATCACCACTTTTAAATATTCCAGGTATGGGAGAGAAAAGATTAAAACAGCTTTTAACTGCAATCCCTGATATTCATACAAGAAAAGAGTTATCTGTCAATATTATCAGGGATTATGGCAAGCTGCCACAGGAACTGGCTGAAAGAGTGTATGAATATATTTTAAATGAAAAAAATAAATAATTTCTAACAATGTTATATTTTATTTTTATTTTTGGTTGACAAACAGGCATCTTTCTTATATATTAAAAGTATTAAACAGGTGTTTTTTATCTTGTTTATGGTATTTCTGCAAAAAGGAGAGGAGTTTATGTTTGGCAGCGGTGCATATAAAGAAAAAATACTTGATGATATTATTCATATTTTAGAAGATGTTAATGCAACAGGCAGTTCTGAGAAAGTGGAGGAAAATAAACACCTGTTTCTCGGTAAATATGAAGCTATACCAAAGCTGTTATCTTCTATTTTAAATAAAACTGATAAGCAGAGCGAAAGTGTCAGTATGGAGCAGATAGAAGCAGCTGAAGAAGAATTAAAAAAAGAGCTTGATGAAGTAAGAACTGCTTTAGAAGAAAATCAGTTAATGGTAGATTCATCTAACGATGGACTATGGTATATGCACTATCCAAAAGACGGCAAAATCAATATAGACACCCCTTTTATGTGGTCAGATAAATTCAGAAGAATGTTAGGTTATAAAGATAAGGAAGATTTTCCAAATGTATTAGGAAGCTGGTCATTAAAACTGCATCCTACAGAGCATGATGCCATATTTGCTGCTTTTGGTGCATCTTTATCAGATAAAACTGGTAAAACACCTTATGATGTAATATACCGTCTGCAGTTAAAAAACGGTGAATATAAATGGTTTAAAGCAACAGGCACTGTAAAAAGAGATGCAGCGGGCAACCCTTTAATGATTGGCGGCTCATTAACAGATATTGATGAGGACAGGAAAAATAAAATAGAGCTTGAAAAAACTCTTGTCAGGTTTGATTATTCTCAGAATATGGTAAGTGATGGTGTATGGAGTGCCAGACTTTATGATAATTCAAAAAATATTGCAGACAGTCAGAACAGGTTCTGGTGGTCTATGCGTTTTAAAGAACTTTTAGGCTTTAAACCAGAAGAAACTCTTGATAATAATATAAAAACATTATTTAGTGTTATTCATAGAGATGATTTGCCAGCAGTTGAAAAGGCTGTTGATGAACTTCTGCACAGCAGCGATACTCAGTATTATTTTGATATAGAATGTAGAATGAAAACTTTAAATAATGGGGAATATGAATGGTTTAGGCTGCAGTGCAAAAGGCAGAGTGATGAGCATGGCAGCCCATTAAGAATTGTAGGAGTATTAAGCAATATTGAAGCATTAAAAAGTGAAGCAAGAATGAGAGAAATTGAAAAATCTCAGTCAGAGCTTGCAGCTAAAAATTTAAATGATATTACAAGCATTATTAAAGTTATTGATGATATAGCAAACCAGACTAACCTGCTTGCACTTAATGCAGCAATAGAGGCAGCAAGAGCAGGGGAGCATGGCAGAGGATTTGCAGTTGTTGCAGATGAAGTAAGGAAACTGGCAGAAAAAACTGCATCATCTACTAAACAGATTAATGAAATGCTGCAGGAAAATAACAGACTTTCAGAACAGATTGCAGGTAGAAATTAAACCTTTTAATTTGAAATATGATATTATGGGGCGAAAGCCCCTTTTTTTATGATAATTTTACAGCATAAGAAAGTATTAAGTGCTTTAGTATTTATTTTTAGATATTTATAAATATGATATAAAATTATGAGTATAAAAAAAGTGCTGAAAAATTATATTTTCCAGCACTTTTATATTATGAATTTCTTATTAAGCTGAATTATTTTACAGTTTCAAGTTCGTATTCAGTATTTCCAAAACCTATTTTTTTAGCATGAGCAAAACTGTCCTGCGGATTTAAGTGCGGCCATGCTTCCTGAAATACATCTTTTCCTGCTGTTTTGCATACTAAATCATAGCTTGCTTTATCAATAGCAACAGGGTCAGTTGATGCCATAAAGCCTAAGTCATGAACAAGTGGAGCATCGTTTCCGCCGTGGCAGTCGCATGCTGGCACAATAGAAGTAAGTACACTGACATATATAACTTCTTTAAAATGGTTGTGAACTGCTGCTGCATATTCTACAATTTTCTGCTGTAATGTGTCGCAGGCAACATTAAAATCAGTGCCAATTGCATGTTCTGGGCATGCAGATATACACATTGCACATCCTACACATTTATCGCCAATAGATGCATGTTTAGATATTGTAATAGCACCAGCATCGCAGGCCATTTTACATCTTCCGCAGGCTGTACATAATTCTGGGTCTACAACAGGGCGTACACTTGAGTGCATTTCATTTTTACCAGCACGGCTTGCACATCCCATAGCAAGATTTTTCATAGCACCGCC
Organism: uncultured Mucispirillum sp.; assembly: GCA_944324465.1. Classification (GTDB taxonomy): domain Bacteria; phylum Chrysiogenota; class Deferribacteres; order Deferribacterales; family Mucispirillaceae; genus Mucispirillum. The sequence goes on along the minus strand of CALUWI010000001.1, from coordinate 189,711 downwards.
AAAGCCTGTCATTTCATGGCCTTTAAAGTGATTTATTACTAATAGTTTATCTGCACTTGCAATAGCTGAAGCAATTTTAGCATTTTTATATATTATGCCGTTTGGTACATCAAGTGGAGTATAAAGCTCCCCTTTTAAACCGTCTGCAATAATAATTGGAGTCTGCAGAGTAGAATATCCAAAACCATTTAAGTTTGCATTATGCAGGTGGTCTACAGAGTTTGTTCTCATACCTACATATAATGTATTTGTATCAGTTAAAAATGGTTTAGCACCAATCCTGTTAAGAGTTTCTAATATAGGACGAAGATATATAGGGCGAAGAAATGCAGTATTGCCGTATTCTCCAAAGTGAAGTTTTACAGCAGTAATATCATTTTTACCATAAATATCTGTAACACCGCATTTATTAATAAGTTTTTTAATCTTATTCAGCGGTGACTGATTCATATTGCATTTCATACTTGAATAATAAACTTTTGCACTCATTTTTACCTCTTTATTCTTTGCACATATTATACTTTTTACTATATCAATTTGTATATAAAATATCAATCACTAAATCAGCAGGCTTATTATTTTAAGTAAGTATGAAAAAATTCTTCTATTTTATTAAGTTGCAATATGATATATCTATATACAGCAGTATATTTATTTTAAAACAGCTTAAACGGTTTTTATATACTATGCAGTAATAATTATAAGCATACTGCATATTTTTTTATGTAAAAGTATATGAAAAATTGTATATAAAATTATTTATTACTTGACAAAAATAATATAATAGGAATAGTATATAATAAACTTAAAATATTGTTTTATAATTGTAAAATATTTGGGGGCTTATATGCGGGTGGAAAAAAGTAAAATCAAGAGAGAAAAGTCTGAGTATGCTGTTCAGGCTGTCAGCAACGCAATAGATATTTTAGAGCTTTTAGGTAACTGCGAGCATGAGCTTTCCATGAGTGAGATAGTATCTACATTAGAGCTTACAAAAAGTAATGTTAATAAGCTGTTAGCTAACCTTGAAAGGTATGGCTATGTGGAACATAATAAATATACAGGCAACTTCCGACTTGGTGTTAAAACATTCCAGATTTCTCAGGCATATATTAATAAACTAAACCTTATAGATATTTCTAATCAGGTATTAACTGATTTAAAAAATAAATTAAATGAATCTACTTATATTGGTGTGCTTCGTCATGGTAATGTGGTTTATTTAAATGTTATAGAAACAGATGAGCCTGTCAGGGTAATGCCTCGTATAGGTAATGTGGGCCCTGCTTATGCAACAGCTATTGGCAAGGCTCAGCTTTCCACACTCAGCAATAAAGAGATTACTGCCCTTTATGAAAATAAAGAATTTAGAAAGTTAACTGATAAAACTATACCGAATATAGATGAACTATTAAAAGATATTACAAATGTGAGAGAATGTGGATATGCTCTTGATTTAGAAGAATATGAAAACGATGTTCACTGTGTTGCTGCCCCAGTGCTTGATTTTATGGGTAAAGTAATAGCAGGTATAAGTGTATCTGGTCCAAAAGTCCGCATGAGTATGGAAAGAATAGAAAATGAAATAGCACCACTTTTAATAGAAGCTGCCCAGATTTTATCCAGCAAGTTTGGATATATGGGTTATGATGATACAGCAGAATAATTATAAATAATTATATAATATTTTCAGCCTGATAATGTGTTTCAGCCTTATCAGGCTTTTTTATTGCTTTATAATATAATGATAGTAAATAGTTGATATTACTTTACTTATAAAAGTATAATTTTAATAATTATCTGAATATATAAAGAATATATATAATTGAAATTAATATTGAATTTTTCATTGTATTTTTTTGTCATATATATTAATTTAGTTGTAGTAGTCAATATGGAGTTAATGTGGTTAAAAAGTATATAGTTTTAATAATATCTATTTTTTTATATGCAGGCAGCAGTTTTGCTCAGAATATAGCAGATGATTATTTTGAAGAAGATGATGGTTATACAGCAGCACATCAGGAAATGCCTGCAAACCATGCAGCAGAAGATGCCAGCGGCGGTTATCAGTTTAAAAATGATGATTTGCTTTCAGAGCAGGAAAATCAGCTTGTTCAGGCAGTGTTTAATGGAGAGCAGGATAAAGTAAAACTTCTGCTTGATAACGGCACTAATCCAAACCTTTTATACAGCGTTATTAAAGATAATGAAACAATTGGCAAAACAACTCTTTTGCATATTGCAATAGCAGGCAGAGAAAATGATATATTTAACCTGCTTATATCTATTAAAGATATTAATATAAATCAGCCTGGTTTGGTTTCTATAAAGCAGAATAATACTAATAATTATAAAGAGATTACCCCGCTTGCTTATGCTTTTTATTTAAACCATCTTGATATGGCAGAAGTGCTTTTAGAAAAAGGTGCAGACCCTGATAAATACCCAGCAGTATTTTTTGCATCTAATGAAAATGCACTTACTCTTTTAAATAAATATCATGCAGATATGAATATATTAAATGATAATAAAAGCCGTCCGCTTTTTGAAGCTGTAAAAGCAAATAAAAGCCAGCTTGTTTCTCTGCTTATAAAAAACGGTGCAGATATTAATAAGCTTGACGGTGATAATAATACGCTGCTTTATACTGCTATTTCTCTTGGTTATTTTGATATGGCAAGGTTTTTAATAGATAATGGTGCAGATATTAATACTCACTCTGGAAAAGATAAAATAACACCATTGATGGCAGCTCTTGCAAGGCCTGACCATGATGCAGGGTTTTTAAGATATATTTTATTTAAAGGGGCAGATGTTTCTGCAAGAGATGCAGGTAAAAAAACACCTCTTTTTTATGTATATCAGTATACTGATGCAATAGGTATGGCAAATGTGAAAGAAAGTATAAGTATATTAATGGAAAATAAGGCAGATATTAATGCAAAAGATAACCATGGCAATACTATACTTCATATTAAGCCGCAGGATTATTATCAAATATATTCATCATATAAGCCTGATATAAATATTCAGAATGCAGATGGCAATACTCCTCTGCATATTGCTGCTATGAATGATAATGTTAAGTCTATTTTAACAGGAAGTCCTGATAGAAAAATAAAAAATAAAAAGGGAAAAACTCCATTAGATATTGCAAAAGCAAACCATTTTGATAATACAACTGCATGTTTAGAACTTTCTAATAGAGAAAGCCTTTTAATGCTTGGTGCAGAGTTTGGCGATGTTTCTCTTGTGGAAAAAGCAGTTGTTGCAGACCTTGATGTTAATAAGAAAATAAGAGGGCATTATCCAGTTTATTATGCAGCAAAAGGCGGCAGTCCTGATGTATTTATAAAATTAATAGTATATGGTGCAAAAATAAGCCTTGAGCCAGATTTAATATATTATGTGATAAACAGCTTTGACCAGTCTAAAGACCAGGCAGACAGGGTGCGGCTTGCAAATATTTTTATAGAAAAACAGGCATCTCTTGACTGGGAGAAATATAATAATCTGCTTCATCTGCTGGTAAAAGAGCAAAGTGAAGAAAACAAGGGGCAGGGTTATATCCGCAGTGTTGTAAACTTTGCAATAGCTAATAAAGCAGATGTAAATGTTAAAGATAATGAAAGCAGAACACCTTTGCATATTGCTGCAGGCGGCAGATATGAAAGCTATGATTTAGTGCTTGAATTAATAAGCGGCGGAGCAGATGTGGATATAACAGATAAAGATAATAATACAGCACTTTATTACTGTGCAAAAGCTCCATATAATAAAAATGATGTGTTTGCAGCACTGCTTAATAATACAAAGACAGATATTAATGCAAGGTATGGAGAAAAACAGAATACTCTTTTAATGGAGGCAGCAGCAAACGGCAATAAAATGATTACTATGATGCTGATTGCCCGTGGTGCTGATGACAGCCTTGTAAATGCTGATAATAAAACTGCTTTAAATCTTGCGAAAGAAAAACTTGATTTATTTGATGCATCATCAGTAGATGTGCAGAACAGTGAAGAGTTTCAGAATTATAAATTTATAGCAGATAAGTTTTTATCAGATAAAAATACTGTGGCAGAGTGCAGAAGCGGTATTAATGAAGACTGTAAAAAATATTACAAACCAGTAGATGTGATAAAAACAGATAAATAAAACTTACTTAACTGCAAAGCCTTTTACAAATTTATAAGAAAATATGAATACAAACAGGGCAGCCCCTGCAGCCTGCATTGTCATAAGAATACCCATCCCAGTATTTATTCTTCCTGTATCTGCTAAAATATTTGCAGTAACAACTCTTATATCAGCCAGTGCAAAACAAAGCAAAGAAAGAGATATAAGAGAGTATTTTTTTATTCATATTTTATGTTACTGTTTTTCCATATATCTGACTGCTAAATGCGCATCAAGATGGTGTTTTGGTGCTCTGTGCATATCTGGATGATGGTTTACACCTCTTATTTCACCAATAATTTTATATGTGCCTGAAGTAATATCTGTATAATTTCCTATAACATGGTGAGAAAAATTAGCAGACATTTCTCCAGTGCTGTCTTTTATAATATATCTGTTATGGTGATATACTGTATCCATTCCTGTTACTTTGCCAGTAATAATGCATGTTGTGCCTTCATAAGAATTAAGGCAGTCAGCAATAGTATATACTTCGCTGTATATTGGTGCTGCAGGCGGTACAGGCTGAGCAAAAGCAATACTGCATACTAAAATAAAAGCAATAGATAAAGCTGATTTTTTCATAATATCACCTCAATGAAACTTGTATTGTAAAATCTCCCACATCGGTTGAAAATGGAACACATATATATGGAGCATATTCCACTTCTTTAAAAAGCCTTGTTCCTTTTCCTAATACAAATGTAGGAGTACTTAATTTAAAAGTAAACCCAAGTTCAGTAAGTTTTCCTTTTGCACTACCAGAAATCATGTTGATAATTTCACCGATAGCATCCATAACATCTTTATCAAGAAACTGTTTTTCTTCCATTATTAAGGCACTTGCCATTTTTTTTGCATCATCTTCACTAAGTGCAATAACAAATGCCCCTTTTTTATCACCAGCCATTCTAATAACAGCAGAAAGGTGGTTTAAATTTATATCATAATGATATACATAAGGCTTGCCTTTTTTACATTCTACATGAAAGCACTGGTCTATCACATCTAATACACCAGCCATAACGCAGTTAAGGTATTCTGCCTTCATACAAGTACTCCTTTTTATATATACTTAGCATACTGTAACATCAAAACCAGCTTTTTTCAAGGAAATTACTATCTGCTCAATATGTTCCATACTTTTTGTTTCAAGCTCTAAATTTACTCTTGAAAATCCAATAGGAAGTCCAGCACCAAATCTGTCATGTCGTATATCTAATATATTAGCACCTTCATCTGCTAAAAACTTAGTAATATGAGCAAGTGAGCCCGGTATATCTTTAAGGTTTAATGTAATTTCTAAAAATCTGCCTGATGTAGACATACCTTTACTGATAATTCTTGAAATCATATTGATATCAATATTTCCGCCGGAAACTATTAATATGTTCTTTTTATCTTTATAATCAATACTTCTAGACATTATTGCAGCAAGTGGAGCAGCACCAGCACCTTCTACTACAAGTTTTGCTTTTTCCATATATTCTAAAATTGATGCTGCTATCATATTTTCTGATACAGTAACTATATCATCAAGATATTTAGAGCATATTTCATAAGTAATATCACCCGGTGTTTTTACAGAAATACCTTCTGCAATAATAGATGAGCCTGTAACTCTTACAATTCTTCTTTTGCGGAGAGATGCAGTCATACCGCTTACAGCTTCAGACTGTACACCTATTATTTTTGCTTTACTTCCGCTTTCTTTTAAATATGCAGCAATACCAGAAGCAAGACCACCGCCGCCAACAGGTATAATCACATTATCAGCATCCTGCATTTCTTTTAAAAATTCTACTGCAATAGTACCTTGTCCTGCTATAACATCAATATTATTAAAAGGGTGAATTAAATAAAGCCCTCTTTCTTCTGCAAGTATTTCTGCCTGAGTAGCTGCATCATCATAGGTTTCGCCATAGAGCACAACTTCAGCACCGTATGATTTTGTGTTGTTTATTTTAACAAGCGGAGTATGCACAGGCATAACGATTACTGCTTTTACACCTATTAATTTTGCACTGAATGCAACACCTTGAGCATGGTTGCCTGCACTGGCAGTAATAACACCATTGGCACATTTTTCTTTATTTTTAAGTATCGCATTTAATGCACCGCGGACTTTAAATGAACCTGTTCTCTGCAGATTTTCAAGTTTAAAATATATACCTGCTCTATAGTTTTCTGAAAATGAAGCAGAATGATAAAGCGGAATATTTTTTACATAAGGAGAAACAGCCTCATAAGCTGCTTCAATATCTTTTTTAAGATTATTAACCATATACTATACCTTTTCTCACTTTTAATGCATTATAATATTTGAATCATTATTATTTAGATTAATATTTATTGTATCACCGTTATTATTGATTTTAGGCTCATCTACTACCATATACTGACGAAGCAGAGCAACAATATGGTCATGGCCAAATTTCCTTGCATGGTCTAAAACATTTTCACCTGCATTATCTTTAATGGAAGTATCTGCACCATTATCTAAAAGCAGTTTAGCAGTATTATATCTTCCGCTTTCTGAAGCAAGCATTAAAGCTGTTAAGCCGTCTTTATTCTGGCTGTTTACATTTGCACCATACTCTATAAGCATCTGCAGTGCTTTCTGGTTGCCGTTAATAGCTGCTTTCATTAGTGGTGTATTGCCATAATCATCTTGTATATTTATATCTGCCCCATAGTCTAAAAACTTTGTAAGCACATCAATATTACCGTCAAATGCAGCAGCAGAAACTGGTGTTTCCCCGTCAGTGCCTACCACATTAATATCAGCACCTTTTGAAAGGAAATAATTTACCATATTTGCATTGCCGTATTTTGCAGCATACATTAATGCAGTATGTCCCCACCTGTCTTTAAAGTTAATATCAGCACCTTTATTTAGTATCACTTCTGCAATACTTGTATCATCTCTAAAAGCTGAATACATAAGTGGTGTTCTGCCAGTAACATCAAAAATATCAACATTATCAGTAGATTCTATTGCTTTTAAAATATCTTCTTTTGTACCTTTCCTGAAAGCCTCAAAAATAGGGTTGTCATTTGATACATATTGGGAATCAAACTTAGTAACAGGTACATCAAGGGGAGCACCAAGTTCATTAAGAGCTTTTGAAGCATTATCCTCTACTGTAATATACTTTTTAATCTTTTCAGGTATTTTTGCCATTACCGTTTCATGAATGTGTGGTGTAATATATTTTTTTACAAGGTTAAAATCTGTAAAATATAAATAAGCACCACCGCCAGCTAAAAGACCTAAAAAGAATAGTAAAAATAAAAACTTTTTCATAACCTACCAGTGTATTTTATATAATAAATTCAATATAAATCAACTATTATTTTTTACTTAGCAAAATTTATGCCCTGCATAGAATTATCCCAGTCTTTGAATACTGGGTCAAAGCCAAGTTTTTTAATAGTGCTGCAGAATTCTTCTACAGACCTGTTATCTTCTATGGAAAACTGAGCAGCATCATCTTGTGCAGCACTGTATCCACCCGGCTCTGTTTTTGAACCTGCACTCATAATTGTTGCACCAAGATATACAAGTTTATCTCTTAATGAGGCAGGCTCTCGTGTAGATATATTAACTCCAGCATCATGAAGAAATATTCTGTAAGCAAATATAAGCTGCAGTAAATTTCTATCAGTTACATTATATTCTGGCTTATATTCGCCAGCTGCATGCCTAATCCGTGGAAATGATGAAGAAATAAGGCTTCGCCAGTATTTTTTAGATAAATATTCTGCATGCAGGCACATATAAAAAGTATCTATTCTATAATCTGCTAAACCAAGCAGTGCACCAAGACCAATAAAACGCATACCAGCTGCTGCTGCTCTTTCTGGAGTATCCAGCCTGTATAAATAGTCAGATTTTGGACCTGCAGGATGAAATGATGGGTACAAGCTCTCTATATAAGTTTCCTGAAACATTGTAAGTCCGTCTGCTCCAGCATTATGCAGTTCTTCATACTGCTTGAAAGTAAGTGAAGGCACTTCTATTGAAACAAGTGGAAAATATTCAGCACACAGCTTTACAGACTGCATGAGCATATCAAAAGAGAACTTTTTCATATTATCCCCAGTTACAAGGATAACATTTTTTATACCATGTGATGCAACTATTTCAGCTTCTTTTCTTATCTCATCAAGAGTTAAGGCAACACGGGGTATACTGTTTTTACGGTTAAAGCCACAGTATATACAGCTGTTTGTACAGTAGTTTGAAAGATAAATTGGAGCATATATTCTAATAGTTTTACCAAAACGCTGGCATGTAATATTATGGGAAATTTCTGCCATTTCTTCTAAATAAATTTCAGCTTTTGGGCTTAAAAGATATGCTAAATCTTTCGCTGTAAGTCTTTCTTTGTATAGAGCATTTTTTATTTTATTTTCATCTGCATTATATATTAAATCTTTTACATAGTCATAAGGGTATTCTTTTATTACTTCATAAAAACTCATTATAATATATCCTTTAATAAACCTTTCACTGGGCTTGATGGATTTGCATAGTAAGAAACAGGGGCAGGGCCTGCATTTACTGCAAGAGAGGCAGCCTGCACTGCATATTTAAAAGCTTCTGCCATTTTCACTGGGTCAGAAGCCGCAGCAATTGCTGTATTTACAAGCACAGCATCTGCACCTAATTCAATAGCTTCTGCTGCATGGCTTGGAAGTCCAAGTCCTGCATCTACTACAACAGGAACTGATGAATTTTCTATAATTATTTTTATCATTTCTGCTGTTTTTATACCTTTATTTGTGCCAATAGGGGCAGCAAGAGGCATAACTGTTACACAGCCTGCTTCTTCTAAATGTTTTGCCAAAACTGGGTCTGCATTAATATAAGGCATTACATTAAAGCCGTCTTTTACTAAAATTTCTGCAGCTTTTAAAGTTTCTATTGGGTCAGGAAGTAAATGATAAGGGTCTGGTGTTACTTCTAATTTTACCCATGGTTCGCACCCTGCAGCACGGGCAAGGCGCGCAAGACGCACTGCTTCTTCTGCATTAGATGCACCAGAAGTATTTGGAAGAAGCAGATATTTATTTCTATCAATATGGTTTAATATATCGTCATTATTATCATTAATATCAACACGCCTTAATGCAACAGTTACAATTTCAGCTCCAGAAGCATTTAATGCCTGCTCCATAACAGATGATGACTGAAATTTACCAGTACCTATCATAAGCCTGCTTTTAAACTGTCTGCCAGCTATTTTTAAGTTATCCATAATTTCCTCATGTAATATTATTAATCAGTTATAATTTAATACATCTATAAAAAATTGTCATTATATTTTTTATTATACAATTTATTAAAATCTGTCTTTTATATTAATATTTTATAGTTATTATTCTTGTGTTTCAAAAATCTGTGTGTTACTATGTATTTGAAGTAGTATATATTAAGGAGGCAGATATGGCTGGCTGTATTATCACTATAAGCAGGGAATATGGTTCTGGAGGCAGGCTTATTGGTCAGGCACTGGCAGAGCAGCTAAAAATTCCTTTTTATGATAGGGGCCTTGTTGAAATGATTTCTGAAAAAAGTGGGTTGTCAGAAAAATTTATTAATGAGGCAGAGCTTTATAGAGAAGAAGCTATAAAATATGCAGGTTATGATGTAACACTGCAAATGCCTTTAACTCATGTAGTATTTCATGCAGAAGCAGAAGTTATATCAAAAATAGCTGATGAAGGCGACTGCGTTATTGTAGGAAGATGTGCAGACTATGTTTTGCAGGACAGGAAAGATGTTTTAAATGTTTTTGTTTATGCCTCTATGGAAAACAGAATAGAAAGAATCACAAAATTATATGGCGACAAAGTAAGCAATGTAAAATCATTTATTACAAGATATGATAAAGACAGAGCTGCATATTACGATTACTATACTGATAAAAAATGGGGTGATTTACGCTCATATCATTTAAGCGTTAACAGCGATATGGGTATTAATTCATGTGTAGAAATAATAAAAACAGCATACAATAACTGGAAGGATGGAGTTCAGCTGGTTTAATAATATCTTCTCATTCTGCATTACATAATATGCAGGTGAAAATATGAGTAATTCATTTTCAGCAAGGCTGATTATAACTGTAATATCCCTTGCTATTCTTACTTTTATGGGAATATTTTCAGAAACAAGTTTAGCCATTGTATCTCCCCATTTAATGGAGGAGTTCCATGTGTCTGCAGTAGCAGTTCAATGGCTTACTTCTGGATTTCTGCTGCTTTTAGCAGTAGCTATCCCTCTTTCCCCTTTTTTAGTAAAAACAATATCTACTAAACTGCTTTTTAAAGCTGCAGTTATTATATTTATTACAGGAACTATAATGGGTGCTTTTGCAACCAGCTTTACAATGCTGCTTTTAGGCAGGCTTATTATGGCAGTAGGCACAGGCTGTTCTCTGCCGCTTTTAACAAATATAGTTCTTGAAGAAACAACACCTTATCAGCGTGGTGCACTGCTGGGTATTGTAGGGCTTGTGGTGAGCTTTGCTCCTGTATTAGGTCCTGTTTTAGGCGGTTTAATTGCAGAATATCTTGGCTGGCGGTGGGTGTTCCTTTTTATGCTGCCTATTCTTATTGTATCTTTTATTATGGGAAGCATTACTATTAGAGATATAAGAAAAGGGGAAAATTATCATCTTGATATAAAATCTTTTTTCATAAGCAGTGCAGGACTTGTGTCATTTATTATGGGGTTAAGCTATCTTTCAACAGAATATGGTATTCTGCTTATATGTATTAGCTTTGTATTTTTAGGAATATTCATTCTTCTACAGCTTAAAATAAAATATCCGCTTATGAACATAAAAATATTAAAGTATAAAATGTTTACATTAGGACTTATAACGGTATGTATGCCTATGGCTTCTGTGCTTGCTCTTGCTTTTTTAATACCAATTCTTGCACAAATGGGATTAGGGGAAAATGCAGTAAAAGCATCAATGATTTTACTTCCCGGCACATTATTTTCAGGTATGCTTGCTCCAGTTATGGGTGCAAAATATTCTAAAGTAGGTGTCCGTTTACTGCTTATACCTGGTTTTATTATAATGAGCCTTTCTATGTGTTTTTTAGTATTTGCAGAAACAACATTTACTACAGCATTAATAGGCTATATATGCTTTATGACAGGGGCAGCATTCTGCCAGGTACCTTCTCAAACTAATGCATTAAATGCACTGCCCCAGCAGTATAATGCAGACGGTACAGCAATACTCAGCACTTTGCAGCAGACAGCAGGAGCTGCAGGCACTGCACTTGCTTCTGTAATGTTATCATACGGAGCAAAAAAAGCTTATAATGCTGGTATTGATAATATATATACTTATGGTGCAAATTATGGCTTTATGCTTTGCCTGGTATTTGTTTTAATAGGTCTTTTTGCAGCTTTACAGTTAAAGACTACACTTGAAAGAGAAAATGTGTAAAAAACATATTATTATTACAGGGGGAAACAGCGGAATAGGCTTTCAAGCAGCACTGCAGGCATCTTTTAATGAAAACTGCCTTGTTACTATTATATGCAGAAATAAGGAAAGAGCAGAAAAAGCATGTGATGATATATTAAAAGCAGGCGGCAGGCATATTGATTATATTACTGCAGATTTATCTAATATGCAGAGTGTAAAAGATGCTGTTAATACATATAAAAACAGATATAAAACACTTGATGTATTAATAAATAATGCAGCAGATTTTGATATAACAAATAAAACAAGAAACATTACTGCAGACGGGTTTGAAACCCAGTTTGCAGTAAATGTGGTTTCGCCCTATCTGCTTTCCTGCCTGTTTAAAGATTATTTAGCAAATTCATTAAATGGTAAAATTATTAATATTTCAAGTAAAGGTTTGTGCTTATTTCCATTTATAGAGCTTGATTTTAGTAACTTAAATGGAGAAAAGTATTATAAGCCAGCATACACTTATTACCAAAATAAACTGGCACTGCTTTTATTTTCAAAATACTTATCAGATAAGCAAACAAATATTAAAATACAGGCTGTAAGAGTAACAAAGGCATATATATTATTTATATAATTTCTTTTATATTTTTTGCAGATATATTTATAAATATTACGGTTGGCTTTGAAAAATTATATATTTATAAATAAGTTATATTGTTATGAAACTGAACAATATGTAATAAAAAAGCCCCATTTATGTAAATGGGGCGTGGTTGTCATTTAGAGTTGCTGAAATTAATATTTTTTCATGAGCCAAAGAACTTTGTGGAATCCTTCTAATTCACTCATAGAAGTGACTCTTAAATGCTCTTTGTTATTTTCCATGTTAATAAGAACAACGAAATCTTTATCCCTGTAAAAACGATAAAATTTCATATTTCTGCCGTTTTCAAATATCATATCTCCGTCATTAAGTGGAGCAGCAGAACATTTTACACAGATAAAGTAATCATTATCGCCAGCAATGAAAGCTGGAACTTCGCTGTTTACTTCAAATACAGTAACATTTTCTTCTGGATTTTTTGTTCCAAGAAGGAAAAGACCACTAACAGGAATAGTGCTTGTAGTGATACCTTTCTTTTTACCGTTTACTGGTGCAATAGCTACTTTAACGATACTTTCTCTTTCGCTGCCGTAAACATAACCGTCTTCAGCTACTTCAAAGATATCATCTTTGCGTTTCTTTTTAAAATTTTTGTTGGAAAAATAGTTTAAATCAACGCCTAGGAAGTATGCCATTTCAGAAAGCATTTGAAAATCTGGCTCTCTTTTATCACTTAAATAGTTAGATAAACGAGATGCAGAGATACCTAAATGTCTTGCCAGATCTATTTGTCTCTTGCCGGTCTGTTTCAGCAACACTTTAAGTTTTTTTCCTATCATAATAAATTCTCCTTACCACAACTCATTATGAAGCCTTTAATATATGTCATAATAATTGCTCCTTATGTACATTTATTTATATTTATGATTTATACATTAAATTAATAAATACTCAACAATTTTTTTTAAAAAATTACAAGTATGTATAATTAATGTATAGTCTTATAGTAGGACTTAACATATTTTTTTTGTTATTACAAGTTTTTTTTTATTTTTTATTTACATTTTTATGACAAAATATGACACAATAAGTAATTTTATCACTAATTTGTATCAATATATATACATATACTTATATACTATACTGTAATTAAATCAAGCAGACTTTTAACATGTGCTGCAAGTTTTTTGTAATTTTTAGTTTTTTCTTCCAGAATGTTAAGCAGTCTTTTGTTAGTATTGTCATCATATAATGCAATACCTTTATCATCCATAAATTTTACAGCTTCGCTTATATCTTTTGTAGATTTAATCATATTAAATCTATCTATTAATAAATTAAATTCTTTATTATCAGCAAGCAGGCTGCAGTAGTCATATACAGGAACCTGCCTGCAGGCTATATTATGCAGTTCTGCTTTTTCCTGCTCATATACACCAAGTGAAGTGTATGCTTCTACAGCATCAAAATAAGCATTTTTATCACCAAGTGCAAATCTTTCTTTTGCTATATTAGCAAATTTTTTTTCATTTTGCAAGAAAGAGTATACAATTTGTAACTGCTGATAAAAAGAAAGTTTAAATTGTTTAGGTATTCTTTTATTTTCTAAGAAAAATTCAAGAATTTTTTCTGCACATTCTATATCATCTACAAGTATGCATGTATATGCAATATTGCTTATGCAGTGGTAATCTTTAATATTTTTGCATACATAGTCTGCCATATCATCTGAGCCTTTATCTGCATAAATAATACCTGCATTAATATAATTAAGCACAGATTTTGGTGTAGTGTGCCTTGTATGTTTCTGCAGTTCTGCAGCAGCCTGTGATATAACAGGTGCAGTGTCTTGATTTGTTAAAAGAGATGCAAAATAAAGCATATCAAAGCATACTTCAAGATTTTTATTATGAGCAAATTTATTTATGTACTGCAGTATTTCATTAATAAAAAAGTTATTTATTTCATTATCATTATGCTGGTGTGCTTTTGCTGTAATTACATGCAGTAAAGTAAGGTGATTATTAAGAATATACTCCCTAAATTCTAAAGTAAAAGGGATATGTATATTTCTTATTCTCATTTCTTCAACAGTTTCAAATAAAAGAAGTGTAGTTATAAATGCTTTTTTCAGTTTGTCTGCATTTATATGGTGTTCTATAATATTTGTTAATATAACTGCAAAATCTAATAAATCAGAAAACTGTTCGCTTTCGTTATCATATTTATTTTCAAGCTCATTAAGAATTTCTATAAGTCTTGCTTTAAAAAGAAGCCCTTCATCTTCTGCTGTCATATCAATAATCTGGCTGTATATTTTATATGAAAAATTAATATTTTCTTTAGCTTCATCCAAAAGTACATCTGCTAAAACAGATTTTTCAGCTTTTGCTATAGACTGCTGCAGGCTGTCAATAATATCTATTGATGTTTTGGTAAACGGATTGTCTATATCGTGGTTTGGTCTGAGAGAAAAATCAAAATTAAACATATTTTTATTTTCAGCAAATTTTGAAATGATATCATCCAGCATAAAAAGCCTCCTAACCTTATATATCTATTAAAGTATAATCCTATTAACAAAAAAAATAAACTTAAAATTTAAGAAATTACAATTTTTTTTAATATATTGATGAATAAGCTGATTTTTTTCATAAGATAAAAAAATATAAAAAACTTGAATAATTGTAATAATTTTAGTAGAATATAAAAAATTTTTTTTGAGAGTAAAGTATTGGTAAAATTTGTTAATGTTGGAGTTTCCTTTACAGGGGGACATCAGGCTTTAAATAATGTTAATGTGGAAATCAAACGAGGCGAGTTTGTATATATTATAGGTAAATCAGGTGCTGGAAAATCTACATTTTTAAGGCTTATATATGCTGATTTGCTTCCAAGCCGTGGAGTTGTTTCCATTGAAGGCAGAGATATAAATTTAATGAGCAGAATAGAAGTGCCGTTTTTACGCCGTCAGATAGGTGTTATATTTCAGGATTATAAGCTGTTAGAAAATTCAACAGTTTTTGATAATGTAAAACTGGGGCTTGATATATTTTATATGAAACGCAGTGCTGCAAGGGAGAGAATATGGCCACTGCTTAAAAGAGTTGGCATATTTGAAAAGCGTGATGATGTTGTTAAAAACTTATCAGGTGGAGAAAAGCAGCGTGTAGCTATTGCAAGAGCATTGATTAATGACCCTAAAATTATTTTAGCAGATGAGCCTACAGGTAATCTTGACCAGGAAAATGCAGAAAATATTATGGCAGTGTTAAGAGAATGTATAGATACTGGTGCTACAGTAATTATGGCTACTCACGATAAATTTTTAAGGGAAAAATATCCAGCCCGCGAAATAGAGCTGGAAAAAGGCAAAGTTATAAGAGATGAGGTGAAAAATGAGCTCTAAGTTAACTTATCTCTTTATGCGTGGTGTTATTAGATTTTTTTCTATACTTCGTAATAATTTTCTTTCTTTTTTAACTCTTATTACTGTTATTTTTATGTATCATGTTTTCTGGGTGGCAGGCACAGGTACGGCAGGTTTTTTAAACCATTTATCTCAGGCTAATACAATAAGAGTATATCTTGCAAATAATAATGATATTATAGCAGAAGAAATATTAGCATCTATAAAAGTACTTGATAATGTAACAGATGCAAAATACTACAGTCAGAAGGATGCAAAGGCTTTTGCTGTGGCAAATGCTCCAAAAGCTGCATCCCTTGAAAGTTTTGCAGAAGAATTTTTTCCGTCATTTATAGAAATTTACCCAAGTGATACATTAGAAGAAACGCTTGATAAAATAGTTACAGAAGCAGGACATATTAAAGGTGTAGATGAAGTAAGCTATGGCAAAGAATATATGGTAAAGTTTAAGGCGATTGGCAGGGGAGCATGGCTTTTTATTACAGCTATGAGTATTCTTTTTGCATTATCTGCTGTTTTTGTAGTTTATAATACTGTAAAACTTTCATTATATAAATACAGGGAAGAAATTAAACTTTACTCTCTTGTGGGAGCAACAAGACCTTTCATATCAGTGCCTTACTTGTTTGGTGCATTTTTCTTGTCACTTTTTGCATATATTTGCAGTCTGGCAGTATTTACATTATCATTTATACCTTTCAACAGCCGCATATTAGTGCAGGCTGGCATAAACATATATAATATGCCTGATATGAAGTATTTTATAGTATCCTGCATAACTGTATGTATAATAGGTGTGCTTTCTGCAAAAGCAAGTGTTGTATCATTTTTAAAACAGGTATCATCTATCAATGAAGATTAAGTTTTTATTTACTGCTTTATTATTTTTGTTCTGCACTTTTTCTGTGTATGCTCAGACTGTATCTTTAGAAGAAATAAACAGAAATATCCGCAGTGAAGAAGCGGAGCTTAAAAAATTGCAGACAGAAAAAGTAAGCATTACAAAACAGATAAGTGTGTTATCATCTAAAATATCAAACTACCGAATGCTTATTTCTGAGCTTAATAAGGAAAAGAAAAGGTGTGAAAGCAATATAAGCAGTATTCGCAGCAATATAGTAAAAGTGTCAAAGGAAATTGATGAAAATAAAAAGGATATTGCAAAAAGCAATATGTATGTGATAGATAATATGGGTTATTCAGATATTAAAATTATTACCACATCTGAAAAACCTGAAGATACTGTTAAAATTCTTGAAATATTAGGAAAAGCAGGTATTAATTTAAGGCTTAAAGTAGATAAGCTGAATGAAGATGTTAAAACCCTTAAAAATTTAAAAGTAGAAGAAGAAGCCCGTGTTTTAGAGCTTGCCTCATTAGAAGAAAGCAGAAATAGTGCTGTTAAAGAATTACAGGCAGAGAAAAACCGCTATAATTCTATGGTAACTATGATTAAGCATGATGAAGCAGGCAGGAAAGAATATATTGAGCTTTTAAAGTTCCAAAGAAAAGAACTTGATGAACAGATAAGGCTGCAGGCAGAAAAAGATGCGAATGCTTTACCTATTGCTCAGCGTGAAAATAATGCAGACACTAATCAAGGCAGAATAAAAACCTTTGGTGAAGATAAACCTGTTGCAACAGCTATGGCAGATAATTCTCCATTTGGCAGGCTTGTAAAAAATCTTCCTGTTCCTGTAAAAGGTAAAATAATTGAACAGTATGGTGAACACATTGTGGCAGATGCTGGCGTTAAGATAATGCATAAAGGTATAAAAATATCACCAGAAAACACAACTCAGGCAAAAGCTGTAGCAGAGGGCAGGGTAGTTTTTGCAGACAATGTAAAGAATTTTAATAATCTTGTGATTATTGACCACGGCTCATCTTACTATACAGTTTATGGAAATATGGATACTCTGCTTGTAGAAAGTGGCAAAAAAGTCCGTCAGGGCGATGTTTTAGGGGATATTATAGTGGACAGGGCAGTAGAAGCACCATATCTTTACTTTGAGCTTAGAAAAAAAGAACAGGCATTAAATCCTAATTTGTGGTTTAAAAAAGGTTGATATATCTTGAAAATAGTTTATATAATATAAAGTTAAATCTTTAAATTGGAGTTATATATGAAAATTTTCCAAAAAGTTTTATTTATAGTAGTCCCTGTAGTATTTATTTCATTTGCTGTAATACAGTTAAGCAGTAACGGCACAAACAGTGAGGCATTTGCAGCAAATAGTAATGATGCGGGTATAAATAATTTATTAGCACAGGTATCTTCAAAAGGTAAATATAATCCAGATGACCAGTATCAGGCTCTTGAAACATTTATGGGAGTTCTTGATTTAGTTGATAAAAATTATGTAGAACCAATAGATAAAAAAGAAGCCATTTATGGTGCAATAAAAGGTATGCTTGAAGAATTAGACCCACATTCTTCTTTTATGACACCAGAAGAATTCAGCAGTTTTCAGCAAAGCACAAGCGGTTCTTTTGGGGGATTAGGCATAACTATCACTATGAAAAATGATTTATTAACCGTAATGAGTGCAATAGAAGACACTCCAGCATGGCAGGCAGGTATTAAAGGCGGTGATGTTATTGCATTAATTAACGGCGAGCCTACAGCAAATATGACTTTAGATGAAGCTGTTAAAAAAATGCGTGGTAAATCAGGCTCTAAAATTAAGCTGACTATTACAAGAAAAGGGGAAGATAAACCTATTGACTTAACTCTTACAAGAGCAATCATTAAAATAAAATCAGTAAAATATGATATGATTGACAAAGAACTTGGTTATATCAGACTTACACAGTTTCAGGAAAATTCATACAGAGAAATGACTGAAGCAGTTAAATCATTAACTAATTCTGGAGCAAAAGGTTTAGTGCTTGATTTAAGAAATAACGGCGGCGGTTTATTAAACGAAGCTATTTCTATTGCAAGTATCTTTTTACCTGTAAACCAGACAGTAGTTTTTACAAGAGAAAGAGATAAACAGGAAAAACATTATAAAACAGAATCAGTTAATTTTTCTAACAGAACTATACCTATGGTTATAATAGTTAATGAATGGTCTGCATCAGCCAGTGAAATTATAGCAGGTTCTATGCAGGACTATAAAAGGGCAGTAATTGTTGGTAAATCTACTTTTGGAAAAGGCAGTGTTCAATCTATTGTTCCACTTCCTGACGGTTCAGCTGTCCGCCTTACAACATCAAGATATTATACACCTGCAGCACGCTCTATTCAGGGTGTAGGTATTAAGCCTGATGTAGAAGTAGAGCCTGGTATTATTGAATATAATTCTGATTATTATGTTATAAAAGAAAAAGATTTATCAGGCCACTTAAAAGGCGAAAATGAAAAAGATAATAACAGTGCAGCTGTAGATGATGCAATAAAAAGAGCATCTCAAGTGCTGCCTTTAAATGATGATTTACAATATATTTCAGCAGTTCAAGTATTAAAAGGTATGTTAGTATATGGCAGCTCGTCAAACAAATAAGCGACCTGCGGGGAGAAAAACTACTACCCGCAGGAAAACATCAAAATCTAAATCAGCAGGGGGCGGTTTATTTTTAGGCATCGGCCTTATTGCTGTGCTTATTGCTTTAATAAGTTTCAGCATTATGAGTATTACTGGTTCAAAAGATAAAGAAGAACCTAAAACAGTAACGGTTATCCCTGCTCAGAAAAAAGAAACTGCAGAGAAAAAAGGACAGAAAGAAGAAAAAGAGCAGAAACAGCAGGTTGCAAAAACTGTTCCTGTGCCTAAAAAAGAGCCTGTTAAAAAAGAAGAAACTAAAAAAGAACAGGAAACAGTTAACCATGATGATATAACAGATTTAATTCGTCTTGTGCTTTATGACCATGAAATAAGCCGCTCATCTGTTAAAGAGCGTCAGTCAAAAACAAGTGCAGGTAAAGAAATTACATATTTTGATATTACATGTGATGAAAATATGCAGCGTGGCATAAGTTCTGCCATAAGTTCTATACTTAGAAAACACGGCTATAAAGTAGAATCTGCTCAAAATAAAGTAGTAGGCAGCAGTAAAAAAGACGAGTTTAATATAGTATTAAAAGCACCTAAAAAAGAAGTTGTAAAAAAAGAAGAACCTAAAAAAGAAGAAGTGGTAAAACAGGAAGAAAAGAAAGAGCCTGTAAAAGAAAAACCGCAGGTGGCAGAAACTCCAAAATATCCACCACTTCCACCATATTCTAAAAAACAGGTTAAGTTTGCAATACTTCTTGATGACGGCGGAAATAGTGCAGAACTTGCAAAAGAATATGCAGATATAAAATATCCTGTTGCAGTTGCAGTGCTGCCCCATTTAGAGCACAGCAGATATACAGCACAGGTAGCAAAAAAAGCTGGAAAAACAGTATTTCTTCATTTTCCAATGGCACCAAAAAGCTATCCAAATACTGACCCAGGCAGGGGAGCAGTGCTTCCAAATATGCCGGAGCTTTTAATTGCTGGTGTTGTAAAAGAAAATTTTGAAAGTTTAGGTGTTAAGGTAGACGGCTTTAATAACCATATGGGCTCAGCTATTACAGAAGATGCTCGCAAAATGGAACAAATCTTAAATGCGTCTAAACAATATACAAACAGGTTTGTAGACAGCCGCACAACAGCTCAAACAAAAGCCTATGAAGAATGCAGGAAAGCTGGATATAAATGTGGAGAAAACAGGTTATTTTTAGATAATGATAACAGTGTGGAAGCAATTCTTGCAAAAATTTATGAAGCAGCAGAAAAAGCAAGAGATGACGGCAGTATAATAGCTATAGGCCATGTTCGTCCAAACACTTTAGCAGCATTAAAAATAGCTCTGCCACAGCTTGAAAAATTAAACTATCATTTAGTTGATATTAAAAAGCTGACTAATTAAAGGTTATTATGATTGTTTTAGGTATAGAATCATCATGTGATGAAACATCTATTGCAGTATATTCTTCTGAAAAAGGCACATTATGCAGTAAAACTTTTTCTCAAGCAGATATACATGCAGCATTTGGAGGAGTTATTCCAGAAGTAGCTTCCCGTAACCATATTCAAAAAATTGAGCCATTATATCGTGCCTGTATGGAAGAATCTTCAATTACAGGCAGGGATTTGGATATTATAGGTGTAACAAATGCACCGGGGCTTATAGGTGCATTATTTGTAGGTGTTTCCTTTGCTAAAGGGCTTGGTTATGCACTGCATAAGCCTGTTGTGCCAGTTCATCATTTAGCAGCACATATTCTGGCAGCAGAACTTTCATATAAAGATTTAAAACCGCCATATACTGCATTAATTGTTTCTGGCGGTCATACTCATATTTTTGATGTTGATGAAGCATTAAACTTTACACTTATTGGCAGAACAATAGATGATGCAGCAGGTGAAGTGTTTGATAAAACAGCAAAAGTAATGGGCGGTCCATATCCTGGCGGTATATTTATACAAAACCTGGCAGAAAAAGGTAACAGGAATGCAGTAAAATTTCCGCAGGCTTTCAAAGGCGAAATAAAATTCAGTTTCAGCGGCTTAAAAACTGCAGTGATTAATACTGTGCAGAAAAAAGAATTTTCCCTTGAAGATATTGCAGCATCATTTCAATGGACTGTAGCTTCCACATTAGCAGATAAAACATTTCAGGCAGCATCTCTTTTTAAAAGGGATAAGATAGTTGTTGGCGGCGGTGTTGCTGCAAATCAAGAAATAAGGCGTGTATTTAAGGAAATAGCAGAAAACAGCAAAAATGTAAGTGTATATTTTCCAGAGCTTGCAAGGTGTACAGATAACGGGGAAATGATAGCTTATGCAGCATACAGATTTTATAAATTCAGAAATTTTTTAAATTACAAAGGCAGTGCTTACGATACAAAGCATAGTATTGGTTTATTATAATGTCAGATTTTTTTAAAAAAAACTTATTAAAAAATGACCTGGTGGCAGCACCGCTGGCAGGTTATTCTCATTTACCTTATAGAAGAATACTTCGTAAATTTTTTAATGGCATAATATATTCAGAAATGATTTCTGTGGAAGGCCTTGCAAGAAGAAATAAAGAAACAATGGAATATCTTGACAGGATAGAAACAGACAGTCCTCTTGTATTTCAAATATTTGGGGGCAAGCCTGAAAATTATGCAGAAGCAGTGCGTGTGGCAGAAAATGAATGTCAGGTAGATGCTTTTGATGTAAATATGGGCTGTCCAGTAAAAAAGGTAATAAAAGCAGGGGGCGGCTGTTCACTTCTGGGAGATTTAGGAAGAATTCAGGCTATAGTATCTAATATCCGCAAGGCAACAGAAAAGCCTTTTTCTATAAAAATACGCATAGGGCTGGAGCATAAAAACCTTGTATATAAAGAGATTTTAAAGATAGCAGAAAATGAAGGTGTTAATGCATTAGTAGTTCACGGCAGAACGAAAAGTGATATGTTTGGCGGAACTGTTCGTCTTGATATTCTGCAGGAAATAGCAGATACAGCAAAGATTACTGTAATTGGTAATGGCGGTGTTGCAGGCTATGACACATATAAGGAAATGAAAGCAACAGGTGTTGATGGCATTATGCTTGGAAGAAGTATGATGAAAGCACCATGGGTATTTAAAGCAATAGAAGATAAATGCAGTGATGCAGACTTATATAATTATTTAGCTCCAAAAGAAATTGGTGATTTATTAATAGAGCTTTGGGGCTATATGTTAGAGCATACAAAGGGCAGGGGTATGAAAGAAACCCATTATATGCATGTATTAAAAAAGTTTGCTGTATGGTTTTGCAAAGGGCTTGATAGTGCATCAGATTTCAGAACAAATATATATAAGACTAACGGCATAGATGAAGTGCTTGCATTGATAAGGCAGTTTTACGGCTGTTGATTTATCTAAAAATTTTAGGATAAGCACTAAAAATAATTTTTTCTGTAAAAATATAAGTTATTTAATACAGAGTGTTAGAAAAATATTTTTTTAACACTCTGCTAAATTTTTAATTTAATAGATGAATATATCTAATTTGAAGTATCACTTTCAAGTAAATGAGCATACTTTTCTAAATAATATTTTGTAATTTCATCTATTTGTGCTTGATGAGATGTTTCTAATTTAGGATTACCATTATACCACCAATTAAATAAAACCATTTGTATTCTTGATACTTCATCAGGACGCTCTTTACTTGTATTTTCATGTGTCATACCCATATTATGTAAGTGCTCATGAAATACTAGAGATGTATGAGAAACATATCCACTATTTCCTGTTCCTGTATAAGTTGTATTTGGAAAGTTACAAACATAATCAAAATTATATACATCAGGGTTATACCCAAGCTGAACATATAAACTTTTACCCACATTTGCAGAAGCTATACCGCCACTAAGACTATCTTGTTTTCTATAAGTGACTTCAAAATCAGCATTAAGAATAGACCATAATAATCTTTCTGTATCATATGTGGAACCCATAGTTACAGAATATGGAGAGCCTTCATAAGAAGCATCTTTATCTACAATATATGGAGCATTTTTCCTAAAAACATCTTGAAATTCTGGAATATTTAGCATAGCACGAAGCCTTGCCATTATTTTAATAGCTGCTTTTTTTTCTGCTACTGTCCAAGTGCATGTAGTGCCATTGCTGCAGCCAAAATCTTTTATAGTAACTCGCCAGTATGGATATTTAGCATCTATTGGGTCATTAGGGTCATATCCAGGACCGTAACCAGCTATCCCCCCCCCATTTGTATCTGTGTCTTGGTCTGCACAGCTTACTGTAAAAAGCACACAGCCAAATAGCAATGATAAGAAGATTAAATTGATTTTTTTCATAAGCCACCTCTTTATTATAATTAAGAGTATAGTGTATTTTTACATGTGTCAAGAAAATAATATGCTGGGGTACCCCATTTTTTTATTAAAAAATGCTATAACTACTTGGTAATATATGTAAAAATATAAATAATTGTAATAACTGTTTAAACAATAATAAAAATTTCGGTCCAGCTGCGGACTTTTCATTCCTTCCTATTCGTCGGAAAGTCCTTGCGTCGCAAAAGACGCTCCCCTCCCGCACTTACGCAAGCGGGCGGGCATCCTACCCTTGTCATTCAGAGCGACAGCGAAGAATCTTATAATGTTCCAGCTTGTAAAAAATTATAGACTTTTCAGTTTCTGTTTATATATTTTATCCAACTTTTTTGGATAAAATCAGGGTTTACTTCCTTAATCTCTTAAAAATGGCAGGAATTTAAATTTTCTTTCAGGCAGCGGCTCATCCTGATTTTGTTCTGGGTTATTTGTTACATCATTTCTTTGGTTATCTAGTGCTGAAGCTGGTGGAGTGTATTGAGTATTTTCTTCTACTGGAGCAACAGGTACAGTAGTAACAGGTGCTAAAACATTTGGTTTATTAATATTATCAGTAACTGCATTAGAGTTAATAGATGCTGCATCAACTGCCAGTCTGAAACCAAGACCTGCATATCTTAAAGAAGTTCTTTCATCTTTTACAACTTTTCTCATTTCTTTTGGACCGTCACTAAATCCGCCGCCTGCAACTGCAAGGCTTGCAGCACCAAGCAGATTTGCACATGTATTAGTTCTGTCACTTTCTGAGTTACAGAGCCATTCTTTTACATTGCCGAATAAATCATAGTATCCTTTACTGTTAGCAGAGAAAGAGCCTACTGGTGCAGTATTTGGGAATTTGTCATCACATTCAAAGTAAGCATTGCCAAACCTGTTAACTGCATTAGATGAAATATCATAAAAGTTTGCATAAGAACAAACATCATCTCTATTTATACGAACTTCGCCAACTGCTTCTTTCCATTCAGCTACTGTTGGAAGCCTGTAATTAGACTGTGTTGCTGCATTTAATGTATTTAAAAATTTCTGAATATCGCCAATAGAAACAGATTCAGCAGGATAAGAACCGCCTTTATTAAAATAGAATGGGGCAGTATTCATTACTTTATACCACTGTTCCTGAGTAACTTCATAAACAGCTAAATATGTTTTGTTATTAAGTCTTTTAAACTCAATACCAGAGTAGCTGTCTACAAAGAACGGTTTATCAAAAGCAGCAGCATATAATGGCATAACAATAAGACACAATAATATTAGTAATTTTTTAACCAAAATAATTCACCGTAATAAATACTATCCATAAAATATTATAATCGGAGATATTATATATTTTAATCAGCATATTATCAAGTAAAAATATTGTTTTTTATATTGAAAATTTTAAGTTAAGTTTATGAAAGTATATTTTTATCTGTAATGGTTTAATACTGGTTATATATAATCTTTTTCATTTCCTTATCTTTTTCGGACATAACGGACACCTGATATTTTTTCTTGTATATATTAGCCATATAGCAAATGATAAATAAAATAATTAAGGAAAAATAATGAATAAAAAATATAAAAAACCAAAAGATTTAGAAAAAATGGCAGAAAGCTATTTTGCAGAGCAGGAGCAGCAGAATAAGCCATGCTCAATAGCCGGCATCTCATATTACATGGGATTTGCAGATAAAAGCGAGTTTTTAGAGCTTGAAAAAAATCCAGAATTTGCACCAGTTATTAACCGCATTAAGCTAAGAATGGAAAGCCAGACAATTGATATGCTTACAGATAAAAGCTATGCAACAACAGGAGTCATATTTAACTTAAAATGCAGCTTTGGTTACAGTGATAAAGTAACAGCCGGCAAAGATGATATGGCAGAGCTTATGCAGAATGCAAAAAAACTTATAGATGAGGCTCAGCAGGATGAGTAAAAAGCGTGCATCATCTGCTGCAGCACATGATTTAGCATATATTTTAGCCCGCACAGAAAGCGACCCGCTTTTATTTGTGCAGGCGGCTTTTCCATGGGGTAAAGATGAGCTTAAAAACCACAGCATATTAGACTGGCAGAAAGATGTGCTTATAAATTTAAGGGACGGCATAATCAGCTTAAGTGAAGCTGTGCAGATTGCAGTATCATCTGGCCATGGAATAGGCAAAAGTGCTCTTGTTTCATGGCTTACTCTCTGGGCACTGGCAACAAAACCTAATACAAAGGGGGTAATCACTGCAAATACAGAGCATCAGCTTAAAAGCAAAACATGGGCAGAGCTTGCAAAATGGCACAGGCTTTCTATTGTGGAAAGTATGTTTGAAGTAAGCAAAACAGCCATATATTCCAGTGATGAAAGGTATGAAAAAACATGGCGGATAGATGCTATTCCCTGGAGTGAGCACAGGCCGGAGGCATTTGCAGGCTTGCATAATCAGGGCGGCAGAATATTAATTATATTTGATGAAGCATCAGCCATACCATCATGTATATGGGAAGTAGCAGAGGGAGCATTAACAGATAAAGACACACAAATATTTTTTGTATGCTTTGGCAACCCAACAAGAAGTGACGGCAGATTTTATGAATGTTTTGGCAGGTTTAGGCACAGGTGGATAACTAAAAAAGTGGACAGCCGCACAGTGCCTATAACAGATAAAAGGCAGATAAATAAATGGGTGGAAGATTACGGATTAGACAGCGACTTTGTAAAAGTTAGAGTGCTTGGTGAGTTTCCGTCTGGGGGCAGTGCTTCTTTGATTAAGCGGGATGATATTACAGCTGCAGCAGAAAGAAATATAGAAGAAAGTGTATATATTCATGCACCAAGGATATTAGGTGTTGATGTGGCAAGGTTTGGAGAAGATAAAACAGTAATAGCAAGGCGGCAGGGTTTAAAACTTTACGATTTAAAAAAGTACTCATCACTTGATACTCTGGAAGTTTCTGATGCAGTAATAAGAGAGATAAACGATTTTAAACCTGACGGCGTATTTATTGATATGGGCGGAGTAGGTGCAGGAGTTTACGACAGGCTTAAGTGGATGGGTTACAATGTAACAGGAGTGGATTTTGCAGGCAGACCCGAAAGAAAAGATAAATATATTAATAAACGGGCTGAAATGTGGTGTTTAATGGCGGACTGGCTGAAAATGGCAGATATTCCCCAGGATACAGATTTAAAGGAAGATTTAGCAGGGCCTGAATATTATTTCAGAGGTGATAATGCTCAAATTCTTTTAGAGAAAAAGCAGGATATGAAAAAACGGGGGCTTGCAAGTCCTGATTGTGCAGATGCTCTTGCATTAACATTTGCAGGAAATGTGCGTTCAGATAAAAGGCAGCTGCCTTCTGTAATGTTAAGGTAATTAAAGGTATAATATTATGAAAGTAAAATTAGAAGATAAAGATATTTTAGAGATTATAAAAAGGGATAAAGAACAGGCTTTAAGTTACTATAACCAGCATTTAAAGCCAAAATTTAAAAAATATTATGAGCTTTATAATGGTGAGAAGATAGATACTAAAAAATACAGAATGCCTGAAAGTTCTTTTATCAGCCGTGATGTATTAGTAACTATCAGAGCATTAATGCCTGATATTAATAAACTTCTGTTTTCATCTAATCCTGTAGAAGTTACAGCAAGAAGCGGTGAAGATGAAGAAAATGCAGCAAAAATGCAGGCTTTATTAAATTACCAGATAACAGCACAAAATCCGTACCATACTATATTTACACGGCTTATTACAAATGCACTTATAACAGGCTGTGCTGCATTAAAGGTATTGTGGATAAAAGAGTATGGTGAAAAAGAAATAGAGGAAGTTGTAACTTATGAAAAACTGCAGTCATTAATTGATGCAGGCTTTAATGTAAAATCAGACCCTGTATATATAAACGGTATAGAAAAGTACAGGGTAAAATATAAGGTATCATATATCAGCAAAAATCAGCCTGTTTTTGAAGTGCTGCCATATAATGAATTTTTATTTGATGCAAGTGCATTATCATTACAGGAAGCAGATTATGTAATACACAGGAAGCTGGTAAATTATGATTATTTAATCCGCAGGGAAAAAGAGGGGGTATATAAAAATATCTCAAAAATAAAAGATAATATTTACACTTATGAAGATGATGATGTGAATAAAACTCAGTATGTGTCTTACAGCGATAAAAATAAGGCACGAAAGCTGTATATGCTTAATGAATACTGGGGCAGGATAGATATTGATAATGACGGCTTATTAGAAGATGTGGTGATAACTTACTGTGGCAGTCAGATATTATCAATAGAAGAAAATACTTATTCAATGTATCCTTTTTTTGTATTTGCACCATTTTTATCAATGGACAGTATAGCAGGCAGAGGGCTTGCAGAGCTTTCTGAAAACACTCAGATAATAAAGACAGCATTAATAAGGGAAATATTAGAAAATACAAGGCGGAATAATAACAGGAAGATATTTTATAAAGTAGATGATTTGCTTAATCCTTCACAAATGGTAACAAGTGAGCAGTATGTGGCAGTGCGGGATAGTGCAGATATTAATAATATATTTGCTCCAGAGCCCTTTGAAGTAATAAGTGAGAATTCATTTTCC
Organism: uncultured Mucispirillum sp.; assembly: GCA_944324465.1. Taxonomy (GTDB): domain Bacteria; phylum Chrysiogenota; class Deferribacteres; order Deferribacterales; family Mucispirillaceae; genus Mucispirillum. The sequence goes on along the minus strand of CALUWI010000001.1, from coordinate 161,584 downwards.
TTAGTGGAATATTTTGATAAGGAAAACCAAAAGGTAACAGGGGTAAGCGAAATGAAACATGGCTTGAAACAGTCAGTTGAAAGTCAGACAGCAACAGAAGCAGTTATAAAGTATGAATCAGCCAACGCACAGGTTCAGGCTATTGTTTTAAATTTTGCGGAAACTTTAAAAGAAACATACAGATTTTTAGTATATCAGAACCAAAGGTTTATGGATAATAAGCAGGTTGTGCGTCTTTTAAATGATACAATAGAGATAAATCCGCAGGATATAAAGGATATAGATTTTGATTTAAATATATCCCAGTCTTTATCAAGCGGGCATGAAGATACAAGACGCAGAGCATTAAATAATGCACTTGCTATGATGATAGAAATAGGCGAGCCAAGGAATTTAACAGATAATAAACGCATAAGAAACTTGATGGCAAAAATATTAGAAGAAAGCGGGCTTAAAGATACAGAAAATTATCTGATAAGTTTAGATAAGCTGAGAGAGCAGGTGCAAAGTGAAAAACATTCTTAAAAGCCGTATAGAAAAAGGCGAAAAAGCTATACTTGCAGCCGAATATATTTTACCGCTTTTAAAAACTTATGAAAAAGAAATATTTGTGTCCTTAGAAAAGGGTGAAAATATTAGAAAGCTGCATGGTATGGCTTATATAATAAAGAAAATAGATGATGATATAAAGCGTGATATTTCTCATGGAGAAGACGCAAAAAAAATGCTGATAAATAAATCAGTAAATAAGGAGTAAAAAAATGAATGAAAATATAAAAGATAAAGAAACAAACAGTAAAAATATGGATATTCAGGAGTTTTTAGATAAATGTAAAACTGGAAATATTGATGAAAAAAATATTCCTGTAGAAATTTTATCAGTTTTTGAAATGCTTTATGCAAAAAGAAAGGAGCAGGAGCAGGCAGCCCAAAAAGAAAATACAGCAGGGAATATACATGCAAATACTCCAGCAGTATCTTATATTGAGGGCTTAAGCCTTGAAGATATTAAGTATATTAATGAGCAGGCAGTATCTCTTGTGGAAAAATATACTGGTGAAAAATTTAATATGGAAAATGTAGCACACAGGGAATATTTTGAATACTTTAAACAGCAGGCATTAAAAGAAAAAGAGCAGGAAATAAAAATGAAGCAGTTTGAAAAAAGCCTGCATGAAAAATACGGCACAATGTATGAGCAGGTAGAAACTGCAGCAAGAAATGCTTTTGAAAATATGGCATACAGAGATGCAAAAAATATAATTATGTCCCGTATGAAAGGGGATATAGAAACCCTTATTACATTTTATGATAATATATATAAAGGTTTAGTGTCAGATAAAAAGGCACAAGCAGGTATAAATGAAAACACAGTATTTCCGCCAAAAGCAATAAAGGGCGGTAACTATGCAAATGCAAGCCAGAAACAGGCAGGCTATGAAAATTTTATATAAAAATTTATAAAGGAGATAAAAAATGAGCGTAATTTATGATACATATACAACAAACACACAATCAGAATTAGTAAAAAGAAGCGTAGGCTTAAGGGATAAAATATTTCAAAATGCAAAATTATCCCCATTATTTATGATGCTGCAGGCTCGCGGCAGAGTAATAAGCGAAACAAACCAAAAATTTGAATGGCTTGAAACAAGGCTTAATAAGCCAACATTTAAAGTAACACCAACAGGTTCTTCTGAAACATCTTTAACTGTTGTAACAGATGAAGATAATGTTACTTTTTTAACAGAAGGCTCTATTATTAAAGACATTAAAACCCATGAGCAGATGAGAGTAACAGCCGTAAGTGGTAAAACATTAACTGTTACAAGGGGATATGGTGTTACAAGTGCAAAAGAAATTGCAGCAGATGCAGATGACACTAATGCAACCCTTGTAAATATTTCTGTAGCATACCCAGAGGGCAGCACAGCACCAAAAGGTACGGTATTGCTTAAAAAAGATAACTTTAACTACTGCCAGACTTTTAGAAGAACATTAAAAATCACACGGAATAAACTCCGCCAGGGAGAATACGGTGATGACGGCACATCAGCTGAAAGCAGAAGAAAGGCAGAAAGAAATAAAATATTAAGACTTCATCAAAACGATATTGAGCAGTCTTTAATGTTTGGCGAGCCAAAAAAGGATTTATCAGGCAGTGAGCCTTTATATGTTACTGGCGGACTTTTCCACTATATTAAAACTAATGTAATGAGTATTACAAGCCCTGATAAATTTAAAGTAGGCACTATTAATGAAATTTTAGGTGCTATGGCAGATAAAGGCTCAGCAGGGGATAAAGTAATGCTTACAGGCTCTGGCTTTAATGCGAAACTTAATGATAATGCCATTAAAACATTTGCAGGTGGCGGCGGCTCATTATTAAAAGAGTATGGAATTTCTCTTGATAAAATAGATACAGAATATGGTGAATTAAATATAATGTATGACCCAGTATTATCATCAGTTTATCCAAACACTGCTGTTATTATCGATTTAGATGAACTGCTTTTACACTTTATAGAAGAAACAAAAATGGATACAAATATCCAAAGTGACGGCTATGACGGTGTGGTAGATACTTTCTTAACAGACTGCGGTTTAGAAGTATCAAATGAAGAATGTCATGGTATATTAACATTAAACTTTTAAGGCGGCATATATGAGATTTTATTCATGCTTTGCAGATTTAAAAGTGATACATTCAAAAGGAACAGCCGTTTTTAAAAACGGCATATATGAAACCACAGATAAAGAGATAATAGCAGAACTTAAAAAAGATAAGAATATACAGGTAAGGAAAAATATAGAAGAAATTATGACAAATGTAAAAGAAAATTCGCCAAAATAACAAAAAAGGGGGCAATTATGCCCCTTTTATTTATAAATCAACAAAAAATGTTATTTTTTCGTATTTTTTTATTTCTTTTTTTAAAAAAATAATATACTATTTTTCATGCGTTTTACGTATTAATTTTTTATTTTTAAAAGGAGCAGAATATGTTAAAAGTAAAACCGTTTTTATTTATTCTTTTTTTAACTGTTTTTGTTGCTCTTTTATCAACAGGCTGCAGTAATGATTCTTCAAGCAGTGCAGGCGGCAGCTTAACACCGACTGTTACTAAAGTATCTGTTGATAAAGATAAAGTAACTCTTAGTCTTGCTGAAAATCAAACTCATCAGATTAAAGTTACTATTACACCAAGCAACGCAGAAAACAAAAATGTAACTTACTCATCAAGTGATGAAACTGTTGCAGTAGTTTCTGAAACAGGTCTTATTACCCCAAAAAAAACTGGTATTGCAGTTATTACAGTTACATCTGTTGATAATCCAGCAGCAAAAGCAACTGTTACTGTTGATGTAATTGCAAATAATCCGGGAGATAACACTGGTGGCGAAGACGGTGGCAACACTGGCGGCGAAGACGGTGGCAACACTGGCGGTGGCAATGGTGGTAACGATACAGGAACTGATATTAAATGGGATAACCTTCCATCTTCTCCAATTACTGGTTCAGCATCAGTTTTTGATGAAGAATTACCCGAACCTAAAACTCCAGTAACACCTGAAAATATACTTGCACTTATTGGTCATTACAGAATCCAGTATATGACAATAGCTGGCCCTGATGGCAGTAAAGTTGTTGATAATATTGTAGGTACTGGCAATAATATGCGTGGCGAAATTGCAGTTAATGCTGTTCAATGTACAAAAGACCCAGTATCATGTCCAGTAGGCTTAACAATTAAAATGCAGTATAAATCACAATTTCACCCAGATATTGTAAGCCAGGGAATACCTAGCTCTATAGAATTTGTTAGAAAAGATATTTATTCTCCACTTACAAGTGCAGATATTGATGCTGAATTTGCTAAACTGGGTGCAGAAATTGTTCCAGATGCTAATAAACCAGGCGAATATGTAGTTAAATTTACTTTAAACAGTCCAGATTTACCTATGCCAAAAGGCTACACTATGCAGGTTACTTTGAAAAAAATAGCTGATGATGCTATGGGTGCATCTACAATAGTTATAGATGATTCAAGATATTTTTCAACAGGTGGCGAAACTGGTCCTGTAAAAGTAACTGGTGTAACAGTTAATAACAAAAATATTGGTTTAGAAATAGGTCAGACTGCTAAATTAAATTATACTATTAATCCAGTTGATGCTGAAAATAAAGAAGTTGTATTTTCAACTTATAATGATAAAGTAGCAACAATTGGCTTAGATGGCACAATTACAGCTGTTGGAGTTGGCGAAACAGAAGTGGAAGTTAGAACAGTAGATGGCGATTTTACAGATAAAGCAAAAGTAACTGTTACCACAAAAACTATAGATGTTGATGGTATAAAGGCCTATACTGATGCTGTTACTCTTGATATAAACCAAGACCCAGAAAAAGCTGAAAGAACAGCAGATGTTAAATTTCAAGTAACACCTGTTGATGCTACTAATAAACAAATCTTATTAAAAGATGGATATGATAAAAATTTAATTGATGCAACAATAGTTAATGGTGCAGATGGTATTGCTACATTATCTATCAGTGCAAAACTTGCAACAGGTACTACTAATGTGGTAGTGTATGCAGATAGTGATAATAGTATCGAAAAAACAGTCCAAGTAACTGTAAATGATACAACTATCCACCCAGCATCAGTATCTATCAGTGAAAATAGTGCAACTATGACTGTAGGCGAAACTAAACAGTTAACTGCAACAATTACTCCAGCAGATGCATATATTAAAACTGTAAAATGGTCATCAAATAATGTTTCAGCAGTAAAAGTAGATGAAAATACTGGTAAATTAACAGCAGTAGGTGCAGGAAAAGCAACTATTACTGTAACAACAGTGGACGGTAACCATAAAGCAGTATGTGAAGTAACTGTTGAAAATAAATATGTTCCAGTAACAAAAGTAGCATTTGATACTGATGAAGCTGTTTTTGCTCAAAATGCAACAAATATATCTGTTGTAGCAAATGTAAGCCCAAGTGATGCTACAAATAAAGGTATTACATATTCATCAAGTAACCCAGAAAAAGTGACTGTTGATGAAAATACTGGTGCTTTAACAATTCTTGATACAGCAGCAACTGAAGATTATCAAGTTACTATTACAGCAACATCTGTTGATAATACTGCTTTAACAGATACTATTGTTGTAAAAATTACTTCAAATTTTGAAGCAGTAACAAATGTAACTATTACAAATAAAACACCTTCTGAATTAAAAATTGGAGAAACTTATACTCCAGCATATACAGTTGAGCCAACAAATGCTACTAATGCACATGTAATTATTTCAGATGATGGCAGCGGTGTATTAAAATATGAGGCAGGCAGTAAAACTTTTACTGCTAAAAAAGCAGGCACTGCAACTATAACTGTAAAATCAGAATCAAATCAAGATGTGTTTGATACTTTCCAAGTAACTGTATGGGAACCTGCTGATATTACAGGTAAATATACTATTGAGTCATTAGAAATACATTATAATAATAAGATTGTTAAATCTTCAGAAGCTGCAACAGATGGATATCTTTACGATGAAAAATATTATGCAGTATCAACTACTGGAAATCAGCTTGATATAAGTGGTAAATTTCAGTTAGTATGGAGCCAGTTTATTAATAACCCAGAGTTTGATGTTTTCCGCTATAGATATTTTGCTCATAATGAATCATTAAGTGATAGAGAAAACAGTAAAGATAAACTTGCAGAAAAAGGTTTTACATTTAACGGTGATGGCACATTAACTTATGAATTTCCATTTACTGTAGGTAGTGATGATACACTTCAATATAGTGCAGGCTCATCAGATAAACTTGTATTTAAGTTAAAAAATAAAGATACTTATAAAAAAATAGAAGCAGGAAAAATGAGAAATTTAACACCAGTAAACTTTGCAGACCCATACACAATTATGGGAACTTATGATATGCTTACATTTGAACAAACAAATTCAATGGACTATAATGTTGGAGCTAAATATTCTTATAATGCTGGTAATTTTATTAGACCAAATTATGTAAATTCATTAGATAGAATGATTGGAGAAATAACTGCAGTTGTTGATACAACTGCTAAAACAGTTGAAATGAAAAGTAAAATTCAAATGAACAGTAGATTGTTAAATTCTAATCCTGTGGGTCAAAAAACTAATGTAGAACAGTATCAGAATACTACTTATCAAACAGCATCATATACACTAGATAGTATTGCAGCTGGTTTTGGAAGCGGTGATGCACAAGATAAGGGTACAGTAACACCTAATAATGAAGTATGGGAAAAACAGGAAAGTGATATTAAAATTTATTCTAAATTTGACCGTGTACAAGTAATTAATGTAACAGTTGAAGTTTCTGTTTATGGTAAGAAAAAATCAGATGATGTAATTACTCTTGATGCTAGTTTGCCTTATTACTGTGATGGTGCATTTTATTTACCAGATGATGTAAAAGCAAATTGTTCTAGTATTGTAGAACCACCTGCAGAAAAAGGTGTTGTCACTAAACTTTGGCAATAAGTAATATTTAAATTTTTTGGGGAAGGTTTTTGCCTTCCCTTTTTTATTTTACAAAGTGTTTTTAGTTTCTCAACCCTTGTCTATTCTGAGCGTCAGCGAAGAATCTAATTCTAGCTTATAAAAATGTTTTTAGTTTTAAATATCCTTTTTTAGCAGATACCCTAAAATATTACTTCCTGAGTTTTGCGGCGGTATGACAGTATAAAAAGATAGAAATAAAAATTTATGTTTTTAGCTTTTTACCATACCTATTTTGAGTGCAGCAAAAAATAGGTAGTATATTTTTATCTATTATTGTAATTCTATATTCAAAATTAAATTTATTACTAAGATGTTAGATACTTCGCTTATAGCTTAACATTGCATTCATTATAATTTTATAATAAATATTTTACTAAATGTCATTAGAGAATTTTATTCTCTTTATTGTTGTACATAAAGTGATTTATTAAAGATAATTTTATATATCTATTTTTGTAAAAGGAAGAAATTACAAAACAATAGTATGTGTTCTAATGTTATTCTAATATACTTTATAATGTTTGATATGTATTATTGCATTATCTATTGTATTTTTTTAAAAAAATATTATATTAAAAATATAGAGTTAGTGTTGACAATATGAGTTTATTATGCTAGAAAATAAAGACTTTATATGGAGTGAGGTTGTCTCTTGTTAGATATAAAACAAATAACAAAAGAAAATATTGAAGATTTTCGTAATGATTTTGAGTTACCAGACGATATAAATGATATATGTGATTATTATCTTGTGTATGATAATGATACTAATGATGGACTAGCTGTATTTGATATAAGAAAAGCCCCAAATGCCATAAAACAAATGAGTATATTTTACTCTAATAAATTTAGAGATACATCAGATTATAAATGGGATGTGTTAGAAAAGTCAATGACAGCATTTAATGTTGTTGTTTTGATATTCAAATATGTGATTGATAATAAATATGATGTAGACACTACTAAAATATATTCTGCTAATAATTATGAGTATGCAGTATTCTCTATTATGGCGAAAAATTTAATGGAACAAGGTGGCTATAATATTAAACTCTATACTAAATGGATAGAGATAACTAAGGAGGCATAATATGGTTATTATTCAGGCATTGGAAAATTTAATTGCGAAAGCAGAAAAAGAGCAAGATAATATGGCATTAGTTATACTGCTTTCCTTTAAAGAGTATGTAGAAAATGGTGGTAAACTATCTAAACTTACATGGTTTAATGGCTTAAATATGGAAGAATTAGAAACAAAATATAGAGAAGTTGCATAGTAATTAATATTTACAATTCTCGCCCCGCATTATGCGGGGCTTTTTCAATTATTTATTTCCCAACCCTTGTCTATTTTGAGCGTCAGCGAAGAATCTAATTCTAACTTATAAAAATGTTTTTAGTTTTCAATATCCTTTTTTAGCAGATACCCTAAAATATTACTTCCTGAGTTTTGCGGCAGTATGACAGTATAAAAAGATAGAAATAAAATTTATGTTTTTAGTTTTTTTACCATACCTATTTTGAATGCAGCAAAGGATTTAATTAAATTCATCATTCCATTAAAAATGTGCTTTTGCTTATCTTTTTACTTGACAAATTAAGCTATTCATATACATATATCATAATATTATTTTAGTGGAGGATTACTATGGCTCACGTTGTAAACCAAGATATCTGCACTTTTTGCACTTCTTGCATGGAAGTATGCCCAGTTAGTGCAATCAGTGAAAAAAATGACAAAGCATGGATAGATGCAGATATCTGCATTGACTGCGGTGCTTGTGCTGAAGAATGTCCAGTTGAGGCTATCTCACCAGAAGATTAATTGAAATCTTTTCAGCAGTAATTTTACAAAAATGGGCTCGCCCATTAATTTATATATTGACTTATTACTTTAGTAATGGTTATTATATATTTATAACTTAAAACAAGTGCAGTTTTAAGGTTATTTAATTGTGCAAAATAAGGGTATAGTTTTCTGCTATACCCTATTTTTAGAAAATAATAGTCTAGTTTAGCGGTATATTTTATGGCAGTTTTTAGAACATTATATGAAGATATTAAGACAGTTTTAGATAGAGACCCTGCTGCAAGAAATGCTTTAGAAGTATTCTTTTGTTATTCTGGTTTTCATGCTTTAACTATGCACAGAGTTTCCCACTGGCTTTGGCTTCATAAACTAAAATCACTTGCTCGTTTTAATGCTATGCTTGCCCGTTTTTTTACAGGGGTAGAAATACACCCTGCAGCAAAAATCGGCAGGCGTTTTTTTATTGACCACGGCATGGGTGTAGTTATCGGTGAAACTGCTGAAGTAGGCGATGATGTTACTATATACCATGGGGTAACATTAGGCGGTGTTTCCTTAAAAAAAGAAAAACGCCACCCAACCATAGGTAATAATGTTATTATTGGTGCTGGTGCTAAAGTGTTAGGTCCCTTTAAAGTAGGGGATAGAGTTAGAATAGGTGCAAACTCTGTTGTGCTGCACGAAGTACCTCAGGATGCTACTGTTGTAGGTGTGCCAGGCAGAATTACTGGGGACAGCAAAAGGCAGGATATGTTTAACCATACAGAGCTTCCTGACCCAGTGGCTAATGCTTTTAACTGTATTATAGACAGGATTGTAGAAATGGAAAAAGAAATTCAAACAATCAAAAAAGATAATAAATAGCAGGTGGCTTATGAAAATTACAACTAAAAGCAGATATGCTATTAGAGCTATATATGCCCTTTGTATGCTTGGTGGAGATAAACACCCTGTAAGCATATTAAAGATATTAGAGTTTGAAGACATTTCTAAAAAATATTTAGAGCAGATTTTCACTAAATTAAAACATGTAAATATTATAACAGGTTCCCGTGGTGTTGGCGGTGGTTATATGCTTGCCAGAAATCCAAGTCAGATAAATTTAAAAGAAATAGTTAATACAATGGACGGCCCACTTAAAACTGAAGACTGTGGTGCTGAAGGCGACTGCCGTAATTTTTCATCTTGTGCTGTCAACTGGCTTTGGGCAGGGCTTGAAAAAGCATGTGATGATTATTTAGAAAAAATAACAATTGCTGATATGATGAAGCAGTCAGTGGCTCATTTTACAGTATAATATAGATATAATATAAAATAATATATAAGTATGCCTTAAATATATTATTTTTGGCAGATTATGGGAGAATAATATGGCTATTTATTTTGACAATAGTGCAACAACCAGAGTTGACCCTGAAGTTGTAAAGGAAATGCTTCCTTTTTTTAGTGAATATTATGGTAATATTTCAAGTATTCACTCAATAGGCAGGCAGGTGCGCCCTTATGAAGAACAGGCTAGAAAGTCAGTGGCAAAATTAATAAATGCAACACCAGATGAAATTGTATTTACTGCCAGCGGTTCAGAATCAGATAACCTTGCTATTATAGCAACAGCAAGAGCATATAAACATAAAGGAAAACATATAATCACTTCTTCTATTGAACATAAAGCAGTGCTTGAAACATTCAAATTTTTAGAAAATTATGAAGGCTTTGAAGTAACATATCTTCCAGTTGATAAATACGGCTTAATAGATATGGAATATTATAAAAATGCTTTAAGAGATGATACTATCCTTGTAAGCTGTATGCTTGCAAATAATGAAATAGGTACAATAGAGCCTATTAAAGAAATGGCTGCACTTGCAAGCAGCAAAGGTATTATATTCCATACAGATGCAGTGCAGGCTGTAGGTAAAATGCATATAGATGTTAATGAGTTAGGTGTAGATTTACTCACTTTTTCAGGACACAAAATATATGCACCTAAAGGAATAGGCGTTCTTTATGTAGATATAGAATTAAGGGAAAAATTAAAACCTATAATACATGGCGGTCAGCAGGAAGGCGGACTTCGTGCAGGTACAGAAAATATTCCATATATTGTTGGGCTTGGTAAAGCATGCGATATTATTATGGAAAGGCAGGATACAGAAATACTGCATATCAAAAAATTAAGAGATACTTTTGAAAAGAAAGTATTAGAAGCTATACCAGATACTTATGTGAACGGACACCATGAATTTAGAGTGCCGTCTATAAGCGATATCGTTTTTAGATATATTGAAGGCGAAGCATTAATGGTATATGCAAGAGAAGTATGCTGCAGTGCAGGAAGTGCATGTACATCTGCATCTACTAACCCATCACATGTATTATCTGCAATCAAAGTTGATGATGTAGATATTCATGGAGCACTCCGTTTCAGCTTCGGCAGATTTAACACTATGGAAGAAGTGGATAGAGCTGTAGAAGTATTAAAAGACAGTGTGGAAAAATTAAGAAAAATGTCACCATTATATAATAAATAATATGGCAAAAAATACTAAAAAAGACCTGCTTTTAGAGCTTGAAGAACTTGCTCGAAAAGCAGGTATTAAAGTAAGATACGAAAAAACAGAGGCAAGGGGAGGAATGTGCACTTTTCAAGGTACTCCCCTTATTATTATTGATAGAAAAGCTGCTGATGATTATAAAATAGCAGTAATCGCTGAAAATATAAAAAAAATGGATTTGGCAGATATCTATATAAGTCCAAAAATGCGAGAAGTATTGGATAGTTTTGATTGATTATAATTGATTATAATTTGAAAATGATATATAATTAGATATTGTCAAAAAAATATATTATTAGTTTTTTGCAGCATTACATATTTGTATGCAAATGTTTAATGCTGTAAGCAGCTATAAATAAAGGAAATGTATGTATGTCTTATGCATTTGCATTAATAGTTGTAAGCGCAGTATTTCATGCAGTATGGAATTTGTTAGTTAAAACCTCCGATGATAAAGTGGCTTATAATGTCCATATTCAAGTAGCTACAGCAGTATTCATTACAAGTTACACAGTATTTTTCTTCCCAGATGCTTTTTATTTTCATAAGCCAACATTTATATATGCCCTGCTTTCATCATTCTTTTTTGCTCTTTATCAGCATTTTACAGCAGTAAGTTATAAATATGCCGATGTATCTATGGTTTATCCTATCACTACATCATCACCATTTTTTATTATGATTTGGGCATATTTTATATTAGATGAAAGAGTTACTCCATTAGGTATCCTTGGTATTGTATTAGTGCTTTCTGGCTGCTATATAATGAATATTACAAAAGGCAAGGGTAATAAATCAGGCTTATATGGTATATTAATAGCAATACTTGCAGCCTTTTTATATTCCTTTGGTGCAATGGCAGATAAAATGGGAGTAGCTTCAGTTAATACTCATTTATATATTATGCTTATGGCTGATTTTATGTCATTTTACTCTGTTATGTTTACAATAATAAGCCATAGAAAATCAGTAACACTTCATAGAAAAGTCCATGTTCCTATCCAGTGGAAATTAGTTATCCTTGGCGGCTTTGCAATGGCTGCTTCCACTGTTACATACAGATTAGGTCTTATAGATATGCAGATATCTTATGCTTCAGCCCTAAGGCAGTTAAGCTCATTATTTGGTGTATTAATGGGTATTTTCTTCCTAAAAGAATCATACGGCAAACAAAGAATTATAGGCAGTATTGTTATTGTGGCAGGGATAATGCTTATACGGCTTAATCTTTTTGAGTAACTCGTTGTTGGTTAAAATTTTTACTCAGTCATTTATTATTATATAAACTCCTTTCGTAAAAATTTTAATCCGCCTAGATTTACTCAAAAATCTTTAAGCCTTATTCGTCTTAATCTTTTTTAGCACCTATTCTTTTCAATTTTAGGATAAAATTGCTTTAGTAAGTGCGGGAGCATTTACTGCGACCAAACGATTAAATAAAAAATACACGGAAGTATTTTTTATTATAATTTAATAATTCATTTACTATTATGTAAACTCCTTTCACTAATTTTTTAGTCCGCCTTGTCTTAGAAAAAAATTTTTAAGCCTTTTACAGCTTAATCTTTTTTTCTATTTATCTATACTTCGTTGTTATAAAATTTTACTCAGTCGTCTTCCATCATCTTAAAATATTTTTAGTTTTAAATATCTTTCTTTCGGCAGATACCCCTAGGTTATTTTATTATCTTTGCGACTTAATTGTATATGAGCAATTTTTTCGTAATGATTTGCTGTCTGATTGTTTGAACGAAGTGAGTTGCAGCAGCAATGAAGAAAAAATTGAGAATGTTTATACAATTGGAGCATAAGTAATAAAATAACAAAAGATTACTTTATGAGCTTTGCGGCGGTATGATAGTTTAGGAAAATATAAAATTATATTTTTAGATTTTTCTGTTTGGCTATTTTGAGCAAAGTGTAAACTCTATCTTATATTAAATAAATAAAAATGTAATCCCTTTACTTAAAATATTTAATTTTTGGCATAGGTATTGCTATAAGAAAAGTGGGTAGAGAAACAATCTCGCCTGGGAGATGGAGCTCTCGTGTCAAGCGGACAGGATGTCCGCTCTTTTTTTATATAAAGATATTATATAAATATATAATAAGTTAACTGTGAGCGCGGCATGTACGAGCGAACAGTTTCCTATTATTTTGGCAAAAAATACTATTTTTTGCCAGTATATTGTTGTCCGCTCTTTTTTTATATAAAGATATTATATAAATATATAATAAGTTAACTGTGAGCGGGTTATGTACGGGCGAACAGTTTCCCATTATTTTGGCAAAAAATACTATTTTTTGCCAGTATATTGTTGTCTGCTCTTTTTTTATATAAAGATATAACTATATAACTACTTAATTGTGGGTATATACAGGTTTAAGTGTAAATATTTTCCTTTTATATGCTGGTAAAAATTTCCTATTATAAATTTAATGTTTTATAATATTCTTTTAAATCATTTAATGTAATATCATTCCATTTATCAAGTTTATTATTCCTTATTAAATCCTTTACTGCTAAAAATGCAAGGCTTTTAGCTATTACTGGATAATACGGAGTTTCTATAACTTTAATATTATTAGTATAGCTGACAGCTCTTATTAATTTTTTTGCCTTATAAAAAATTGTTTTTATTTTAAGCATTTTATTATTTTTATCCTGCAGAACTACACCTTCAATATCTACATCAAGACTGTTGTTATAATAATCAGCAGTTTTTAATAAGTCAGCTTCATTATAGATTGTATCAAGCAGCTCTTTTCTAATAAAAAGATTGCCTGCAAGCTCATTTTTATAAACTAAGTCTTCTGTATTTGCTAAAATATCAAGCAGAATTATTTCTGATTTTTCAGCTTTTACAGGGTGGTCATTATCTTTTAAATGGATACATTCAAAAAGAAATGTTACATTATGCTTTTTGCTTATTTCTTTTATATATTCTTTCTGCTCTTTATTTAATAATTCTTCTATATATCTGTTGTACTTTTTCCCGTAAGCTATTGATTTTGTAGCATACTCTAAATCTTTTGTAGTTTTATTATAAAAAACGATGCCTAAAAACCCATTATATTTTTTATAAACATATACAGGATATTCTATATCTTTTGCCCAGTTTTCTATTTTAGTATCTTCTTTTTCATTAATATTAAAAAACTTTATATATCCTCTGCCTGCGATTTCATTACTGTCTATATATTTATATAAGCCGCGGGCTTTAATTGTAACATCATTCCATATCCTTTTATGGAAAACATTTTTAGTAAAGTTTATAGATTTTATATTATGTTCAGTAAACTCTTTTTCCTGTATTATATCTTTTAAATTATTTTCAATTTTTTTGTTTTTCTTTGCAGGGTTATCATAAAGCCTTACATTTTTATCTTTTAAAGAAAAAGTAACAAGAGGGTCGCCATATTCTATATTACATTCAAGGCAGTAAGCATTATTATTAATTTTTATGCCATTTTCTAACCTGTCAGGAAAACAGTTTCTATGCCCAAAAATCTGTATTATATCAGGGTGATTTATCTGCCATTTATCTGCAACCTGTATATAGCTTTCATAAGTATCATCATCTTCTTTATAACCGTAAGTTTTTTTGCCGTTTAAAAAGCATGCAGGAAAATGATTATCCATATATTCAATACCTGCATGGTTTAAAAAATATTTCTGCCCGTTAAATTCAAAATAAATATAGTCCTTAATTTTATTAGATATCTTTCTAAGAGATTTTTTTATATTTTCAATTTCTTTTTCACTTTTCTTTTTTTCTATTTCTTCAATAGTTTTCTTAAAATTGTTACCACTGTAAGATTTATCAAAAGCCCAGTTAAAAAGCCTTAAATCGTGGTTACCCATTATAAGATATACATTTTCTAAAGAAGCAAGCCATATTAATGATTCTATCATAGCCACATTATTTTCGCCTCTGTCAATATAGTCCCCTAAAAATATGTATGCTTTTTTAGTATTCTGCAAATTATCATTATCTTCTAAAAATTTAGAAAATACTGTATAGCTTCCATGTAAATCTGGTATAACAATTATATCTTCATACTGATTAAAAGTATCCTGCTGCAGATAAAAAGTGTCCCATTTTGCAACAGCAGCAGATAAATCTGTTTCGTAATCTTTATGTTTTTTCTTAAAGTCAGTAAGGCGGGTCTGGTATTTTATTAATATTTCATAAGGTATGCTGTTATTATATTTCCTTGCAAGTATATGGTTATAACATTCATCAACACTGTATTTATCATATACAACATAAACTACTCTGTATCTGTATGCCTTTGCCATATCTAATATATCATTTATATCATAAAGCCCTGTAGTATCTAAAATAGTAGTCTGGCCGTATATCATTCTGTTTTCAAGCATCTGCATAAGCTGCTCAAAAATAATGTTATCATAAAAGCTGTCAATATTACTGCTTTTGTCTATATAAGGAAGCAATGTGCCATTCATAACACGCAGAGTATCTGTAGAAAGAGTTAAATGTTCTAACTGTAATTGTTTTATACTATATGATTTGCCAGAGCCAGGAATACCTGCAAGCATAAAAAGTATCCGCATATATTACCTCTTTATGTATTTATTATATATTCTGTATGATATTTTAGCGACATTAGGGGACTTTTACAAGAAAATTTATACTTATATTACTCTTTATAAATATTATTTAAAAAATGCTGGGAGGGTAAGGCAAAAAAGAAAAATGGCTGAATAGTTATATCCAGCCATATATTAAGATTAGTTACCTGTAACAATTGTAGTTTGTTCGTTAAAAAGACCTAAAACAGAGAAAGTTTTTTTGTCAACTGTTTTGATTTCAGTAATGTTGCCATTTTTTGCAGCAGCTTCAATAGAGCAGTCGCCAGTAGCAGCAATACCTAAAACGCTTAAGCATTTAGCTGTACCTGTTTTTGCACCTCTTTCATTGCTTGTAGCATTAACTGGAGTTGTAACATTAGTGTAAATGCCTCCAACTAAACCTGCACTGCTGCAGCCTGCTAAAAGACCAAGAAGAACTACTAATACTAAAACTTTTTTCATAGTAAAAACCTCCATATTAGTTTTATTATATTTACAATATATTTTTATTGTATAGACATAATTAGGTTTATTGTCAAGTTTTTTTTATTTTTTAATAAATATTTATGATTGACAACATCTTTTATCAGTATTATATAAGTTTTTCTGTTTAAAAGTATAGTGAGGTAGTATGAAAACCGCAGATATTCAAGAGCTGAGTAATTTTTTACTTGATTATGCTGCAATGCTTATGCGTTCAGGAGCAAATACAGAAAGAACTGTCCGCAATGTAACCAGGATATGCAAATCTTTTGGTTATGATGCAGCAATTGCAATTTTTCAAAGAAATATTACAATGACTATTCAAGACCCAGAAGATTCTTCTAAAAGACGCACATCAGTTAAGCAGCAGATGCCGCCCCATTTAAGTTTAAGTATAGTTAATGATTTAAGTGCATTAAGCTGGCAGTCTTTTGATTCAGATATGTCTTTAAAAGAAGTAAAAGAAAAATATAATGAAATTGTATCAAAGGCACACTCATCTAATTTTATAGTATTATTTTTTGCATCATGTGCTATTGCTGCATTCTGTGAGCTTTTTGGCGGCGATTATTATGCTATGCTGATTGTTTTTCTTTCTACACTTGTAGCTTTTTCATTAAGGCTTTTAATGCTTAAATTAAAGTTTGATGTAAGGGCAATGATAATTGCTGTTTCTTTTACTGCTTCCTTTGTATCTTATTTAATAGGCACATTTATTATATCTACAAATACATTAAATGTGGCAGTATCAACCAGTGTATTATTTTTAATACCCGGTGTTCACATAATAAATTCCGTTACAGATATACTTGACGGTCATGTTATGACAGGCATGGCAAGAGCAGTAAGTTCTATGATACTTGTTATTTGTATAGCAATAGGGCTTTATGCAACATTATCTTTAACAAGCTGGTTATTTCTATGATACATACAATATTATATTCTTTAAATGAAGCACTTTTTGCAGCTATTGCTGCAGTTGGTTTTGCATTAATCAGCGACCCGCCTAAAAGGCTTATAATATTTACTGCAATTTTAGCAGCAGCAGGCAGAGGGTGCAGATATTTTTTAATAGAGCAGTATGGTATAGGCATATCTACTGCTACATTAATTGCTGCTGTCATAATAGGCTTTTTAGGGCTTTATATGGCTAATAAATTAAGGTGTTCTATGGAAGTAGTTTCATTTCCAGCACTTTTGCCTATGATTCCAGGACTTTATGCTTATGAAACTATTTTATCAATAGTTAAATACAGCCAGGCAGTAACTATTGTTGACAAGCAGGAAATCATTATAAGTATTTTTGATAACGGTATCACTACATTATCTATTATTACAGCACTAGCAGTAGGTGTTACTATTCCTTTATTAGTTTTCTATGAAAAATCATTTACAATGACAAGGAAAAAGAAAGAAAAATAATCTTTAGATTTTGGCACACCTCTTGCTAATAAATAAGCAAGTGAATGAAAAGTGAATTTAAAAGTGGCATTTGTATTGCTTATTAAAAAGTAAGAGGTGTGAAATGATAGGGATTTTTGATAAAACTAAAGTAAATGATTTAAACTTTGCTCTTGATACTTTATCAGTAAAAAATAACGGTATATCAAGAAATATTGCAAATCAGGATACTCCAAAATATAAAGCTGTTAAACTTGTTTTCAGCGAAGTTATGGAAGAATATTACTCTAATTCAAATAATCCTGTATCACTTAAACGCACTAACCCAATGCATATGTCAGTAGGCGATGAAGAATTAGACCCTAGGACATTAGTTCGTTTCCAAAATAATCCGTCTACAAGAAACGATGGAAACGATGTAAATATGGATTATGAAATGAGCCAGCAGGCAGAGGCAGAATTAAGATATAAACTGCTTTCTCAAATTGCAGGCAAAAAAGTAACTGGTCTTGTAAACTTAACTAAAACACAGCCACAATAAAAAGTGAAGGGGTAGAAAATGAGTTATTTTGATGTATTAGACACAGCAGCCACAGGGCTTTCCGCACAAAGAATAAGAATGAGTGTTTTATCTTCAAATATGGCAAATGCTAACACTACACGAACAGAAGACGGCGGTCCATACAGGAAGAAAAATGTTATATTTAAACAAGTATTAACTGGTGAACATAAAGGCGGTGTTCAGGTTGATAAGATATATGAAGATACTAAACCACCTCGTCTGCAGTATGACCCAACTCATCCTGATGCAAACGAAGAAGGTTATGTGGCAATGCCTAATATAAGCCCTGTGGAAGAAATGGTTAACCTTTTGGAAGCAGCAAGAGCTTATGAATCAAACTTAACTATTTTGCAGTCAGCTAAACAATTATCTAATGCTGCACTGGAAATTGGACGACAATAATATTAGGAAATTTTTTCCTGATATTGAATAAGGGAAATTAGTGCCATATTGTATGCGGCAAAATTTTCCTAATATAGATTTATATTGATAAGTAACTAAAAAGATTGTATATTATATATAGAAAGATAGGAGCAGAAAATGGCTGATATTAATAAACTGGATATTTTACTTCCAAACAGTCTTGAAACAAACTACAGCTCTACACAGCAGCCTTCTGTTGTGGAAGGGGACAGCTTCTCTGATATTTTAAAAACAGCACTTAATAGTGTGGATTCTGCTCAGCATAATGCAACAGCAGCTATTCAACAGGCACTTAATGGTGAAAATACTGATGTGCATGATACAATGATAGCTATGCAGAAAGCTGATACATCTCTTAAAATGATGATGGAAGTCCGCAACAAATTATTATCTGCTTATCAAGAAGTTATCAAAACTCAAGTGTAGTATATCTTTTCTTTTACTGCACTTGATTTTCTTATCCCTTTGTAATGTGCTGCTGGTTAACAGTATCACTGCGTCATTACTATCTTTATATAAAAATTAACAATATCTTTGTAAATATGGAGCGAAATTTTGGATAAAGAGTCTGGTTCTAAAGAAGGAAATTTATCTTCATTAAAATTATTATGGCAGTCACTGCCTGTAAATCTTAAAAGATTTGCTGTGGTTGTGTTTATTGTTTTACTATGTTCATTATTCTTTGCTGTGTTTTATGCAGGTGATGCAGTAAATGAATTAAAATTTATGAGTGAGCAGATAGATAATTATACTAAATAGTGTTTATATTATATAAAATTCTGCATTTATTTTAATGATATAAAATAATGCAGAAATTTTTACAGTTAATACAGCATTATATGGTTAAATTGTAAAAAAAATACTTGTAACTATTAAAGAAATTTTATATATTGCAGTATATATCACTATATTTGTGCATAGTGTAACTTTATATATAGTATAGGAGCGACCATATATGGCGGTGCGTAATTTATCCACACAATTTTTAGATATCTGGGCAAAGCTGACAACTCTGCAAAAAGTGGCAATTGGTGCTGCATCTGTTGCAGTTGTTGCTGCTGTTACTGTTCTGCTTATCTGGGCTAATAAGCCAGCTTATAAACCACTTTACACTGATATGACTCAGGATGATGTTCAGGCAGTCAGTGACCAGTTACGCCAGCAGTCTGTTCCTTTTAGAGTAAACGGTACATCTATAGAAGTTCCACAGGAAAATGTATATAATGCCAGAATGATGCTTGCAGAACAGGGGCTGCCAAAAACACCGCCTGCTGCAGGATTTGAGCTTTTTGATAAATCAAGTTTTGGTAAAACTGAATTTATGCAGAATGTAGACTATCAAAGAGCATTACAAGGCGAATTAAGCAATACTATTGCTACAATGGATAAAGTTTTAGAAGCAAAAGTTCATTTAAGCATACCTAAAGAAAGGCTTTTTGTTTCAGAAGAACAGCAGGCAAAAGCCTCTGTCGCATTAAAATTAAAACCTGACCAAACATTAAGTGAAGATGAAGTCCGCTCTATCAGCCATTTAGTAGCTGCTGCTGTAAAAGGTCTTGAGCCTAAAAATATTCAGGTAGTTGATACCGCAGGTAATCTGCTTAGTGCTTTTATGACAGAAGCAAATGAGCCATACAGACTTACTCAAAACCAGATAGCTTATGAAAGAGACCAGGAAAAATATATGGAAGAAAGGCTTAGAAATGCACTTCTTCCAATGCTTGGTGCAGATAATCCCTTTATAGTGAGAGTAAGTGTTGCTATGGATTTTTCTCAAAGAGAAGTTATAAGCGAAAAATTTGGCGATACACCAGTTACTCGTTCACAAAGAACACTAGAAATTAATTCAAAACAGACTGGTAAAGGTCCACAGGGTATTCCTGGTGTTGAATCAAACCTGGCTGAGCCTGATATTTTAGTTGACGGTATTGTCAGCGAATACAGTAAGACAGATGAAACTACTAACTATGAAATAGATAAAACTGTTACAAGGGAAAATAAAGTTGGCGGTGAAATAAAAAGGCTAACGGTTGCTGTTGTTGTGGACGATAGACAAGCTATAGAAACAGTAGACGGCACAAGACAGCTTGTGCGTAAACCTTGGACAGAAGATGAAATGACAAAACTCCGTGCCGCAGTTGCAGCTGCAGTTGGCTATGATGCAGGCAGGACAGATGTTATTGAAGTAACAAATATATCTTTTGATACAACAAAAGATGAAATAGATTTAATGGCAGAAGAGAGTGCTAAGCGTATGGAAATGATAAAACAAATTGCATCTTATGTAAGTGCTGTTGTAATTATCTTTATGTTTTGGCTGCTGATTTTACGCCCAATTATGAAAAGGATTGATAAATCTCGCGAAATTGATGAAGAAATGCTTGGTGAATCTGCCCTTGATGCTCAAATGGCAGGCCTTGATATTTCTGTTGGCGATGAAAGCGGTTTCCCTAAATCTGTTGAAGAATTAGAGCGTGAAATAGAGGCAGAATTAGAAGAATCTACCCCTATTGATGTGGAAGCAGTAAAATCTAAAGTTATGTTGAAGAAAATTGAGGAACAGGCCAATGAGGACCCTGAGATGATAGCAAACTTAGTAAAAGCTATGATTAAAAGCGGTAACGGTCAAGGGGGTAGTAACTAATGGCTAGAGAAGATACAGCTGCCATGATGGCTGCCATTTCCGGCATACAGTCATCGCAGGGTATGAAAAAAGCTGCTATTTTAATGGTTGCTTTAGGGGAAGAAATATCTTCTAAAGTTATGGCATTCCTTGATGATGAAGAAGTATCTGATTTATCAAAAGAGATTGCATTAACAAGAGTTGTTCCACCTGAGCAGATAGATGAAGTTGTAGAAGAATTCTACAATATGATGCTTGCGAAAAAATTTATTTCTAAAGGCGGTTTAGAGTATGCTAAATCTATCCTTGTTAAATCGTTAGGACCGGAAAGAGCAAGGAAGATTATTGACAGGCTTACTAAAATGCTTGAGCAGTCATCTGGTTTTGAATTCTTAACTAAGATTGACCCTAAACAGCTTGCAAAATTTATTATGAACGAGCACCCGCAGACTATTGCCTTAATTCTTGCCCATTTAGACCCATCACATGCGGCAGAATCTATGGCACAGCTTCCAGAAGATTTAAAAGCAGAAGTTGCTGTTAGAATTGCAAACCTGCAGGATATTTCTCCAGCCGTTGTTAAAACACTTTCAAAAGTGTTAGAAGAAAGGTTTGAAGCATTATCATCATACAATGTTGAAGTTGGCGGCGTAAAATCTGTTGCAGAAATTTTCAACCGTATGGACAGGGTTGCAAGTAAAACTACTCTTGACAGATTGGAAAAAGATTCTCCAGAATTAGTTGCAAAAATCAGAGATATGATGTTTGTCTTTGATGATATTAAAGTTCTTGGAACAGCAGCTATTCAGGAAATACTTAAAAAAGCTGATAAAAAAGTGCTTACATTTGCTCTTAAAGGGGCTGATGAAGATACTAAGAAAAAATTCTTTGAAAATATGTCTAAGCGTGCTATGGAAACCATGCAGGAAGAAATGGACTATATGGGTCCTGTCCGCTTGAAAGATGTTGAAAAAGCTCAGCATGAGATTGTTGCAATTGTAAGGGAACTTGACGAAGAAGGTGTTATTAGTATCGGCGGCGGTGAAGAAGAACAGTTTATTTAATTTATATTTAAAACATTTTATAAAATATATTATTGCAGGCAGACTATTTGTCTGCAATAATTTTATAAAGAGCAGGCTTTTAATTTATTAAAAGTCTATATAATAAAAAGTATAGTTTAATTTTTATAATTTTAGACTTTTCTTTAGTCTTAATTTATTTTTCTATTATAATGTGGAGTGTATATGTCATCAAAAGTTATCAAAGAGGACAGGTCAGAGGGCGTATTTAAAATGAGAGAGTTTGCCACAGTTGAGCGTGGTGAAAAAGATTATAATTTACGCTCTTTTGCTGATGATGAAGAATTATCAGTGCAGGATATGTTTAGTGATACTGGCGAGGAAGAACCTGAAACAATAGAAGAATATGAAGATGAAGTTACTGATAAAGATTACTGGCCACCTTCCCGTCTTGCAAAGGCAGAAGATGGCATTGTTGGTGAAAAAGTAGATTTACCTGCTGGAAAATTAGGGCAGGGATTTGTTGAAGCACCAATGTTTTCTGACGGCTTAGATGATGAGCCAAAATCTCCAACTGTTGTTCGTTCCAGAAATAATGACAGGGTAGAAGATGACTTGCCACTGGAAGATATTCCTGTAATGCAGACAGTTTCTGATAACCCTGCAGCACAGGCAAAGCAACATGAAAGCAGTGTAATTTCAAACGAAGAATTTATTCCTAACCCTGAAATGTCGCCATTAATCAGTGAAAGTGAGCTGGAAGCATTAAAAAATGAGCTTGCATCATATAAAGAGCAGATTGATGGATATAAAGCCCATGCAGAAGAAATGGAAGCCTTAAAGTTAACTGTTGAAAAAGCATTAATGGAAAGGGATAAACAGCTTGATGCTGCAAATAGTGAGCTTGAAACATTAAAAACTACTCTGCCTGAACAGCTTGCAGCATCAAAAGAAGAAGGCAGGCAGGCAGGCTATGAGCAGGCTAAAACTGAGTTTGAAAAACATTATGAGGCAGAAAAAGCAGATTACATTGCAAAACTTGATGTTTTTTATAAAGATGCACTTGCAAAATTAGATGAAGTAAAATCATCTATTGATGCAGTGGATGAGCAGGTACCAGCAACTGTTATTGGTTTTGTTAAAACACTAATAGGTGAGGAAAGAAAAATCAATGACAGCTTTGCATTAAATATTATAAAACAAAATTTATCAAGACTTCATGAATTTAGAGATATAAAATTTAAAGTAAACCCAGAAGATGTGGAAATCACTCAGGCAGGACTTCCTGATTATGAAGTATCTGGCGATGTTTCTGTGCCAAAAGGGGCAGTAATTGTTGATTCTAAATCTGGTGAAATTGCTTTAAATGTAGATACAATGATTAATGATTTGGAAAAAGAGATAAATGCGCAACTTACAGCTGCTGCAGGCAGTCAAACCGAAAACTAAAATAACACTTACAGGCAGAGTTACTAAAATTGCAGGTCTTGTGGTAGAAGCTGACGGACCTTTAATAAGTATAGGCAGCCGCTGCACTATTAGAACTGTTATGGGTACAGATATATATGCTGAAATTATCGGCTTTCGTGATGACAGGGTAGTGCTTATGCCTTACGGAGAAAATGAAGGTATAGCACCAGGCAGTATAGTAAGTGAAGTAAGCGACGGTAATAAAGTATTTGTTGGAGAAAGCCTTTTAGGAAGAGTGCTTGACGGCTTTGGAAACCCAATGGACGGCAAAGGTCCATTAGTAGATGTACATCCTGTGCCAATTAGTGCTGCACCACCGCCACCACTACTTCGGCGTGTAATTAAAACGCCAATCTCTACAGGGGTAAAAGCAATAGACGGGCTTTTAACATCTGGCAGCGGACAGCGTGTTGGTATATTTGCAGGTTCTGGTGTTGGTAAAAGTGTGCTTTTAGGTATGATTGCAAGAAATACAAGTGCACAAGTGAATGTTATTGCATTAATCGGCGAACGGGGCAGAGAAGTAAGAGAGTTTATAGAAAGAGATTTAGGGGAAGAAGGCTTAAAACGAAGTGTAGTAGTTGTTGCAACCAGTGACCAGTCTGCCCTTGTAAGAAGGCTTGGTGCATTTGTTGCAACAGCGATTGCAGAATATTTTAGAGATGAAGGCAAAGAAGTTATGCTTATGATGGATAGTGTAACCCGCTTTGCAATGGCTCAAAGGGAAATAGGCTTAACTGTTGGCGAACCGCCTACATCAAAAGGTTATACACCTTCTGTTTTTGGACTTTTACCTAAACTTTTAGAAAGAGCAGGCACAACAGAGGGAGAAGGCTCTATTACAGGGCTTTATACAGTATTATCTGAAGGGGATGATATGAATGACCCTATTGCAGATACTGTCCGCTCTATTATTGACGGCCATATTGTATTAGACAGAAGTCTTGGAGCAAAA
Organism: uncultured Mucispirillum sp.; assembly: GCA_944324465.1. GTDB lineage: Bacteria > Chrysiogenota > Deferribacteres > Deferribacterales > Mucispirillaceae > Mucispirillum. Next base: position 137,122 of record CALUWI010000001.1, on the reverse strand, counting down.
AACCATTTCCCTGCAATTAATGTAATGGTAAGTGCATCTCGTCTTATGACAGAAGTAGCAACCCCTGAACATATTGCTATGGCTGGTAAAATCCGCGACTTAATAGCTACATACAGAGAGGCAGAAGATTTAATTAATATTGGTGCATATTCTAAAGGCTCAAACCCTAAAATTGATGAGGCGATTGCAAAAAATAATGCAGTAAACAGCTTTTTAAAGCAGGGTAAAAATGAGAAGTTTACTATGGATGAAACACTTGGTATTATGCAGTCTATAGTAGGTAAAGTATAAAATAAAATATGAATAAAAAATTTAAACTTGAAAAAGTATTAGAATTAAGAGAAAAAGCTCTTGAAAGAGAAAAAATAAAATTAGCAGATTTACAGTTAAAAGAAAAACAGGCTTATGAAGAAATGAATACTGTTATGGAAGATATAAAAACCAAAAACAGTGAAATGGAGCAGGACAGGGCAAAAGGGCTTTTTGATTTTATAGAAATGTATAATAAATATATAGCTGTCAGGCAGAATGATTTATTAGAATGTGAAGCAAAAGTACAGGCTGCATCAAAAGAAGTGGCAAAGCAGAAAGAAGTATTAAAAAAATCACTAAACGATGTAAAAGTGATGGAAAAATTAAAAGCAAAACATCTGCAAGATTATGCAGAATATGTAAAAAAACAGGAAATGATGCAGATAGATGAAATAAATATTACAAGAGGACATAAGGAAGAATAAGGAGCAGAAGTATGAAAAAAATAGCTGCGTTATGTTTAATATCTTTATTTGCTTTTGGTGCATCTTATGCTCAAGAGCAGAATGGAAAAGTAATAGATACAACAGCAATATTAAAAGAATTAAGAGAAAAAGAGAAAAATTTAAATATCCGCGAAGCAGATTTAAATGCTAAAGAAGCAAGGCTTAATGCTATGGAGCAGGATTTGCTTGCAAGAGAAAACGATATAAAAAAAATCAGGGATGAAGTTTCTGCCCAGCTTAAATCGTTAAGTGAGCAGCAGGATAAAGAGCTTGATAACCTTGTAAAAGTGTATTCTACATCTAAACCAAAATCAGTAGCAAATATTATTACTACTATGAATATTGATACAGCTGTTTCAATATTCAGCAGAATGACACCAAATGTGGCTGGTAAAATATTAAACGAACTTGGTAAATCAAACCCAGAATATGCCTCAAAAATGGCAGAAAGGCTTACATATCAGCCTGTTTTTGGTGATGAAAAAGCTAAGAGAGCACAGCAGAAATAGTTTATGAATGTATCATTTTCACCAACAATTTGCGAAGAATTTTTAAATAAATTAGGTTTTAAATCTGATTATGAAACATTAAGGCAGGCAGCTGAGAGAATGGGTGTGCCATCACTAGAAGAAAATGCCTGCACTGCTGTTACAAATATTGTTTCCATTAAACAGCCTGCAAAAAGCATAGATATAGGCTGCGGTATTGGAGTATCCAGTATGGCTGTGTTAAAAGGATTTCCTAATACTCACCTTACAGCCGTTGACGGCAATCTGGAAAGGGGACTGTTTTTTCAGAACTATTTTAAAGATTATAAAAATGTATCATACTACCAGATTCGTGGAGAGCAGTTTTTAAAAACTACTGATGAAAAATATGACTTTGCATTTATTGATACAGTAAAAAGAGAGTATGCAGGTATATGGCAGCTTTTAAAACCAAGACTTAATAAAAATGCCTGTGTTGTTTTTGATGATATATTAATATACGGCTATGTAATGTGCGAAGAATCAGAAACCCCATATAAATATCAGTCTAACAGGCGGGAAGTATTAAACTTTATTCATGAAATATTTGAAGATGATACGCTTAATGCTCAAATCATACCAGTAAATGGCGGCCTTTTAAGCATATCATTAAAATAGATTATATATATTTAATTATTTCTCACAATTAACAGTGGTTAATATTTGTCTATTCTGAGTAAGTGAAGAATATAAAAAATGCAAATAACTTTACATTATAACAGCTAATCAAGTTATATACAGCTTTATTTTTAATTAAGATACTTCGCCTTAGGTTCAGTATGATATTGGTAGAAAAGCCTATCTATTTATATAATAGATTTCCTGTTTATCTTTTGTAAGGCTTAATTTTTCAGGAAGATTATAAAGGATATAAGATGATGAATTATCATGCCACTGTGTATTATTATCTTTTACTTTAAGAAGTGCATATATTCTGCCAGGTAGAAACATATCAGCAGATTTATTATCATCAGAAAATACTATAAATGCTTTTAAATCATTAGGGTTATTAGAACCAGTTCTTATAAACTGCAGTGCTTCTTCATATACTTTTATACATTTATTTTTTGCATAGCTGAAAGTATAGCCTGCACTGTTATTACAGCCGTGTTCGTCTACTTTACTGAAAACTGATGACTTAGTAAAAAAAATAACAGCAGCAAGAGAAAGAGCAATAAGGATAAGAAATCCGAGCATAACACCATTAAATGTGCTGTATGCTTTTTTCCCATCCATTATTCTACATCCGTCATAAGCTCATTAACAGCTATCTGCACAGCAAATGGAAGCCTGCTTAATGATGAATTAAATGCTTCCAGTTCTTTTTTCATATTTTTTTCAAGCAGATATCCTGTTACATAAGCAGGGGATAAGTCATTGATTATTTTAAATACTGCACCCATAGATTTCCAGTAATGAACAGCATCTGGAAGGGGCTCTGTTTCAAGAGTGCTTGGTGCAATAGTTATTGCTTTATCATAGTTTGCATTAATAAGCAAATCATCAAAGTCTATAATAATATCGCTGTATATTTCTTTTGAGCTGCCTTTAAGCAGTATGTAATTTTTAGAAGGTGAAAAAGGTGTAGTTTTTTCAAAGCCTTCTATTTCAACAATATAATCAGACTGTTCTGCACTGTATATAAGCAGTTTTATACAGTCATCATAAGTAGAAACTCTATATCCGTTTAAAAAAATGCGGTAATTCATGAAACTGCTCCCTGACTGCATAATACTTTACATGCTAAACATCCGTTGCACATTGTATTATCTATTAATATGCTGTTAGCTGATGTATATATAGCAGGGCATAAAGTTTTTTCAAATACACTGCATGGAGTATTGTCTTTCACACATGAGCATTTATTAAGTTTAACTTTTACTTTAGAATATTTTTTAATATTATTACAGCTGTATGGATATAATGTATTTTTTGTTTTAGTCAGCTTTTTAGGGTGTCTGATTGTAGAAAAACCATCAATTTTTGGAACACCACTGTCATTTAAAAGAATAACTCGTCCTCTTTTGCTTATAAAGTTATTATAGTGTGATTTATAAGAAGATGCACGACCTATAAAAAGAGTAGAAGAACGAACATCACTTGATATAATACCCATATAACCATCAATTGTAAGGTAATTAAGCTCTGGATATGCTTCTAAAACACCTTTGCAGGCAATATCAGTGAAGATAATAGTATCTTTCTCTGTACCACGGGCAAAAATATTTACAAAAGGACATCCTGGGCATAAAAGATTGTGAATTTGTGGATATATTTTATCTTCCAGCTCTTTAAAGCAGAATTCTGTATTATAATTATTAAAGAAAAACTTTTCTAATAAATCTTTTTCACTTTTATATGCAGCAATATTATTGTTAAGCATTTTAAAAATTGCTGGTTTGATTTCTGGAATAAAATAATCTGGAAAATAACCTTTATGCTGTAGAGAAATATGTGTAATATTATCTGCTGTATTTGCAGAAAAAGCCTGCATAAGATTATTATTAATTGTATTATAAGTTTCTTTTAATTCTTCTTTTGAAATAGCCTGTTTAAATGTTGAAGCACTAATGTAAGGTGAAATTCTGCCTAAATCATTATTAGCACGCTCAAAATCAGTATAATTATTTGATGCATTATGAGTAATAACAACTGTTACTGGCACTTTATGTTCAACAGAAATTTTTAATGCAAGAGTAAGCCTTGCAGAAATATCTTCTGCATTTTTAATTATAATCACAGGTGTGCTGATATATTTTGGCAGCGACTGAGTAATAAAAAGACATTCTGCACGAGTTGGCCTTGTAACTTCAAAAAATGGAAGTTCTGTAAAAAAGCCTAGAGATTTACTGCCTATTGTGGCAGAAGAATACAGAAAGTCTATTGCATCATTACCATCAACATAGTTTTTAGATGTTTCAATGCCAAATTTGTTACAACTGTCGCTGTAAATAGCTGTAAAATTGTAACGCTCTAAAATGTTTTGAATTATTTCTTTACTATTTCTAATATCCATACAGAAATACTTATAATATGATATAAAATAATTTTCAATCTATTTTTTGCAAAATTTTAAAAAAATTTAAAATATATATAATGCTTATATTTTATGCTGTAAAAATTATTAAAAAAAGCTGTTTAATATGATATTCCATTGATTTATTTAAAAATATGGTTTATAAAAATAATCTTAAAATGAATTATTAAACTGGAGATATAATATGTCATCTCTTATGAGTAATTACGGCAGATTTAAAATATCATTTGCCTATGGAATCGGTGCAAAACTTTATACATCAAATAATGAAGAATATCTTGATTTCGCATCAGGAATTTCTGTTACTAATTTAGGCCATAATTTTAAGCCATTAGTAGATGCCATATCGTTACAGGCATCAAAAGTTATGCACACATCAAATCTTTATGAAATACCTATGCAGGAAGAATTAGCAGATTTAATTTCTAAAAACAGCTTTAATGGTAAAGTGTTTTTCTGTAATTCTGGTGCAGAAGCTAATGAAGCAGCAATAAAACTTGCCCGCCTTTACGGCAATACTGTGCATCACGGCAAAAAATATAAAATTATATCAATGTATAATTCTTTTCATGGCAGAACTTATGCAACAATGGGGGCTACAGCTCAGGAAAAAATACAAAAAGGCTTTACACCTATGCCTGCATATAACCAGTATATACCATTTAATGATATAGAGGCTCTTAAAAGTGCCGTATCTTTAAATGATACTGCAGCAATAATGCTGGAGCTTTTCCAAGGGGAAGGCGGCGTTATGCCAGTGGATATTGAGTTTTTAAAAGAAGTTCGCAGAATATGTGATGAAAAAGACATATTAATGATAATAGATGAAGTGCAGACAGGTTATGGCAGAACTGGTAAATTATTTGCATATCAGCTTTTTGATGTAGTGCCTGATATTATGACACTTTCAAAATCTATTGCCGGCGGTGTTCCAATGGGTGCTGTTGTGGCAGTAGAAAAAGCAGCATCTCTTTTTACTCCAGGAACTCACGGCTCAACTTTTGGAGGCAACCCACTTGCCTGTGCTGCTGCTTTAGTAGTTATTAAAGAAATGACAAAAGATGGCTTTTTACAGTCAGTAAAAGATAAAGGTGCATTATTAAAAGATTATTTAAATAAAAATCTTCCAGATACATGTAAAGTAAAAGGTGAAGGTCTTTTAATAGGTGTTAAAACTCCATATCAGCCAAAAGATGTGGCAGAAGCATGTATAAAAAATCATCTTTTAATTATTACAGCAGGAAATAATTCTGTTCGTCTTTATCCGCCATTAAATATAAGTGATGAAGATTTATTAAAAGGTGCAGAAATATTTGTATCTACTATTAAGGAATTAGGTAAATAATTATGATAGAACCACGCCATTTTTTAACACTTTTGGATAGAACTCCAGAAGAACTGCAGACATTAATAGATACTGCCATAAGACTTAAAGAAGAACGCAGGCAGGGTATAAAACACAGGGAGCTTGAAGGCAAAACTCTTGCTATGATATTTGAAAAATCATCTACAAGAACACGCATCAGCTTTGAAACCGCTATGAATGAACTTGGCGGATACCCTATGTTCTTAAGCAGCAGAGATATTCAGCTTGGCAGAGGTGAAACAATAAAAGATACTGCCAGAGTTATGAGTAGATATGTTCACGGCATTATGATTAGAACATTTGGTCATGAAAGAGTTACTGAGTTAGCAGAATATTCTTCAGTACCAGTAATTAATGCATTAACAGACAGCTTTCACCCATGTCAGATAATGGCAGATATGATGACTATGCAGGAAAAATTTGGTAAAATAAAAGGCTTAAAGGTTGCATATATTGGAGACGGCAACAATATGGCTCATTCATGGATAAACGGTGCAAGCCAGATGGGCTTCCATATTGCTATAGCTTCCCCAAAAGGTTATCATGTTAACTATGATATTGTAGAAAATGCAAAAAAATATGCAGCTAAAAACGGCGGCACAATCACATTAACTCATAATCCAAAAGAAGCAGCAGAAAATGCTAATGTTATATATACTGATGTTTGGGCAAGTATGGGCCAGGAAGAAGAAAGTGCAAAACGCATAAAAGATTTTCAAGGCTATCAGGTTGATTCATCTATTATGGCATTAGCTGATAAAGATGCAGTATTTATGCACTGCCTGCCTGCTCACCGTGGGGAAGAAGTTAGTGAAGAAGTATTAGAAAGTAAAGCCTCAGTTATTTTTGATGAGGCAGAAAATAGATTACATGTTCAAAAAGCTATATTAATAGACTGTATTGGAGGAATATAAAAATGGCAAAAGAAAAAGTATTACTTGCATATTCAGGTGGTTTAGATACATCTGTAATTTTAAAATGGCTTACATTAAAAGGCTATGAAGTTGTGGCTTATGTAGCAAATGTAGGACAGGATTCTGACTGGGATACTATTAAAGAAAAAGCTCATAAATCAGGGGCATGTGAAGTAATTATTGATGATTTAAGAGAAGAATTTGTTAAAGATTTCGTTTTCCCTGCTGTTGCATTTAATGCATTATATGAAGGCAGATACTATTTAGGTACATCTCTTGCCCGCCCTGTAATTGCAAAAGGTATGGTTGAAGCAGCAAGAAAAACTGGCTGTTCTTATTTTGCACACGGTGCAACAGGTAAAGGAAACGACCAGGTTCGTTTTGAATTAACTGCAGCAGCTCTTGCTCCAGATTTAAAAGTTATTGCACCTTGGAGAGATGAAGAATTTTTTACAGTAATTAAAGGCAGAAAAGAAGCTATGGAATTTGCTGCAAAATATGATATTCCTGTAAAAGCAACTGTGGCTAAACCATGGTCAAGCGATGATAACGCATTACACATTTCATTTGAAGCAGGTATATTAGAAGACCCAGCAGTATGTCCGCCAGATGATATGTTTGAATACAGCAAAAGCCCAAAAGCTGCTCCAGATAAAGCAACAGTTATTGAACTTGAATTTGATAAAGGTGTTGCTGTTAAATTAAACGGCGAAACATTAAGCCCATATAATATGCTTATGGCTTTAAATAAATTAGGCGGCGAAAATGGTATAGGCAGGGTAGATATGGTAGAAAGCCGTTATGTTGGTATGAAATCAAGAGGTGTATATGAAACTCCAGGTGCAGCTATTATTATGGCAGCTCATAGAGATTTAGAAGGCTTAACTCTTGATGGCAGCGTATTAAACTTAAAAGAAACTTTAATGCCAAGATTTGCAACACTTGTATATAACGGCTACTGGTTCTCTCATGAAATGGACTGCCTCCGTGCTCTACTTGATAAATCACAAGAATATGTTACAGGTAAAGTTAAACTTGAATTATATAAAGGTAATGTAACATGTATTGGCAGAAGCTCTGATTATTCTCTTTATAATATGGCTATCGCATCTATGGAAGATGACGGCGGTGCATATAACCAAAGTGATGCAACAGGCTTTATCAGACTGCACTCTCTGCCATTAAAAATGCATGCAGCCCGCAAAAAATAAGGAGAATATATGTATTTTCAAGATGTAATAATGAATCTGCATCGCTTTTGGGCAGACCAGGGATGTATAGTTTACCAGCCTTATGATAATGAAGTAGGTGCAGGAACTTTTAACCCTGCTACATTTTTAATGTGCTTAGGTCCTGAGCCTTGGAAAGCATGCTATGTAGAGCCAAGCAGACGCCCAACAGACGGCAGATATGGTGAAAATCCAAACAGATTACAGCACTATTACCAGTTTCAAGTGCTTTTAAAACCATCGCCTGATAATATTCAAGAGCTTTATTTAAAAAGCCTTGAAGCTCTTGGCATTAATATTTTAGACCATGATATCAGATTTGTAGAAGATGACTGGGAATCTCCAACATTAGGTGCATGGGGCTTAGGCTGGGAAGTATGGCTTGATGGTATGGAAATAACTCAGTTTACATATTTTCAGCAGGCAGGTGGTATTGATTTAAAACCTGTGTCTGGTGAAATTACATACGGCTTAGAGCGTATTACAATGTATTTACAGCAGGTAGAATCTGTATTTGATATTAAATGGAATGATAAACTGACTTATGGTGATGTTTACCACCAAAACGAAGTGCAGTTTTCTAAATTTAATTTTGAAGCTGCTGATGTACCTACACTTTTTAATCTTTTTGAAACTTATGAAAAAGAATGTGTAAGAATTGCAGAAATGGGGCTTCCACTGCCTGCTTATGACTACTGTTTAAAATGCAGCCATACTTTTAATCTGCTTGATGCAAGAAGTGCAATATCTGTTACAGAAAGAACAAGTTATATTGCCCGTGTTAGAGCATTAGCTAAAATATGTGCTGAAAAATTTGTTGAAACAAGAAAGTCAATGGGTTATCCATTATTAAATAAGTAATTTTATAACATATATTATCCTGCTGAAGCCTTTTCAGCAGGATAAGTCATATTAAAGATATAAAGAAACTGTAGTGTTTTTTATATTTTATCACAATATCTTTTAATGATTTTCCTTTAAAGCCAACAATTAACTCTGTAATGTTTCTATAAATATTAACAAAACTATTTATTTTGTTTATAAAATTGATTATATTTAATAGTAGGTTTTTGGAGGTAATAATGACAAAAATTAAATCTATTTTCTTAATATGTTTATCGGTAATATTATTTGGCTGTAATAATAGTAACAGCAGCAGTGGTTCATCTCAAGGACCTGTTGAACAGCCAGAATATACAACATTATTTAATGTTTCATCATACGATTTAACAGTTGGAGATAATATTCAGCTTGACTATAATACAACAGCTGGAGCTGCAGTATCTTTTGTTTCAAATGATACAACAGTTGTATCAGTTACAGATACTGGTGTTGTTTCTGCATTAAAGCAGGGCTCAGCAGTTATTGAAATGACTTTAACTATTAATGGAAAAACTCAGAAAGATAAATGTACGATTAATGTTACTGATAAAGATATAACATTTATAGGCTATCAGAATGAAAGCATAACATTAGAAGTTAATGAAAAGATTACACCTGCTTTAACTATATTACCGTCAGATTTAATAAATAATGGTATTGAATATAAAATTGTAAATACAGACATTGCAGATGTTGATGCATATGGAGCTGTAACAGGTAAAAAAGCAGGTGAAACTATTTTAGAAGCATCTTATAAAAATCTTAAAACTTCTATAAATGTAATAGTTCAGGCAGAAGAAACTATTAAGGTGGAAAGTATTACGCTAAACTGCACAGATATAATATCTTTATATCAAGGGGAAACACACCAGCTTGTTTATGAAATCAAGCCAGAAGATGCAGAAAATAAAAATGTTATATTTACATCAGATAATAAAGATACAGCAGTAGTATATCCAAATGGGCTTATAACTGCACAAAATCCCGGCAATGCTGTTATTACAGCAGAAACAGAAGAGGGTAAAAAACAGGCATCATGCAGTGTTACAGTAAATGCTGCATCAGTTCCACTTGAAAGTATAAGTATTGATGATGTAATGCTTGAAAATGGAACATCTAAATTTATTCAAGTAAAAATCACACCAGAAAATGCAAAATTTTCTAATTTGAAAGTGCAGCAGCCAAATGATTCTGTTACGATAACAAATGCTGATAGAACATTACTGCTTGTCACTGCAAAAAAACAGGGATATTTTTCACGCATTAATATAGAAGCTGAAAACTGCGAGCCTGCTGAAAATACCAGCTGTTCTAAAACATTTGATATATATACATATGATAATAATACTGCATCTCTTCCTGAATATTTAGAACTTGCAGAGCCTTATAATATGGTTATGCCAGATGGAGAAAATTTTAAAATATATATGAATTTTGAAAAAGGTGATAAATTTAATCCTTTATCAGCAGTAAACTATATTCCATTTAATTCTGTTATAGATAAAGAGTTAATTGCTGTAAACACTCCAGAAGTTGCAGGTAATGGACAGGTAATATATTATTCCAAAGAAGATGGTTTAATACATGCACAGGGAACTGGTGAAGCAATGGTAGAAATAGAAGTTCTTAGGAATACTGATGATGAATATTATATAGCACCAGTTAAAATACCAGTAATTGTTGCATCAGATGAAAGCCAGATTCCATATTATTATAAAATCTGCCCTGCTAAAAGCATTGTTATTGATAATAAACAAGATTTGAAAAATAATTTAATTTTAGGCAGTAAACCAGTTTTTGTATATGCTACTGTAACACATCAAGCTGACTGCTCATTTGGAAAAGTAGATGCATATAAAATAGAAACAAGCGATAAAAATATTGTAGATATTATTGACGGCTATGCTTATGCAAAAAAAGCAGGTAAAGCAGTAATCACTGTTACATCAAACAGCGTATATACTATTGATAACAAACCTGTTAAAGCAAGTGTAGAAATAGAAGTAAAATAATTTAAAGATATATAAAATAAATACCCTGTTTGTATATCACGCAGGCGGGGTATTTTTATATTAAAAGATATACTTATTTGATATATTAATCTGCCAGATTAGTTTTAATAAAGTATAAAGGAAGTATAAAATATATAAACAGCATACTTTTACATACTGTTTTTCAATGTAACATTATATAATGAATAAAACAGGCTTATTTATTAAATCACTAATTTAATAAGAGATAATCATGCAGCATATTAACTATGTTATCAGGAAAGTAAACCTTATTAATAAAAATAGTATTTATAAGTATATATTAAAAATATTTAATGAATTACAGCTTGGAAAATATATCAGTCTATCTTTCTTAATGCACAGTTTAATAAAAGGCATAAAAAAAGGTTTGAGTTTATGATTAAACCCAAACCTTATAATAATCTTTTAATCAAATAAATTGAATGTGCTTGCTTATTAAGGCATTACTATATTCATACTTCTAAGAAAATCCTGATTATATTTTACATCAGCTTTTTCTAATGCTTTTTTAGCAAATCCTTCAACTGCTGTGTTGCCTTTTATTGATGAAATATAGTTTGAAATATTTTCTTTTTCATTTTCAAGTCCGCTTTTTTCTGGCAGAGTGATTTTTGCAACTTTAAAAATATAAAAGTTATTGTCTAAAAGAAATGGTTTTTGTAAGAAATTACCGCTTTTAGTTTTAACAATCTGCTCTATTAATGCAGCATCGTTTTTAAATACTGCTTCAAGTTCTGCACTATCTCTTACAAAAGATGTGTTTTTTACTGAAGCATTGTATTTAGATGCTGTTTTTTCAAAGCCGCTGCCAGCTAAATCGCTTTCTAATGCTTTAATACCTTCTTTAGTTATTTTATCAACTCTGTAGTCAATAATTAATTGTTTTTTTACTTTATCCATATCTGGAATATAAGAAGGTTTTTTATCAACTATTTCAAAAATATAAGCCATACTGCCGTCAAGAATTGTCTGGCTTAATTCACCCTTGCTGAGTTTATATAATGCTGCTTTTGTTTCAGGGTTAATAGCAACAGCAGTTACTGGAAATACTGCATTTTCAGCAATAAAATCAAGCTCTGTAATGTTTGCACTATATTCTGGATTTGCTTTTTGTATTGCTGTTATGCTGCCATTATCAGCTATTTTTTGAAATTCATTTAATAAATATTTATTAAAAAGCTCTGTAGAAGAAGATGTTTTGATAGTTTCTTTTATTTCATCTTTCTTTTCTTCAAAAGTATATTTTTTTGCAGGCATTAGATTGTTTACATAAGCAATAATGTAACCGTTAGTAACTTTTACAGGTTTTGAATAAGTATTTACTGCTGTAGAAAATACTGCAGTTTCAATATCTTTTTCAAGTGTGCCTTTTTCAACTACACCAATGCGACCGCCTTCTGCTGGAATAATATTTTTATCAGTATAGTTATCAGCTACTTCAGCAAAGCTTTTACCAGACTGTAACTGGCTGTATGCTTCATCTATTTTTGCTTTTGCAGCTTCCATTGATTTATTATCGCTGTTATTTGCAAGTATGTATATTAAGCTGATATCTGCACTTTCTTTTTTATCATAAAGTTTAATATTAGTGTCATAATATGCTTTTGCCTGTTCATCAGACACTGTGTAATTACTTAAAAATTTATTTTTATCAAATGATATGTATTTAACTTTTATTTCTGCAGGTACTCTGTATATTTCTTTTGTAAGGTCATAATATTCTTTTAATGCTGCATCATCAGGGTTTGCAGGAATATTTTTTTCAAAAGTATTAAGAGGAATAGCTGCATAATCAACTGTAATATTTGATTTCCTGTAATTATATTCATTTTCAATCTCTTTATCAGTAGCAATAGATTGAGTCTGATATATAAGGTTTGTCATTTTTCTCATTTTGATTTCATCTTTAACAGCTTTTTCATACTGTTCAGGATTTAAGCCGTTATTTCTTAATACCATTTCATACTGGTCAATATTAAACTCACCGTTTGATTGAAATGATGGAATAGAGCGTATGTATGAAACAAGCTCTAAATCTGTAGCAGGAATATCAAGTTTTTCTGCTTCAATAAGCATTAATTTTTCACTGATTAATGATTCTAATATTCTTTTAGAAAGGTTATCAATTTGAACAGCACCACCATAACGGCGTATTTCATCATCTGCCATTTTGTATCTGTTTTGGTATTCTTCATAAGTGATAATTTTGTCATTAACTTTAGCTACATAATCAAGAGTATTAGATTTTTCACCAACGCCCCATACTACAAATATTGTAGCTACAAATGCAATGATTACAAGCCATAAAACGATTGATAAAGCTTTACGATTATTTCTGATAGAACTTAACATAATATTTCCCTGTTTAATTATATTATAGAAGACCCGTCAGAGTAACTACGGCACACCACTATAACAGCTACCGTTGCTTTCTTCCGAACCTGGCGGGGTTTACCGCACAGCGATTGCATAGCCCCTGACGAGTCATCATGCACCACTTTATAGTAAGTGGTGAGACTTTATAGAAACAGATTATTTTTTATCAATAATATTATATATTGTCAAACAAAAAATAAAGTATTAGTAAAAAAAATATATTTTTGACTGTAAAAAATAATAATGAAATATTTAAACAGAGTTATAAAAACAGTAAAAAAACATGTATTAATCAGTAATATCGCATAGCAACAAAATATTCTGCAATGTTTTTTTATCATAAAACAAAGTAATAAATCAATGGTTATATTAATATTTTAAGTAAAAGAATAAAAAATTAATATTTTATAAAATTTTTGCTTGATTATATCTATAAAATGGTTTACTCTGATGTTAGAACAATATTTTATTTGTTTTATAAAATTATTTTTGGAGGTCCATTATGGCTGAAAATAAGCATAATAAACTTTTAATGGCTATTTTAATTGGTCTTATTTTAGGCTCAATATTTGGCATTATTTTTGCATTTATAGAGCCAGATAATGTTATAAGACAGTATGCTCTTGCAGCAGCTGCTCCACTAGGGACATTATTTATTAATCTTTTAAAGATGATAGTAACACCGGTTATTATTTTTACATTAATAAGTGGAACAGCAAGTATTGCTCCCAGTAAACTTGGAAAAGTTGGTGTGAAAATTATTATTTTTTACTTATTAACATCATTAATGGCTATTATAGTTGGTTTAATTATAGGTAATATTATGCAGCCGGGAACAGGCATAGTGCTTGCAGAAAGCAGTAAAGAGATAGCTGTAAAAACTCCACCATCTATTATAGAAATTTTTCTTGCTATTGTGCCAACTAATCCTTTTAATTCCATTGCTAAAGGTGATGTGCTGCCGATTATATTCTTTTCAATATTTTTTGGTATTGCTCTAGCTTTTGTAAGAGACAGCAAAGATGCACAAATCAAAGAAGCAGGCGATATTGTATTTAAATTCTTTGACGGCTGCTCTCAAGTTATATTTAAGGTAGTTGGCTGGGTTATGATGTATGCACCTATTGGTGTCTTCTTCTTAATATTTCAGGTGTTTACTCAACAGGGTGCTGAAGCTTTCGGACCGCTTTTACATGTTACTATTGCAGTATATATTGGATTAGCTCTGCAAATGTTTGTAGTATATATGCTGATTTGTGCGGCATTTAAAATACCACCAGTGCTTTTTCTTAAAAAAATATATGAACCATGGCTTACTGCTTTTGTTACTCGTTCTTCAGGCGGAACACTGCCAGTTTCTATGAATACAGCAGAAACTAAAATGGGTATTCCAAAAGGTGTTTATTCTTTCACTCTGCCACTTGGGGCAACTGTGAATATGGACGGTACAACAATATATCTTGGTGTTTGTGCTATGTTTGTTGCTAATGCTATAGGTGCTTCACTTGATATGGGGCAGCAGATGACAATTATTATCACAGCAGTATTAGCTTCTATTGGAACAGCGGGTGTTCCGGGAGCTGGTGCAATTATGCTTATTATGGTTCTTAATTCTGTTGGGCTTGATTTATCTGAGCCTAATGTTCAAATGGCTTATGCTATGATATTAGGTATTGACGCACTGCTTGATATGGGTAGAACTTCTATGAATATTGTTGGTGACCTTTGCGGAACATGTGTTGTTGCAAAAATGGAAAACGAAATGGATATGTCATACTGGGATAAAAATGCATAATTTATAACATTTATAAAAAATATACTTTTTTTATCATTTTACATTTATCCGCAGGGTAAACTGCGGATAAATTTTTTATTATACAATAAAACAGGTAAAACTATGAAAATAATAGGGATAATAGGCGGAATGGGGCCTGCTGCAACTATTGATTTATATAAAAAAATGGTAGACCAGACTCCAGCAGAAAAAGACCAGGACCATATACATGTTATTATTGACAGCTATCCGCAGATAGAAGATAGAACAGGCTATATTCTTCACGGCGGCATAAATCCTGCTGCAAGATTAATAGAAAGTGCAAAGCGTCTTGAAAGTGCAGGTGCAGATGCTCTTATTATGCCATGCAATACTGCCCATTACTTTGCAAAAGATATTGAAAGTGCAGTAAAAATTCCTTTAATACATATAGTTAGATGCAGTGCAGAAGCTATTAAAAATAAATATCCAGAAACTAAAAAAATAGGTCTGATTGCAACAACTGGCACTATTAAAGCAGGAGTATATGGTAATATTTTAAAAGAATATGGTTTTGAAACAATAGATTTGCCGGAAAAAATAGAAAATAATATAATGGACTGTATATATAAAGGAGTAAAGGCTGGTAAAACAGAAGAATACAGCATATTATTTCAGCAGTGTGTTGATGAAATAACTGATTTAGGGGCAGATTTATTAATTGAAGGCTGCACAGAAATACCTTTACTTATGCCTTATGTAAAAACAAAACTTCCTGCAATTGATGCAACTTATGAGCTTGCAAGTGCTGCAGTAAAATTTGCTTTAGATAAATGATTATAAATTGACTAAACTAAGATAATATATTATATTCTATAAAAATTCAGGAGTTTATTAAGCATGAGCAATCAAGTAAAATACTGCACAGAATGTGGCAAAGAAATATCGTCAAAAGCAGTGGTATGTCTTCGGTTTTACTTAGGTAGAAATAAGTATGGTATAATATCCATTATTTTCTTTTGGACATTTATACCATTTATAATATCATGCCTGCATGGAGTAAAACTTCTGCAAATGAGTGATGAAGATTTTAATCTTTTATACTGTTAAAACATGCTATTTAGTATGGTAAGATAGAAATGCAGCTATCTTTCCAACTATTTTATAACCGATTATTCTGCATATTGTGTCAGTAAATTTGCCGTATTTTCTATAAAATATATTAAAAAGATAATATGGTATCCACTGGCTTTTTGCTTTTGGTGTTCTTTTTATAATATTTTTAAATGAATAGATATCTTTGTATATTTTAAGATAACCCTGCTGCAGTTCTTCTGCAGTCATATTTTTTGGCTGAAATACCACATTAGCAGTGTTATATTTAGAGTAATCAAAATCAATTATTCTGCCAGTTTCAAGAAATTCTTTATAAAGGTGAGTGCCTGGATATGGAGTTAATATATGAGATGTAACTGTTTCTATTTTATTATCAACTATCCATTTCAGTGTGCTTTCAAATACACTTTTATCATCGCCGTCAAGTCCAAATACAAAACTTGCATTAATCATAATACCACGCTTATGGATTTCATTAACTGCAAAATTGTATTTTTCTAAATTATTCTGTACTTTATTAACATTAGATATGGAACTTTCATTTATACTTTCAAAGCCAATAAAAAGGCTCTGGCAGCCACTTGCTTTCATTTCATCAAGCAGTTCTGGCATGTCTGCAATATTTAAAGATACGGCAGCATTCCATTTTACATTTAAAGGCTTTAATGCTTTTACAAATTCCATAGTCCATTTTGGATTGCCTATCAAATTATCATCTATAAACATTATATGTTTTTTATTAATAGTTTTAATATCATTAATAACATCTTCTATATTTCTGTTAACATAAAGATTTTTATAAGCATCGCAGCTGTTATAGCAAAAATCACATTTAAATGGGCAGCCTCTGCTTGTAGATATAATATTACTATAAAGATAGTTTTTCTTTTTTATTAAGTTATAAGCAGGGGACTTAATTTGTGCTGGAGTAATCTCTGCAGTATTGTGCTTATAGACTTTTTTCAAGCAGCCTTTTTCAAAATCATCAATAATATCATACCATGTAGTTTCTGCAATACCTATGGACACAGCATCAAAATATTCTGCTGTTTCTTCTGGATTTGCTGTAATATGAATACCGCCTGCAACTACAGGGATATTTTTTGACTGGAATTTTTTTGCAATTTCTACTGCCCTTGGAAAAATATCTACAGTAATGCTTATCCCTACAATATCTACTTTTTCGTTATAGTTAATAGGTGCAACATTTTCATTTTCATATATTATTGTATGTTTATCCTGCAGCATATTTGCAATGGTTAAAAGACCAAGAGAAGGGGACATTTGAGTTTTAAGACCAGTATCCATTGGTCTTTTACGCATTTTAGGCTGTATAAGTTTAATAATCATTTAAGTTTCCTTTTTGTAGAAGATAGAAAATTTTTTAAATTAATACTACATAAAAAAGTACAGCAAAAAACTGTAAAACTGTGCCAGCAAGTACAAAAAGATGCCATATAGCATGGTTAAATGGCAGTGATTTCCATTTATAAAATATAACACCGATAGTATATGAAAGACCGCCAAGTACAACAAGAATAATGCCGCCTGTTTCTACATTTTTTACAAAAGGATATATAGCAATAATAATTATCCAGCCCATGGCAAGATATATAATGGTAGATACTTTTCTTAATTTATTGCCGTATATGATTTTTAAAACAGTGCCGGCAATAGCGCATGCCCATACAACACCAAAAATAGACCAGCCCCAGCCGCCTCTTAAGTTTACAAGCATAAATGGAGTATAAGAGCCTGCAATAAGGTAGTATATAGATATATGGTCAAACATATTTAATTTTGAAGCTGCTTTTGTTTTTGAAAAGCTGTGGTAAAGTGTGGAAGCAGTATATAATACTATCATAGAAACTCCATATATAGCTGAAGCAACTATTTTCCATACATCGCCATGCATTGATGCAAATACAACTAACACTACAAGCCCAGCAATACTGAGCCCTGCACCAATACCATGGGTTACTGCATTCATTATTTCTTCGTTTTTAGTATACTTTGGTAAAATACTTGAAGTCATTTACTCTCCTTAAATATTGATATAAAATAAGAAATTATATTCAGCTAAGAAATTCGTCAATAGAATGTTCCTTTATTTTAAGCGGACCTTGAAAAAGGCTGCATCTAGTTTTTATTTCATCTTTTGTCATGTATTTTTTTTGTGCTGCACACCTGAAAACATAAAGTTCTTTCATCTGTTCTACTTTAATTTCTTTCCTGTGTATGCAGCCATGGTTACACCCTGTATGACTCATAGGGCAGATTATAACATTAAAAAAATTAATATCAATGATAAAATAATATATTTAAAATATTTTATGAATTTCTATTGATATTTTATTATATAAGTATTATATGAATTTTCTAATATAAAAACACAGGGGAAAGAGGCATATCATGGCATCTAAGGAAAGGTTTACTCCAGTATTTTTTGAAGTAATGAAAAATTATTCTTTAGCATTATTTAAAAAAGACTTGTTTGCAGGTATAACTGTAGGTATTGTGGCAGTACCTTTGGCACTGGCTTTTGCTATTGCCAGTGGTGCAACACCATCTCAGGGTATATTTACTGCAGTTATTGCAGGTTTTTTTATTTCATTTTTAGGCGGAAGCCGTTATCAGATAGGCGGTCCTACTGGTGCATTCGTTATTATTATATATGGTATTATAGCTCAGCATGGCTATGACGGCTTACTTATTGCCACTATTATGGCAGGTATAATATTAATATTTTTAGGCATAGCACGAGTAGGTTCATTTATTAAATTTATTCCATATCCTGTTACAACAGGTTTCACAGCAGGTATTGGTGTTGTTATTTTTTCATCTCAG
Organism: uncultured Mucispirillum sp.; assembly: GCA_944324465.1. Classification (GTDB taxonomy): domain Bacteria; phylum Chrysiogenota; class Deferribacteres; order Deferribacterales; family Mucispirillaceae; genus Mucispirillum. The sequence continues at coordinate 118,284 of CALUWI010000001.1, read as the reverse complement.
ATAAAAGACTTTTTAGGGCTTACATATAAAGAAACATCACCAGAATTTATAGATAAATGGATAAGCATATTTTCAAACCTTTCTACAATTAATATATCATCTGCTGCAATAGGTATATGTACAGTTATTATCATATTAATTATAAGAAAAATGTCTACAAATATACCATCGCATGTTGTGGCTATTGTAATATCAACAGCAGTATGCTTTTTCTTAGGGCTTAATGCTGAAACAATAGGGGACAGGTTTGGCACAATTAATGCGGTATTCCCATCATTTACAGTACCTGAAGTAACCATTGATAAAATAAGAGCATTATTTCCTGCAGCTATAACTATTGCACTGCTTGCAGGTATAGAATCTCTGCTTTCTGCAGTTGTGGCAGACGGTATGACAGGTTCACATCATAAATCAAATACAGAACTTGTTGGTCAGGGTGTTGCAAATATTTTAAGCGGATTTTTTGGCTGTATTCCTGCAACTGGAGCAATCGCAAGAACTGCAACAAATGTAAGAGCCGGCGGCGTAACTCCACTTTCTGGTATGATACATGCAGTATTTTTATGCTTATTTATACTTTTCTTTTCATTTTTAATAGAGATAATACCAATGGCTGCTCTTGCTGGTGTGCTTTTAGTAGTTTCTGTTGATATGATGGGTATAAAAAATATGGCAAACCTTTTAAGCTCGCCAAAAAGCGATGTGGTTGTTCTGCTTACAACATTTATACTGACTATTATAATAGACTTAACTGCTGCTGTACAGGTCGGTGTTGTGCTTGCTGCACTTCTTTTTATGAAACGCATGAGCGATGTTACAAGTATGGGTAAAATAAATTTTGATGCATCAGAAAAAACTGCTCAGGATATTGCAGACCCAGATGCAACATCTAATAAAGATATACCAGAAGGTGTTGAAGTATATGAAATTAACGGACCTTTCTTCTTCGGTGTTGCAGATATGCTGATTAATACATTAGAGCATATAGGTAAAACACCAAAAGTATTTATTCTCCGTATGAGAAATGTTCCTGCTATAGATGCAACAGGGGAACATGCCTTAGAAAATTTCTATAATACATGCAAAAAGGCAGGCACTCAGCTTGTTTTATCTGGTGTAAATCCAGTGCCTTATGCAACACTTAAAAAAATGCACTTTATAGAAATGATAGGGGAGGAAAATGTTACAAACCATATTGATAAGGCCCTTATCAGAACAAGAGAAATCTTAAAAGAAATAGAAGAAAATAATCAGTAAAAAATAAACCCCCATTTATGAAAATGGGGGTTAGTTATGTTTTTGGGGAATGTGTTTTACTTATTTTTCTTTTTTAAAGCACATGAACCAGTCAAGACAGTACATATTATCATCTTTACTTTCCATGCGTTCTTTTGCTGTGCCGCAGCTGCCGGCTGTTGGTATAATTACATCATCACCAGGACGCCAGTCAGCAGGTGTTGCAACTCCGTCACTGTCAGCTTTCTGCAGAGCAATCACAATTCTTTTTATTTCATCAAAATTTCTGCCTGTTGAAAGCGGATAATATAAAATGGTGCGGATAATACCTTTTGGGTCAATAATAAATACTGCACGAACTGCCTGAGTATTAGACTGATTAGGCTGTATCATACCATATTTTTTAGCCACTTCCATACGAATATCTTCAATTAATGGGAATGTAACATTAATATTTTTTAAACCATTCCATTCAAGTTCCTGTATTTTCCTAAGCCATGCAATATGAGCATACAGGGAATCTACAGATAAGCCCACAAGCTGTACATTTAATTTATCAAAATCATCCATCATAGATGCAAAAGTCATAAATTCTGTAGTACAAACAGGTGTAAAATCAGCAGGATGGGAAAATAATATTACCCATTTACCTTTATAATCAGAAGGAAAATTAATTTCTCCCTGAGTAGTAACCGCTTTAAATTCTGGTGCATTATCACCTATTAAAGGCATTCTGTTTATTTGTTCTTCCATAAATAACTCCTTAATTAAAATTTTAATCAGTATTGATTATGATTTTCAATATCATCAAATAAAAATAAAGTCAATAGAAAATTTTAATAAATTTAAGAAAATGAATAAGTAAGTAAAAATGTAATAAAATATAAAAAAAATACTTGCTTTTTTATTTTAGATGATATAAGATTTGTGCCATTGAGATGGAAACAAACCGCCAGGTCTATCATGCCTATGTCATTAAAGGGGAGTTTCCGACAAGCTAAGTTATTAATAAAAATTAAAATTGCTTTTTTTACAGGGGCAGAAAAATTTTAATAAATAAATACATTCATGGCATAATGTCATAATTTTATTGGAGGTGTTCTTTGCCGACTCTTAATCAGTTAGTTAGATTTGGTCGTATGGAAATGATTAAAAAGACTAAATCTCCGGCATTACAAGCAAACCCACAAAGGCGTGGAGTGTGTGTTCGTGTATATACCACAACACCTAAAAAACCTAACTCAGCTTTAAGAAAAGTTGCAAGGGTTCGTTTAACAAATGGTATTGAGGTAACAGCTTATATCCCAGGTATCGGTCACAACCTTCAAGAGCACTCAGTTGTTCTTGTTCGTGGCGGAAGGGTAAAAGACTTACCAGGTGTTCGTTACAAAGTTATTCGTGGCGCATTAGATACTGCTGGTGTTGCAAACAGGAAAAAAAGCCGTTCTAAATACGGTGCTAAAAGGCCTAAATAAGAGAGGAATATAAATGGCACGCAGAAGAGGAACTAAAAAACGCGAAGTGTTACCTGATCCAATATATAAGGATACACTTGTTACAAAATTTATTAACAGTTTAATGTATTCTGGTAAAAAATCAGTTGCTGAAGGCATTTTTTACAAAACATTAGATTTAATTAAAGAAAGAGGCAGCGAAGAAGGTATAGAAGTTTTCAAAAAAGCTATTGAAAATGTTAAACCTGTTCTTGAAGTTAAATCTCGCAGAGTTGGTGGTGCTACATACCAAGTGCCAACAGAAGTTAGAGCAGCAAGAAGGCAGGCACTTTCTATTAAATGGATTATTACAGCATCTCGCTCTAGAAAAGAAAGAACTATGGTTGAGCGTCTTGCTGGCGAATTAATGGATGCAGCATCTAACAAAGGTGCATCTATTAAAAAACGCGAAGATACACACAAAATGGCTGAAGCTAACAGAGCTTTCGCACATTTTAGATGGTAATAACAGGAGTTTGTTGTGGCAAGAGCAAAATCTTTAGATTTACAAAGAAATATCGGTATCATGGCTCACATTGATGCTGGTAAAACTACTACAACTGAACGTATTCTTTACTACACTGGTGTTAACTATAAAATCGGTGAAGTTCATGATGGTGCAGCTACTATGGACTGGATGGAGCAGGAAAGAGAAAGAGGTATCACTATTACTTCTGCTACTACACAATGCTTCTGGAAAGACTATGTTATTAATATTATTGATACTCCAGGACACGTTGACTTTACTATTGAAGTTGAACGTTCACTTAAAGTATTAGATGGTGCAGTTGGTGTATTTTGTGCTGTTGCTGGTGTTCAGCCACAGTCTGAAACAGTTTGGAGACAAGCTGATAAATATAAAGTTCCAAGAGTTGCATTCGTAAACAAAATGGATAGAACTGGTGCTAACTTCTACCGTGTTCTTGAAATGATGAATGACAGACTTGGTGCTACACCTGTTGCAATTCAAATACCAATAGGTGCTGAAGATAAATTCCAAGGTGTTGTAGACTTAATAGAAATGAAAGGCTACATTTGGGATGTTGAAGGCGATTTTGGTATGAAATTTAAGGAAGTAGAAATTCCTGCTGACCTTAAAGACAAAGCTGCAGAATATCGTGCTAAAATGATAGAAACAGCTGTTGAAGCTGATGAAGAACTTATGGAAAGATACCTTGAAGGCGGAGAAATCTCTAATGAAGAAATTAAATCTGCACTTCGTAAAGGTACTGTATCATTACAGTTTAACCCTGTATTATGCGGTACAGCTTTTAAATATAAAGGTATCCAAAAACTTCTTGATGCAGTAGTTGATTATCTTCCATCACCACTTGATATTCCTGCTATTACTGGTATTAATCCAGAAACTAATCAGGAAGAAACTCGTGAAGCTAGTGATGATGCACCATTTGCTGCATTAGCATTTAAAATTATGACTGACCCATACATGGGACAGCTTGCATATTTCCGTGTTTATTCTGGTGTGTTTGAAGCTGGTAACTATGTTCTTAACTCTACTAAAGATAAAAAGGAACGTATCGGCCGTCTTTTAAAAATGCACTCTAATAAAAGGGAAGAAATTAAAGAAATCCGTGCTGGTGATATTTGTGCAACAGTTGGTCTTAAATTCACTACAACAGGGGATACTCTTTGTGATGAAAAAAGCCCAATCATATTAGAAGCTATGGAATTCCCAGAGCCAGTTATATCTATTGCTATTGAACCAAAAACAAAAGCAGACCAAGATAAACTTTCTGTTGCATTAGGCAAACTTGCTTCTGAAGACCCATCTTTTAGAGTAAGAGTTGATGAAGAAACTGGCCAGACAGTTATTTCAGGTATGGGCGAACTCCACCTTGAAATTATTGTTGACCGTTTAAAAAGAGAATTTAAAGTGGAAGCTAACATTGGTAACCCTCAAGTTGCTTATCGTGAAACTTTCCGTAAAGCAGTTAAAACTGAAGGTAAATACATTAAACAGTCTGGCGGTAAAGGTAACTATGGCCACTGCTGGTTAGAAATGACTCCACTTGAACCAGGTGCTGGTTTTGAATTTGAAAACAAAATCGTTGGTGGTGCAATACCAAAAGAATATATTCCAGCTATTGAAAAAGGTGTTACTGAAGCTATGGAAAATGGTATTGTTGCAGGATACCCTGTTGTTGACTTTAAAGTTACTGTATTTGACGGTTCTTTCCACGAAGTTGACTCTAACGAGATGGCATTCAAAATTGCTGCATCTATGGCATTTAAAGATGGTATGAAACAAGCTTCTCCTGTGCTTTTAGAGCCAATTATGAAAGTTGAAGTTGTTACACCTGATGAATACATGGGTGATGTAATGGGTGACTTAAGTTCAAGACGCGGTAGAATAGAAGGTATGAATGTTCAAGGTAACGCACAAGTTATTAATGCGATGGTTCCATTAAAACAAATGTTTGGTTACTCTACAGAATTACGCTCTATTACACAAGGTCGTGCAACTTACACTATGCAGTTTGACCACTATGAAGAAGTACCTGCAAATATTGCAGAAGAAATTATAAAATCTAGAAATTAATAAGATTTGGAGGAATAAATCATGGCTAAACAAAAATTTGAAAGAAAAAAACCACACGTTAACGTTGGTACAATTGGTCACGTTGACCACGGTAAAACTACATTAACTGCTGCTTTAACAAACGTATTATCTCAAAAAGGTCTTGCATCTTTCGTAGATTATGCAAACATTGATAAAGCTCCAGAAGAAAGAGAACGCGGTATTACTATTGCAACAAGCCACGTTGAATATGAATCTGAAACTCGTCACTATGCACACGTTGACTGCCCAGGTCACGCCGACTATGTAAAAAACATGATTACTGGTGCTGCTCAGATGGACGGTGCTATATTAGTTGTTTCTGCAGCTGACGGCCCTATGCCACAAACTCGTGAACACATCCTTCTTGCTCGTCAAGTTGGCGTTCCATACATCATCGTTTTCATGAACAAATGTGATATGGTTGACGATGCTGAACTTTTAGAACTTGTTGAAATGGAAATCAGAGAATTATTATCTTCATACGAATTCCCTGGTGATGACACTCCAATCATCAAAGGTTCTGCTTTAAAAGCATTAGAAAACCCAACTGATGAAACTTTAACTAAACCTATTTGGGACTTATTAGCTGCATTAGATGCATACATTCCAACTCCAGAAAGAGCTGTTGATTTACCATTCTTAATGCCAATTGAAGATGTTTTCTCTATCTCTGGCCGTGGTACAGTTGTTACTGGTCGTGTAGAACGTGGTGTTATTAAAGTTGGTGAAGAAGTTGAAATCGTTGGTATCCACGACACTGCTAAAACTACAGTTACAGGCGTTGAAATGTTCCGTAAACTTTTAGATGAAGGTGTTGCTGGTGATAACATTGGTGTGTTACTCCGTGGTACTAAAAAAGACGAAGTTGAACGTGGTCAAGTTTTAGCTAAACCTGGCACAATCACTCCACACAAAAAATTCAAAGCTGAAGCTTATATCTTAACTAAAGATGAAGGCGGCCGTCACACTCCATTCTTCGGTGGTTACCGTCCACAGTTCTATTTCAGAACTACTGATGTTACTGGTATCATCGTTCTTCAAGAAGGCGTTGAAATGGTTATGCCTGGTGATAATATCAGCTGCGAAGTTCAACTTATTCAACCTATCGCTATGGAAAAAGGTTTACGTTTTGCTATCCGTGAAGGTGGTAGAACTGTTGGTGCAGGCGTTGTTACTGAAATCATTGAGTAATCAGGCTGGTAGATTATAATGGAAAATCAAAAGATAAGAATTAAACTTAAAGCTTTTGAACACAAAATTTTAGATAAAGTTGTGAAAGACATTGTTAACACAGCTAAAAGAACAGGTGCTAGAGTTGTTGGTCCAATACCACTTCCTACTCGCATTGAAAAATTTTGTGTAACACGTTCTCCTCACGTTCATAAAAACTCTCGTGAGCAGTTTGAAATAAGGACTCATAAGCGTTTAATCGATATTTTTGAGTATAACCCTCAAACAATCGATGCACTTAAGAATCTTGAGCTATCTGCGGGCATAGACGTAGAGATTAAACTCTAATAAAGGCAGGAATAAATGGCAAAGGGAATTATCGGTAAAAAAATCGGAATGACACAAGTATTTTCTGATAATGGGGCGGTTATTCCGGTTACGGTTGTACAAGCAGGCCCATGTGTCGTTGTACAGAAAAAAACCGTTGAATCTGATGGCTATAATGCTATACAAATCGGGTTCGAAGAGATACTCTCAGAAAAGAAAGTTAATAAACCTATGGCTGGACATTTCAAAAAAGCAGATGTTAAGCCAATGAAATATCTTCGTGAAGTTCGTGTTGATGCTATTGATGACTACAATGTAGGCCAAACAATCAGCACAGAAATCTTTGCAGAAGGCGACTTAGTTGATATCCAAGGCGTAACAATAGGTAAAGGTTTCGCTGGTGGTATGAAACGCTGGAACTTCGCAGGTGGCCCTGGCGGTCACGGTTCAGGCTTTCACCGTAGACTTGGTTCTATAGGTATGAAAGAATGGCCTGCAGAAGTAAACAAAGGTAAAAAAATGGCTGGTCACTTAGGTGTGGAAACTGTTACAACTCAAAGATTAAAAGTTGTAAAAGTTATGCCTGAAAAAAATGTTATACTCGTTCAAGGTTCTGTTCCAGGACACAAAAACGGTATAGTATACATTAAAGAAACAGCTAAACCAAAAAGATAGTTTATTAATAAACTAAATACATCAGCTCCCTTAATTTTAAGGGAGCTTTTTTTATTATTAAAAAATGTAATAGATATTTAAATATAATACTAAAAACTGCAAAATTAGTTTTAATATAAAAATAGAATAGCTGAAGTAATCACTATTATATGTGATATGTTGTATAATTATAAAGCATAAGCAGGCTTGTTCATATATTTTAAAAAAGTTTAATAAATGAATAAACTTTAACCAATATGTATTTGCTTTATCATTAATAATATATCTGCATATATTTATTTTATAATCATTTTATATTTTTACGAAATATTATAAATCTATAAAAATTTAAAAGTAGAAAATTGTATAATAAATCAATTTGTTATGATGTATTTTCTTGTAAATATAATACTTAATTATTTAAAGAAAATATTTATAAAATTTTATATTATCCATATAAATTTTATATGATAATAAGACAAAAAATATCTTAATTATTGATAATATTAAGAAAAAATATATAGTTAAAATTGACAAAAATGTTAAAAATGTTAAATTTGGAGAAAAAATGGATATTTTATAGTTGATTTAGTTCTATTTTTTAGTATATTAAGAATACAAAAAAATTTGGAGGCATAGAATATGGGAAAAGAAACTAATGTTTTAGAATCATTAGAAGAAAGCTCAGTTTCAAGACGTTCCTTTTTAAAAGGCACAGCAGCTCTTGGTGCAATGGCTGCTATGTATGGCTGCTCTAAAGACAGCGGCTCTGAAATCATCTACGGGGGGGGGATGGTACTGGTTCCACAGATGAAGAAGATTTAACTCCCGATTATATTCGTTATGGCACAAGCGGTCACAACTGCGGTGCAAAATGTCTTATAAAAGCACATGTAAAAAATGGTGTTATTAAGCGTTTCGTTACAGATGAAAATGTTATAGATACAACTGGTCAGGTAATGGACAGCGATAACCCTAACTGCTCATCTTCAAGAGCATGTGCAAAATGTCGTGCTTATAAATTCCGTTTATATCATCCAGGAAGATTAAAATATCCATTAAAACAAACTAAAAAACGTGGTGATTTATCAGGTTTCGTTCGCATTTCATGGGAACAGGCTTTAGATGAAATAGCTAGAAAACATAAAGCTATTACTGATAAATACGGTCCAGAAGCATTCCATTCAATTTATGCATGCGGTGCTTACTCTTCAAGCTGGCAGGGTGGCGGCTATACTGGTATTTGGACTGGTATCAGCACATCAGCAGCAGCCAGCTTAATGGGTGGTTATGCAAAATATACTCATGACTATTCTTTCCACCAAAAATCATTCTTCGGAACAGGCTACACTGGTTATAATGGTGGCAGTGCAGATGCTAATACAGTAGCAAGTGCAGTTAACAATATTGTATTATGGGGTTCAAATGCATTATCAACAGTAAACAGCTCAGCATATTCAGAAATCCGTTCTGTTGAAATGATGAAACAACGCGGCGGTAAAGTATGGTTTATTGGACCAGAATTTGTTGATACTGGTGTAACTCTTGCTGATACTTGGTATCAAATGAGACCTTATACAGATACAGCATTAATTCTTGGTATGCTCCATCATATGATAACAAACACATTTGATGTAGATGGTAATATTAGAAACGATGTAGATAAAAAATTACAATTAGATGTAAACTATATTGATACAATGGTATACGGTTTCTTTGATTCTCCAGAATATTATGTAAATAAAGAAACAGGAGCTATTACTTTTGATACAGACCCATTAGATGGTTCTGTAAAAGTAAATGCAGTTCCTAAAGGTGAATCACTTTCTGCTTATATTATGGGTAATGATGACAGGCTTACAAAAGCTGCATACAGCGGTAACTATGTAGCTAATCAGTTTGCAACTAAACAAGCTAAAAGAAATGGTTCTATATGCTCTTATACTGCAGCAGCAGGAGATGCAACAAAATATCAAACTAAACAAGATTTCTTAACACCTAAATCACCAAAATGGGCATCTGCAATAACTGGTATACCAGAACAGGCTATTAAAGATTTAGCAGAACTTTATTTTAACCCAGATAACCATCCAATATACAGCGAATGGTGCGGTGCTCAGCAAAAGCAGGCAAACGGTGTAATTAATATGTTTGCTTTACAAGCACTTCTCATTCTTTCTAAAACTTGGGGTATGACAGGTGATGGTTTAGGTAGAGCTTTTGGTGGTTCTAGAGGCAGTGCAAAAGGTACATTAAGTGTAAGGGTAAGCCGTCCAGATGTTCCAAGCAATCCAACAACACCAGTTATTTCATGTACACAATGGCATAATGCTATTAAATTTGCATTTAAAGACCAATTAGCTGCAAATGGTTATAATGCAAAATATATACCTGACTGGGATTATGCAAATTCTGAATCTGGTGTTTATTATGAAGATGGTGGTGCAAAAGCTCTTTATACTTGGGATAGAGAAGCTGATGGCAAAATAAAAACAACAGCAGATGGATATTATCAATGGAAAAATGGTGAAGATGGTAAACCATTAAAAGCAGGTTTCAGATTTATCTTAAACTCTGGTGGTAACATTCCTATGAACCAGCATATGGACCCAAATGATGCAAGAGAAATGTTTGAAGCTCTTGATTTAGGTTCTACAGAACCTGATAATCCAGATACATTCTGCATGGTATCATTTGATAACTTCTTATCTCCATCTCCAAGATGGTCAGACTATGTGTTACCAGCAGCTACTACTTGGGAACAGGAAGATATTATTAGTATCTCTCTTGGTAACTCATTATATATTCCAGTTGTAAGTAATGCTCCAGGTCAAGCTAAATCTCAATGGAACTTTACAAATGACTTTTTAAAAGCAGTAGGTAGATTAAAAGGTGTTGGTGATGAACTTGCAACTAAATTTACTGGCGGCGTTCCTAATCAGCAAATTGAAGACTTAGTAAAAGAAGCATTTGGTAAAGCAAGTGTTAATTCTTCAAGCTTATACTATGGTAAAAAATGGGAAGATTTTATTAATAACCCATATGCACCAAAAACAGCAAATGAATATGCACCTGTTTCAGTAACTAAAACTACTTTAAGGGACAATCTTGATAAATATCTTGCTGGAGATATGTCTACTGCATTTGTTCCAACTATTGAAACAAATGAAAAAGCAGGATATGGTGCTCAATGGCTGCAGGCAACTATTGATGCATGTCCAAAATCATCTGGCAGATTCCATGTATATTCTGAATCACTTGTTTACTGCTATGAACACCGTTTTGAACAATGGCATGGTGTTCTTGCAAGTCAAGGACTTCCAACAGGTCAGGCTAACAAAGACTTTGAAGGAGACCCATTAGTTTATCCTATTCCTTTATACTATGCTTATGAAGACTACTTCAATGAAGCTTATGGTGTAATGAATGGTAAAAATACATTAGATATGAGCAAAGGTTATCTCTTAACTACTACTCATGATAGATATAGAGCTCACTCATCTCAATCAGAAAATGCTTATTTAAGAGAACTGACTCACAGAATTAAAGGCGGTGGCTTATATTCTGGTAATGACTGGAATGAGTATGGCAACATAGGTGCAGCTCAGGAAGTTAAAGTTGGTGAAACTGCAAGCCTTACTCGTCTTAACCAAACAATTGCAAATGGTCAGCCAATAGCTGGAAAAGAGAAAGTAGCTTCTTGGAGTGAAGTATGGATGAATGACCAGGACGCAGCAGCAGAAGGCATTGCTGATGGTCAATTAATCACAATAGGTAACCCAGTAGGTGATGTTCGTGTTATTGCAAGAGTTACTGACAGGGTAGTAAGAGGCTTTATTGGACTTCACCAAGGCTGCTGGTATGACCCAGACCCAGTTGATGGTGTAGATGATGGTGGCTGCGCTAACACACTTATGGCTCAAAGACCTTCAAGGGTAGACCATGGTAACGGACAACAGTCTGCTATGGTATGGATAAAAAATAAATAATTATAGGAGATAATCATGCGTTATGCATTTTATTTTGACCAAACTAGATGTATGTCATGTAATTCATGTTCTGTTTCTTGCAAAGACTGGAATCAGGTAAACCCAGGACCAGTTCGCTGGAGAAAAGTAAATACATATAAAGCAGATGGCGGCCCAATAGCTATGTTTAACCTTGCAATGAGCTGTAACCACTGTGAAGAGCCAGCATGTAAGGCTGCATGCTCACAAAATGCAATAATTAAAAAAGACAATGGTATTGTTTATGTAGATAGAAGTAAATGTATAGGCTTACAGCTTTGCATTACTGCATGTCCATTTGCAGCACCACACATTGCTGATGATAAACAAGAACCAGAACAAAAATCTTCATGGACAATTGCTCACCCTATGCAGAAATGCGATATGTGTATGAGCCGTGTTGAAAAAGGTGAAAAACCTGTATGTGTTGCATCATGTGTTGGACACGCACTTGATTTTGGTGATTTTGAAACTTTACAATCAAAATACCATGATGCTGTTCAGTTAAATGCAAGTGATTTCCCTTATGCGTATGCAAATAACACAAATGAAACTGGACCTTCAATGCTTATTAAAAAACGCACAAGAACAGTAACCCTTAACAACGGAAACTAATAAATACAGGCTTACCAGTATTATTACTGGTAAGTCTTTTGGAGAAAATATGGCAGTAGATTTACAAGAAATACATGGCGGCAGAGAAGTAATTTATGCTTTTTTTGCGAAACTTTTTTTAGAGCCTGTAAGTGAAAATGAATATAAAATGATGCAGGAAATCTTACCATTATTAAAAGATTTGGAAGATATATCAGAAACTGCAGGAAAAGAAATTGAAAAGCTTGAAGATTTTATTGATAAATATAATTCATTAAAAGGTAAAGACTTAGATGAATTTAAATTAGATAATCTTAGAGCATTTACAAGAATATTTGCATTAACTGACAGTGTTCCAAATTCTGAATCATACTATACATCATTAGAGCACCTTGTAAATCAAGAATCAAGGGAACAGGTTTTAAAGTTATATAAAAATTTTGGTTTTGATACAGATTTTCATAATTCTAATGAACCAGAAGACTTTATTGCCTATGAACTTATGTTCTTGTCATATTTATCAAGAAAAACAGTTAGATGTATGCAGGATGGTAAAGAAGGCAACTATAATATAGTAATAAATGCTCAAAAAGAATTTCTTAAAGACCATTTATTAAATTATATTGATGAATTTATAAATAAAATGGAAATGTTTGAGCAGGGAAAAATCTTTTATTTACCATTAACTCACTTTTTAAGAGAGTATTTAAAATACGATTATGAGTTTTTAAGTTCTCTAAATAATTAATTAAGGAGCAAATGCCTATGAAAAGGCTGATGTTATATACATTAACATGTTTGTTAGCGTTATCACTTCCTGCTTTTGCCTATGTTGGTGATGCTTATGTTACACCAGACTCATGGAGTAAGCATGTAAATGCCAACGGTATCAAAGCAAGTCTTAACGGCTTAGATTTTGGTGATGCAGGGATATTAAAAATAGGGTTAACAACAAGAGCCACAATGAAATTTGGCGAAGATGAAGACTGGTCAATCTATCAGTATGCAAGACTTAGATTAAGTGATGCAAAACTGGGACAAGGCACAGTGAATGTAAACTTAAATATGCGTGGAGCTTACGACAGCCTTCCAAGTATTGGCGGCAGCACAATGGACGGCATATCAGCAACACAGCAGGGAAGCGGATACAACCAGTTTTATGACGGACTTTATACATCAAGAAAATATGATGAATATACCCGCTTAAACGGTCAGTATGACGGTAACTTTAGAATATACCAGGCTAATGTAGAGTTTAAAAAAGTAGTGCCATATACAGATATAGCAGCGGGAAGAATCTACTTAAACAACTTAGATATGTATAAAATAGACGGCGGCAGCCTTCATTTTGATACATGCGACTATTTCAAACTTGATGTATATGGTGGTTTACCTGTCAGCTATTACAGCAACTTAAAAACATCTGTAGTAGGTGCAGCAATAGAAGTGCCTGTATCTATAAGCGGCACAAAAATCAGAGCAGAATACAACTACTTTATGCATGAAGATGGCGGCGATTTCAATACACATGTAGCCAAAGGCAGAATAGACCAGAACTTAAACTTTCCAGATATAATATCATCAAATATATATCTTGAAGGAGCAATAGTAGGTAAAGCAATGCTTTATGAAGCAGGCTTAGATGCTAATATTGATGCAAGCCGTACAGGAATATCAGCATATATAGCAGGTCAGTATGACAAAAATACAGGGGACATTAACCCATATGTATCAATGTATGAAGATATGTTAGGTGGAAGTAGTGAATATGTAATGGGTGGCGTAATGCTGACACAAGGTATCACAGACTATGTAATAGTAGGCTTAGGCTGGGAAACAAGATTTAACTTTAGCGAAGCATACGGCGATAGAGATTATCAAAGAGTATTTGGTAATGTAGATTTTGTAGGCTTAATCCATAAAAACAACTACTTAAGCTTAATAGTAGACTGGTACGATGTAGCAGAATACAAAAGACAGGACAGCAACTCAAAAGTAATGGGTGGATTTAGAATGACTCAGGTATTTACCGACAGAATAGAAGCCTGGTTAGGTGTGAATGTGCAGAATTACCAGTATAGAAACAGCCCAATTAAATCATACCCACAGTATGGCGAAGAAATGCTGAATTTAAGCGAAAGAAATGAAAATACAACAATGGCATACATTGGTGCAATGTATCGTCCAGTAGACTGGTGTGTATTACAGCTTGATTATACTTATGAATATGCAGATTTATTTAAAAGTGCGGACTTCCAGCCTGATATTCATACAGTAAGTATTTGGGCGAACTTTATCTGGTAGGGGGAATATATAATGAAAATGAAATTATTAATAATCGGTTTATTCTCTTTACTTATAGCAAGTGTATCCTTTGCAGTAGACAGCACAAAACCGTCCACACATAACAGCACTTGGGAGAAACAGCACGGGCAGGCAGCTAAAACTAATATGAGTGAATGTTTAATGTGCCACGAAGAAAGAAGTGAATGTATAGCATGTCATGAAGATACAGCCCCAAGAAGCCATACAGTAACTTTTGTGAATAAAACACACGGTTTAGAATCAAGGTGGAACAGGACAACATGCCAGACATGTCATAAACAAGATTTCTGTGATTCATGTCATGAAACAGCATATCCAATGAGCCATGCAAGAGCTAACTTTGCATCAGGAGTTCAAACTGACCCAGGCTCACACTGCGGCACAAGCTGTGTAATCCCTGTAGGCAACTGGAGCAATACACCAGCTAAAAACTGTATAGTATGTCATAAAACAAGACCAATGACAAAAGCTGGTGCTTTGCATACTATGAAGTAAGAGATAAGATATTTTATCTTATTTAATAAATAATATTGTCCGCTCATAATATGAGCGGACATATAAATATATAAATGATTATTAGCAGGTATCTTTTCCCATAAGGTATCTACCATTAATTATTCGCTGGTCCGCTTTAGCAGTGTAAGGCAAAGCGGACATTTTTATTTATTATTTTAAAATATGCTTTTTATAAAGCTTTTTGTAAAGGTTGATGATAAATCATCGGCAATACCTTTTTTATCTGTGCCATAGCTGTAGCCTAATAATTTCATCTGGTCATTCCAGTAGTTATTTTCAGCTTCAGCTGCAGCTGTGCCTAATGCTTTGGCAGTAACAGAAGAATTAATTATTCCACGGTTTGCCATTTCATTTATTGCAGAACCGCTTAAATTTTCAAAATCTTCCATTCTGTTATCATAATCTGCTACTTTATCATACTGCTCTTGCTGTTTATTACTTGATTTATTTTCTCCGAAAAGTAGTTTATTAAATCCTTCCCAAAAACTCATAATTTTCCTCCGTTTATTTATTCTCCAATAGTGGAGTATTCTATAAAAATATTATCTATGAAAAAATCACCATTATGGGATAATTCAAGCTGTAAATCATTTAATTTTTTTAGAATAAAATATTTATGGCGAGTTTTGCCTGCCTTTAAAGTGAATGTATTATTATATTCATTTATCTTTAATGTAAATGTTTCATCATTTTGCAATTCTGGTGTAAAAACAGTAACTGCTTTAACTAAAATATATTGGTTGTTTTTTATTTCTTTATATTTTACATCTATACTGTTAAGTGCTGTTTTATCTGCTTTATAAAGAATACCATTCGAATTTAAAGCATAGCTTGAATAAGTATCATTTTCTTCATATACTTCTATAATCTGCTGTATTTTATCCGTTATATTATTTTTATAAATAGTAAACCCTTTTAAAATGCTGCTGTACTCAAAAATATATTCATCATTAATAAAAATAACAGTATTTCGCTCTCTGCACAGGCTTACATCTGAAATATTTTTATCATGTACATACTGCTGGTAATCAGATAAAAAAAAGTCCCCATAATATTCTGTAACACCTATTTTTTTGATGCCAGAAGATGCTCCAAAAATTATTTCAGAGCCAAAAGTAATAGCTTTACTTGTCAGTTTATCTATTTCTCCAAGTTTTGATACAGTCCAGTATGGGTAACTGCCTGCAAGTCTGTATATATTGCCGTTATCCTTAAAAACAATAATACTGTCCAGTACAAGAGCAGCATATATGATTTTACCGCCGTCTTTATAACCTATTTCTATAAATTGTGCATCACTGTCTGTATTCCATGACCAGTTGTAAAAATCACCTGCACCACTGAAATATAAAGTAGAATTTTGCGGAACAATTAATCTTCCATTTTGCACTAAAAGACATGGTATATTCTCTTTTGACGGCAAAATATCAACATAATACATTCCATAGTTATTTGCACAGTAAAGTCTGCTGCCTTTTACAGAAAGATTTTGGGTAACCCCAGTATTTGCAGGACTGTTTGAGTAGCTTAGATATACTAATTTTTTATTGCTGTATTCATAAAGCTCAATAGTATCATTAAATATAGGACTATCATACTGAGAACCAAAGTAGCATATCAATTTAGAGTTTATATATAAAACATCCAGTAAAAAATTGTTTTTAGAAATATTTTCAAATAATTTCTCTACTATATTATATTCTGAACCGTTAAAAGTAAGTCTGTAAAGAGATGCATAATTATAGGAAAATGATTCATCAGTTTCATTTACTAATAAGTAAAATTTATTATTTATAACTCTTAAATATTTTATGCCGTAAGTGCCAAGACCTTTTAAAGCATTAATCCTATATGTTGTTATGGCTTTAGTCAGAGTATTTACTTCATATATTTCATAAGCTTTATCATAATTTAAAATCAACAGGCTGTAATCAGTAGATGCACATACTTTTACTCTTAATCCAAGATGTTCAAAATTCATAAAATGTATTAATTCATTATCAGAAATAATATATATATCATTAGCATAACAGGCAAAAAGGGTATTACTGCACGGAAAAAATTCAAATACTTTTATTTCACTGTTTAATATTTTTATAATTTCTCCGCTTAATGTCATATAGCCAGTTCCACGGTTATCACTAAAATAGATTTTATCATTATAATATGTAACTGCATTTGTATAAGAGCTGGCACTCTGCCTTGCAGATATTCTCTGCCACATAAATGGTGCAAAGGAAAATGCTATTTTAGTTAATTCTCCATCAATATTTAAATGATATACATTTGATGAAGATGATATATAAAGTCCATCTTGATTATATATTATATCAGTTGGTATAACACCTGTTTCTATAGGATAATTTCTATTTTCAGTAATATTTGTTATGCCCCCGGAATATGTACCAAAAACATCATTTTTGCCATTATATTCTACATTAAAAAGTTTTGCAAATTTTTGGTCAGCAAAAGAAGGTTCTGCTTTATATACTGGCGAACCTTGAAAAGTATTTGTATCTTCATTATATATAACACCACTTATACTGCAGGCTTGATTATCTTTTATATATTCGCCGCTTATAGTGTTGCACATACCACCTATTGGCTTATAAAGTTTGATTACACTGTTTTTTGAGTGATATGATGATTTTTTCATAATATATACCCGTTATATCTTTTCATTTGATATATACTGTTATTATGAAGTGCAGTTTTTATAATTAAAGAAGAAAGCTGCATAAGTTCATTTTTTTCAGTTTCCATATTAAATTCTAATCTTGATAGAGCTTTGATAACTGCATTATTATAAAGATATTCTATATAAATATTAGGAAGATTTATTTCATCATCTATGCTGTATCTATCAAATTCTTTAATATAATATATTTCTGCATTAGTGCATGGCAGTATTATATTATTATTTAAAATATAGTAGCCGTAGGTATCATCAGTAATATCTTTTAGTGGTATTTCTTTTTTATCAGCAGTGATTTTATGTATTTTAAGCATATCTTCAGGCACTGGGCATACTGAAGCAGCAGAAGAAAGATATGTTATATTAAACTGTACTTTATTAGACAGCAGCAGTATTTCAAGCATAGATAAGCCTTCATGGATATATGATAAAAGTTCATTATCTTGAAATTCAAAAGATGCTGTATCATTAATTTTTATGCGTATTCTTTCTATTAATTTTTTTATATTTGCCATATTATTGCTCCTAAAAAGTAATGTAATTTATCAGCTATAATATGCTGCATAAAAATATCAGTGTCCGTTATGTCCGAAAAATCATAAAATACGGATATTATAAATGTAAAATACCAATTTTACTGTAAAAAGATTAGTTTCAATGCAGTTTAAAAATATGAGTAAACAAGAAAATTAAAATTGGTGTACCTCCATTTTTATGAAAAAATATTTTTAAATATATAATAATAAAGGAAAAATATATAAGAAATTAAAAATAGTCTTTGAAGTTAATATATTATATATCACTATTTCTGCTTTTAAGAGTTGTCTAAGTTATTTCGTTATCTTTGCGACTTAATTGTATATGAGCAATTTTTTCGGAATGTTTTGCTCATCAGAAAGTCTTGAGCGTTAGCGAGTTGCTGCAGCAATGGAGAAAAAATTGTGAATGGTTATACAATTCGGAGCATAAGGAATGAAATAACAAAAATTTTGCTTTATAAGATTTGCGGCGGCAGGGATAGTGTAGAATATTATGCAAATACATATTATTAAAAAATATAAAACACCAATTTTATTGTAAAAAGATTAGTTTCAATGCAGTTTAAAAATATGAGTAAACAAGAAAATTAAAATAGTTGATTTTAGTAATATATATATGTTAAAGTATAAAAATTATAATTATATAAAGGTAAGTAAATGAAAAGCCGTGTAATAAAAGTTGGCAGTGTATTAATTGGAGGCGGTAATCCTGTACTTATTCAGTCCATGACAAATACTGATACAAGAGATGTGGAATCAACCGTGCAGCAAATATTAGAGCTTGAAAAAGCAGGCTGTGAGATAATCCGTTGTGCAGTTCCTGATGAAGTAGCTGCTAATGCATTAAAAGAAATAAAAGATAAAATACATATACCATTAATTGCAGATATCCATTTTGACTATAAATTAGCAGTTAAATCTGTAGAATCTGGGGCTGACTGTATTCGCATAAACCCCGGTAATCTTGGCGGGTTTGAAAGGCTGAAAATAGTAACTGATGCAGTAAAAGCAGCAGGTGCTGCCATAAGGGTAGGTATAAATTCAGGTTCACTGGAAAAAGATATACTTGCAAGCAGGGGTGTAACTGCAGAAGCTATTGTTGAATCAGCTTTAAGAAATATCAGATATTTATATGACTTAAACTTTGATAACTTTAAAGTGTCATTAAAATCAAGCTCTGTTCCAATGACTATTCAGGCTTATAAGCTGTTTGCAGAACAGGATAACTCGCCACTTCATGTTGGAGTAACAGAAGCAGGCACTCTTTTTGCAGGTACTGTGAAATCTGCAGTTGGAATTGGTGCAATACTTTCTCTTGGAATAGGTGATACATTAAGGGTTTCATTAACTGGCGAGCCGATAGATGAAGTAAAAACTGGCTGGCAGATAGTATCAGCACTTGATTTAAGAAGAAAAGGTCCAGAAATCATATCCTGCCCTACATGTGGAAGAACTGAAATTAATTTAATAGATTTAGCAAATAAAGTAGAAGATATGCTGCAGACATCAAAATCACTTGTTACTGTTGCTGTTATGGGCTGTGCTGTAAACGGTCCGGGGGAAGCTCGTGAAGCTGATTATGGTATTGCAGGCGGCAAAGGTCAAGGGCTTATCTTTAAAAAAGGCGAAATATTAAAAAAAGTTAATGAAGATATTTTATTAAAAGAGTTTGAAAATATTTTAAAAGAAGATGGAATAATATAAGAGAATGAAAAAAATATATTTATTAGTCAGTATATTAATTATAGGAATAGTAATTAGTGCATGCCAGCCAAAAACTGTGAAAAATAAATATAAATCAGTTATAATGAGTTCAAATGAAATTATAGATGATTTAGTAAAATCTATTGGCGGAAATTTTATTGAAACAAGTACTGCTATGAGAAGGGGAAATGACCCTCACTCATATACTGCTACAGAAAAAGATATTATTAGAATAACAGATTCATCACTTATTATATATAACGGCGGAAGTTTAGAAGGAAGATTAGAGTGGGCATTAAGCAAAATAGGCAATATTACTCCAGCAGTTTCTATTATTGACTGTCTGCCAAAAGACAAACTTATATATGATAAAGAAAAAAACAGCGATAAGGAATCAGTAAACCCGCACTTTTGGCATGACCCTGTATTATGGAAAACAGCGGCTCATTTTATTGCAGATAACCTTGTATCTATGAATAATGTAAACCAGCAGATATATTTCCAAAATGAAGAAGTGTTTTTATATATATTAGATAGATTAAATAAATATATAAAAGACCAGGTCGCAAAAATACCTGTGGAAAAGCGTATCATAGTAACAGAACATGATGCTTTCGCATATTTTGGCAGGGCTTATGGATTTGAAACATATTATCTGCAGGGCTCAAGCACATCAAGTGAAATATCATCTGCAGATATTAATGATTTAGCAGATGTATTAATAGAAAAAAATGTTACTACTTTATTTTTAGAAGCTACTCTGCCTGATAAAAATATAAGGCTTTTACAGTCTACATTAAAGGCAAGGGGGCATTTTGTAAAAATAGGCGGCACTCTTTATTCTGATACTCTTGGATATAATAATAACTATGAAGCTATGATGCGTCATAATATAAATACAATAGTAAACGCATTATCATCAAAATAAATATAATAATGGAAAATAATATGCTTAGAACTTATTCATCAAAAGAACATTTAGAGCAGTTAAATGTAGCCGTAAAAGTAGAAAATTTAACTGTGGAATATAACGGCAGAGCTACTCTTTTTAATATTAATTTAGATATTCCAAGTGGTGTATTAATGGCAGTACTTGGACCTAATAACTCAGGTAAAACAACTCTTTTAAAAACTATTGCAGGAATAAATAAACCATCTGCAGGAAATGTATATATATATTCAAGACCAACTCATGCACTAAAAAATGATATAGCTTATGTACCTGCAAGAAACTTTGTAAACTGGGATTTTCCTATTAATGTTTATGATTTAGTGCTTATGGGTTCATATAACAGATTAAAAAAAGTAGAAATTCCAGGCACAAAAGATAGAATTTCTGCCCGTGAAGCTCTTGAAAGAGTAGGTCTTGATACTATCAGCAAAAAAAGTATATGCGATTTATCAAGGGGCGAAAAACACAGGGCATTAATTGCAAGAGCATTAGTGCAGGATGCTAGAATTTATATAATGGATGAACCAATGATTGCTGCTGATGAGGAAAGCATTAATATTATTATTGATGTGCTGCAGGAATTAAGGCACAAGAAGAAAACAGTTATTGTTTCCCATTATGATTTTGTTACTATTCCCCGCTATTTTGATATGGTATCTCTTTTAAATGTGCGGCTTATTGCAAGCGGTACAACTGAAGATGTATTAACAGAAGAAAATTTTGAAAAAGCATACGGAATGTCTGCTGGTATGATAAAAAATATCCGTTTATATATGGAAGAAAGCCATGCTAGAAATAAGTAATTCATTTCTTTTCCAAACTATGCTTAAAAGTGCTGTATTTCTTGGGCTTAGTGCTGGTATGCTTGGTGTATTTATATCATACCAGAGAAGAAGTATAGAAATAAATGCTTTATCTGCCGGCTCTTTTGTAGGCACACTGCTTTTATTTCTTCTTTCAAGCCTTGGATTATCTATAAGTCCTTATATATTCAGTCAGGTAGATAAGCATATATATTCTTTTACAGGCTCTATTTTAGGTATATTAATAATGATAACAATATTAAATATACTTTATAAAACAAACAGGCTTCATCCCCATATTATACAAAGCCTTATGACTGCTGTACTGCTGGGTGTAGGTATTACTCTTGTTACAAGTATCAGGCAGGCAGGCGGTGCATTAGATTCTGGTATAGATGTATATTTATTTGGAGAAACAACTTCATTAACTGATGAAGAATTTTATTTTTTAAGAATAATTACTGTAACAGTAATTGTACTGCTGCTTTTATTTTTCAGAAGGCTTCGTGTTGTAATTTTTAATGTAGATATAGCAAAAACAAGCCATTTTCATACTATGTTTTATGTGCATTTAATAAATGTATTTGTAGTGTGCCTTGTAGCTTTATCTGTAAAATTAATGGGAGTATTTTTAGCTGTATCAATATTTTTAATACCAGCTGTTACGGCAAGACTTTGGAGCAACAGGCTTTTTACTATCACACTGCTTTCTGGTTTTTTTGGCGGACTAGGCGGCGGCATAGGGGCAGTAATTGCAGGAAATATAAGCCATGTTTCTTCTGGAATATCTATTACAATCGTTCTTTCTATAATGTTTTTTATTTCACTGCTTATTGCACCATATAAAGGTCTGCTTGGTGTATGGCTTAGAGGGAGAAAATAGTTATGTTTTCTATAGAGTTTGAAATAGTTATAGTTATTATACTTTCTGCCATAACATGCTCTATACCAGGAGCTTTTTTAGTAATGCGTAAAAATTACTATGCAGCAGATACAACAAACCGTTCTGCTATGCTTGGTATTGCTGTTGCATTAATTTTTTCATCATATCTTTCTTCGCCCCTTGTGATTATTTTAGGCTCATTTACTGCAGGGCTTGCCATGATTTTGATTAAAAAATTAAAAGATTTTACATCTTTCAGGGCAAAAGGTTTATCAATTATTATATCATCAGCTTTTTTATGCTTTGGTATTCTGATTGCGTCAAATTTTTCTTTTAATAATGCAACAAACTTTGATTTATCAATAATATATCTTGGAGAAACTGCTTTTACATACTTTAACAGGTTAAGAGTTTTTGGTGTGGATATAGGCTCTTATGCTCTTTATGCGATTTCTCTTGTTTTAATTATTAATATTGTAATAATTATGATATTTTATAAGGAATTTAAAATAGATGGTGTTGATAAAAGCTATGCTGCTTCTATTGAAATGAAGGAAAGCACTATTGACTATCTTCTTTTAATTATGACATCATTAAGTGTATCTGTATCATTTCAGACAGCTGGTATATTTATGACTTCTGCTTTTATTTTAGGGCCTGCTGCAACAGCTCTTTTTTATACAAAGCGGCTTTCTACATTAGCATTTGTTTCTGTATTTATATCATCTATTGCCTGCCTTGCAGGCTTTGGAATAGCCTGGCCTAATGAAGTATCTATTTCTGGTACAATTGTATCATTTATAGGTATTTTATTTATTGTATCTGTATTATTTTCTCCAGAAGAAGGGCTTTTGAAAAAACATTTTGATAATCTTACTACACAAAAAAGACTTGAAGAATATATTATTATGGATATATTAAATTCAGAAATTATAGACTGTAGAGAAAAACATATTAATGAGGAACTTTCATCTTCTTTAAAATGGAAGTTAATGAAAGTATCTTATATTATGAATAAATTAAAAGCAGAAAATAAAATAGAAATAGTTCAGGATAAAGTGCAGCTGACAGAAGAAGGTAAATCAATACTTAATAAATTCCTATCAGCTCAGCACTGTTTCCATTAATTTTAAGGAGTAAAAAATGGCTGAAATTAGATTAGGCAAATTAGTTAGCGGTGATTTTGTAATAGGCGTTAATGATGAAGAAAAAAAAGGAATTAAAAATGTAGGTTCATTACAATTTGTACCTGCAGAAAACGGCGGTATGTCTGTTGCATTAATACCTTTTGGATTTCCTTTTGAAAACGAATTTACAGGATTTATTGCTCAGGATAAAATAATATATGAAATAGAAAAAGTGCCTGAAGATTTACAAAATAAATATACTGAAGCAACTTCTAATATTAAACTTATTTCTGGCACAAATAACGGAAATATTATTTTATAATAATTTATTTATAAAAAAGTAAAGCTGATATTATGAAAAAGAACTGGCAGTTTATTAAAGAAGAAAAAGCATATAATGATACTATTCTTTCTATCAGACATTTAGAATATTATTATAAAGTGGCTGATAAATCTATGGTATTTACTGTGCAGGATATGAGCAGCTGGGCAATAATTGTGCCTGTTACAAAAGAGGGCGAGTTTATACTTGTCCGTCAGTTCAGGGCAGGCACAAACTCTGATACTTTAGAATTTCCCGGCGGCAGTATTAATAAAAATGAAGATGTTATGCAGGCAGCAGCAAGAGAACTGCAGGAAGAAACAGGTGCAGTATCTTCTAAAATTATACCACTTGGTGTTATGGACCCAAACCCTGCATTTATGACTAATAAATGCAATGTTTTTGCAGCTCTTGACTGTACATTTGACGGGGTGCAGCAGCTTGATTTATTTGAAGATACTGAAGCACTAACAGTAACAGAAGCTAAACTTAGAGAAATGCTTAAATCTGGCGAATTTTCTCAAAGTTTATCAATTGCTGCTTACTCTCTTTATAAAACTAATCTGTAATGCGCGGCTTATATATACATATTCCATTCTGTAACAGTCTATGCCCATACTGTAATTTTTATTCTGAAAAAAATACAGATGAAAGCATAAAAGAAAAGTATGTTGATACATTAATTACAGAAATCTCAACACTTGAAAATAAGCAGTTTGATACTGTATATATTGGCGGTGGCACTCCATCTTCCCTTGATTACAGGCTTTTAGGGAGATTGGTTGATAATATCATAAAATTAATTAATTATAAAGGTGTGGAATGGACAATTGAAGCAAATCCAGAAAGCACTGATAATAATTTTATATCACTGATAAAATCAAGCCCAATATCAAGAGTATCTCTTGGTGTGCAGAGCTTTGATGATGATGTTTTAAAGCTGTTAGGCCGTATTCATAATGCTGCAAAGGCGTTGAATGCAGCAGAAAATATATTAGCAGCAGGAAAGCAGCTTAATATGGATATGATTTATGATATTCCATATACTGACAGTAAAAAAAGCATATCAACTTTACATAAAATTATTTCAATACACCCTCACCATATATCTGCCTATTCTTATGACTGTGCAGATACTGGGTACTTAAAAGACGGGGTAGATGAAGATGAAACTTTTTTTGAAGAAGTAGAAAATATATGCCTTGAAAATGGATATTATAAATATGAAACATCTAATTTTTCACTTCCTGATATGCACAGCAGGCATAACTGCCTTTACTGGCAGGGGGAAGAATATGTGGGTATAGGCTCTGCTGCTCATTCTATGGTTTTACTTGAAGAAAATAAAAGAAAAAGGTATAATCATGGGACAAGTATTGAAGAATATATAAAAAATCCATATAATACCTGTAATCAGGAAATAATATCTGCACAAGATGCATTATTAGAAGATATTATTTTTGGTCTTCGTATGAAAAAGGGTATAAATTTATATAATCTTGAAAAAAAGTTTGGCAAAATTAATAAAAGTTTGCTAAATAAAATAGAAACAAACATTAATTATGGACTACTTGAAAAGGATGGTATATGGCTGAAAACAACACAAAAAGGAAGTTTAGTGCTGGAATCTTTATCATGCTCTCTGCTGCCTTAATTATACTTGTATCTGGTTATTATCAGAATGCAGTATCAGGATGTGCAGGCGACTGTATGACATGCCACCCAAAATTAATTGGTGATATTAACCATTTATCTTTAACAACATGTATAAAATGTCATAAGCCTGTAGAAAATAAACAGTTTTCTTTATCACAGGGCGGCTGCGGTGATAGATGTTTTCAGTGTCATGCTGAATGGCCAAAAGATGGTAACCATGCATCTTTGAATACATGTTTAAACTGCCATGAAAAATAAATTTTTTTACTATTACTGCATTATGCAGCTTAATTTGATTTAGATTACTTTTTCAGCATAATATATTTGCTGATTTATGAGGGTATTGCTATAAAACGGGTATTTAAGTTAATGTGGCCGTATTTTGAGCCATATAAAGTTCTTCTTGTAATTGCTGTTGCAGCATCTCTTATTACTGCATCTACTAATGGTGCACTTGCTGTTGCTGTAAAATATGTATTAGACAGCATTTTTATTGCTAAAAACTATACATATCTTTTTGTGCTGCCTTTTGCAGTTATGCTTATATATGTGGCAAAAAGCGGCTTTTTATTTTTACAGGGCTTTTTAATGAGTTTTATAGGTAACAAGGTTATTGAAAAATTAAGAAATGAAACCTTTGAAAAAATGATACATCTGCCTGTAAAATATTATGCAGAAGAATCAACTGGTGCATTAATGAGCCGTGTTACAAACGATATTAATTTAGTGCAGTCATCTATTCCTACTATTATAAATATGCTGCGTGCTGTTGTAACAATGATAGGGCTTATTGGTGTTATTATATATATGAATTGGCAGCTTGCTCTTGTTGCTATTATTTTATATCCAATATTTATATATCCCCTTAGCATAATTAGTAAAAAATTAAGAAAATACAGCACACGAGGTCAGGAAAGTATGGGAATACTTACAAGTGTACTTCAGGAATCTTTCAGCGGTGTGCGTGTAGTAAAAGCCTTTGTTGCAGAAGATAAAGAAATGGAAAGGTTTGAAAAAGCAAATGCTCAAACTATAAAATATGCAAATAAAAGTGTTTTAGCTGGCAACCTTGCTTCTCCGTTAACAGAAGCTTTAGGTTCTGTTGGTATTGCTGCCGTACTTTTTATAGGCGGTTATCAGGTTATAAACGGCACTGTTACAACAGGTGAATTTTTTGCATTTTTAGCTGCCCTTATTCAAATCTATGAGCCAGTAAAACTTTTTGCTTCATCAAATAATGCTCTGCAGGCTGCAATTGCTGCAAGCGACAGAGTATTTGCAATGTTTAAAGAAAGCGATGAAGTTATTGAAAATAAAGGCACAAAACAGTGTGATGCAGAAAATAAAAATATAGAATTTAAGAATGTTTCATTTATATATAAAGATGATATATATGCATTAAGAAATGTATCATTTAAAGTGCGTGCAGGCTCAACAGTAGCTTTTGTAGGTCCATCTGGTGCAGGCAAAACTACTATGGCTCATTTAATACCTAGGTTTTATGATGTAACAGAAGGGCAGATTTTAATTGATAATGTGGATATAAGAGATTATGATTTATTCTCTCTCCGTCATAATATAAGCATAGTTTCTCAGGATGCTTTTTTGTTTAATGATACAATAGGAAATAATATAAGCTACAGCAGGGAAAGTGCAACAGAAGAAGAAATAAAAGCTGCAGCAAAGGCTGCCTATGCTGATGAATTTATAGAAAATTTCCCAGAAAAATATGATACATTATGTGGTGAGCGGGGAGTAAAACTTTCTGGTGGTCAGAAACAGCGTATTACTATAGCAAGAGCACTGCTTAAAAATCCTGCAATATTAATACTTGATGAAGCTACAAGTGCTCTTGATACAGAAAGTGAGCGGGTTGTGCAGAAAGCTCTTGATAACTTAATGAAAGGTAGAACTTCTTTTGTTGTGGCTCACAGATTAAGCACTATTTTAAATGCTGATATGATTGTAGTATTTAATAAGGGCGGAGTGGAAGCAATAGGCAAACATGAAGAAATAATTAAAACTTCCCCTACATATAAAAAACTATATGAAATGCAGTTTAAAACAGAAGAATAAGGGCATATAATGTTTAGTGTCTTCCACAGAAAAATAAAAGCACCAAAAAATATTATTATTGCAAGAACTGATAAAATAGGAGATTTAGTTCTTTCTATTCCTGCTATATCTATGGTTAAAAAAATGTATCCTGAAAGCAAACTTTATGTGCTTGTAAGAAGATATAATGCAGAAATAGTAAAAGGGTTTCCATTTATTGATGGAGTAATATCTATTGATGATTACAGCGAAGAACAGTTGACTGCAAAAATAAAACAGATACATGCAGATGTTTTTATTGCTCTTTATTCTAACAGCCAGATATTAAAACTGGCATTAAAAAGTGGAGCAAAATACAGGATAGGTCCATTATCAAAGCCACTTTCCTGGTTTGTTTATAATAAAGGTATAAGGCAGCACCGCTCAGAATCCGTAAAAAATGAAGCTGAATATAATCTTGATTTAGTAAGGCACATGGATAAAGAACTTTTTGCAGGTCAGAAAATAACTATTGAGCCAATACCTTACGGCAAACTGAACCATAATAAAATAGTTGCTTTTTTAAATGCAAATAATATTTATAATTATGTAGTAGTGCACCCATTTTCTGGCGGTTCTACTAAAAATTTTAAGTTAGATGAATATATTAAGCTTATTAATAAAATTCATGAACAATGGCCTGATAAACAGGTAGTTATATCTTCATCAGAAAGTGATGTAAAGGATGCAGAATATATTGTTCAGCACTGCAGTAATACTTATGTATATACTGCAAAATCTATTTTAGAGCTGGCAGCATTAATTGATAAATGCAGGCTTTATATTGGAGCAAGCACAGGACCAAGCCATATTGCAGGTAATCTGGGTAAAAAATGTGTATGTATTTATCCTGCATATAAATTTTTATCCTATACCCGCTGGGGACTTTACGGCAACGATGCAAACACAACATACATAGTGCCTGATATTAATAATGTAGAAAAGGATTATAAATCAAAAGTATTTTCAAATATTACTGATGATGTAATAAGTCAAGCAGCAGAAAAAGCCTTGGAGAAACTTTATGGCGGGGCTTAATTTATCTGTAGCATTAATAGTTTATAATGAGGAAGAACGGCTTGCAAAAACATTAGAAAGTATAAAAGATATTGCATCAGAAATTATTGTTATAGACAGCAATTCTACAGATAATACATGTGCAATTGCTGAAAGCTATGGTGCAAAAGTATATAATGAAGAATGGCGTGGCTTTGTTGAGCAGAAAAACTCTCTTACTAAAAAATGTACAAAAGAGTATATTTTATATCTTGATGCAGATGAAGTAGTAGGTGATGAATTAAAAAAAGCCATAATAGATGAAGTAAAGAACGGCAAATCAGATGGCTGTTACATAAGGCGTAAAACTTATTATCTTGGCAGACTGCTGAATTATTCATGGCAGAAGGATGAAAAACTAAGGCTTGTAAAATCATCTGCTAATCCTTTATGGGTAGGTGAGATAGTTCATGAGGAACTGAAAGTGAATGGCAGTACTTCCCATTTAGCTGGATATATTATACACTATTCATACAGAGATATTGACGACCATTTTAGAAGAACTATCCGTTATGCACGCCTTAGTGCAGAAAGTTATTATAAAAAAGGTAAAAAGTTTAAGTTAAGTAAAATGATTTTCAGCCCATTTATAGCTTTTATGAAAATCTATATAATTAAGGGCGGGTTTTTAGACGGGATACCAGGCTTTATTGCTGGAGTCAGTGCTTATGTTTATGGCTTTTTAAAATATGCTTTTTTATGGGATATTATAAGAGTTAACAAAAATAAGGATTTAGATAAATGATAAATCATGGAATAAAAACTATATCTGTTGGCAATATTGTAATGGGTGGTGCAGGCAAAACTCCACATACATTAATGATAGCAGAGGAATTAATAAAAAAAGGCGAAAAAACAGCAATATTATCATTAGGTTATAAAGGTAAGATTGGTTATGATGTAAATGTTATAAGTGACGGTAAAGGTAACTTTTTTCATCATCCGCCAATGGCTGCCGATGAACCTTATATGATGGCAAAAAATCTGCCAAGTGCAGTTGTGATTACAGGTAAAAAAAGAGAGCAGTCATTAGAGATTGCAAGAGATAAGTTTGGTGCAACAGCTGCTATTTTAGATGACGGCTACCAGTATAAAAAGCTGCAGAGAGATGTAAATATTTTACTTTTAGACCATAAAAGACCAATATCTACAGGTTTTCCTTTTCCTTTTGGATATTTAAGAGAATTCCCTTCAAGCATAAGCCGTGCAGATATTATAGTATTTACAAGAGCATTAAATAATAACATACCAGAAAATGTAAAAGGCTTTATTAATAAGCAGAGTATATATTTCAGCAATACAGTATTTAACAGAGTAATATTAAAAAATGAAGTTGTAGAGCTGAAATATTTAAAAGGTGCAGTAACGGCAGCATATTCTGGTGTTGCAAATAATGATGCTTTTTATCATACACTGCAGAATGCAGGGCTTGATATACGATTTTTTGCAGGCTTTGCAGACCATAAAATGCTTTCAGAAAAATCTATTAACGGTATTATCACTCAAGGTAGAAAAAAAGGTGCAGCACTTTTTATTACAACAGAAAAAGATTTTGTAAAACTGCCGCAGGAATATCAAAATATTTTTGGTTATCTGAAAATGGATATAGAATTTAATAATAAAGATGCTTTTATTAATGAAATAGAAACTCTTGCATCAAAATAGATATTGATTAAAGATTTATTTTATATTATATTTTTCATTGTTAAAAATTAAATAATAAGACAGATGTTATGTTCTGCCTAAATTATAAAGGTGATATATGAATCCATTAGCAAAAAGCTTAAATGAAGTTATTGAAGCCAATAACCCGCATATTTTAGAAATGCTTTCCAATGTTGGCAAAGAAATGTTTATGCCTAAAGGTATATTAAGCCAAAGTGCAGAAGCGAAAGTAAAAGCAACTAAATTTAATGCTACAATAGGTATCTCTACTGCAAAAGGCGAGCCAATGTACCTGATGAGTATGTATAAAAGATTTCAAGGTATTCTTCCTAAGCATCTTTTCACTTATGCTCCAGCAGCAGGGCTTCCAGAATTAAGAGAGTTATGGGCAGCAAAAATTAAATCAGAAAATCCATCTTTACAGAATATTCAAATGAGTAATCCTGTAGTGTGTAATGCTCTGACTAATGGTCTTGCAACAGCAGGTGAATTATTTTTAAATAAAGGTGATTTTGTTGTTCTTCCAGATAAATTCTGGGGCAACTATCGTTTAATGTTCAGCATATTAATAGGTGCAGAAATAGCAACTTATGAAACTTTTAATGTAAATAACGGTTATAATGTGGAAGGTCTTTTAAAAACAGTAAAAGAATGTGGTATGAAAAATAAAAAAGTTTTCGTAGTTCTAAACTTTCCTAATAACCCTACAGGCTATACCTTAACAGAAGATGAGGCAGTAAAATTAAGCGACGGCTTAGTAGAAATAGCAGAAAGCGGCATAAACATTATAGCTGTCAGCGATGATGCTTATTTCGGCTTATTTTTTGATGATGTATTAAAAGAATCATTATTCAGTAAACTTGCAGGCAGAAGTGAGCGTCTTTTAGCCGTTAAAGTGGATGGCATTACAAAAGAAAGTTTTGCATGGGGTTTCCGTGTAGGCTTTATTACATTTGGTGAAACTATAAAAGGCGATAACTCAGCACTTTTTAAAGCACTTGAAACAAAAGCAACAGGCTATTTAAGGTCAACAATATCAAGTGCACCACACCCAAGCCAGTCTATTACAGTAGATGTATTAAAAGAACCGTCTTTTACAGAAGAAAGAAGCAAATTGAATGCAATTATTGAAGAAAGATGCAAAAAAGTAAAATCTATCTTTGATAAAGGCTTATATGCAGATGAATTTACTCCATACCCATTTAATTCAGGTTATTTTATGTGTATCAGATTAAAAAATGTTGATGCAGAAACTCTGCGTCTTGCATTACTTGATAAATATGGTGTAGGTGTAATAAGCACAAACCATACAGATATTAGAATAGCATTTTCAAGTGTAGATGTAGAGAATATTGAGGAGTTGTATTCTATCATCTATGAGTGCTGCAAATCTCTTACAGCATAGTCGGCTTAATCTTTTTGATTTATACGGCGTTGGTATTTTTTTGCCTTGCTCATTTACCAGCTATGTAAACTCGCATCGGCAAAAAAATATCCGCCTTGATTAACTCAAAAATCTTTAAGCCTTATACTTCTTTTATGGCTTAATCTTTTTTAACAAATAAAAAATCTATAAAATATTTAA
Source organism: uncultured Mucispirillum sp. (assembly GCA_944324465.1). Classification (GTDB taxonomy): domain Bacteria; phylum Chrysiogenota; class Deferribacteres; order Deferribacterales; family Mucispirillaceae; genus Mucispirillum. Next base: position 86,300 of record CALUWI010000001.1, on the reverse strand, counting down.
GTTACTTTAAAAATAGAAAACTAAAAACCCCTGTAATAGATTACAGGGGCATAAGTTTAGGTGATTATATAAATTATTAGAATAATTTATATTGTTTATTATCTTCTTTATTTTGAGAAGATTGTTTACAGTAATTTGATAAAGCCTCTTCTATTGTAAACAGGCTTACTGTGCCATTAATATTATATACTTGAGTTGCACCATCGCTTAATGTTGTATTTAATACGGCAGTATATTCTGCAGTTTTAGAAATATCTGTTAATTCAACAGTGTAAAAGCAGTTATCCTGTCCTTCTGGTATTGATATTTCTTTATTTGTTACTACTGTGCAGCCATTATGTTTTGTTGGTACAACTTTAAATTTATCTTTATTTGTGCCAGTTATTTCATAACTTGTGATTTTTTCATTATTGCTCAGTACACCTGCATAAATATAAGTATCTCCACTTAAATTAGTTGCAATATATTCAGGTCTAAATGTTGGAACATACATACTATTAGGCTCTAATAAGCTGTAAGTATATTTTTCATTAATTTCTACATTTATATTGTAGTAAGGATTTGCTAAATTTGCAGGACTGATTTTAATAGGTGAAACATAGTTTGCTGTTGCTGTAACAGTTAAAGAGCAGCTGTTACTGCCTTTTACATTAAGCATATTACCTGTGATAGTGCAGTTGTCATTATTAGACTGTATTGAAGCACCATAAATACCACTAATATAATATTTGCCTTGTTTTGCAGACAGGTCAAAAGAGGAAGTATGAGAAACTGCATTTAAAGAAGCAGCATTAGTGCCTGTTACAGACCATTCAACAGGTATTTCAATATTAATGTGTTCTGGTGATTTATTACCGTTACTGTCTACTGCATAGTTATAAATATACATGTCTACATATTTATTTCTTGTCATAACTTGCTCGTAGGAAGGAACAGTATCTGGTGTTGGGCATATTGCTGCCATAGATTTGAAATAATCTACATTTAATTTTAATAATGCAGTATCTAAGTTAGTTGGAGTATAAGTATATTTAACTTCGCATGACTCTCCAGCTGCTAATTTAGAAGTAACATTGTAACTGTTATAATTATTTACTATATTATCACATGTTGAACTTACAGTATCAATTTTAATAGTGCTGTCTGTAGGATTAATGTATACTTCAAGGTCTGCTTCCACAGCATGTGGGTTAGTAAAAGTAATAGTGTTTTCTGTTCCTTCACCGATTTTACCAGTAAATTCTAATGTAACAGTTTCTGTATTATCAATTACAGGCGGATTATTTGATGATTTGTTATCATCAGCACATGCAGCTAAGCCTAAAATAAGCAGACATGCAAAAGTTAAGTTTTTCAGTTTTTTCATAAAATTCTCCTTTTTTATAAAATGTGCTCAATTATACATGGGGGGGGGATTTGTCAAGTATTATTTTACATTTTATAAAATTATTATTGTAAAAATAAATATAAAATATACTTGCGACAATATATGGCATTGTAATAAATTATTTTTATATTTGTGCAGAGATTATGTATAAAGGGCTGCAATATAAATATATCCTTGAATAAAACATAAATTATGTTATATTAAGCCACTAAACTAAATAAAATATAAGGATAATGATATATGGAATTACTTTCTCCTGCTGGGAATTTTGAAAAATTAAAAGCTGCTGTTCGTTTTGGAGCAGATGCGGTATTTATGGGCGGACCTGCCTTTGGGTTAAGAGCAAATGCAGGCAATTTTTCATTTGATGAAATGGAAGAAGCATTTAAATATCTGCATGAAAGGGGTAAAAAAGGATATGTTACAGTAAATATCTATCCCCAGACTCATGAGCTTGATGACATAAGGAAGTATCTTAAAAAATGCGAACAGTTAGGGGCAGATGCTTTAATTATCAGCGACCCAGGCATATTTTCAATAGTGAAACAGGAAGGCATAAAAACACCTGTATCAATAAGCACTCAGGCAAATACTACAAACCTTGCTGCTGTTAATTTCTGGGCTTCACTTGGAGCAAGCCGTGTTATTATGGCAAGGGAAGTAAGAAAAGAAGATTTAATAGAAATTATGAAACATGCACAGTGCGAAGTAGAAACATTTATTCATGGTGCAATCTGCATATCTATGAGCGGAAGATGTTTAATAAGCTCATATATGACAGGAAAAGATGCCAATAATGGGGAATGTACTCACCCTTGCAGATGGAACTATTCTTTAATGGAAGAAAAGCGTGAAGGGGAATATTTCCCTGTTTATGAAGATGAAAGAGGCACATATTTATATAACTCTAAAGATTTATGTCTGCTTGACAGAATTGGTGAGCTTGTAAAAATGGGCTCTGCCAGCGGCAAAATTGAAGGCAGAATGAAAAGTATAATGTATGTTTCTATTGTAACAGGGGTTTACAGGCAGGCAATAGATGCAGCTATGAAAGATGCAGATAATTATAAACCGATGCCAGAATGGCGTCATTTACTTGAAAGTGTAAGCAATAGAGGATATATAGAAGGTTTTTACGGCGGTGAATATGATGCTGCTGCAATAAACAGAGAAACAAGCGGATATTCCCGCTCTGCTGCCTTTTTAGGTGTAGCATTAAAAGACAGCTTAAATGATGAATTAGAGATTACATGCAGAGCAAAATTTGCACCTAATGAAGAAATAACTATTCTTACACCTGATTTGAAAAAAATTAATATTACACCAGAAATAGTTTTAGATGAAGGCGGTAATAAAGTAGAGGCTACAAGACCTAACTATATTTACAAAATACCATTTAAAGATAAAGTAGAAGAAGGCTCACTTATTATGAGGTTTTAAAAATGGATGCAGAAAATCGCATAAAAGAGCTTGTAAACCTTTTAAATAATTACAGTAAAGCATATTATATTGATAACAGCCCCCTTATTTCTGATGTGGAATATGATAAGCTCTATAAGGAACTGGAAGATTTAGAAAAAAAATATCCTGAAAATGTGATGGAAGAAAGTCCTACTAAAATAGTAGGCGTAAAGCAGGATAATAAGATAACAACAATCACTCATGAAATACCAATGTATTCTCTTGAGAACTCATATTCTATAGAAGATATTGAAGAATTTTATACAAGACTTTATAAGCTTTTTGGCTTAAATCCAGAAGTTACTGTTGAAGTAAAAATGGATGGTGCTGCATTATCTGTTACTTATGATAATGGCAGACTGCAGCAGATTGTAACAAGGGGCGATGGTAAATCTGGTGAAGATATTACAAATACTGCCATAATAAATAACCTGCCAAAAGAGATTGCATATAAAGGCAGGCTTATTCTTCGCGGCGAAGTGGTTATGCCAAAGGAAGTTTTTAAGCAGCTGAATAAAGTAAGGGGCGAAATGGGGCAGCCGTTATTTGCAAACCCGAGAAATGCAGCAAGCGGAAGTTTAAAACTTTTAGACATTAAAGAAGCATCTTCCAGAGGGCTTGAAATGTATATATATGGTGTTGCCTACTGCGATGAAGAATTTTTAACCCATAAGGCTTCCCTTGATTTCTGCAAAGAAAATAAGCTGCCTGTAAGCCAGTATTTATATGTATGCTCATCTATTCATGATGTAGAACATGCTTTAGATGTTATAGAAGATATGCGTTTTTCACTGCCTTATGATATAGATGGTGCAGTAATAAAAGTTAACAACAAAGATTATCAGGAAGAAGCAGGCTGGACTGCAAAATTTCCACGCTGGGCAATAGCTTATAAATATAAGGCTCAGCAGGTATCTACAAAACTTTTAGATGTAATATTTCAAGTGGGAAGAACTGGTGCTGTTACACCTGTTGCTGTGCTTGAACCTGTATTGATTTCCGGCTCTACTGTATCACGGGCAAGCCTGCATAATGAAGATGAAGTTAAAAGATTAAATATAATGATAGGCGATACTGTATTTATAGAAAAAGGTGGCGAAATTATTCCTAAAGTAGTAAGTGTGCAGGAAAAATTAAGACCTGCAGATGCGAAAGAGATAGTTTTCCCAGATAAATGCCCGATATGCGATTCATTACTTGAAATAAGTGATGATGATGCAAAAAGAAGGTGTAAAAATACAGAATGTCCGGCACTTGTACAGGGCTCTATTATCCACTTTGCAAGCCGTGATGCTATGGATATTAAAGGGCTTGGAGAAAAAGTTGTAGAAGAACTTTATAATGCTCATCTTATAAATAATTATGCAGATATATATGAATTAAATGCATCTCAGCTGGAAAACAGAGAAGGCTGGGGCGAAGTATCTGCAGTTAATTTAATTAATGCAATAAATGACAGTAAAAATATACCATTTGAAAGAGTGCTTTTTGCATTAGGTCTGCGTCATGTTGGTGCAGTTGCTGCAAAATTAATAGCAGAGCATTTTAAAAGTATGGATAATTTAATGAATGCCAGCTTTAATGATTTAGAACAGGTAAAAGGTGTAGGGGAAGAAACTGCAAAATCTGTACTTTCATCTATGCATGATAAAAATATGCAGGAAATTATTGCAAGACTTAAAACTTATGGTTTGCAGATGGAATATGTAAGCAGTGTAACAGGCAGTAGTTTAAAAGGAAATACATTTTTAATTACAGGTACACTTGATAAGCCAAGAAAATATTATGAAGATTTAATTGTGCAAAACGGCGGCACACTTTTAAGCGGTGTATCTAAAAACTTAAACTATTTAATAGCTGGAGAAAAAGCCGGCTCAAAGCTGGAAAAAGCAAATAAACTGGGAGTAAAAGTTATTTCTCAGGATGAGTTTTTAAATATGATAAATGGATAAAATAGATAAAAAAACTCTTAAAATATTTTATTTATGTTAACCCTGTTTGTAAAATATACAAACAGGGTATTTTTATATTAATCAACAAATATTCTAATTTTAATCTTGAATTTATTTTCAAAACTATTACTTTTATATTTAAGTATTTTATACTTATTTAATATAAGCGATACCTAATGTCGTTATGCTGATTTATTATTAAATATGAATATGAAAAAATTATTTTTAATAATACTTTTTGTCTTTTTTCCTGCATTACATTCTTTTAGTGATGATAATGTTACTATACCCCATAATAATACATCTTTTTCAAAAAGTAAGAAACTTATGCAGCAGGTGTATTATGATTATCAGTACAGTTTTTACTGCGGCTGTGAGTACAGCTATGAACTTGTAGATAAAAGTATAAAAGCTATAGTAAACGAAGAAAGCTGCGGCTATATTCCCCGTAAAAATATAAACAGAGGCAGATATATAGAATGGGAGCATGTAGTGCCTGCCTGGGCTTTTGGTCATACCCGCAAATGCTGGCGTGAAGAATTATGTATAAATAGCAAAGGAAACAGATACAAAGGGAGAAAATGCTGTGAAAAAATAGATAATGTATTTAAGGCAATGGAAGCAGATATGTATAACTTATACCCTGCAGTAGGTGAATTAAATGCTGATAGAAATAACTTTCGCTATGGTACAATTGATGGAGAAGAAAGAGAGTATGGAGCATGTGATTTTGAAGTAAAAGATAAAGCAGCAGAGCCTAAGGAAGATATAAGGGGAGATATTGCAAGAACTTATTTTTATATGGAAAAAACATATAATGTGCCAATTTCAGATAAACAGCGTAAACTTTTTGAAGTGTGGGACAAGCAGGATAAGATTGATGAATGGGAAATAGAGCGGGCAAAACGAATAGAAAAAATTCAAGGAAATAGAAATACTTTTATTATAAAAGATGATGAGTAGTGAAAACAGCAATTTTTGAATAATATAATATACAGCTTTATTTTATAAGAATAAATCCTGTTTAAGCTAAATTTTATTTGAAATTTATATCATGCAGGCTTTTAAAAATTATATATTATAATTTATACATATAACCCAAATAAAAATATTTTCACAGAATCTTTCATGATGAACAGACTTCTTTTAAAGCTGTCTTTTTAGCTATAAAACAGGCTTCTAACAAATGGACTATGCCTATCAGAAACTGGAAGCCTGCTTTAAATAGATTTGATATTAAATAGGAAAATTAAGCACTTATACAAAATTTAATAAGGTTTAAATATTTTTATAATTGATTATCTTTTACAAACTGTATTAATTTTTCTCGTAAATCTTTACTTCCTATCCAGTTTTTATTAATAGCTTTATCAGCATTTAAACATTCTTCATATCTAAAAGTATCTATTTTCTGCAGTTCTTCTTTTGATTTAAGACTGCCGTCAGCATTAATGCATGTTTTAAATAATGCTTTTGCTTCTTCTGGTTTTTGCTCAAATTCAGTTACTGTTCTAGTTGTTAAACCAAGAAAAAGGCTGATTTTATCATAAGACTGTACAGGTATATCTCCATTAATACAGTCTTTTACTGCTTTTACAGCATTACTGCATTGTTCTTTTTCATCTGCTGGTAAAGAATTATCATTTTTGCATAAGTGAATATATTCCATAGCATCTTTTAAATGAGTATTATAATATTCTACTGATTTTACAAATGATTTTGCACTAATACTTTTTTCTGCTGTTTCACACTCATTAAGCATATTAATAGTATTTTTTGAAAGCCCTGCAGTATTACCTGAAAACATTGCTGTCATAATTAAATTTTTTTCTTTATTGCTTAAATTTTTTTCCCATTTTTTACATTCATCAACTTTTCTCTGTGCTTCTGCTTGATTTAAATAGTAATAATCAACAGTTTTTGCTTCAGATACAAGGCATATAGAAAGCGAGAATAAAAATATTAAAAATAAGATTCTGTATATAGAGATTTTATAGTATTTTTCGCGGTTTACAGCATTTTTCATAAAGTATATTATTCTGTATCATAAAATAAATAGATTAAGTGAAAGTTTATATATAACAAAAAAGGCAAAACCTGTGAGCTTTGCCTGATAGTATGCCGAAGGCGGGACTTGAACCCGCACGAGGAAGCCCCACCACCCCCTCAAGATGGCGTGTCTACCAATTCCACCACTTCGGCGTTAGAGATATTTATATATATTAAAAAAAATATTTTGTCAATAGAATATAATAAATTTATTTAATTTTTTTATTATTAATAAAATTATCTATTCTCTGCTTTGCATTTTCCCCTAAATTTACATAGTAAAGCTGGAATGTTTGCCCATGGTAAGAGCCTGTTCCAAAAACAGAAGGTATAGGTATCTGGTATTTTTTCTCATCTATTGTAGAGCATATAACTACACCTTTTTTTAAGTCTATTTTAGCATCTGCTATACCTGGAGTTGTAATTTCTAAAGTTTTCTGGTCTAAAGAGCCAAGATTTTCTTCTTTTGCAGCATAAGTTTCATCTCTTTTCCAGTTAACAGGGTTAATTACAAGCCTGTTATCAGTATATAATGCATCAATACCAGCTTTATTTGGAGACTGCACTTCAAAAGCTATAACAACACCAGTATCTTCTGCATTTTCTGCAAATTTTAAATGGGGGTTTGCTGCCATAAATTCTTTTGTAACAGGGTAGCCTATCACATAAGCTGCCACCATATTTTTATAATATTCTTTATGGTTTTTCATATAATCACTTAATACATACTGCATTAAAGCTGAACCTTGAGAGTGGCTTACAAGTATAAATGGTCTGCCATTATTATAGTTTTTGAAGTAATAATCTAATGCTGCATATATCTCATTTATACCTTGAATATTTTGTTTCATAATTTTCTGTATATCATTATAGTTAGAATATTCAATAGCTTCAATATCATACTGAGTATAATATGGTGCAAATATATTTGCATATTTACTGAAAGCTGCAGCCTGTAATTTTATTACTCTTTGAGCAGATTTTTGCATTTGTATATCATCTACAGGGCAGATATTAGATGTATCACTTGCACATACTGTTGGATATATATAAAATACATCAGCGTTATGTGTAATATTATCAGGCAGACTAAGCCAGTTTGAGTTATCAGAATATATATTATATTCTGCTGTATTTTTATCATTAATTTTATTAATACAGCTTGAAATGACAAAAAATACAGCAATAACAGTAAAAAGTTTATACATTTACAGTATTCTCTTTATTTTTTTTAAATATTCCCTGCAGCATAAGTGCAAGTGCACCATCGCCTGTTACATTACATGCTGTTCCAAAGCTGTCCTGCAGAGCAAATATTGCCATTACTAAGCCAACACCTGTTGCATCAAAGCCTAATACTGATGTAATGATACCAATAGATGCTGCCACTGTACCACCAGGAACGCCAGGAGCACCAACAGCAAATATACCTAAAAGTACGATGAATACAAGCATTGTAGTAAGGTCTGGCAGTGAGCCGTAAAGAATATAGCTTATACCCATTACAAAAAATGTTTCAGTTAAAACTGAACCGCATAAGTGGATAGTAGCACCCATAGGAATTGCAAAATCTACTACATCTTTATCAAGAGCATCAGATTTGCCTGCACATTTTAATGCAACTGGAAGTGTTGCAGCACTAGACATTGTGCCAGCTGCAGTTAAATATGCAGGAGCATAGTGTTTAAGTACTCTAAATGGTGATTTACCAGATATTAAGCCACCAATAGTATATAAAAGTGCAAGCCAGATAACATGACCAATTAAAACTAATACTACCATAGATATAAATGTAGGAAGCTGGTCAGTTATTTTGCCAAGATATGTAAGCTCTATAAATGTTGCACATATAAAAAATGGAAGTATAGGAATAATCAGTTTATTTACAAGCAGCATTACTACATTATTAAGCTCATTAAACATTTTTTCAAGTAAAGTAGAGTTTGTATATATTACTGCAAGACCAAAAGTTATTGAGAAGAAAAGGGCAGTAATAACTGGAAACATCGGTTCAATATCTAACTTAAATATCATTTCAGGAAGCTCTATATTTGTAACGCTTTGTTCTATATTTAAGTGTGGTATTATAAGATAGCCTGCCACCATAGAAAATGCAGCCGCAAGAACTGATGATAAATATGCAAGTAAAAGCATTGTACCAAGCATTTTGCTTGTATTATTTTTTATGCCTGTAATTGCTGGTGTTACAAAGCCTATAATAATAAGGGGCACCATAAAAAATATTACCTGTCCTAGAATATGTTTAATTGGTAAAACAATATTCATCAGAACATGCTGAGTAGACATACTGCCATCCTCAGATACTCCGCTTGTAGATTTAATAATAAATCCAATTACTATACCAAGAATAACAGCTGCAATAATTTTTATAAGCAAATAATCTGATTTTTTTTCTTTCATTTTTCACCTCGCAGAAGAAAAATAGTAGCTTGAATATATAAATTTATCAAGAATATTTTTAATTATTTTTTCGCATTGCATCTTTTAATTCTATATTTATATTAAACCAGTTTAAAATATACTTAATATCTTTTGTTACACTTAATTCTATTGCTAAAATTCCCTGATTTATTTTTGGAGAATAGTCTTCTTTAATATTATTAACTTCTTCTATAATATTATCAATGGAGTGCTGAATTTGACCATATGATAGAATATTCATGGTGATAGAAAGTATAAAGTTTTCAAGCAGAACTCTTATTTTATCAGCTATTTGTATAGGTATTTCTTTTGATTTATATAAAGTGGCACAAAGAGCATAGTTTTCATCAAATAATTTTTCTGCTTCAAAAAGTCTGCAGTTGCTGTAATGAATATAAGCAAGGCTCATAAGTGCTGGAAAATAATCAAAAAAATTGTTAGTTAAATCCTGCAGATAATCTTTATTTGCCTTTAAATCAGTAATATTTTCAGCTTCATAAATAATATTTTTGCAGGCATTAAATTCTTCCAGTGCCTGATTATAGTCGTTTTTAGATAAATAAGTTTCATCTTTGATATATGATGAGTTTTCTATTTTATCAAAAATTTCCATTAAATATTTACTGCCTGTAGGCTTAATGTACTTAATATAATGGGCAACACCTTTATGTATAATCAGCTTTATAGTAGAATCAAGCAGTATTACTTCACTTGTAATAGTGTATAAGTTTACCTTTTCTTTATCTTGTTTAGTAAGGCTTAAAACAAGCCTGCCCCATAAGTCTTCATAATCCATATCATATAATGCTGCACCGTTTGGCATAAGAATATGTATCATACTTTCTGCCACATCTGGAGCTAAAACATAAAGATTATGCAGAGCTTTTTCCATTTCTTCTCTATTATTTTGTTTTTGATAAATATATGAAAGAAGCTGATAACATTCAGGCATATTTCTTCGCAAAAAAACTGCCCGTTTAAGCAGGTATTCACTTTTTTCATAATCCTGTAATCTAAAAACGGTAAAACCTGCCAGATATAAAAATTCTGGATTATTCTGGCCTTCATTAATATATTTTTCCACCAGCTCATAAGCCTTATTAATAAAGCCTTTTGAATGGTAAATATTTATTATTTTTAATACATTTTTAAAAGATATATCAGGATTTTTTACAGAGTTTACTGCATAAATTATATTATCAAAGTTATTTTCTGACATATTTTCAGTAATGTATTTATTAAGATTTTTTTTAGTAATTTCTGGCTTAAACTGTTTTTTCAAATCAACAGTAATGACTTTTCTGGCATACAGTCCATTATTATCAGTATATTCAAAAAAATTAGAAGTAACATTGTAAAAAGGGTTTAATGAAAAACTGCTTAGTTTTTTTGAGATATATTTTTGAAAGTAGCCGTTATCCCCAGCCTTATATGTATATTTATCATCAGAGATTATTTCTGGTTTATAAATATTATCAGCAATATAAAGTCCAAAGGCATTAGGAAGGCTGCTGTGTTTATTAAGTAAAATATCATTATTCTGCAGAAATAATGAACAGCCACCGGAAGCTGCATATTCCCACTGGTTTCTGTTTGGTATAGAATATCCCTCTGAAGTATAATTAAAAAGAATTTCTTCATAAGGCATATCTATATATTTATATACATTTAAACCATGTTCAGTTATTTCAAATTTCTGTATTTTTTTAGTGCCTGATTTGGATATATTCTGCTTAATTATAAATGATTTACTGCTTTTGATAATTTCCTGATATATTTTAAAATATGTAGGGCTGTCAGCAATTGTTTTTGATGATATTTCTTTTACAAAAACCCAGTTTATACTGTTGCTTTTTCTTTCCATAAGCATAGGCTCAACATCAATTCGTCTTAAAAATGAAGTATGCTCGTCTATAAAATCATATACCATTTTAGATAAAAGAATGTCTGCCTGTTTATAGTCTTCTTTATCTAATAATTTCTGCAGCTGCTGCCTGTTATTAATATTTACAATATCTGAATTGTTATCAGGCATAAGAAAGTAATCAAGAAAAATATCTTTTATCTGCTCCATTAAAAAAGCATCTTCTTTTTTTGAGCAAAGGGCAGCTTTCCAGCCAAGAGATATATTTTTTGCACCAGGGATAAATACAAATTCTGTGCCCTTATCATCAAAAACAGCAGTATAAAGGCTTATGCCGTTTTTTTCAAATTCAGCATATTTTTTTACTGTAAAACCATAATGGGCTGCAATTTCATTTAATATATTCTGCTTATCTAAAATATCCAGTTTATCATAATTATTTTTATATAAATTTTTCTTATTCATAGTAATATTAATATGTTTAATCTGTAATTTTGTAAAGCAAAATATAAAAAAACTCCATGTTTTATATAAAGCATGGAGTTTTAAAAATATGTATTATAAAGATGATTATGATTTAAACTGTTCTACTAATGTTTTCAGTTTTTCAGTTCTTTCCTGCAGGTGGTCAACTGTAACAGTTACCTCACTTACTGCTACATTACTTTCTTCAATACCACTTGCGATTGCCTGTGTTTTATCTGTAACATCCTGTATTGTATGATATTGTTCTTCAAAGCTTGTCATCATAGTGTGAGTAGAGTTTGTAACATCATTTACACCATCAACAACAAGATTAAATGATGAGGCAGTTTCTTCAATTACATCAACACCTGTTGAAACGCTTGTATCTGCTGATTTCATAGCTACGGCTGCCTGTTCAGATTCATGCTGCAGTGATGATATAATGCTTTCTATTTCACTTGTAGCTTTTGTAGTTCTTTCTGCAAGTTTTCTAACTTCATCAGCAACAACAGCAAAACCCCTTCCTGCTTCCCCAGCTCTTGCTGCTTCAATAGCTGCGTTTAATGCAAGTAAGTTAGTCTGGTCTGCAATATCATTAATAACTGTTAATATTTCACCAATCTGAGTAGAGCTTTCAAGCAGATTGTCTATTGTTTTAGAAAGCTGTTTAGTATTATCACTGATTTCAAGCATTGTATTTTTAATGTTATTTAATTTATGCTGACCTTCTATTGTTCTTTGAGTAGTTTCATCTATTTTATGTAAGTTTTGGTTCATTTCTGAAGTTGCTTCTTCTGAATTATTTTTAATAACATTCATATCAACAACAATATTATCAACCTGTTCTGCCTGAGAGCTGAATGTGGCAGAAAATTCTTCCATAGTAGCTGCCAGTTGGTTGTTACCTGAAGCAACATCCTGAGCTGCTTCTTTTACTTCTTTAACAATAGTCTGCACATTTTCAATAAATGTATTAAAATAAAGAGCAAGTTCTGCAAGCTCATCTTTAGTTTTGGTTGCAAGTCTGATAGTTAAGTCTTTATCGCCGCTTGTTAAGTTTTTAGCAGTATTTACAAACATATTGATTGGTGAAAGAACTGTTTTTTGAACAGTCAAGAGAGAAAATACTGCTGTTGCAATCATTAATATAAGCAGAACAAAAATAACTATATTTGCTTTTAATATAGAATTGATTGAATCTTCAGAAGTAGTTTTTGTCATTGTATTAACTACTTGTCTTACTTTATCAATCATTTCTTCCATAGTTTTTAAAGAAGCAGCCCTGCTTACAGCAATATCCTGCATTTTAGTATAAACTTCTTTTAAGTAATTATAGTTATTAAGCAGTTTTTCTGAAGAATTAATCATTGCTGTAACATTATTGATTAAATTCCTATTATTTAAGTTATCTCTAATGTTATTAAGGTTATTATTTATATTTTTCAGCAGTGCTTCTATATGAAGTAACTCTTTTAAACTGTTTAAAGCTACAGCATTAGAAAAATCATCTTTAACAGTTCCCATATCTATGCTGATATTAGATATTCTGTCATAGTTTCTAAAATATCTGATAGCTTCTTCTGGAGTTTCTGCATTATTTATCATTTTCCTAACAGTATCTCTAAAATTATCTGATTCTTTAATAAAATTATCAATATTTTTAATAAATTCATCTTCTTTTGGAGCATTCTGCACTCTTAAAGTAAGCTGATTTACTGCAGTAGAAATATATGTATTTACTGCTGTATTAAATTCTGGAACAATCGCAGCTACATCAGGCATTAAGTTTTTATTTGTTTCATCCTGCATAAATGTATGCATTTGTGACATAGCGCCAGTAGTTTTATTACCAATATTAGTAATAATTTCCAGATTAGCATTGTTAGGAGTTCTTTGAATAATATAGAAGAACCTTCTAAAATCCATGGCATTTAAACCAATAGTAGTATTGAGCGTATATACATGCATATATTTCTGGCTCATATCTTCAGTTGTGTTTGCTGCATTTTTCATAGAAAGAAAAGCAAAGAGCCCCATGATTAAAGCCATAGTAATTAATAAGATAATAATAGCAAAAATTTTCACTTTCAGTGTGATTTTCATACTTGCCCCCGTACTTCTTATTAGTAAAAACAATTAAAATGTCATACTTATTAACTATTATATCTATTTAATTAACCAAAAATATATTGTAGTGTCAATAGGTAATTTACTTTTTCGCTGACACTGCATATACTAATATATTACACTCGTAAAGAAAAAGCTGAAAATCAAGAAAATATATATATTATTATAAAACAAAAGCTGATTTATGTTTTAGTATGCTCTATTTTTCAGCATAAATCAGCGGTTAGGTTTAACACTTTAAAGAAAAATGTCAAGGAATGTTGAATAAGTCATTTTAAATAGATTATGCCTTTTCTATTCTGCATATATCTCCAAATCCTGCAACAGGAATACCAAGACTGCGTATAAGCCTTGCCCAGTAGTTTACTTGAGCAATGGTAGAAGCAATTATCACAATACCTCTTTCTGAAAATTGTTTATGCAGATTTGCAACTGTTTCTTCTGGAATTATAACAGGTGTTTTAGTAACAATGTTAACATATTCCATAACAAGCTGTTCTTTTTCTGAAAAAGAGTGAAATTTATAGTCGCCGTTTCTTATTGCATTAACTTCATCAATAGTAAGACCTGCTTTATCAAACTCAAAAGCATTCATATCTATGCAGAAAGGGCAGGCAATCATAACTGATACCTGAACTCTTATTATTTTTAAAATTCTTTTGTTTATTTCTTTATCATCATGAGCTACAAGGCTTTCCATAATGCCAGAGCTTATGGCAGTTTTTGGATACCATGCTAAAAGTTTTGGTATCATTACATCTTTTTTTATTATTTTTTTTGAAATCCATCCGCCAAATCTTATAAATAATGGCAGTTTTTTTGGCGGTTCAATATATGCTTTATCAAAATCTTTAAAAAAATTATCTTTATTATTAAGTGTAAATTTCATAGGCTGCCTTTTATAAAAATTTTTGGGAGGCATAGGCCTCCCATTATTAAATTAAGCGTATATTCTGTAATCAATTCCTTGAAAGATTGAGTTTTTACTTTCAAGCCATTCAAGGTATCCTATATCTATTCTACTGTCTTCAAGCATACCATAAAGCTTCATAAAGTTATATATATGCTCTCTTGTTCTTTCAGTAGAATATTCTGTTGCTGTTCCTGTTGTAATAAGGAATGCCCAGTCACTTGCCTGACAAAGCAGCAGCTCTCTTGCAAGCTGGTTAAGGCAGCGAGTTTTAAGAGTGTCTGTGCCGTCTTTATATTTATTAGCAAGTATAGTCATATTATCTGCCATAAAGTGCAGGTGGCGGTATATCCAGTCGTTGCCAGCATTAAGCCATACTTTATAGTAGCCTTCATCGCCCCATGATGATGGGTTTACATCTACTACCTGGTTAGTAGGGAACTCACCAAGATATTCAAGAGCAGTTACAGCTTTTACTGTGTTTGATTTATCCATTTCTCTAAATACATTCATTAAGAAATCAGGTCCTTCAAACCACCAGTGGCCATAAAGCTCTGAATCATAAGGTGATATAATAAGTGGTTTTCTGTCTATTATATCGCCAACTTCATTAATCTGAGCTTCTCTGCCCTGCACAAAGTGTTTTGCATGGTCTATTGTTTTGCTGTAAGCAATATCTGGCTGATATACTTCTTTATATTCAGAATCGCCTGTTATTCTGTGATATTTAAGACCTGTAAATACTCTTGTGCCGTCTGGGCATATATATGGTTTAATATATTCAAAGTCTAAATCATAGCCAATATCACGGTAGAAATCTCTGTAATATAAATCACCAGGATAACCTTCTTTAGAGCTCCACACTTGTTTTGATGAAAAATAATCTCTGCCAAATGCTGCAACACCATTTTTTGCATAAACTGGAGCATAAGTGCCATATCGTGGTCTTGGTTTAGAGTATAAAATACCATGAGTATCTACAAAGAAATATTTAATACCAGCTTCTTCCAGTTTATATTCAAGCCCAGAATAATATGCACACTCTGGCAGCCATATACCTAATGGGCGTCTGCCAAAATGCTTTTCATGAGTTTGGGCAGCTACTTCAAGCTGTGCTCTTACGGCTTTTTCATTTGTCATAAATGGCAGATATCCATGGGTTGCTCCACATGTAATAATTTCAAGATAGCCTTTATCTTGAAAATATTTGTATCCATTTAAAACACAGCCGTCTAAATCATTAATTAAAAAGCCTTTTAATGTATTAAGCCTGTCACGGTACATTTCCACAACCGGCTTGAAATGAGGGTCATCTTTTGTTCTCCACAATTCTTTGCCCACAAGCTCAATGCTTCTGTCTAAATACTTAATGTATTTATCACGCAGATTATGGTCTGCAAGCATTTCTGCAAGAGGCGGGGTAACAGAAGAAGTCAATCTAAAATGCACATTTTCTGCTTCCAGTTTTTTTAAGTTTAAAAGGATTGGCAGATATGTTTCTGTGATTGCTTCAAAAAGCCAGTTTTCTTCTAAAAAATAATCATAATCAGGGTGCTTTACAAAAGGAAGATGAGCATGCAGCACCAGCATCCAATATCCTTGTTTCATAGTTATTTATCCTTCAACACACCAGATGAGCCCATGTGTTGTGATATGTGTTTTGCTATTTCTGTATTAATAGTAACACTGCTGTTTAAATCTTTTAAACCAACTCCAGAAAGTTCATAGAGTTTGTCTATATTGCCGCCTATTGTCATCCAAGTTTCCTGGTCTACAATATCAGAAACTTTATCAGATGGCATACGCACTTTGTTTGATTTTAAAATAGGGTGGAATGCACCATTAGAGTCAATTAACCCTATTTCAGACCATAAAAGAGTATCAGGAGCATAGATATTAAAATACCAGTTTCCTATTTTTTCAACAGAAACAGAAGCTGCCTCTGTTGTATAGTTATCTATGCTTGAAAAGATTTTTAAAACAATCCTTGATTCAGACAGTTTTAATTCACTTTTAAAGCGGTTAAGTGTATAGTCACTTATTTCCCAGTATACATATTCTTTTGAAGGGTCAACAGGCATAAAAGCAATAGTATCTTTATCATAATATGGCGGGATAGGATACTCATCACGCTTTACTTTCGCAGGCTGTCCTGTTGATTCCTGATATGTATAGCCTACATTTTGCTCTGCTTTTTTAGTCTGCAGTTCTTCTGCATCTTTAGCAGGGGCAGGTTCTGCAAAGAATGGCTCTAATGCTTTAATAAGCTCATCTTTACTCATCTTGCTTCTACCTGCAACTTTTTTTGCTGCAGCCAAATCAAGCAATTCCTTTTTTGTAAGTTTATCCAGCTTCATCTTCTATTTACCCTCCAGTAATCGTTTATATAGCTCGATATATTTTTCTGATGCTTTTTGCCATGAATTATCAATTTGAAGTAAAGTTTTTACAACTTCATCATGTTTTTCAGATGTAATAAGGGATACGGCTTTCATTACAGCTTTCATCATGGCTTCTACGCTAAATTCGTCAAATATGATGCCAACGCCTTTTTCAACAGCAGCATGAGCACCATCTACAAGTCCGCCTGTATTTCTTGATACAGGCACTGCACCGTACCGCATACCAATCATCTGGCTGGAGCCGCATGGCTCATACATTGATGGCATAAGCACAATATCTGCTGCTGCATATTCTTTTTGGCTTTTATTGGCATGGTCATTAACAATTATGCGTATGTTTTTATTATATTTTTCCTTTATTTCTTGGATTTTATTGCTGTAATCACTGCTGTTTGGTCCAAAGATAATTAAGTTAATGTTGTTTTTTTCAAATTCTTCTGCTGCATTCAGGACTAAATCAAGCCCTCTTTCTGGCAGCATTTTTTGTATAAATACCACTAAAGGCAGGTTTTGGTCAAGTCCAAGTTCACTGCATAGTGCATTTTTACACACTTTTTTGCCACTTATATCTTTACTTGAATAGTTTTTTTCAATATTTGTATCATTTTCAGGATTCCATATCATAGAACAGATACCGTTTAATATACCTGTAAGTTTATGAGCATGGTTATGAAAAATTTCTTCTACTCCAATGCCACCGCCGTCTTTTATCAGTTCACTGGCAAAGGTTGGGCTTAAGGTTGTTATAGCATCAGAATATACTATACCGCCTTTTAAAAAGCTGATATTATCGTAATATTCTATTGCATCAATGTTATATATATCCCATGGCAGATTAAGTGCTTCTAATGTAAATTTATTAAATACACCCAGATTATCCACTGAATGTATAGTTAATACAACTTTACACTCTAAATCAGAAAAATGAAGTTTTTTATAAACTGGTATTAATGCAGTCTGCCAGTTATGACAGTGCAGAATATCAGCTTCTATATTGTGGTATTTAATAAAGTTTAAAGCTGCCTGACAAAATGTTCCAAACCTTATATCATTATCAGCATAATCAAACTTAACCATACCATAAAGACCAGCACGGTTAAAAAGTTCATCATTTTTAAAGAATACATATCTAACATCATTTAAATAAGTTTCAAAAAGTTCAAACTCATATACAGCAAACCCTGCATTTACCCATGTTTTAAGCTGCAGTGATTTTATATTATGCTTAAGAGTATCAACTGAAGCATAAAGGGGCGATAATACTGTTACCTGATGACCTGCTCTTTTTTCTGAGTAAGGCAGGCAAAATAGTGTTTCAGCCATACTTCCTGCATAGGAAAAGGGTAATACCTCTGATGTTATGTGAATAATATTCATAACTGATTAACCTCTCTTAAATGTTTAGCAGCATCTTCTGGGCTTACAGGATTAATACATATATTTGCTGCCCAGCTGCTTGTGGTTAATTTTGCAACTACTGGGCGAATATCTATATGCCAGTGGAAAGCATCTTTTAAATACTGCATATATCCATGGTAATCCGGTCTGTTATTTTTATATGGTGCAAGTCTTAAGGCAAGAGTTAAAGCAGGGCTGCCTAAAACCTGCGAAAGTCTTCTAAATATTTCATGTGTAATATCTGCAAGCTGCCTTATTGAGCCTTCTGAAATATTTGTAAAGCAGTGTTCATGCTGCTTTGGATATATAGAGATTTCAAAAGGGTGCTCAGATGCATAAGGAGCAAATGCAATAAATTCATAGTTTTCAAATATAATTCTTTCTTTATACTGTTTTTCCTGATTTATTATATCACAGTATATACAGCGTTCTTTTTCTTTATAGTAGTCTGCTGCTTTAATCATATATTCTTCCACAATACTTGGAACAACAGGCATTGCAAGAATTTGTGCATGGGGATGGTGTATATTTTCTCCAGCTTCTGCACCTATGTTTTTAAAAGCTGCAGTATATCTGAACCTTATATCTTTTTCTAAATCAGCAATTCTGCATTTAAATGCAGTATATAAGTTATTAAGTTCATCTTCTGTATAGCCTGATATATCAATACCATGTCTAAAAGAATCAATAATTACTTCGTGAGCTCCAATAGAAGCTGTTTTATCGTATATACCATAAGCCTGCCTGTTGAGCGAGCCTTCTATACCCATAGCTGGGTATTTATTAGGGGTAACTATTAAAGCAGGGGCAGAACTTTCTGGCAGATTTATTGTAAAAATACTGCGTAATTTTTTATTTATACCGCCGTCTTTATCACAGAAAGGGCAGGGCATAGATGTAATGGCATCTTTTGTAACATAAGAATTTCTATGAGTTCCTCTTTCTGGTGAAATAAGAGCCCATTTTTTTGTCACTGGATTATATCTTAATTCTCCCATTATACTTACCCTATACTAAGTGTACCTTTTATATTTACTTCTTTGCCAAATGGCATACCAAACGCAACTGTAATACCTTGAACTGTTAAATCTATACCCATTTCAGACTGAGAAACAGTATATAATGTAAAGTAGATAAATTCTATCTCTTTTTCTACTTCAATTGCAATCTTTTTATTAAGATATTTGTCATAAATTTCAAATTTTTTAGCTTTTATAGTGCCGTGTTCTGTAAATTCTTTATTATTAATAGTAATTTGTGAAACATCAGCAAAATGAAAATTAAATTCACAGCTGTAATCACATTCTACTTTTTTAGATGCTTTAGCTTTAATATTAAAGTCTACTGCATTATTATTTAAAGTATATGATTTTTCCATCTGGGTATTTATTTTTTCATTATTAATGTAAATACCGCCGCTTCTTTTAAAGAGTATATTATTATCTTTTACTTCCACACTGTCAGCAGGCTGGTTTGTAAAGTCGCTGAATTCTCTAAAAGAGCATTTTTCAAAAGTTTCAAGCTGGAATTTATCCATAAAATGGTCTACAAAGCAGTTTTTATTATACCAGTCGTAAATAATTCTATCTGCTTCTTCTGGAGTAATAGAGTATTCCATATCATGAATAGATGCAGTTCCTTCCTGTTTATTTTCCTGTCTTGGTTTTATATTTTTTAAAAGTTTAGCATGATATGCTTCTTTTTTTCTTGATATTACATTAAGCAGGTTAAAGTTTTTATCTTTTAATTCCACTGCTGTAAGCTGACCAAAGTCCCTTGTTTCAAAAAGGCAGTTAAACTCTTTGCCTCTTGTATAAACTTCTTCATATCCATTCCTGTCAATATCTGCTGGCTGTTCTACTAACGGCAGTTTCATATTTTCAAGTTTTTCATACATTGCTTCAGCCTGAATAAGGGGAGCCCATGCATTATTCCTTAAATTAGGCAGATAAAGACCGCCAAATACACCATGCCATAAAGAGTCGTTGCACTGGCTTCTGTAAAGTAAATCTTTAAACTCTGGATTATTTTTATATTTTCTGCCTCTTACAGATAAATCAACAGTTCTTTTATGGAGTCTGTTACTTTCTGGATATTTTACAAGGAAGTTTTTCCAAACGCTTCCTTTTAAAAACTGCTCAATATCCTGATTAAAAGGTGATGATTTTAAATATTCTTTTATTTCGCCAAATTTTTCTGCAATATCAGCAAAAAGTGACCATTCTCCCATTTCTTCATAGCTTGTAATAGGAAGATATACATGACCTGACGGCTTAACTTTCTGCACAGCTTCTTCATAATGCATAAATTCTATTTCTTTTTCAGAAGATATTGCCTTAATAAAGTTTTTCAGCCAGCCTTTTGTATATACCCAGTCATAAGTATTTGGCCATACACCAAATTTTTCTCCATCATCAAAGCATGAAATAAGTTTTACATTTCTGTTTTTAGCATCTAATATATGCTTAATAACTTCTTCCTGGGGTTTAAATGGTGTTAAATATCTAAGCCCCATATCAATAGGGAAAATATTTACAAGGCATCCGTCCTGTTCAGTAGTAAAATAGCCTGTTAAGGATTCTTTTGGAAAGCCTGCAGCTATTAAGTGGTAGTCATCAACTATTATATTTTTTATGCCGATTTCTGCCATATCTGGAATAACGGCAGGGTCCCACACTCTTTCTGTCAGCCATAAGCCTACAGGTTTTTGACCAAAATAATTATCAATATAATCTATAAGCATTTTCACCTGACCTTTTCTATCATCACTTGGGATTGCAGAAAGGATAGGCTCATAAAAACCGCCTGCAAAAAATTCAACTCTGCCTTCATCGTTGATTTTTTTAAGGTTGTTAAAAACATCTTCCCTGTGTGTTCTTATATATTCTAAAAGCCAGCCGCTGTAATGGGCTGAGAATTTAAATTTTTTGTTTTTTAAAGCCACTTCAATAAATGGTGCATAGCTTTCATTTATTGCCCAGTCTACTACATTGTAAAAATTTTCTGCAGGCTGGTGGCAGTGAATTCCAAATAAAAATGGTATTTTCATATTAACCTCTATAATATTATGTATTATTTAATTTTTTATTTTATACTATCCATTCCTCTTTAAAATCATCTGCAATATTTATTTCTACAGCGTTATAAAGAGGTGCTTTTTCAATAACAAGACCGTTTTTTACCAGTTTAAATTCTAAAAATATTTTTTCAGCTCCCTTAAATAATTTTAAAGGAATAGATGCTTCTAATATATGGTCTATTGCATAAGTTACATCGCCTGATGTACTTTTTTTGCATTCTAAATCTATTTCAAAAGTTTTCTTGTTATCATCAAAAGATACATCTATCTGGCATACAGTATCTTCCAGTGATGAAAAATCACTTTTTAAAGCGAAGTAAAGGTTTTTATCATCAAAACCGTAAAGCATATGCTGCAGAGTATCGCCACCTGCATGCATTGAACCTGCATCAGATTTTAAGTCAAATTCGCCAGCTCCAAGCCATTCAAAAAAGTTACTGATTTTACCTTCTATTTTAGGGCATACATAAGATGAAGGTTTTGTTATCACTCCAGAATTTTTTGTAGCTTTTATAGGTGTAAAAAGCTCTGACGGCACATTTAATTTTAAAAGCCTGTATATATTAACAAGATGAGTTCTAAATAGCTTGTCAAATACATCTGCCTGTATAGAGAAATGGTCATCTCCATACCACCAGAACCAGTCGCTGCCTTCTGCCGCATGGTATTCTTTATAAATCTGTACAGCAGCTGCTTCGTCTGCATTTGATATATGTTTTTCAATAGAGCGTTTCGTTTTGCTTAAAAGCTCCCATGCTTTATTTTTTTCAGGATGACCAATCCAAATACGAAAGTTACCCATAATCCATGAACCTGCTTTAATATTATGGAGTGTTTCTTCTGGCACATCATAATTATTTATTACTTCTGAAAATGTCTGAGTCTGCAGCCAGTCTGTGTGAGTGAGCCTGTCATAAAGTTTTGTAAAAAAGTTATAAGCATTCTGGTTATAATATTCCCATGCATTTTCGCCGTCTAATATAACAGATACATGTGGAGAAAAATCAACAGAATCATATATGTTTCTTAAATGATGCATAAAATCATTAACAGCATCATCTTCATTCCATGATGAATAAGTAAAGCCAATTAAGTCAGAAAGCATTTTATCTCTAAAAAATATATTTATTTTCTGACCGTTATGTATTTGAAAATGTTTTTGATACAGTCTGTATCTGTTTGCACCGTCTTTCATATTTATCTGCAGGCTGTTGCCTAAAACTTCTTCATCTGTAGCTATCCAGCTGATGCCGTTTCCTGCAAACATTTCTGCAGCTTTCTGGCTTACACTGCCTTCTGCAGGCCACATTCCTTTTGGTCTGAAACCAAAGTGGCGTTCAAATTCATTAAGTCCTTCTCTAACATGCCATGCAGCATCATCTTCTAAATTGCCTTCAAATACCGGCATATTCATATCTGGACATACTTCTTTTGCAGAATTAATATCTATAAGTAAAGGCAGAATAGGGTGGTAAAAAGGAGTGCATGATATTTCTGCCTGATTATTTGCCTGTAATCTTTTATGTATTTCAACTATTTTTGATACCCAGTCTGCAGCATGTTTTAAAAGCTCAATTTTATCTTCTTCTGTAAAAGATGAGCCTTTGCTTAAAAGGTATTGTATATGACCGTCCTGCTGTCTTAAATATTCGCCGCACCAGGAAAGAATATATACTACTTCTAAATCTAATATTTCAGCATCTGAAAAATCTGCAGCATTGCCGTTTGATGCAACAACTTTTTGATGCAGTTCATAAAACCTTTTAATAGGTTTAATCATTGTATGAAGATTTGCCATACAGCACTGGTTTAAAACAAGCTGGCGTTCTTCCTGAGTAAGTGATGCAACTTGTTTACGCATAAGTATAAGGAAATTATCTGCTGCATTAAAATCAGTATATTCTTTCAACTGAATAAGCAGGGAAGGCACATAGTTAAATACAGCCTTAACACCAGATTTTTCAACATGGGCAGCCATTTCATAATAGTCTTTTAAGGCATGCAGATATACCCATGGCATATAAAATCTGCCGTCACTGTCATTTTTATAATAAGGCTGGTGCTGATGCCATAATAAACTTAAATATAACTTTTTCATTCTATATTTCCTTATGTTTTTATATATTAAAACTAATTAAGCCGGACACTACTTCACCGGCATTCTACTATATATTACTAATTTTACAGATTGTCGAAAAAATACATTTTTTCGCCAGTCAATTGATGAGCCTAATAATGCTCTCAAGCCACTTTTTCTTTTTCCTCCTTATTCAGTCGGGAAAAAGTGCCCTCGTAAAAAACACTCGTCGCATTTTATTAGGCTATAGCAGATAATATTTCTTATTATAAGTTAAAAATAATCAATAACTTTTTTGACAGTCTGTATTACTAATTTTATAATATAACAGATGTTTCCTGCCCCTTTTTTCAGGGACAGGAATATATTAATTATTCTGCATCATGTTCTGCAATCCATTTATTTATTTTATCAACAAATTCTTTGTGGATTGCATCGCCTGCTTTTTCTGTTTTTCCTTCAATGTATAAATGAACATTTGGGGAATACTGGTCTGGCACCATGTGTGCCCAGCCGCCGTCAAGCAGTATTTTAATACCGTCTAAGAAAGATGCATCTTTGTCTCTTGCTTCTTCACTCATTTTTCTCATTAAAAACCCTTTTACTTCAACAGGGCAGTTAATTACTGAGTGATAGAACTTATATTCTGGTATTTCTGCAACTATTTCTGAAAGCGGTTTGCCTATTTTATTCATCATTTCAACTATTTTTAATGAAGCATACATTGCATCAGGTGTAGTGTTATGCTCAGTAAAGCAGATGAAACTTCTTAAATTGCCTGTAAAGTAGTAATCTCTTAAAAATGCACCTTTAATGCCTGTAAATGAGCCGTGTATAACTTCTACATTTTTAAGTTTATTATCAAGCACACTAGGAGCAAAAGCTGGCAGATAAACTTTTACTTTTTTAAGGACAGATTTATCTATTAATAAAAGCATAAGCATAAGCAGTTTATGGCCGTTTAATTTTTCGCCCATATCATCAATAACAGTTAAGCGTTCGCCAGATGGGAATACAATAAAGCCAGCATCAGCATTTAATACTTTAACAATGTTTGCAGCCTGCTGAATTGCAGCATCCTGCTGATGTTCAGAGCGGGAAAGTTTAAGCTCATCATGGTTTGCATTTAATATAACAGAATCAATACCTACTTTATTAAGTATTTTAGGCAGGATAGGGTCTGTTACACCATTAAGCAGGTCAAGAACAATTTTAGTGCTTTTAGCCATAAGTGATGTTTGGTCTATACTTCTTAAAAGCCCTTCAATATAGAATTCTTTAACCATTTGTTTTTCATTGATGTCGCCTATTTCATTATGTGTTACCCGTCTGAAATTTTCTCTGAAAAATGCTCTTTCAAGATTTTTTTCTACACCAGAATCTATGCTGTCCCCTGCATCATTAAAGAAAAGTATTTCTGTATGAGTAGGGTCGCTAGGTGATTGTCTGAAATGAACGCCGCCAACTTCTCCAAAAGTAGAAAGTTTATAACGCATAGCAGGCAGAGCTTCCATTTTTAAATCAACAGCATTAACACCAGTAGAAAGCAGTCCCCCTAAAAATGCTCTTTTAAGCATTCTTGATGCTTTATGATAGTCCCTTGATGTAAGGATTTTAGAGCCTTGTGGTAAAAGTGAGCCAAAAGCTGCACCAAGTTTTGCTGCCATATCTGCAGAAAGCTCAATATTTGTTCTGGCACTAACTTTGCCGCCTTCAAATATAGAGTTTTTCCATTTATCGCCCCATATAAGGTTAGATGAAACGATAGAGCCTTCTTCCACCTGTTTATTAGGCCATGCCATAATGTCTTTTTCAAATACAACATTATTGCCAATAGAAGTGCCTTCTGCAATAATAACACCATGTTCGCATTTTACTTTACTGCCTACAAGAACACTGTCGCAGAAAACTGCATTAGTAATAGAGCAGTTTGCTCCAATATTTACTTTATTCCAAAGTATAGATTTGGAAATAGAAGTATTTTCATCAATAGAGCAGTCATTTCCCATACAGCAGTCAGAAATTTTTGTATTAGCACCAAAAGAGCAGTTATCGCCAACAACAACTAAGCCAGTAATTTCAACACCTTCTGCCATTTTAAAGTTTTCGCCGTGGTATAATATGCCTTCATTTAAAGTAACTTTTGTGCCTTCAAATGGAAGTTTAATCATGCCTGAGGCAATTTCAAGCAGAGAAGTTCTGTATGAGTCAGGGTTGCCTACATCTCTCCAGTATCCTTTTGCATTATATCCATATATATGTGTTCCGCTTGCCATAATGCTTGGGAATAAATCTTTTGAAAAGTCAAAGTTTTTGTTTTCTGGTATATAGTTTAATATTTCTGGTTCAAATACATAAATACCAGTATTAATAGTGTCGCTGAATACTTCGCCCCAGCCTGGTTTTTCAAGAAAGCGGACTATTTTGCCATCGCTGTCAGTAATTACAACACCAAATTGTAACGGGTCAGGAACAGATGTAAGTGTAATAGTAGCTTTTGAGTGTTTATCTTCATGGTATTTAATAATTTCAGGAATATTAAAATCAGTAATTAAGTCGCCACTTACAACAATAAAGCGTTCATCAAGAAATTTTTCTGCTTTTTTAACTGCACCTGCTGTGCCATAGTCATCATCTGGAGTAAAGTATTCTATATGAATACCAAGCTGAGAACCATCTCCAAAGTGAGCTTTAATTATTTCTGGTTTAAAGTAGAGAAGGATAGCTATATCTTTAATGCCAGCATCACGCAGTGACATTATGATATATTCCATCATAGGTTTGTTGTAAACAGGAATCATTGGTTTTGGAACACTTGATGTGAGGGGCTGTATCCTGGTTCCAAATCCACCAGCCATAACAACTGCTTTCATAATTGTACCACCTTTATATTTCTTTATTTTTAAATTGTTTTTTAAACAAATCAGACTGTCAAAAAAGTTATTTATTATTTTAAACTTATAATAAGAAATATTATCTATGTTAAAAAATAATTTATTTAACTAAACTTGGAGCGTGTATCCAAGTTTAGTTACCCTTACAGCCTAATAAAATGCGGCGAGCATTATTAGGCTGGCAAAATACTGGCGAAAAAATGTATTTTTTCGACAATCTGAAATTAAATAAAGTCTTTAATTTAAAAGTAATAAAAAGGCATTTACTAATACTTAAAGACTGTTATTTAGGAATAATTAACTGGCTTACTGCCTAGTTTTCCTTAGCAAGCACTTTTTTTACTTCTTCTTTTAAAGAGTCAGTATCCTGAGATTTTACCCAGTAACCATCTGCACTCCATGTTGAAAAGTCATCTTGATAAGCAGAGTAAGCTGTGGCAAGGATAGTTTTCATTCCTTTATATTCTTTAACTATTCGCTGCAGAATATCAATACCGCTTTCGCCTTTTAATTTAATGTCAAGCAGGCAAAGGTCTATTTTTTCTGTTTCTAATATTTTGAAACATTCTGCAGAATTAGATGCTTCAAAAGTGTTATAGCCTTCTTCTTTTAAAACTGAAGAAAATAGAAAACGGATATCTTCCTCATCGTCAACTAATAAAATATTATAAGCCATAAGGTCCTCCTTTTAAGTTGTATATAAAACAGATTTATAAAGAATTATATTTTGCTGAAAAGTCCATAGAATGTGGTATGCAGTAAAATAATACAACAAAATATACTCCCTAAAATGAGTATAACAGAAAAATTTTAAATATGCTACAAAAAAACATCAATTGTTGTATTATTTTTGTAAAATTATAACAGTAATATAAAATATGAAAAAACATAAAAAAGGGCTTTTTATAAAAAGCCCTTATATATCAGTGATTAATATCGTTTTAAAAGGTTTATTGGTATGCTGTAATCGCTGGCTTTAAATATATAACTGCCGGCAACTGCAGCAGTCATTCCAGATGAGGCAAGTCTTGCAATTGTCTTGTCATTAACACCGCCATCAACTTCTATAATAAAACTATGTTTTAATTTTTCGCCCATAGTTTTCAGCTTCACAATTTTATCATAACTTGTTTCAATAAGGCTTTGTGCTGGAAAGCCTGGGTTTACAGACATAATAAGAACTAAATCAAGGAAAGGAAGTATTTCTTCAAGCATAGATACAGGTGTACCTGGATTTAAAGAAACGCCTGCTTTTTTGCCTTTGCTTTTGATATAAGATATAGTTCTTTGAATATGCCTGTCTGCTTCATAGTGGGGAACAATAATATCTGCCCCTGCGTCAATAAAGTCATCTATATATTTTGACGGGTTATCAATCATTAAATGAACATCAAAAATTTTATCAGTATGTTTTCTTAAAGCCTTCACAACAGGAGCACCAAAAGTAATATTTGGCACAAAAGAACCGTCCATAATATCTAAATGTATCCAGTCTGCCCCTGCTTTATCTACAGCTTTAATTTCTTTTTCTAAATTAGCAAAATCTGCACTTAAAATAGATGCGGAAACTATCATTTAATCCTCCAAAATAATATCCATAATTATACATTATAATAAGTAAAAAATCAATAACTTAGCTTTTTGAATTATCCGTTAAATACTTTACAGTATATATGAGTATTAATAAGAAAAATTTTACTGAATAATTTATATTTTTCTTTTTTTTTTATAAAATTTATGATATATACAATCTTATGAAAAAATTGACTTTTTTGATAATTTTGTTGTGTTTGTCTATTTTTGACAAATCTTATGCAGAACTGACTGCAGGTAAGTTTACTAATAATCCAGATGTTGATGCATTCGTTAAGAAAATGAATACTCAGCATGGGTTTAGTAAAGATTATCTATATGGTGTTTTTGATAAAACAATGCATTCTGGCTTTACTCCAAAATATATGAATAAGCCTGCCGAAAGTGTAAATACTTGGGCAGTGTATAGAAAAAATATGGTAAATGATATTCGTATTGATTTAGGTGTAAAGTATTTTAAGGAACATAAAACAGAGCTTGCAAAAGCACAAAAGCAGTATGGAGTGCCTGCTCATATTATTGCAGGAATTATAGGTATGGAAACTAATTACGGATATTCGCCTATGAAATTCCGTGCTGTAGATTCTATTGCTACCCTTGCTTTTTACTATCCAAGGCGTGCAGAATATTTTCAAAGAGAGTTAGAAGTATTATTTTTATTTGCTAGAAAAAGTGATACTGATATTTTTGATATTAAAAGCTCTTATGCAGGAGCTATCGGTATACCGCAGTTTATGCCAAGTAATGTGTTAACTTATGCTGTAAGCGGTACAGGTGATAAGCATATTGATATTATTAACAACCATTTAGATGCTTTATACAGTGTTGCAAATTTTTTAAAGAAAAAAGGGTGGAATACTGGTGAACCTGTTTCTATGAAAGTGCGTGTAAAAGGAAAGCAGTTTAAAAAATATGTTACAGAGTCCCCTTGCAATGGTTATAAAGTAACCGTTAAAACATTAAAAAATGCAGGTGTATCTTTTCCTTTTCCAGTGTCAAATGATACAAAAGCAATACTTTTTACAGTACAGGGTGTAAATGGTAAAGAATATCATGCAGCATTTAATAATTTTTGTGCTGTTTACAGATATAATCCAAGTATACATTATGTATTAGGTGTTAATTATTTAGGAAATATTGTTGGCTCTCGTGCGGGGGCTAAACTATACTCTCGCTAAAATAATACAAGGTAGGGAATTATATGAAAAATAATATTTTGTATTTGTTGTTATTTGTTTTTACAGTGTCTTTATACGGCTGTGGAGAAAGCATATATTCAGAGGCTGCAGATACTGGTACTAAAGAAGCTGTACAGGACCAGGTGGATTTTGATTTTATAAGCAATAACTGTGCACCTGTTATGAATTATTATAACAGTATTGATGCAACTGGAGCATCTTTATCAAGAGATGATGCATTTAAATTTTTAAGTGCCATATTATACTGCGGCGGCTTTAATGTTATTGGCGGTATAGATATGGTTAGTAAAGCAGGCACATCTGATGTATATGGTGTTGTTGCTGCTATGCTCGGTATATCTGAAGTTACTACTGAAAATTTAAAATCTATAAGCCCATATTATTTAAAAGCAGTAGATATATGCGGTACAAGAAAAACTATTGCAGAAAATAATAATACCACTCTTGACAACAGCACTGCTTCTATATGCGGTTTTGCTGGCATGATTGGTTCAGCAGTAAATGTTTCTTCTCTTATAAGCTCTATAGCTGGAAATAATATTTCTATAGAAATCAGTGAAAATGGCTTTCAGCAGGCATTAGAGCAGATAGATATAAATACAGCAGTAGATGAGTTTCTTGCTAATGCTGAAAATGATACATATTTAGAAGAATTAACCTTAACATTAAATACAGCCTTTGACAGTTTATCATCTATGGAAAGTCTTATAGGTGGCTCTGTTGATATGGTGAATGAAATAAAAAGCAGTCTGCTTGATGAAGTAACAAATCAGGTATCAGCAGATAAATTAAAAGAATACATAACAAGTATTAAAGAAAGCCAGAATAATAACAGTGGCAGCGGTGGTAACAGCGGTAATGGTCAGGGAAATGGACAAGGTCATGGGGGAAGATAGATATGAAATTTAAAGCGATTTTAGTTACTCTTTTAGTAATCATTCCATTTGCATCAAGCTATGCACAAAAAGCAGTATTTTCACGAGAATATCCTAGAATGATGACTTCTGTGCGTGCTATGGGTATGGGTAATGCTTTTTTTGGTGTAAGTGATGATAAATATGCAGCTTTTTATAACCCTGCAGGTCTTGCTATGAATAAAAGCGTGTGGAATATTGATATTATTCCATTAAGCATTGGTGCTAACAGCAATATGGTTTCAAATGCCACAGACCTTGGCAATATGTTTTTAAAAGGCGGTTTAGATACAGATACTATTGTAAAAACATTAGATGGAATGATGGGGCAGTATAATAATATCAGTCCTATTACTTTTTTCCCTGCATTTACATATAAAAACTGGTCTTTTGGTATATTTGTAAACAGCTATGCTAATGTGCTTACATACAATAAAGTAATGCCTACAGTTTCTGCAAAAGTTCATGCAGATGCTGGTGCTGTGTTAACTTATGCACATTCATTTTTAAAAGATAAATCTCTGCATTTCGGTGTATCTTTAATGGGTTTTTACCGTATGGGTTACAGTGCTACATACACAGCAGTTGATATTGCAAATTTAGATACAAACAGTATTGTAACTGATATATTAGAAAATACAGGCTGGGGTATTCTTGCAAGTGTTGGTGTAATGTATGAACTTCCATGGCTTAGAAAAGAATTAAATGCAAGAGTAGGTCTTTCATTTAATGATTTTGGGTATCAGTCTATGGCGGAAGGGCTTGATAAAGTTGAGCCTACATTAAATTTAAGCCTTGCAATCTCGCCAAATTGGGAGTTTATTTCATCTAATGTAGTTATAGATTTTAATGATTTATTATTTATGAATGGCACAGATGATTCCTTTGGCAAACGGGTAAATATAGGTGCAGAAATAGGTTTTTGGAATAGAATATTTCTCCGTACAGGTCTTCACCAAGGGTATTGGACAGCAGGTGCTGGTGTTAATATTTGGGCACTTCGTATAAACTATGCTTATTATACAGAAGAACTTGGTGCTTATGCAGGTCAGTATTCAGACCAGCGTCATGTAATAGAAGTAGTTATCGGCTGGGACCAGCTTAAAAAACAGCCAAACAACAGGCTTATTGACTAAAAATAAAGTATAATGAAAAAATCTGTATTAATTGCAGCCAGTATGATTTTATTATTATATGGTTGTGCAGAAAAACAAAAAGTTATTACTGGTGGTCAGCTTTTGCAGGTAGTAAGTCCTGTAAAAGCTGAGCCTTCAAATCCAAAAGATTTTGAAGTAAAAATTCCAGAATCTTCTATGATTAGAAATTCTCTAATCAGCTTTAGTAAAACATATCAAAGAATATACAGTGACAGTAATGTTACATCAATAGCAGCAGGCAAAGATATGATAGCTGTTTTAAAGCCTGATGAAATAGGCTTTACTGTTGCAAGCTGTCCTGGACTTTATCTAAAAAAAACTTATGATAATGTAAGAACATATGGACTTGAAGCAGTTATATATAACAGCAGTCAAGTTGATGTGTATTCTGCTGCAGAGTGTGCAAGTGTAGGCACATATCCTAGAATGTTAAATGGCAGTATAGAAATAGTACCTAATTACATTATAGAGTGGGTTGGCTCTAAGGCAGCATTAAGAAACTCATATAATGGGGATGAACTCTATAGTGGAGATACAGGACTTTTAATTAAAGCTGCAGGATATGTAAATGGTGCACCAGTTCTGCTGCAGGAAAATGGCTATGTGCTGACTTACGATAAGAGTATGAAGGCTTTTGTGTTATCTGGCCAGATACCATCAGGGTATAATGAAATATATCATTCTGAAGGCAGATTTTACGGTACATTAAAAGATAATAAAAAGTTTTTTGTGCTGGATAATGATACTGTAAAAATAAGCGATAATACAGACTGCACAGCAAGTCCGTACAGTGTATCTGGTCTTTGCGGTACAACTTTAATTACTGACAGTGAAATATATCACGATTTACCAGTAAAAGATAAATTTGCTTCTACATCTACTACATTTATTACTCTTGATAAGTCAAATATACAAATATATTACCTTGAAACAGTGTGGCAGAGATTTTTATCTATGAGCTATGAATTGCCAAAAGCATGTATTTCCGGCAGTACTTTATATTATAAATCATTCAGCGGAAATATTTATCAGAATATTAAGGGAAAGGAAACAAAAGTATCTGTAATGCCTAAAAAATGTTCTGATAAAAATATAGTATTAAATTACGGTGAATTTTACTGCTCTGGTAAAAAATGCGGGAAATTTGCTTCGCCTATTAAAAATAATACTGAAGCAGTAATGTACCGCAGAATTGAAAATAATACTATATATTATTATTTTGATAATTTAAAATAATTTTCTGCCATTATACCTCTTTTTTAGAGTATAGTCCTGTATATCTCTCTGGTTGGATTATTAATATTTCTTATAAGTATGAAGTGCTGTTTTTTAGCATTATGATTATACTATATTTATTTGATTATTAATATGATTCTTCGCTGTATTCATTAAGAATATAACGAAGAATATAAAATATTTAAATTTGTATTAATATTTTTGCTGAAAAATAACTACTGCCTGTTAAAAAGTGATGCAGAACGCTGTGCTGTAGGAGTTACAAGCAGGTTATGTATATTAATATGTTCTGGCAGAGTAGTCATAAAGTAAATAATATCAGCAATATCTGCAGGTGAAAGTGGTTTAAAACCTTTATAAACATTATCTGCTTTTTCTTTATCACCATTAAAACGAACAAGTGAAAATTCTGTTTCAACTGCCCCTGGTTCAATAGTAGATATTCTGATATTTGTTTTAAGCATATCCATATTCATTGCCTGATTTAATGCTCTTACAGCATGTTTTGTAGCATTATAAACATTACCGCCTGGATATACCTGACTGCCCGCAATACTGCCAAGGTTTATAACAGTGCCTTCATTCTTTTCTATCATTAAAGGAAGTATGGCTCTTGCCATATATAAAAAGCCTTTTACATTTGTATCTATCATATCTTCCCAGTCATCTATGTCGCCATCTTGAATAGCAGATATTCCTTTTGCAAGCCCTGCATTATTTATGAAAATATAAGGTGTTAAGTGTTTATTTTTAAGTTCCTGCCCAAATGCTGCAACTGCTTCTCTGTCTCTTACATCAAAACAGTATGGTGTTGCTATTATTTTATACTTATTTTCAAGCTCATTTTGTATTTTTGCAAGTCTGTCATCCCGTCTTCCAGTAATTATAAGATTTGCACCATTTTGTGCATATATTTCTGCACAGGCTCTGCCTATACCAGAAGTTGCACCAGTTATTAATACCAGCCTTCCTTTAACACTAATCATAATTAAACCTCTTATTTTATGGAAAATTTTGGAGCACGGGCAGGGCCTGTTAATGCAAATTTTAACGGATAATTGCCCATAGATGCTTCACCATTTATATTTAACACAGATGTATCTATTTTCTGTTTATTTAAATCAACATATCCAGTTACATTTAATGAGTTTGCACCTTTTGCAGATAAGTTTTTAATAGTAAGTTTATTTTTATTAATATCTGCCTGACCTTTTAAAGAATCAACAGCTACAGGCATTAATGGATGATTAAAGGATACTTTATTAGGACTTTCCACATTCACAACGCCTTTTTCATCTTTTATATTATATTCTATTTTTCCGTTTACTGTGCCGCTTCCTGTCATGCCTGTAATTTGTGCAATTCCTGCAACAGATGCTTTAATATCAGCATTTAGCTCATTGCCTGAAAGTTTACCTGTCAGCATAAATGCAGGGGAATCTGCTTTAAACGATATTCTTTTAAACAAAAGACCAATCGGGTTATAATTAAGTTCTACATTTTTTATAACAAGCGGCCCTGTTTGAATATTTGATGCAGATGCACCAAAAAAAGTGATATCAATTTTATCGTATCTTAAATCAATTTTGTTTTTTGTAACAGTATCTGCTATTATTTTTGATGCAACAGAGCTTAGTGGAAATGTTACTATTAAAGTAAGTATAAATGCTGCAAAAAAAGCAAGAACAGAAAATATAATTTGTTTTTTATTCATTATTAATTCCTTATTAATGGTTACATTTTTACTATTTCAATAGAAGAATCAATCATTTTAGGGTTATCATATCTTTTATTAAAGTTAATAACTTTTATGCTTAAATTATCATATTTTTCAATATCTGCAATAAATTTGATAAATTCATCATAATACAAGTTTTCAAGCCTTAATGTAACATGCTCAATACCTTTTGAAGCACCAACAGGTCTTAAATTCACTATTTTATCAGATATTCCAAGGGTAGAGCCTGTATTTTGGATATATACAAGCAGGGTTTGTGTCATAGCATTAATGCCTGTTGATTTTGCAAACTGAATCTGACCTGCCATATTTGCAACTTTTTCCAGTTTTTTATATGTATTATCTGATGCTGTTTTTGCTGATTCTATTTTGGAGCTGAGAAAAGCATTCGTCCAGTAGAATAGGAAAAATATGCCCATAACTACAACAAATGATGTTAATATCTGCTGTTTATAGCGGATATAAAAACTGCGGACATCAAAATTTTTAATATCCTGTAATGAAATATTTCTTAAACTTTGCAGGCTGAATTTACCTGCTGAACTTTCAGAAATATTGTTAGATGCTGCTTTTTCTTTTAAAGCACTAAAATCAGGCTTTTTAAATTTAATTTCAGTAGTTTTTAGTTTATGAAAAATCTCTTTTAATTTTTCCATATATTACCTTTGAGCCTTTGTATATTTCATTGTAAATGAAATACCGTCTTTTGTTTTTTTAGTATCATCTACATTTACTGTAGACTGTAATTTATTTTCCATAATTCTTTTAATTTCATCAACCTGAGCAAAGCTTGTGGCTGTGCCTGATACTCTAATATCATCATCACGGATATTAATATTATCAAACATAATACCTTCAATGCCAGCATCATTTAAGTTATTTAAAATACTTAATATTCTTTCACTTGTTCCTGCTGCAGTAACAGACTTAGACTGCTGCACAAGTGAGCCGTAAGGGTCTTTAGATGAGGCAACACCTAAATTATTATATACTTTTGAAAGTGCATCTTCATAATATTTATTTATTCTGTTATAGGCAGCTATTTCGCTGATACTTCCTATAATCATAACAAGATAAATAATTCCAAGCAGTGCAGCAGGGGCAGCAAGTGGTAGTTTCATAGCAGATTTTCTAACAACCCCAGGAAGCATCATAGAATATTTTACTGTCTGCATTGTTTCAAACAAATCTTTTGCTGTGATACAGTCTACATCTTTATCTTCTATTAACGATACCATATTTTCAGAAAGTCTGTATTTTTTACTGCCGTCTGAAAAAATAAACTCATTGTATTTTATGCACTGCTCTAAAAATGGTGTAGATATTTTCTTAAAGCCTGTAAATATTTCTGCATTTTCAGATATAATATCTATTAGTGTCTGGTTAATAACATATATTATAGTCTTGCCAGAATTTTGAAATACTCCATACTCTTTTACCATATCAGCAGGGAAAAGCACATTTAAATAGTTTGCAGCAATAGCATGCAGTTTTTTTGCACTTGTAGATATATTTTCCATGCCTATATAAAAAAAGTAAGTATCATCTATCAGCAGGGCAGATTTACTGCTGTCGCCAATTACATCATCACTGCTTACACGGTACATTGACGCACCAGTCAGTTTATAAAGTAATCCATCTTTTAAATAATAGTTATTTTCAGAGTTACTCAAAATAATGCTCCAAAATTAAAAATAGTCTATACTATTCCCCTCAATATATTTAACAGGGGAAACATTTGTGCCGTTTCTTTGGACAAGCAGATGATAGTAAATATTATCATCTCCTATATTTAATTCAAGTTTAATATAAAATAAAGAAGATTTTACATTAATGTATGGTAAAATCTTGCTGTACTCATCCTGCATAGCAGAACCCATTAACTGATATATTGCTGAAACATCTTTAAAAGGCTCTGTTTCTCTTGTGGAAATAATATCTTCCACATAAGGTTCAAGTTCAGGAACATAAGCTTTTATCACTTCCGCTGAAGCCATATTTAAATTTATTTTATTGCTGTCGCCTGCTATTGAAACATAAGGAGTCAGCTTTTTATATTCATCTTTAAATGATGGAATAAAGGCAAGTTCAGCTAAAGTCTGCAGCTGTGATGATTTTGCACTATATGGTGCACTGTTTTCATCAAACCTTTCGCCTGTGGGGTCAGATGAGCCTACCCATGTTTTAAGCTCATAAATATCTGATTCTGTAAGCTCTAGTTCAGACAAAAGGGTGGTAACTGCATTTTCTGTTCTTTCCCTAAGTTTTTCATCATTTGATACAAGACCTGCTAATGGCACTTTTGAGTTAAGTGGTGTCATATAAACTGTCATAAAGCCATTATCAAGTGGTATAGGCGGAATTTGTGCCCATATATCAGATGATGAATCATAAGTTTCTTCATCATACTGAAAAGCCATTTCTAATGCCTGTACTGCAGTCATTGCATATATTGCACCCTGATAATCATTTTGCAGAGTAATAACTGTGCCGTAAGCATTCATTGTTTTTTCATGTATAAATAATACTAATGTAGTGCAGGCTGCAATAATAATTAATACAGTAACTAAAATAGAGCCTTTTTTCATATTTTTATTCATCTAAGTATTATCCATTGTTCGAGCTACTGGTATAACTATCTGCTGCTCATTTATTTTTACAGTAATATTCATCATTTTAGCATTAGCAACAACATCTTCTTTATATTCTGTGCCGTCATAAAAAGTGGCAGAAAATTCTGTTACATTTGGAATTATCCGCATTTCCATACTGAAAGCTGTATCGTTATTTTCTTCTTTTCTTACAAGATAGTTTTCATCATCTATATAATATGTAACATCTACAGGCAGTGCTTTATTAAAACGCATACTATTTTGTGTTGAAAATTTAAGCCTATATACCTGACCTGATTTATCAAGAGATATAGAGCTTCCTATCATCATTCTGGCATCTCTGTTTATAAGCCTTGTAAGAGATTCCTGCAGAATAATATTTCTGCTTTGAGTAATAGAGCTGTCACGCATATTGGCAATAGATGAAAAAATGGAAAATACACCAAGAGCCACAATGGAAGATATGGCAGCAGCAATAAGAAGTTCTAAAAGAGTAAAGCCTTTTTTCATCACATTCCAAACCCTGTGCCGCCTGAGGCTTTTTCATAATAAACAAATGTAGTGCTTGCATTACTGGTGGAAACGGTCATTGTGATTTTCTGCACCATTGGTACGCCTGATGATTCTTTTAAAAAGGAATAATAAACTAATGTACCGTTATAATCTTCCACTTCTTCATAGGCTTTATTAGGAAAATTAATCTGGCGGCTTATTCTGTCATATCCTCTTTCTATAACAAACATTTTTTCTTTAGCAGAAATTAATGTTTTTAATGACATATTCTGTAGAGAATAAATACCAAGCATACTAATACTTAATACTGCAAGAGCAATCATTACTTCTAAAAGAGTAAAGCCTTTTTTTAATTTATTCTGCTTCATTATTCCTCAGTTTTTTTATACCTTGTAGCCATAAGCAGTGGAATAGATTCTATTATTCTGCCATCATTTAAGGTTAATTCAAAGTAATCGCACATTCCGTCAGGATATATTCTGATTGCATATTCATTACCTTGAGTTTGATAGCGGTTAATTACTGCATCTGTTACTTCTTTAATATCAGGTATTGTTTTAGTTTCTTTGTCGTGATTTAATAAATTAGCACTTCCTTTAAAACCTGTAATAACTATAGGCTGCCCCAGTTCTATAGAGCGTTCCCATTCTGTTTTTATGAGCTTATCCAGATAATCAAGCTGCGGGTCTACACCTACACTTTTTGATGTAAATTTAGGAGTTAAGCTCATAAGCCCTATGCCTATAATAAGCATAACTATCATTATTTCCATTAAGGTAAATGCTTTTTTATATTTATGTATTTTATGCATATATGAAAAACAAAGGGAAAGTAGAGCTGCCCCCTTTCCCTTTATAATAAAATTACTGTCCTATAGTATATGATGCAATATCTGCATTATAGTTTTCGCCACCTTCCTGGCCGTCTGCTCCGAAAGTGATGATTTCATAATCTCTGTTTTCATCTTCTGTTGGGCTTCTGTAAATATAGTCGTTACCCCATGGGTCTTTTGGAACAGTAGTTGTTGAAAGATATCCACCTGGGCTCCAGTTGTTAGGTATAGGCTCTAACTCTGGTTTTTCAACAAGTGCCTGCAGACCTTGGTCTGTAGTAGGGTAGTTACCATTATCAAGTTTATACATATTTAAGCCGCTTTCTAAGGCTTTTATGTCATTTATGGCTTTTGTTACTCTTGCTTTATCTGGTGCACTCATAATTTTTGGTCCGATAAATGTAGCTAAAAGACCTAAAATAACAAGAACAACCATAAGCTCAATCAGTGTAAACCCTGGACGCATTCTTCTTTTTTCCATATTTAACAACCTCTTTCTATTTATTAAATTTATCAAAAAATATCATAAAACATTAAAAAAATCAATAAATCATTTAATTTTTCAAATAATTGTACGATACATATAATGTATGAAAAAATATATTTTGCCAATAATTATTTTTACTGCTGTATCTGTATATTTTGTATGCTGTATTTATCTTTACGGTATATCAAGTATATCATTATATAATATTGTTCTCTTTCTTTTTGCTTCGCCTTTATTAGAGGAGTTTATATTCAGAGGATTAGTTCAAAAAAGTATAAATAATTTTTTAAAATCTGGTATTTTTCTACACATTTCATACGGCAGTATTATATCATCATCAATTTTTACATTTATCCATTTAATATTAAATGATTTTGCATTTATATATTTACTGGTATTTTTTCCTTCTTTATTTTTTGGATATTTATATGATAAGTATAAAACTTTATTACTGCCTGTCTTATTCCACAGTTTCTTTAATATTAATGTATTTATAGCATATCCTCTTAATGATTTAACAATTTTTTTTGTTGAGAAATTATAGAGAAAGTGATGATGATATAAAAAAATGTTTGCAATTTATGTGATAAATTGATATTTCATATAGCATGGTAAATTTTAAACTTCCTTATATAGTTTATCCTATAGTTATAGGTATAGCAGCAGGTTATTTAATTTCAGTAATAGCAGGAAGTGCTTTTATGGCACCAAAACCTTTGCCTGTACCAAGGATAAAAAAAGTAGAAAAAGATAATTTAGATGTACATAAAGCAGCAGAAGATATTATTGCTAAAAATATCTTTCTATTAGATGTTACTCCTGCACAGGTTGCTAATACTGGTGCAGAAATTGGCGAAGATGGTAAACCAATTGTTACAAAAGATGGTGCTCCATTAAATCCACCGCCCCCATTTAAAGCTGCTTTAATAGGTATTATTTATGATGAAGTTAATCATGCAGGTATAGCTACAATTAATCTTGATAATAATACTGTAAGTATCTCTCTTGGTAAAACTAAAGAAGGCATTACATTAGTTGATTTATCATTCAGCTTTGCCACTATAGAAAAGGATAAAAAAAGATATTCAATAGTTATAGATAATGGTGCAGTTGTGCAGTCTATTCCTAAAAAACAGACAGCACAGGCACTAAATACTGGTGTAAAAATACAGGACAGTGGTGCAAATATAAATATTACTGTTCCTAGAGATGAACTGAAAAATGACTTGAAAGATATAAATAAAGTGCTTCAAAGTGCAAGGGTTGCCACTTTTTATGAAGATGGCAATTTTGTAGGCTACAGAGTGGCTATGTTAAAGCCTGAATCGCCATTATTAAAGCTGGGCTTAAAAGTAGGTGATGTTATTACCAGAATTAATGGCAGCGAGCTTACAAATCCTGCAGCATTATTTAATATGTTCTCTCAAGTTGATGATATATCAGCATTAAATGTAGATATGCTGAGAAATAATGAAAAAAAATCATTGTTTGTGGAAATTAGATGAGAAAGAAACTATTTTTATTACAATTCCTTTTTGCAGTATTTTTTGCCTGCAGTGCTTATGCTCAGCAAAACGATTATGCGGTAAACTTTAAAAATGTGCCAATGAAAGACTTTATTACATTTGTATCTGAATTTACTGGTAAAAATGTTATATATAATGAGGCAGATTTACGGGGTAATGTAACTATTTCTTCTCAAAAGAATATGGATGCAAAAGAAATTCTTGATATTTTTTATTCTGTTATGAAGTTAAATGGTTATCAGCCTATCACAAAAGGGGACAGCATACAGATTGTAGCCGAAAAAGATATGCAGGCTTTTGATGAAGAAATAAAAATGACTGGTGTGGGCAGAAATGCAAAAGGGTATATGACTACTGTTATGTCCCTTGATAACTATAATGCTGCCACTATTCTTCCAGTATTAAACAGAATGAAATCTAAAACTGGTTATGTGGAAGCTGTAAAAGGTTTAAATATAATAGTTGTTAGAGATGATGCTTCCCGTATTGCAAAAATGACAGCTTTAATTAATAAAGTAGATAATGTAGCTGCAGGCTATGAGTTTTATACACTTCCACTGCAGTATAGTATTGCAAGTAAAATAGAGCAGCAGATTACTAAATTTTTTAATGAGCTTGCAAAAAACTCTATTAACCCAACATCACCTGTTATTATTTCAGATGATATATCTAATACATTAATTATTGCAGCCACTAAAAAAGATTATGAAAGAATATCTACAATAATAGACAACCTTGACTCTAAAAATATGGCAATAAATACAGAGCCTAGAGTATTTTATTTAAAAAATGCAAGGGCAGAGGATGTGGAAAAAGTTTTATCAAAACTGGTTTCATCTCTTTCTCAGCAGGCAGGTAAAACAGGCACAGCAGCTACCACATCATCATCTAATTCAAAAGTAAGCATATCATCAGATAACGCAACAAACTCTATTTTAGCAATAGGCGATAAAGAGTTATATGATAACTTAGATTCTTTAATATCTAAACTTGATGTGCCACGCCGTCAGGTATATGTGGAAGCATTAATATTAGAAACAAGTATAGATAAAAGTTCTCAGTTTGGTGTTGAATGGTTTATGGGTGCAGGAAGTGAGTCTGGAGCACTTGTGGGCAGCAGTGCAAATACAGGCGGTTTAGGAAGTGTTATTACTTCTCTTACTCAAGGTGCATCAACTATTTCTGGTATTGGTGCAGCAGGGCTTGGTATTGGTGTAATTGGTAATATTATATCATTTCAGGGTGCAAAATTCCCATCTATTGGTGCACTTGTTTCTGCTGTCAGGTCATCAAGCGGTATAAATATTATTTCAAATCCACAGATACTTACATTAAATAACTCAGCAGCAGAAGTATTTGTTGGTGAAAATATGCCGTATCAGACAAGTACAAAATATGACTCAAATAACAACCCTATACAAACTTTTGATTACAGAGATGTTGGTGTAAAGTTAAAAGTTACTCCGCAGATTTCAAGTGATGATATGGTAACTCTTGCTATTGAACAGGAAATTAAAAAGGTTTCAGGCTCAGCAGTAAGCTCTACAGCACCTACTACTCTTACAAGGACAACAAATACTACAGTTAAACTGAAAAACCATTCTATTATGGTTATTTCAGGTATGATAAAAGATGACTCAACTACTACAGTATCAGGTATTCCAGGTCTTTCGCAGATACCTATTTTAGGCTGGCTTTTCAAAAACCAGACTACAACAACACAAAAAACAAATGTTATGCTTTTCATAACAGCACATATTATTGATACTATTGAAGATAATAAAAAACTTATGGAAGGCAAGCGTGCTACAATGGAAGACTTTAACCGTCAAGGTGATAAGGAATTTAATAAAGGAGCCTTTACAGATACAGGCAGGTCTATTCAGCTTAAAAATGAAATAGAAGGCTTATCTCCAGAGGAAGCACAGAAAACTCAAAGCCAGAGGGATAGAGAAAAAGCTCAGAGAGAAAAAGCAGAGAAAAAGGCTGAAAAAGAAAGACAAAAAGCAATAAAAAAAGCTGAAAAAGAAGCAGCTGAAAAAACAGCTAAGGAAGATGAAAAAGCAGTAGAAGAAAATACTAAGCTGTTAACTCCTGCTGCTGTTGATAATCAGGCAGAGCCTGTAAATCAGCCTTTAAATAATAATGAAAATGAAGATACAGGTATTATCAGCCCAGAAAGCCAAGGTGAATAATATATGAGCATGGATTTTGACAGTGTAAAATCTCAGTATATGAAATTTCCAGATAAAAGTGATTTTGTCCCTGTTAGTGCAGATAATGGGGATATCAAATTTTATTATGCTGATGATGCAGGACTGCAGAAAGCAAAATTTATGAGTTTTTCTCTTGGTATTAATCCAGATTATGAATATACAGAAAAAAGGCATATATTAGAAATACTTGAGAGCTTTGGCGGTGAAGTAGATGATATGGGCTCAGATGATGAAAATGATGAATTAGAAGATGATGCAAATATTTTAACTTCATCTTATGATGATGCACCTGTTATCAGGCTTGTAAATCAAATTATTATCAGTGCCGTAAAAAATGGTGCCAGTGATATTCACTTTGAAGGCAGAGATGGTGCTTTTTTAATCCGTATTAGAGTGGATGGCTGTTTAAATACATTAAAAACATATCCTAAAAGCGTTCATGACCCAATACTTGCCCGTATAAAAGTTATAGGTCAGCTTGATGTGGCAGAAACAAGACGAGCACAGGACGGCAGGATTAACTTAAAAATCGGTAACCGTGTTATAGATATTCGTGTATCTACAATGCCATCTATTAACGGTGAAAAAGCCGTTCTTCGTATATTAGAGCGTTCTTCAGATTTTACATCTCTGCAGCAGATAGGTTTAGACGGTGAGCTTTATGATAAATTCCGCCCGTATCTTGATAAACCAAATGGTATTATACTGGTTACAGGTCCAACAGGAAGTGGTAAAACAACAACTCTTTATGCATCTCTTCTTGCAATGAACAGGGATAATAAAAATGTAGTTACAATAGAAGACCCTGTTGAATATCATATTGATAATGTAACACAAGTGCAGATGAATCCAGCTGTAAACTTAACTTTTGCCGCTGCAATTAAAACATTTTTAAGGCAGGACCCTGATATTATATTAGTTGGTGAAATTCGTGATAATGAAACAGCAGAAGCAGCTATTCAGGCATCATTAACTGGTCACTTAGTTTTATCTACACTGCATACAAACGACTCGCCAACAGCTATTGCAAGGCTTATAGAAATGGAAGTAGAGCCATTTTTAATATCTTCTTCCCTTGCTATTGTAATAGGTCAAAGGTTAGTTAGAAAAATTTGTCCACACTGTCAGGAAGAAGTGCAGGCAGATGATTATATAAAATCTACTTTTGCTAGAGCAGGTTTAGAATTAAACAGCTATATAAAAGGCAAAGGCTGCCCTAACTGCTTTAATACAGGTTACAGAGGCAGGATAGGTATATTTGAAATGCTTGAAATCACTGACAGTTTAAGAAGTTTGATAAATAAAAGAGCATCAAGCTATGATATAAAAGAAGCAGCACGGAAAGAAGGTTTCCGCACTATGTTTGAATATGGTGCAGAGCTTGTGAAAAAAGGCATAACAACACCATCAGAAGTGCTTTCTGTTACAAAGGTTGATTAATGGCAGCATACAGCTATAAAGGTATATCTAAAACAGGAAAAGAAGTAAAAGGTGTCCGTGAAGCAGTAAGCAGACAGGCACTAACAAGTGAACTTTTATCAGAAGG
This sequence comes from uncultured Mucispirillum sp., assembly GCA_944324465.1. Classification (GTDB taxonomy): domain Bacteria; phylum Chrysiogenota; class Deferribacteres; order Deferribacterales; family Mucispirillaceae; genus Mucispirillum. The sequence continues at coordinate 42,224 of CALUWI010000001.1, read as the reverse complement.
GATATTTGTTTCTTCTATTTCTGATATGAGGGAAAAACAGCCGTTTTTTGCAAAACTGCAGGAAGCATTTGCTAAAAAACTTAATTTATCAGACACATTTTTTCAGCTTTCTCTGCTTTTAAGAAGCGGTATACCACTTGTAGAAGCATTAAAAATTGTTGCCAAAAGTACAAAAGAACAGCATTTAAAAAATACTTTATTAGAATCTGCATCAAAAGTTTCTGAAGGTATGCGGTTTTCAGACAGTCTTTCAAAATATCCGAAAATCTTTGAACCAATGTATGTAAACCTTATAAAAGCATCAGAACAGGTGGGCAAGCTGGCTGCCGTTTTAGCAGATATTGCAGTATATGAAGAAGATAAGCGAAAAAATACAGATAAAATAAAAACAGCTATGGTTTATCCTATGACAATACTTGTTATGGGATTTGCAGTACTTGGGTTTTTACTTGCCTTTGTTGTGCCTAAAATGGAATCTATTTTTGCATCAATGAAACAGCAGATACCAGCATCTACTCAGTTTTTATTAAAAGTTTCTGATTTTGTAAGCGAATATGGTCTTGTTCTGCTGCTTTTTATAATGTTTATTATATTTACTTTAAGATACCTTTATAAAAATAATAACAAATTCAGACTTGCAGTGGATAAAAAGCTGTTTAAAATAAATCTTGTATCACATGTATCTGTATCTAAATTTGCCCATGTATTATCATTTCAGTTAAAAGAAGGGCTGCCATTAACAGATGCTCTGCATTATGCTTCTCTTGTTATTGATAATAAATATATGTTTGATATAGTATCTCAAGTAAGGGAAGCGGTACAGGCTGGTACAAAATTTTCTGTTGCAGTTAGAAATGCAGGTATTTTCCCAGAGCTTTTTCCTGCAGCTGTTTCAACTGGTGAATCTTCCGGCAATATGCCTGAACTTTTAGAGCGTGTTAATGAATTTTACTCTAAAAATGTTGATAAGTTTTTAACATCATTTATTTCAGCTATTGAGCCCATATTTATTGTTATTATTGGTGTGCTTGTAGGTTTTATTGTTGTATCTATTATGCAGCCGCTTTTCTCTATGAACTCTTTAGTTCAATAATTGATTGGAGCAGTAACATGGCAGATATTACAAATTACTATGGCTTTATATTAGCGGTAATTATGCTTTCACTAACACCGGGAGCAGATACTGTTTTTATATTAACAAAATCAATAGCAGGTGGATACAGGCAGGGTATTGCATCAGTTGCAGGTATTGTGTGCGGCTTATTTGTGCATACAACTTTAGCGGCTTTTGGTCTTTCTGTAATATTAATGACATCTGCACTTTTATTTAATATTGTAAAAATTGCAGGTGCAGCATATTTAATATATCTTGGTATTATGGCTTTAAAATCAAAATCAAGTATCAATATTAATAAAGAAAATGCATCATCATCATTTTTTTTAGTATTCAGGCAGGGTCTTTTTACAAACCTTCTTAATCCAAAAGTGGCACTTTTCTTTTTAGCACTTCTTCCCCAGTTTGTAAAAAGCAATGCTGAAAGTCCAGTTCCTTTTTTAATATTAGGTTTTACATTTATTTTCATAGGCTCATTATGGAGCTTGTTTTTAGTGTGGGCATCAGCTAGAATATCAAACACATTAAGGCAGTCTAAATTTTCATATTATTTAAATAAAATCGCAGGGATAATATTTATAACTCTGGGATTAAGTATTTTAAGGCTTAAAAATTAGTGTATATAATACAAAATTAGGTGGAAATATGAATAATAACGATTTAACATTGAATGAGTTTAAAGAAGAAATAATAAACGAAATAGAAAAACGAAAAAACGATGGTATTCTTGAAACAGAAAATGCAGAATTTTTAATTAAATTAATTAATAATGCTGATACAAAAGATGATGTTTTAAAACTATCAATATTAGGCACAACATATAAAAGGACAGGTTTTCATTTTGATGTCAGGCTTGAAAAAAATGACGGTAAAACTATAAATTATTTAAAATATAATAGTGATTTAAGTTTTAATTGTGCTGATAGGGGGGGGGGAAACTCATAAGCTGATTATTGGTGATAACTATCCAGCTCTATTAAATTTATTAATATCCTATAAAAGAAAAATCAAAGTAATCTACATTGACCCACCTTATGGAAAGGACCACTTAGGCGAATTTGCAAAAACTAATTATGATAATGCTATAACAAGAGATAACCTTTTATCTATGCTTTATCCACGACTTATGCTTGCAAAACAATTGTTAAGAGATGACGGAGTAATATTTTGCAGTATAGATGACAGAAATCAGGCATATGTAAAATGCTTATTTGATGAAGTGTTTGGGGAAAGGAATTTTGTGGCTAGTTTGATATGGCAAAAGAAAAAAGGTGGCAGTCAAGATTCAGAATACTTTGCAAAAGAACACGAGTATATATTATGCTATCAAAAATTAGATTGGGATATAAACGATATTACGGAAGAGTATCGTGAAAACGATTTTAATAGAATTATAAACGGTAAAAAAGCAAAAATTTTAAAGCTTGAAAAATGGGGAAATCACTCTTTGAGAACCGATAGACCTACACTTTATTATCCTATAAAAGATCCAAATGGAAATGACTTTTTTCCTGTAGCACCAAATGGGGCAGATGGTTGTTGGAGAAAAAAACCTCAAACATTAGATGATGAACATATATTTTGGCAAGAAGATTCTAAAAGCAGATTAACACCTTATGAAGTAATATATTTTGATGAAATGAAAGGAAAAGAAAAAATAATAAAAACACGAACACTTTTTACAGAATACGGAACATCCACAGATTCTACAAAAGAAATTTTATCTATATTTAATAATCAAAAAGTTTTTGACACACCTAAACCTATTGAACTTATTAAACATTTACTAAAAATTTCTACTTCCCCAAGTATAGATACTAGCGAACAAGATATTATCCTAGATTTTTTTGCAGGAAGTGGCACCACAGGGCATGCAGTAATGGAGCTAAATAGAGAAGATGGTGGTAAAAGGCAGTTTATTTTAGTTACAAATAATGAAAAAACAGAAATTAACCCAAATGGTATAGCTTATGATGTTACTTCTAAAAGATTAAAAAGAGTAATGACTGGCTCTTGTTATGACGGCACAGATAATTTTAAATGGTTAGAAAAAAATAAACCTTATGGAGATGGTTTAGAAGTAACTGAAATAAAACAAAAATCAACAGACAGCCAACATATATTTAATGAAATAGATGAAAAATTATATAATAAAGATTTTAAAGGCAATATCCATGATAAAATAGACTGGATATGCAGTGAGTTTGAAATAACCTGCAGGAAAGTAGAGAGCGATGAAGAATATAAAAAAAGAAATGGCTGGGTAGCTGATAATGAAAAGTGAAATAATAGAATTGCAGGAAAGGACAGTTAGATCTATTTTTAATCTTGCAAAAAAAGGTAATAAATCAATTACTGTAAAAGCACCTACTGGAAGTGGTAAAACTCATATAATGGCTAATCTTATGAATAAGATGATAGCAGATGATGAAAATATTATTTTTGTAGTATCTATCTTATCAAAAGGAAAACTTGCCAGACAAAGTTATAATAAATTTGATGATTTAGCATTAAATAAATATACAAAATTAAGACCTTATTATATCAGCAGTGGTAATGAAAATACTAAAAATACAGAATACAGCTTATATATTGATGATACATGTAATATATTTGTTCTTCCAACAAGCCAGTATACAGAAAACAGCAGGGTATATAAAGAAAGAGTTTTACAAAATTTTTTAGATAATTGTTTAAAAAAGAAAAAGAAAATAATTTTAGTAAGAGATGAATGTCATATTGCTACAAATAACCTTAAAAAAATATCAGATTATTTTTATCAAACTATTAATTTTTCTGCTACACCTGTAAATGATGAATATGATGTTGTAATCACAGAAGATGAGGCAGTAAGTGTTAATTTAATAAAAGATGTTGAATATATAAATTTTGATACTGAATTAAAAGAAGATTTGAATAATGCTTTAAATAAATTCAAGGAAATAAGAGAAATTTATCATAATAGCGGAATAAATCCAGCATTTATAATACAAATATCAAATAAGAATAAGGCAGAAGAAGAGATTAATATAATAACAAAAATTGTTGAGAGTAAAAGTTTAAACTGGGTATATTTTTCTGATATAGATAAGACAAGCGGTTATAAGACTAACAGTAATCTACAAAAAATGAAAAATAAAAATCAATGGTATAATTATGTAAAAGAAAATAATTCTTTTATAGATGTAGTCATATTTAAAATGGTAATAACAGAAGGTTTTGATATGCCAAGAGCATGTATGCTTTACCAAGTAAGAGATTCTAAATCAAAACAGTTAGATGAACAGGTAATAGGCAGAGTTAGAAGAAATCCATGTCTTACTTATTTTGAAAAATTAAACCCAATTGAACAAAATATTTTTAGCAAAGCCTATGTTTATGGTATTAAACCGCAGGAAAATATTAAGAAAAAAGTAATAACAAAATTACGAGGGATAAATTTTATTGCAGGTAATGAAATAGTAAAAGAATTTAGACCCTTCAAAATTATTGAACTAGAAGAAGTCCCTTTAAGTAATATAGATATATTGGATTGTATAGTTGCAGATAAAACAGCATATTCTAATAAATCAATTTTTAATATGTATAAAGAACTTAATAAAATTAATGATAAAGTAAAAGATAAATATTATGAATATGTTACAGATTACAATAAATGGTTTGAATTTATGCTTAATCTAAATAAAATAAAAGAAAAAATAATGACAACAGTAGAAGATTATGAAAAATATGGCATGATAAAAGAGGAATATAATTTTAGACAAGATTATGATAGTTATTTTTACGATAATGGACATACTGTAACAGTAGATGATTGGATATGGTATACAGATGATGAAGAATATAGTTTTGACAGCGATGCAGAAAAATCATTTTTCAAGATATTAAATGGATTAAGAAAAAAATGTTGTAAGTTTATTGAAATAGAGGCGGAAAGAGTATATTTATTTGGTAAGAATTTTATAGATAAATCAAACATTAAATATGATTATTACCATACTAGAAAACATACAAGCTATCCAGATTTTATTTTTAAAGATAAAAAAGATAAAGTGCATATATTTGAAGTAAAAAGTGTAAATAAAAGTTCATCTTATGATTTAGATGATGAATTTTATAAGGAAAAGATAGAAAAAATAAAAAAAGCATATGTTTATGCCAGCAAGATGACGGGTTATATTTTTTATCTGCCAATTCAAAATGGAGATAACTGGCAAATATGGAAATGTGAAAATGGTAAAATAGATGATGATTTTATGAATGAAGATATATTCAAATCTTATATGATTAAAATTAGTAAATAGTTAAAGCTGTTTCAAATATAATACACCTTTGGAATAAGCAATAGTTGATTTATGTTTTATAAATTATAATGTTTTATTATATCATTAATTATTCTTATACCTGCAAAGCCGTAGAAATGGTCTTTTATTTTATCTAAATTTTCAAGATTAATACCGCCGAGAGCAAATACTTTTTTTGATTTATTATAATCTATTATACCTAATGGAGTAACTTCATAATCTTTTGGAGTATAAAAAATAGGACTTAATGTATAATAATCAGCATTAATTTTATTAATTTCATCTGCAGAGTGGCTTGAATAACCTACCATAAGTTTTGTATCTTTTTTAATATTATAATAATAATTAATAGTATTTTTATTAAGATGTACACCGTCAAAGCCATACTTTTCTGCCAGCATATAATCACTGCTTAATGTAAGAATACTTTTTTTTACTGTCTTTCTGATATTGATAAGTTTATTTTGAATGTTAGTATAATCTTTAAATCTAAACCATATAATTTCAGCAGTGCCGTCAAGCATTTCTGCTGTTTCAAATATTTTATCTTTAAAGAAATTATCATCTAATACTGCTAAGAAATTTAAACCTGATATCATACAATAATATACCTTGTGTCTATAATAAAACAATATAATATTTATTGTTTATGTAATCAACAAAAAAATAGTAGAAAAAAATTCAGGAAAGTATATAATAAATCTCATATGAATTAAAAATTACTTTAATGGTAAGGAATATATGAAGAAAGTCCAGATATTATTAATATTAATGCTGCTTGTATCAGGCACTTATTCTTATGGTGCAGATATAACATTCAGTCAGGCTTTGGAAAGCCTTTACGGCACACATGAAGGTATGGCACAGGCAGAAGCTGATTATAAACAGAAAGAATATGCGAAAAAGGCTGCTTTAGGTCTTTATTCGCCACGCATATCTTTAAATGCAGCTTATGCTTATTTTGGTAATGATTTAACTATGGATGTGGACTTAACACCTATTAATAATACATTAAATGGCATATTAGGCAGTTTGCCGCTTCCACTTCCGCCACTGAACCTGCCATCATCTATGGAACAGGTAGTTCAGCAGGACCAGTTTTTTTCATTAAATGCTGCAATGATTTGGCCTGTATTTACTGGCGGTAAAATATATGCAGCAAATAAGGCAGCCAGTGCAAATTTAGAAATGGCAAAATATGGCAAAACTATCCGTCATGATGAACTTGGTATTGCTATGGCAGAAAAATATTTTACACTTCGCTTTATTAAGGATATTATTGCATTAAAGCAGGATGTAAGAAATTCTATGCAGGAACATTATAATAAAGCATTAAAGCTGGAAAAAGCTGGTATGCTTGCAAAAGTGGAAAGACTGCATGCAGAAATGGCATTATCTGAGGCAGAAAAATCACTTGATACATCTATCAGAGAGGCTCGTCTTGTAGAATCATCACTTAAATCAATGCTTAGCAGCAATGATGATAATATAACTCCATCAACACCGCTGTTTATTATAAAAGCAGAAGATATTGAAGCATTAATGTATTTTCAGGATATGGCTTCTACTACTAATGCAAAATTAAAACAGGTGCAGACTGCTAAAAAACTTGCTCATGCAGGAGTGATTAACAGCACATCATCATTTATTCCGAAAATAAATGCTTTTGGTATGGTAAATATTTATGATTATCAGCTATCAAGTATTTCACCAGATTATATGGTTGGAGTGCAGATGTCATTAAATCTTTTTGACGGCCTGCAGAATTATCATCAGTTAAAGGCAAGCAAAACTACAGAAGAAAGTACGAAACTGTTAGCAGCAAGGGCAGAAAAAGATATAAGAACACTTGTTGAACAGCAGTATATAACAATGGAAAATGCCAGAGCAGATTATGAAGCATCACTTAAATCACTTGCTTTTACAGAAGAATATTTAAGAGCAAGGCAGAAAGCTTTTAATCAAGGTATGGCTACAAGTTTAGATGTGGTAGATGCAGAGCTTGCATTATCAAATTCAAAAATGTCTGCAATACAGGCTGCTTATAAATTTGATATGGCATTAATTAATATGCTTTCAACATCTGGTATGTTTGACAGCTTTGAATCATACAGGGCAAAAGCATTTATTGAGCCAGGACTTAAATAATTGGAGAGCAGCAGCCAAATTTATTTTGGCATAGTATATTTTAAATAATTAAATAAAAAATTACAAGGAGATAACTTCTATGAAATATATTTATTATTCCGTTGCTTTTATTGTAATAGGTGCAATTATTGCAGTTAGTGTATGGTATGCAACAAGACCTGTTCCATTAACAATACAAGGCGAAGTTCATGCAAAACAAGTACAGGTGGCAGCTAAAGTGCCTGGAAATATCGCATCGCTTCCTATTATAGAGGGGCAGCAGGTGAAAAAAGGCGAAGTCTTAGCCACTATTGATTCACCTACTTTAAAAGCAAAAGAAGCTCAGGCAGTGGCAGCAGTAAAAGCAGCAGAAGCTCAGCAGAAAAAAGTAGATGATGGAGCAAGACAGGAAGAAATTACTGCTCTTTATAATGTATATCAAAAAGCAGTAGCAGCAGAACAGTATGCTTTTAAAACTTATTCAAGAGTAAAATCTCTGCATGATGATGGTGTTGTTACTACTCAAAGTTTAGATGAGGCATTAACTCAATGGAAAGTGCTGCAAAACGATGTGAGAGCATCAAAAGCAAATTATGAAATGGCTAAAATTGGTGCAAGACCGGAAGATAAAACAGCTGCAGAGGCATTAAAAGAACAGGCTCAGGGTGTACTGCAGGAAGTAATGGTACTGCTTGAAGATACAATACTTTATTCACCAATAGACGGAGAAGTATCAACAGTTGTGGTTGAACAGGGCGAGCTTGTTACTCCCGGTTTTCCTGTTATTACTCTTGTAGATTTAGAAGATACATGGGTTACTTTTTATATCCGCGAAGACTTATTAAAAGATATCCGTATGGGTACAGTTATAAATGTGGAAATCCCTGCATTATCTGATAGTCAGGTATATCCTGTAGAAGTAAGATATATTGCTCCTGCAGGCAGCTATGCAGTATGGAGTGCTACAAAAACAAGTGCCGATTTTGACTTAAAAACATTTGAAGTAAAAGCATATCCACAGCATAAAATTCCAGGGTTAAGAGCTGGTATGACTGCTGTATTTTATTCTAATATAAAGCATAAGTAATAAAAATGGGATTATTAGAATATTTTAAAACTGTAAAATATTTTTTTGAAAGAGAATGGTATTTTCTGCTGCATACACGCAGGAAACTGTTTTATTTTATCCTTATTACTCCAGTTATTTTATGCACTATTTTAATAGGTGTTTTTTCTAATCCTGTAATAAGAGAAATACCTATTGCAGTGATAGATGAAGATAACAGTGCATTATCATTAGAATTAACAGGCATTATACAGGCTTCTCCCTATGTTAATATTATAGAGAAAGTGCCAAGCATGGATAAGGCAGAGAGATTAATCCGCGGCGGCAAAATATACGGTGTAGTTCTTATTCCTGCAGATTTTTCAAAAAGAGCATTAGGGTATAAAGGGGCAGAAGTTGTGCTTTATTATAATAATGAGCTTTTTATAGTAGGAAGTCTTGTAAATAAAGGTGTGTTTTCTGCTGTAAAAGATTATTCTGATATTCATAATAAAAAATATATGATGAGCCATGGTGTGCCTGCTTATGATGCAGAATTTCAAGTTCATCCAGTTAATATTGGCGAAAAAATACTTTTTAACCCATATTTAAATTATCAGTATTTCTTTGTATTTGGTCTTATTCCTGCAGCATTTCAGCTTTTTGTAATATGTGCTGTTATATATGGTGTGCTTTATGAGGAGCGTTCAAGAAAGTTTTTAGATATTGTAGATATGGTTAATCAGGCACCATTTTCATACACTTTAGGCAAAATGCTTCCTTATGCAGTTTTATTTGCATTTTCAGGAATGTTTATGCTTTTTGTATTATTTGTATATATGAAAGTTCCTATGGTTTCAGGCTACTGGAAAATAATTCTTGCCACAATGATGTATATGTATGTATCAATGGCTGCAGGTCTTTTTATAGCAGTTATTCTTCGTCCACTGGCTTTTAGTGCTGCTGCTGTATATGCTGCACCAACATTTGCTTATGCTGGTATATCTTTTCCTCAGGTTGCAATGCCAAAATATGCTTATTATTTAAGTGAATTTTTTCCACTTACACACTATCACAGAGTTTTAGTTAATGAAGCAATAAGAGGTAGTGCTCCATATAATTCTACAAGCCATGAAATATTATATCTTTTCCTGCTTGGAACTTTTGCTTTTGCAGTGTCTATTGCTGTAATAAAATTATACAGTCATTTATACCTTAGGAGGCAGGAATGAAAAATTATTTATCTATCCTTAGGTTAGAATACAGAAGAATAATTTTTGATATGCTTTCTATAACTATTATATTTGTAGGTACAGCATTTTATTCATTTTACTATCCATTTCCTTATGAAAATGATATTGTCCGCAAAATGCCTGTGGCAATAGTTGATTTAGATAAATCAGATTTAAGCAAAACTGTTGTAACAATGCTTAATAATACTGAAAGTTTAAGAGTAGTGCAGTATCCTTCTATGGAGGAAGCAAAAAAGGCAGTCTATTTACGAGAAGTATTTGGCATCATATATATATCTGATGAATTTTATAAAATGGTTGCAAAAGGGGAAAGCCCTACAGTTTCTGTTTTTGCAGACGGTTCATACTTTATTCTTTATTCTACTGCTATTACTGCAGCAACTCAAATTGTGCTTATGACTGCAGCTGGAGTAAAAATACAGAAAATGAGTATGCTTGGTGTACCTATTACAGATGCACTTCTTTTACAGTCAGCAGTAAATGTAACAGCAAAACCTGTATTTAATCCGAAAGCCGGCTATGTAGGCTTTGTAGCACCTGCAATTTATGCAATTATTGTTCAGCAGATTTTATTAATGGTTATTCTGCTTGTACATGCAGCAGGATATGAAAGAGGTTACGGCTATCCAGAGCATACCTCTACTTTTACAATACTTTGTGCAAAAATGACTGTATATATGACTATATTTGCTGCCATATTTTCATTTTTCTTTACAATAGGTCCTATGGCTTTTGGTATTCAGCTGCATAACTCTCTTTTAGAAGCAGTAATGTTTGCAATACCTTACGGCTTATCTATTTCGCTTTTTGGTATATCATTAAGTGTTTTTGCCCGTGATAGAGATGCTGTGCTTTTAGTTATGCTTATGACCTCTATTCCTTTTGTAATGCTTGCAGGTTTTATCTGGCCTCACTGGATGATGCCTGACTGGATAAAATATTTTTCTTATATAATACCATCTACCCCAGGAGTAACAGGATTTTTATATATTCGTCAAATGGGGGCAGATATAACAGATGTTATGCCTAAATATATAAACCTTTGGATACAGGTGGCTGTATATACTGTTACAGCAGTTCTTGCAATCAGATGGCAGCAGAAACAAAGACAATTTATTATTGAGTGATAAATTTATACATTATATAATTGCAAAAAATAAAAATATAATATAAAATATGCCAAGTTTTTTTAAAGGAGATGTTATGAAATATTTTAAATTATTACTTATTGTCCTTTTAATTGTTCCAACTCTATCATTTGCTGCACCAAAAGATGTATTAAGTGGTAAAGAATTTACTTCTGAAAAGTACCCGTCTATTTTAATAGGCTTTAGAAATGGCGGCGTATATGGTTATGCACTTAGAAATACATATATGGGTACTTATGAAATTAAAGATGAAGGCAAAATAAGACTCAGCTATATGGCCTACACAAAAATGGAAGGTACAATGGAACAGGAAGATGGTGAATATGAATATTTTAACTATTTAAGAGAAGCTAAAACATACAGCTATGACAGCAAAACTGGTGTTTTAGTAATAGGTAAAATGAAATTCAACCAGAAAAAATAATTAAATAACTAAATATGTTATATCTTAGCCGCTCATTTTAGAGCGGCTTTTTTTGTATTTTGTAAGAATATTAAATAATAATTATCTAAAAATTAAGGATTTTATATATTTTCTTCTTGCAAAATCAGAATGTATGTTTAAACTGATACTTTATTTTTAGGAATTGGAGTTTTAAGATGAATGTATCTAAAGTATTAATTATTGGTGGTGTTGCAGGTGGGGCATCTGCAGCTGCAAGGCTTCGCAGGCTGAATGAACATGTTGAAATAATATTATTTGAAAAAGGCGAATATATATCTTTTGCTAACTGCGGCCTGCCATATTATATCGGTGGCGATATTCAAAATAAAGCCGATTTAACTTTACAGACACCTCTTGGCTTTAAAAAAAGATTTAATATAGATGTTCGCACTTTTAATGAAGTAACTGCCATTGATAAAGAGAAAAAAACTGTTACTGTTTTAAATCACAATACAAATGAAACTTATGAAGAAACTTATGACATTCTTCTTTTATCTCCAGGGGCAGAGCCAATCCGTCCAAATATTGAAGGTATTAATTTAAGCAGAGTTTTTACTTTAAGAAACATTCCTGATACATATAGAATAAAAGATTATATAGATAATGCTGCTCCAAAAACTGCTGCAGTTATTGGCGGTGGATATATTGGTGTGGAAATGGCAGAAAATCTTGTACAGGCAGGGCTTTCTGTAACTATTGTTGAAATGCAGAATCAGGTAATTGCTCCACTTGATTTTGATATGGCATCTATTCTGCATAATGAATTAGAAAGAAACGGTGTTACATTAAAACTGGAAACTGCATTAGAAAAAATAGAAGAACAGGGCAGTTCTTTAAAAGTTGTAACAAATAAAGGTGCATTTGATGCAGATATGGTTATTCTTGCAATCGGAGTAAAACCAGAAACAAAAATTGCAGCTGAAGCAGGGCTTAAATTAAATCAGCGGGGTGCACTAATTGTAGATGATAATATGAAAACAAGTGATGATTTCATATTTGCAGCAGGTGATGCAGTAGAGGTTACAGATTTTATTGCAAATGAAAAAGCTGTTATTCCACTTGCAGGTCCTGCAAATAAACAGGGCAGAATTGCAGCTGATAATATCTGCGGTATTAAAAGTGAATACAGAGGCACTCAAGGCAGTGCAATATTAAAAGTTTTTAATTTAACTGCAGCATCAACAGGTATTACAGAAAAAACAGCTAAACGCTTAGGCTTAAATTATGAAAAAAGTTTTACAGTTTCAGCAAGCCATGCAGGATACTATCCAGGTGCTAAAGAAATGTTTATAAAAACTATATTTAATAAAGATAATGGTAAAATTCTTGGAGCTCAGATAGTAGGAAGTGAAGGTGTTGATAAAAGATGTGATGTAATAGCTGCAGCTATAAACTTTAAGGCATCAGTTAATGATTTAACTAAACTTGAGCTTTGCTATGCACCGCCTTATTCATCAGCTAAAGACCCTGTTAATATGGCTGGCTATGTGGCAGAAAATATATTAAACGGTATATCAAAAATATTTCATTATCACGATATATCATCTTTACCAAAAGACGGCAGTGTTAATTTAATTGATACAAGAACAAAAGGGGAATACAGACTGGGCCATATTGATGGTTTTATAAATATTCCTGTAGACAGCTTAAGAGAAAGAATGAATGAAATAGATAAAAGCAAGCCTGTATATATAGTATGTCAGGTAGGTTTAAGAGGGTATCTTGCCTGCAGAATATTGTCAGGTTACGGCTATGACTGCTATAATCTTAGCGGTGGATATGCTCTTTATAAAGAAATTATAAAATAAAGTGTTTTATATCAAATACTTGCAGATAAATAAAAAAACTTTAAAAAAAAGTAAAAAAAAACTTGATATTTCTTGAAAAATATGTAAAAGTATCATTCCACGCATAAAGCGTTATACCTATATCTATGTTCAGAAATAAAGATGTAGGGTTAGAAAGTTAATAATAAGGCATTAAGCCTATTAAATAAAAGATTTTGTGCGATAAGCTTTTAAGCCTTTTATGCACAAATACATATATCAGGATATCCTATCTGGTATGTGTGGAAAAATTTTAGAGGAAATCTAATGGCAAAAATTGATGTATTTGACGTGAAAAACTCAAAAGTCGGTTCAGTTGATTTGCATGACGCTATTCTTGATTATCCAGTTAATACTGTATTAATCCATGAAGTAGTTAAAATGCAGCTTGCTTGCAGAAGAGCAGGTACTCATGCAACTAAGACTAAGGGTTTAGTTTCCGGCGGCGGCAGAAAGCCATGGAAACAAAAAGGAACTGGCAGAGCTAGAGCTGGTTCTTCAAGATCTCCATTATGGAGAGGCGGTGGCACAATATTTGGACCACAGCCAAGAGATTATTCTTACTCTATGCCTAAGAAAAAGGTTAAAAACGCATTAAGAAGTGCAATCCATGCAAAATATGATGCAGGTGCAGTTGTAGTTTTAGATAACCTTTTTGTAGAAAATGGCAAAACTAAAGAAGCTGTTGAAATCTTAAAAGCTTTCAACGCTGACAGAAGAGTTCTTATTGTAGTTGATGCAATTGATGAAAAAGTTGCTAGAGCTTTCAGCAACATTCCTTATGCAGACATATTACATGTAAACGGTTTAAATGTTTATGACATTATGAACTCTTACAAAATAATTTTCCTCAAAAACAGTCTCCCTATGGTAGAAAAAGCCACAGGCGTTGCAGTGGAAGGTGAATAATGATTACTAAGTATGATGTTATAAGAAAACCCTTTCTTACTGAAAAAGCAATGATGATGCAGGAAAAAGGCCTTAACACTGTAGTTTTTCAAGTGCACACAGATGCTACTAAAACTCAGATTAAAGAAGCCGTTGAAGATTTACTTAAAGTTAAAGTTGAGCATGTTCGCACAATGAACTTTAAAGGTAAAGAAAAACGCTTTGGCAGAATTCTTGGCAGAAGAAATGATTGGAAAAAAGCTATCGTTACTCTTAAAGAGGGCGAAAAGCTTGACATAGTGTAATGGGAGAGTGGTAAATGGGTATCAAAACCTTTAAACCGACGTCAAAAGGCGTTCGTTTTAGAACAAACAGCGATTATGCGGATATCACTACTTCTACTCCGGAAAAATCGCTTACAACAGTTCTTCAATCAAAAGGCGGTCGTAATAATAGAGGCCGTATTACAGTTCGTCACCAAGGTGGCGGCAATAAAAAATTATACCGTATTATTGACTTTAAAAGAAATAAAGACGGTATTCCAGCTACTGTTGCAACAATCGAATACGACCCGAACCGTTCTGCTCGTATTGCATTAGTTGTATATAAAGACGGTGAAAAACGCTATATTGTTGCTCCAATATCATTAAAAGTTGGTGATATTGTACAAAGCGGCGAAGGCGCAGATATTAAAGCTGGTCATGCTATGGCATTAAAAGATATGCCTGTTGGTACTGTAATTCACAATGTTGAATTAAGACCTGGAAAAGGCGGTCAGTTAGCTCGTTCAGCTGGTTCGTATGCTCAGCTTCTTGCAAAAGAAGGTGAATACTGCCATGTAAGACTCCCATCTGGTGAGATTAGACTTGTTAAAGCTGAATGCAAAGCAACTATTGGCCAAGTATCTAACACAGAACATGAAAACTTAAAAATTGGTAAAGCTGGTAGAAAACGCTGGAAAGGTGTTAGACCTACAGTTCGCGGTGTTGCGATGAACCCAGTTGATCACCCAATGGGTGGTGGTGAAGGTAGAACTAGTGGTGGTCGTCACCCTACTACACCTTGGGGTAAACCAACTAAAGGTTACAAAACCCGTAAGAAAAACAAACCATCTAATAAGTATATTGTATCTAAAAGATAGCATGATAGGAGGACAAGGTGCCAAGATCGCTTAAAAAAGGACCTTTTGTAGACGCTCATGTTGAAAAAAAGGTAAAAGAAGCTAAAGAAACTAACAGCAAACAAGTTATAAAAACTTGGTCACGCAGAAGCACTATCGTGCCAGATATGATAGGCTTAACATTTGCTGTTCATAATGGAAATAAATTTATCCCTGTCTATGTTACAGAAAACATGGTAGGTCATAAGTTAGGTGAATTTTCTTTGACTAGAACTTTTCGTGGTCATAAGAAAGATGATAAAAAGGTCAAAAGGTAAGTCGTATGGATGTTAAAGCAACAGAACCATCAAAAGCACCTGTTAAAAACAAAAGAAAAACTCAAAGAGAGTTAGAACCAGGTGTTTGGGCAGTAGCCAAGTTCGCTCGGGTATCCACACGAAGAGCCCGTGAAGTAGCAGCTCTTGTAAGAGGCAAACAAGTTGAGGAAGCTATGGCTATCCTTAAATTCACTCCACGCAAAGCAGCTGCTGTAATTGCAAAAGTTATTAAATCAGCTATGGCAAATGCTGAAGAAAACCACGGTATTCGTGATGTGACCCGCTTAAAAGTAGGCGTACTTAGAATTGAAATGGGGCCACCTATGAAGAGGTTTACTCCTCGTGCATATGGTAGAGCATCTCTTATCCGTAAACCGACTACTCATATTAAAGTAGTTTTACAAGAACAAGCGGAGGTGAAATAGTGGGACAGAAGGTTAATCCTAATGGTTTCAGGCTCGGTGTAAACAAAAACTGGAATTCTGTATGGTATTCTAACAAAAAAGAATACAGCCAAAACTTAATTGAAGATATCAGAATTCGTAAGTATTTAAGACAACGCTTAAACCAAGCAGGCATTGCACAAATTGGTATCGAGCGTATGAGCTCTAAAATCAGAGTAACTCTCAATACTAGCCGTCCAGGTATTGTTATTGGTAAAAAAGGTGCGGAAATTGAAAAGCTCAAAAGTGAGCTTAAAAAATTCACTTCAGCAGAAGTATTACTTGTTATCCGTGAAGTGAAAAAACCTGAGCTTGATGCAACATTAGTTGCAGATTCTATTGCTCAGCAGCTTATTCGCCGTGTAGCTTTCAGAAGAGCTATGAAAAAAGCCGTTTTACAAACACTTAAATCTGGTGCATTAGGCATCAAAGTTATGTGCGGCGGAAGGCTCGCAGGTGCAGATATTGCACGCAGCGAATGGTATATTAAAGGACGCGTTCCTCTTCAAACACTTCGTGCAGCTATTGATTATGGCACAGCAGAAGCACTTACAGCTTATGGTATCATAGGCGTAAAAGTATGGATATTCACTGGTGAAATCCTTGAAGACAGAAGCGGCAAGGGGGCAGAATAATCATGTTAATGCCAAAGAAAACCAAATACCGCAAAATGTTTAAAGGCCGTATTAAAGGTAAAGCTCAAAAAGGCAACACTGTTGTATACGGTGATTTCGGTTTAGTAAGCGAAGATAAAGCAAAAATAACAAGCCGTCAGATTGAAGCGGCTCGTATCGCCATTAACCGTTACTTAAAACGTGGTGGTGATGTTGTAATTAGAATATTCCCTCACAAACCTATTACTAAACGTCCTGCTGAGGTTCGTATGGGTAAAGGTAAAGGTCCTTTAGAAGGATATGTTGCTCCTATTAAGGAAGGAACAGTTTTATATGAAATCGGTGGAGTAGATGAAGCATTAGCTAGAGAAGCTTTCCGCCGTGCAGCTCATAAACTGCCTGTAAGATGCAAAGTTATTGCTAAAGCAGCAGCAGAAGAGGTGAAATAGTGAAAGCAGCTGAAATTCGTGAATTAAGCACAGAAGAATTAATGAAAAAAGAAGCGGAACTGAGAGAAGATTCTTTCCGTCTCCGTTTTAAACTTTCTACAGGCGAGCTTGAAGATACATCTAAAATCAAACAAACTCGCAAGGATATTGCTCGTATTAAAACAATACTAGCTGAGCGTCGTAAGCAAGAGGTTGCAAATGGAAAGTAGAGGGCGTAGGAAAGTTCGCCGCGGCATAGTCGTAAGCGATAAAATGCAGAAGACAGTTACTGTTAAAGTAGAACGTCAAATCCTGCATCCAATGTATAAAAAATTCATCAAACGCAGTAAAACTTTTTTTGTTCATGACGAAGAAAATACTGCAAGAGTAGGTGATTTTGTTCAAATAGTTGAAACAAGACCACTTAGTAAGAATAAACGCTGGAGAATCGAGAGCATCATTACCCGCTCTGTTGAGTCTACAGGCGAGGAGACTGTTTAATGATTCAAGTTCAATCTCGTATGACAGTTGCTGATAACTCTGGTGCGCGTGAAATCATGTGTATTAAAGTAATAGGTGGTTCTCGCAAACGCTATGGTAAAGTCGGCGACATTATAGTGGCAAGCGTAAAAGATGCTAGCCCAGACAGTAATATTAAAAAAGGTGCGGTTGTTCGTGCTGTTGTAGTTCGTACAGCTAAAGAGAAACGCCGTGCAGACGGAACATATATTAAATTTGACGATAACGCAGCAGTTTTATTAAACAAACAAAATGAGCCAATCGGCACACGCGTTTTCGGTCCAGTTGCCAGAGAATTAAGGGGTAAAGGTTTCCTTAAAATAGTTTCTATGGCACCTGAAGTATTATAGGAGTTAAGAATGCCTATAAAATTTAAACTTAAAAAAGATGACCCAGTTGTAGTTATAGCTGGTAAAGACAAAAAGAAAGTATCTAAAATAATAGGTTTAGATAAAGAGAAAGGTCAAGTGGTTGTAGAGAATGTGAATGTTGTAAAACGCCACACTCGTCCAAACCAAACTAACCCGGACGGCGGTATTATTGAAAAAAATATGCCGTTTTCCATCTCTAATGTAATGTATCATTGCAGCAATTGCAAAACTGGCGTTCGTTTAGGCGTTAAACACTTAGAAAACGGCAAAAAAGTTCGCTATTGCAAAAAATGTAATGAAGTTATTGATAAGGCATAGGTGGAAAGATATGACTGAATTAAAAGAGAAGTATCTCAAAGAAGTTGTTCCCCACATGATGAAAACTTTTTCTTACAAAAACATTAACCAAGTGCCTGTTGTAGAAAAAGTTGTTCTTAATATGGGTGTAGGTGAAGCAGCTGCAAATGCAAAAGTTCTTGAACATGCTATCAATGATATGACTAAAATAGCTGGTCAAAAACCAGTTGTTACAAGAGCTAAAAAATCAATAGCTGGTTTCAAAATCCGTGAAGGCCAGGCTATTGGATGTAAAGTTACTTTACGCCACGATACTATGTATGAATTCTTACAAAGATTTTTCAACATAGCACTTGCTCGCGTTCGTGACTTTAAAGGCGTTAGCCCTAAATCATTTGATGGTCGTGGCAACTATGCTATGGGTGTTAAAGAACAAATTATCTTCCCGGAAATTGATTACGATAAAATAGATAAAGTACGCGGATTAGATGTAATTATTACTACAACGGCTAAAACCGATGAGGAAGGCAGAGAACTGCTTAAAGCTCTCGGTATGCCTTTCGCTTAAGTAGGAGGATATAGATGGCTACTACTGCGAAATATAACAGTGCTTTTGAAAAGAAAAAATTTCAAGTGCGTAAAAATAACAGATGCCCACTTTGTGGTCGTCCGCGTGCTTTTATGAGACGGTTTAATATGTGCCGTATGTGTTTCCGTAAACTTGCGTTAAATGGTGATATACCAGGTGTTCGCAAGTCAAGCTGGTAGGATTGGAGGAGCAGCATAATGAGATTGACTGACCCTATTGCTGATATGCTTGCACGTATGCGTAATGCATTAATGGTTAAGCATTCAGAAGTTACAATACCTTATTCTAAAATAAAAGAAAGCATCGCAGCTATCTTTAGAGATGAAGGTTATATAAAAAATTACAGAGTTGTTACAAACGGCAATAAAAAAGACATTATCGTTTATTTAAAATATAATGATATGAATGAGTCTGTTATCCGTGGATTAAAACGTATATCTAAACCTGGTAGAAGAGTTTATGTAAATACTAAAAACTTAACTCTTGTATTAGGCGGCTTAGGTAACGGTATAATATCTACATCTGCTGGTATTAAAACAGTGAAACAATGCCTTAATGAAAAAGTAGGCGGCGAATATCTCTGTCAAATTTGGTAATTGGAGTATAAATATGGCACAAAATAGTCAAACAGCCCAAGAGCCGAAAGTTAAAGTATCTCGTATTGGTAAAGCACCAATTACTATTCCGGCGGGGGTAAAAGTAAATGTTGAGGGCTCTACTGTTAAAGTAGAAGGCCCAAAAGGGAAACTGTCACAAGAAGTTACTGAAGGTATCATTGTAAAAGTTGACGGGTCTCAAGTAATAATTGAATGTGCTGATGGTTCAATAGGTTTAAGACAGAAACATGGGCTTTTCAGAACACTTATTGCTAACATGGTTGAAGGTGTAACTAACGGATTTTCTAAAAATCTTGAAATAATCGGTGTAGGTTATAAAGTTGCTATGAAAGGTAAAGATTTAGATCTTTCAATGGGCTTTTCTCACCCAGTTATATTTAAAGCACCAGAAGGTATAGAGTTTTCAGTTGATGGAACTACGAAAATATCTGTAAAAGGTATCGACAAACAGCTTGTTGGTCAAGTTGCAGCAAATATTCGCAAAATAAGAAAACCAGAGCCATACAAAGGTAAAGGTATTCGTTATGCAGGTGAATATGTTGCTATGAAAGCCGGCAAATCTGGTAAAAAATAAGGAGAGCAGATAGTGAGCAGGTTTAATAGAGCTGAAGGACGCGTTAGACGTCACATCAGATTAAGAAAAAAAATCCGCGGGACAGAGTCTCGTCCACGCCTTGCTGTATTTAAAAGTAATACAAACATATATGCTCAGGTTATCAATGATAAAACTGGGGAAACTATTGTTTCAGCAAGCTCTCTTGAGAAAGAGTTCCGTGCAAAATTCGGTGGTAAATTAAATGTTGAAACAGCTAAAACTATTGGTGAAGCAGTAGCTAAACGCGCTAAGGCAAAAGGTGTTACATCAGTTGTTTTTGATAGAGGCGGTTTTATTTATCATGGCAGAATAAAAGCATTAGCAGACAGCGCACGCGAAGCTGGTCTTGAATTCTAATAAGGGGGTCTGATTTGATTACAGAAGAAAAACAATTATCTGATAAAGTTGTTCACATTGGCAGAGTTACAAAAGTTGTTAAAGGTGGACGCATATTCAAGTTTACAGCCCTTGTAGTAGTTGGTGACCATAATGGTAATGTTGGTATAGGCCATGGTAAAGCAAGAGAAGTGCCAGATGCTATTCGTAAAGCTATGGATAATGCTAAGAAAAATATGGTAAGCATACCAGTTGCAAAAGGCAGTATTCCACATGAAATCGTTGGTAAATTTGGAGCAAGCGAACTGGTTATGAAACCAGCTGCACCTGGTACTGGTATTATTGCTGGTGGTGCTGTTCGTTCATTATTTGAACTTGCAGGTATCCATAACATATTATGTAAATCTGTTAGAAGCAGAAACCCATATAACTCTTTATATGCTGCCATGAACGGATTTAAAAATATGAGAACTATAGACCAGGTTGCTTCAACACGCGGTCTTGAAATTTCAGACATCGTTAAAAATAATAAATAATTTATGGGGCTTTAAGCCCCATAAATTTTATCTACTTATTTCTCTTATTAAGTTTCTGTATTTTATTAAAATTTTTACTTTACTTTTAAAATTAAATAATATATTTTATTATTTCATTAACAGCGGCTTGCGTTAGAGAAAAGCGAGTAAGTCGCTGAATTTAGGAGAATAGAATGCAACTTAATGACCTTAGACCAGGACGTGGTGCTAACAAAGAAAGAAAACGCAGAGGCAGAGGAACAGGCAGCGGGCAGGGAACTACTGGCGGACGCGGTAACAAAGGGCAAAATGCCAGAAAAAGTGGACAAGTTCGTCCAGGATTTGAAGGCGGTCAAATGCCATTACTTCGCCGTATTCCAAAAAGAGGCTTTAACAATGCTAGATTTGCCACAGTTTATGAAATAGTGAACCTGGCAGATATTGAAGAAAGGTTTGAAGCTGGTGAAGTAGTTAATGCTGAAACTTTAAAAGCAAGAAGATTAGTGCACTGCAACGAAGATGGCATCAAAATATTAGGTGATGGCGAATTAACTAAAAAACTTGAGTTTATAGTTGATAAAGTTTCAAAATCTGCAGAAGAAAAAATCAAAAAAGCAGGCGGCGAAATCAAATTAATCGAAAAAGTAAAATACGTTGCTAAAAAAGACAAATAAGTCTATAAGCCCATCTTTTAAAGATGGGCTTTCTGTTTAATATCAATTCATTACATTAAATTACTTTTAATAATAATCCTACTTTTTCGCTATATTTAATAAAATATATTGCTTAAATTCAAAAATTGACTTAATATATATTATCTCACTAGAGAAATAAATTTAGGAGTTACAGAATGGGAAAAGAAAAACATTCTAAACATGCAGAAATGGGGGGGGGTTGGCCCTTTCAAGAAGAAATTTTATAAAAGCATCAGCTGCTTTTAGTGCTGCAGCTGCGCTTGGCGGATGTACTAAAGGTGGAGATGATGTATTTGACCCAGCAGGAACTGCTGGCAACCAGCCTGATTTAAGACCAACTAGAAAAGTCTATTCTACATGTCCTGTTGAGTGTTTAACTCACAGTCTTAATTGTCAGCTTGTAGGTAACGAAGTTATACGAGTTGAACCAACAAAAAAATCTGGAGATATATATTTCACAACTGCTTGTGCCAGAGGAATGAGCAGAATGCAGTTCTTAACAGAAAACAGAGCAGCTACTCCAATGAAAAGAATAAAAAAAGGCTCAGAATATTCAGAACTTGGTGTTCAACTTAAAGATAATTCTGTTGATGAATGGGTATCTATAAGCTGGGAACAGGCATTATCTGAAATAGCTGCTCCATTAAGAGAATACTACCAAAGAAAAAAACAAAATATTGAAGATGCAGAAAAAGGTATTATGGTATGGACTGGCTCAGGAAATATGGGACCTATTGTTAATACCTTAATTGCTAATTTTTTTGACCATATCAGCCCTAACAGAACAACAAAATTAGGTAACTCATGCTGTGCCGGTGTTGATGCTGGTATGGTTCCTGTATATGGAAAACGCAGTATTGATACAAGAGATACTATTAGAGATTCTAAATGTATTATAAACTGGGGAAATAACCCTGCAGACACTACAAACACATACTGGAAATTTGTAATAGATGCAAAATTAAATAATAATGCAAAAATAATTACAATTGACCCAAGATACAGCACAAGTGCTGAAAAATCAGATATCTGGGTTCAATTAAAACCAGGTACAGATACACTATTTGGTATAGGTATGCTCCGCTGGATATTTAGCCAGGATACAACTGGTACAGAAAACAGTGGTACATATATTGATACTGATTTATTAAAATATAGGACAAATGCTCCATTTTTAGTAGATATTTCTGAAATAATGAATGGTGAAACAGGTCAGTTAATTGATAAAGCATATAATAATATCCATAAAGTTACTTTAAAAAAAGATGCAGATAATAATTATTTCGTATGGAATGGTACAGCAGAAGAAATTGCTCAGGAAAATAAAGGTAGAAATAATGCTAATCCAAACCAAAACGCTGATTTATATTATACTGATTTAAGTAAAAAAGTAACAACAGTTTATCAGCTTTTAAGAGCATTATATGCAGGTGATTTATTAACTGGTGCACAAGAGCCTGTAGATGCTGAACTTGCAAAACTCCATGACCCAGTATATACAGAAGCAAAAATTACAGAAATCACAGGTATACAAAACCAGTCATTAATTGAAGAAACAGCAAAAGCATACGCATCTACAAATGGAGCATCTATGATTATTGAAAATATGGGTGGTGCTCAAAGAACAGAAAGTGCAGGTCATGAATGTGCTATGCATTGTATACTTTCTTTGATTACTGGTAATGTTGGTAATGCAGGAAGTGGTGTTGATGATACATCTGGCTGGTCATCTTCAGCTGCAGGGCTGCAGGCAAATCTTGATGATGTAGCTAATTTATCACTTGGAACATCAATGACATTATTAAAAAAGGCTGAAGGTAAAACAAATCCTCATAATATTCCTTTTGGTACACTGGGAAGAAGAGCACTTGCAGCAGCTAAAAATGAACCTTATGATACATATCTGAAAAAAGAAGGTATGGCAGATAAAGACCCGCATATTAAATTCTGGTATTTAGCAACAAGCAGTTTATTAACTCAATTCCCTAATACAGATGCAATAAAAGAAGCATTAAGGCGTTCAGAATGTGTTGTTACTGCTAAACCAACATGGAATACAGATGCAGATTATTCAGATTATTTTCTGCCTGTAACAACTCCATTTGAATATGAAGATATAGGTGCAGCAAACAGAAATAAATATATTCAAGTAATGGAGCCAGGTGTTGTTCCTTATGGTCAGTCTTTATCAGACCAGCAGATATTAAGAAGGCTTGCAAAATTAGTATTTGATGACCCAGAAATTATTGCAGGTTTTGACCATGATGATGCAGACTATCCAAAAGATATTGTGGAAAATCCAGCAAATAATATTATGAATAATGGTCTTGCAAGTTATGAACAGCTTAAAGAAGTAAAAGTGTTCAGACCAGCATGCTATAGTGATAAATTTATACCACTTAGAAACTTAGAATTTTATAATGATTTAAAAAGAGCTAATATATATGTATATCAATGGCAGGATACTGCATCATATCCATATATAGACTTATCTCCAAACCCAGCAAGAGATTTATACAAAGGTCCATTCCCACGCTATGTGCCTGCACTGCAGAGCCAGCAGGAATTTTTACCAGACTTTCCATATTTAGACCCTGATGATGAAGTAAACAGCACATTTTATCAAACAGTACCAGCTGATATGAAAAAAATTAAACTTCCAGATGGTGTTGAAATTGATTATCAGGACAACAGAGCAAGGTATCCTTTATGCAATGTTCAGTATAAAGTTGCCAGAACAGTCCATTCATCATTTACAGGTCTTCCATGGATTAGAGAAGCATTTGGTGATAAAGGTGTTGTATTAATGAACACTGCAGATGCTGCAGCAAGGGGTATTTCTGATGGTGATGCTGTATATGTAACAAGTAATATTGGTACAGTTGAGCGTATAGCAAAAGTAAGTGACCAGATGATGTATGGCGTAACAGCTGTAGAAAACGGATGGTGGGATGATTATGGTAAAATTTCTTCTTCAACTATTGGTGTTGAACTCCCCGGCCCTATGAGCAATGCCCATACTCATAATAATACTCTTGTGCAAATTGTGAAAAAATAGGGGGATAATATGTCTAAAAGATTAGCATTTTTAATAGATACAAGATATTGCAATAACTGCAAAACATGCGAAATAGCATGTAAAATGGAAAGAAAACTGCCTATAGGTCAGCAGTGGAGAAAAGTGCGTGAAGTAAGAACAGCAAATCAGGCAGCAGATTCATCTAATCCATTATCTACATTTTATGTAGCAATGAGCTGTAACCACTGTGAAGA
This sequence comes from uncultured Mucispirillum sp., assembly GCA_944324465.1. Taxonomy (GTDB): domain Bacteria; phylum Chrysiogenota; class Deferribacteres; order Deferribacterales; family Mucispirillaceae; genus Mucispirillum. The sequence continues at coordinate 17,345 of CALUWI010000001.1, read as the reverse complement.
ACCAGCATGTGCTCAAGTATGCCCACAAAATACATACAGGAAAACACCAGAAGGTCCAGTTATTCAGTATCAGGAATATTGTATAGGCTGCACAAAATGTGTCAGTGCATGCCCATATTCTGCACCTGTATATAATACTGCAACTCAAATTACAGGAAAATGTGATATGTGTTACAGCAGACTTCAGGAAGGTCTGCAGCCATATTGTGTGCAATGCTGCCCAAATAATGCTCTTAAAATTGGTGATTATGAAGAGCTTGTTGCTGCTTATGGTGAAAGCCAGGATTTAGGTTTTGAAACAACAATCATACCTAACGGCAGTGAAACAAACCCTTCAATAGTTATTGTTAAAATAAAGTAACAGACTAATGGCATATCTGCTTTTTGTGCAGATATGTCTGGAGCATTTATGAATAAAAAAGAAATAGAAAGCAGCATAATTAGTGGAAGAAGAATTATTCTGGAATATTTATGGCATTCATATTATTTTGTTCCAGATAATGATTACATACAATATACAAACAAAATACTGCCTGTAATGCAGGAAATATGCACAGGTATAGATGGTTTTCCTGAAAAAGCCGAAATAATCAACTGTTTTCAAGAATTTGGCAGTTTAAGAAGCAGTTTAGATATACTTGAAAAAGCAAACATCTCTTTTACAAAGTTTTTTGTAAGTGGAGAAAAGGTAAAAGACAGGGAATTTTTGTGGCGGAATAAGGAAATATCAAAAGAAGATATAATTGTGTCACTGCAGTCTGTATATGACAAATACAGTATCGCAAAACCTGTAAAAATTAACCTGCCCATAGATAATATAAGTATGGAACTTTTTCTTTTATACAAGCTTGCAGCCAGCGAGCAGAAAAAAGAAATAATTGCTGATGAGTTGTGCTTATATGAAAACCATCTGTTAAAATGGATTGAGCTATATTTTAAGGCTCAAGAAGAAAAGTGTAGTTTAAAAAATGCAGATACGCTGTATAAAGGGCTTTTTATGTTTTCCAGAATATATTTGCTGCATGACTATTTCTTTTTAAAAGAAATATATGGTGAAATATGAAATGGATAAGCAAATATAAAAGGCTGAGTATTTTATCTGCTTTATTTGTGCTGATATCTTATTCCATTCCTGTATATGCTTATGTTGGTGATGCTTATGTTACCCCTGACAGCTGGAGCAGGCATTTAAGTGCTTACGGTGTGAAATCATCTATTAATGGTTTAGATTTTGGGGACAGCGGCACATTAAAAATAGGGCTTACAACAAGAGCACAGCTTAGGTATGCAGATGAAGATGACTGGAGTATTTATCAGTATGCTAAACTTCGTTTAGGTGGCAGTAAAGTTGGTGATGGCGTAATTAATATGAATATAAATGTACGCGGAGCCTATGATGATATGCCTGTAATAGGTGATAATAAATATCACCAGTTTTATGATGGCTTATATACTGCACGGAAATATAATGAGTTTACAAGAAGCAGCGAAAATATGGACGGCGACTTTAGGATATATCAGGCAAATATTGAACTTAATAAGGTAATTCCTTTAACTGATGTATCTCTTGGCAGAATATATCTTACAGCTTTTAATGGATATAAAATAGATGGTGTAAATATTAAGATAGACCCGGTAAAATATTTAAACTTAAATTTATACTATGGTTTGCCAGTCAGCTATTACAGCAATCTTAAAACTCAGGTTGCTGGTGTATCTTTTGAAATACCAGTAGAGCAAAGTGGCACAAAAATCAGAGGTGAATACAGCTATTTTATGCATGAAGATGGTGGTGATTTAAATACCCATGTTCTTCACGGCAGAATTGACCAAAGCTTAAATTTTACAGATATTTTAAATGCATCAATATATGCAGAAGGTGCCGTAATTGGTAAAGCAATGGTATATGATATAGGGCTTGAAGCAAATATTGATAAAAGTAAAACAGGTATATCTGCATATGTTATGGGGCAGTATGATAAAAATGATGGTGCCATAAATCCGTATGTGTCTATGTATGAAAGCCTTCTCAGCGGCGAAAGAGAATATGTTATGGGTGGTGTAATGATTACTCAAGGTATAACAGACTATCTTATGCTGGGGGTAGGATACGAAGGAAGATTTAATTTTAATGAAGCCTATGGCGACAGAGACTATCACAGAGTCTTTGGCAATATTGATTTGGTTGGATTAATACACAGAAATAACTATCTCAGCTTAATTGTAGATTATTATAAAGTTGCTCAATATCAGCGTCTTGATGAAAATGCACAAATAATGGGCGGCTTTAGAATGACACAAGTATTTACAGATAAAATTGAAGCGTGGATTGGAGTTAATGTGCAGAACTATCAGTATCATAGAAGCCCTGTGAAACTTTATCAGTGGGAAACATTAGGTCAAATTACTAACCAAAACCTGTTAAATGAGAATACAACAGTTGCATATATTGGTGGTATGTGGCAAGTGACAGACTGGTGTGTGCTGCAGCTTGATTATACTTTTGAGTATGCAGATTTATTTAAAGCTCAGGATATGCAGCCAGAATCTCACACTGTAGAGATGTGGGCAAATTTTTTATGGTAGGAAGTTATGAAACATATATTAATTATAATGATTATGGTATCTACAGCTGTTGTTGCAGCTTATGCTGTTGACAGCACAAAGCCATCAACTCACAATAATTACTGGCTGTATAAACACGGCCAGGCAGCAAAGGCTAATGAAGCAGAATGTTTAATGTGCCATGAAGAAAGAGTTGAATGTATTGAATGTCATGAAGATATGCCTCCAAGAAGCCATACATCAACTTTTGTAAACAGAACTCATGGTTTAGAAAGCAGGTGGAAAAAAACATCTTGCCAGACATGCCATAGAGAAGACTTTTGCACCGCTTGTCATGAAACAGCTTTTCCCAAAAGTCATATGAAACAGAACTTTAAAGGCGGGACAAATACCCACTGCGGATTAAGCTGCCAGCTTCCTGTAGGAACATGGACAAATACTGTATCTAAAAACTGTATTGTCTGCCACCAGACAAGGCCGCAGCTCCAAAGTGGTGGTTTACATTCTATAAGGTAGATTAAACTGCTTAAAAGCAACATAAAGGGCTGGTTTTAAACCAGCTCTTTTTTTATGCTGATATAAATTATTAATATTTTTACAATTCTTTTTTAAATTATAAAAAATAAAATTTTTTACCTTAAATGACCATAGTAAAACCGTAGGCAGTTTAATTGGAGAAATATCTAATAAACATGAGAGGTGGTACTATGTGTATTCATATGAAATCAAAATAAGACATATTAAAAGCTCTATACAGTATATCTATCAGTATTATGCTGTATAGAGTTATTTTTTACATATTTAATATTTATTCTATCGTAATAGTTACTTAAAATATAGAGAAATAATTAAAATCAAATATGATTGAAAAAATATATATTATAAATTCAAAGTTACTATTTTTATATCCTGCAATAAAAAATAAGCCACAATTTAATAATATATAAAATATTTTAAAAAATTGTATTTATTAAGTATCAATGGTGATTTAATTAAATAAATTAATTAATATACAGCAATTGTGTTAAAAAATAAGAAATGTGTAATCTAAATAATTGACAAAGAACTTTAGATATTTTTATAATAAGAAAAAAATGAGGTAACATGATAAAATGAAATTTAAAGCTTTACTTGTATTATTTATAGTGAGCATATTGTCTTATGTTCTTTCTCCTAGTATGGATTATCTTTTAAAAGCATCAAGTTTTAATTCTTTTAGAATTCAGTTAATGTATATTACAGGTTCAATGGGTATAATTTTTATGTCTGCTGCGGTTATAATTTCAGCAAGACTTTCATTTGTTAACAAAATATTTGGCGGGCTTGATAAAGCATACGATGTGCATAGAATAACAGCGGCTGTCGGTTTTTTTCTTGGTGTATTCCATTTGCTTCTTAAACTTTTAAATAATCTTCTTATTGATTTAAATGTGTTAGAAGCACCTGTAAAATCAGTAAACAAATTGCAGGGATTTATTTTAGAATTATATAAAGCATGCTATGCTTATTTAGAGCCTGCTTTTTATATAATGATTATAGTAGTATTACTTGCAATAATAAAAGCAGTTCCTTATTATTATTTCAGAGTAACTCATAAATTAATATCTGTATTATATTTATTTGTAGCATTCCATGCATTTATGGCTCCATTCAGGTCATCATGGCAGTTAACTGTTGGTGGCAGTATAATGCATATATTTATAATAGCAGGGACAGTATGTGCCTTTATTTCTATTTTTAACCTTACAGGTATAATGCATAGATACACTGGAAAAGTAAAAAATAAAAAACATTTTGGAGATAATATTATTCAGCTTGAAATCCAGCTTCAAGATAAAGATTTTAAATTTAACTGCGGTCAGTTTGTATTTCTAAAATTTTCATATACTATGGAAGCTCATCCATTTAGTGTGGCAGGCTGGGATAAAAATAATAAGGTATTAACTTTTTATATTAAGCAGATTGGTGATTTTACCAGTAAATTATATGACAAAATATCAGCAGATGATAAAGTTGTAGTAGAAGGTCCATATGGAGAATTTACTTTCCAAGATACAGGTAAACAGGTATGGATAGCTGGCGGCATAGGTATTACTCCATTTTTATCTAAAATAAACAGTTTAAATGGCAATGAAACGAACAATGTGGAGTTAATATACAGCTATATGGGTAAGTCGCCTTTTGAAGATATACTTGTTCAGCAGTGTGCAGAAAAAAATGTTAAACTTCATATAATAGACAGTCAAAAAGAAGGTTTATTAACTTTTGATAAGATTATGGAATTATCACCAGATATTGTATCTTCTACAGTGTGGTTTTGTGGTCCTGTAATGTTTAGAAAAGTAGTAGAAGATGGAATGAAGCAAAACAATATATCATTAAATAAACTTCATTTTGATAATTTTAGTTTTAGATAAAATTATAAAATCAGCATTAATATCAGGCTCTATACAGTGTTTTATCAAATAAATCTGTATAGAGCTATTTTTTTCAAAAAAAATTAATATTTTTATTTGCAAAATTTTTTTATATATGGTATCAAATTTCTTTATAGTGTATTTTATTAATTAAAAGGCGGACAAAATGTTTAAGAAAATTGAGGAAATATTTTCTATTCCAGAATTAAGAAAGCGTATTTTAATGACGTTAATGCTTTTAGCAGTCTTTCGTATAGGTGCGCATGTACCTACACCTGGCGTTAATGGCCACGCATTATCTCAATTTTTTCAAAATGCAGGTAATAGTTTACTTGGCTTCTTTGATATGTTTACAGGTGGTGCATTAGAAAAACTTACAGTTTTTGCAATGGGTGTTATGCCTTACATCTCTGCATCCATCATTATGGAGCTTTTAGCAGTTGTAATTCCAACTCTTGCTGAGCTTAAAAAAAGAGGCAGTGAAGGCAGGCAGAAAATCACAAAATATACAAGATATTTAACTGTAGTTGTTGCAGTAATTCAAGGCCTTGCAATATCAATAGGTATTGAAAATATGAAAGCACCAGACGGCTCACCAATCGTTTTTATGGACGGCTGGCAGTTTAGATTTATTGCCACATTAACTCTTACAACTGGCACAATGTTTTTAGTGTGGCTTGGTGAGAAAATCACATCTTACGGTGTTGGTAATGGTATGTCATTAATCATTATGGCTGGTATTATATCAGCATTTCCTGGTGCAGTTGTAAACACATACTCATTAATGGAAACAGGCACAGTGCAGATTATTCCATTAATTATAGCTGTTGCGATTATGGTTGCTGCTTTTATAGCAATCGTATTTATGGAAACTTCTCAAAGAAGACTGCCTATTCAGTATGTTCGTAAAGGTAATGCTGGCGGTACTGTTAGTTCAGGTAATTCATATTTACCATTAAGATTAAACCCAGCAGGTGTTATTCCTATAATCTTTGCTTCTACATTAATAACACTTCCTGCTACACTTGCAACATTTATGCCGCAGGACCCATTTGTGCAGAAAATTAACTTTTTCTTTTCACCAGAATATCCTATATATTATGTGTTAGAATTAACTTTAATTATATTCTTTACATATTTTTATACATCAATTATCTTCAATCCAACAGATATTGCAGATAATATTAATAAATCAGGTGGTGTAATGCCTGGCAAACGCCCTGGTATTGAAACAGCTAACTATATCGACTATGTTCTTACACGCCTTACATTTGTAGGTGCAATATATTTAGCAATCGTTTCTGTAATGCCACAATTATTTATTAGAGCATTTGGACTGCCATTCTATTTTGGTGGCACAAGTCTTTTAATTGTAGTGGGAGTTGGTCTTGATGTTATTCAAAAGATAGAATCTCACTTACTTACTCATAACTATGACGGCTTTCTTAAAAAAGGCCGCATTAGAGGGAGAAACTGGTCATGAAAAACATTGTATTTTTAGGTGCACCTGGTGCAGGTAAAGGAACACAGTCTGAGTTTATTATTAAAAAGTATGGTATAATACAAATCTCTACTGGTGATATGTTAAGAGCAGCTGTTAAAGCAGGCTCTCCACTTGGAAAAGTTGCAAAAGAGTTTATGGATAACGGTAAACTTGTAACTGATGAAATCATTATAGGCTTAATGAAAGAAAGGCTTGCTCAGCCAGACTGCAAAAACGGCTTTATATTAGACGGCTTTCCAAGAACATTAGCTCAGGCAAAAAGCTTAGATATTATGCTTAAAGAAGATATGAAAACAGAAATTACTCATATCATAAGCCTTGAAGTGCCAGATGAATATATAGTAGAAAGAATTACAGGTAGAAGAACAAGTCCTATTACTGGTAAAATATACCATGTTAAATATAATCCACCTGCTGTTGAAGGAATGGCAGAAGATGGTAAAACACCACTTGTACAAAGAGATGATGATAAAGAAGAAACTGTTAAAAAACGCTTAGAAGTTTTTCACGAACAGGCTGATGCTTTAAAATCATACTATAAATCAACTGGCAAATTATTTATCGTTGATGGAACAAAATCTCCAGAAACAGTATTTGCTGAAATAGAGGAAATACTTAAATAATGGTTGTTTTATACTCTAAAAATGAGATTGAGAAAATAAAAGAGGCTTCTTTAGTAGTTAAAGAAGTCTTTAAACAATTAAAAAAATACATTAAGCCAGGAATTTCAACAAAAGATGTTGACAAACTGGTAGAAGATGTTATATACTCAATGTCCGCCATACCATCAAGTAAAGGTTATTATGGTTTTCCAGGCTCATGCTGCACATCAGTTAATAATGTTGTAGTGCATGGAATACCAGATGATAAAACAATACTGAAAGATGGCGACATTATAAGTGTCGATGTGGTTGCCAATAAAAACGGCTTTCACAGTGATGCTTGCAGAACATTCCCCGTAGGGAAGATTAGTGCGGAAGCAGAACGCCTTGTAAAAGTTACAAAAGAGGCTTTCTTTAAAGGCGTAGAGTTTGCAAAAGTGGGAAACAGGATTTCTGATATTTCTCACGCTATCCAAACCCATGTAGAAGCGGCTGGCTTTGGTGTTGTTAGAGAATACCAAGGGCATGGAGTTGGAAGAAGTATGCATGAAGAACCATCTATTCCAAACTATGGCAGACCAAACCGTGGTTTTAGATTAAAGCCTGGTGCGGTATTGGCAATTGAGCCAATGGTTACTTATGGTGACTACTCCCTGAAAGTGTTAGCAGATAAATGGACAGCAGTTACTGTAGATAACTCTATTGCGGCTCACTATGAGAATACAGTGGTAGTAACAAATGACGAACCGCTTATTCTAACAATTGAAGATGAAGCCTAAAAATTTTGGTTTCACAACGCAGTGTTGAGGAGAAGAGAACACAATGAGTAAAAAAGATGACGTTATTGAGACATCAGGCATAGTAGCAGAGGCACTGCCAAATGCTCAGTTTAAAGTTACTCTTGAAAATCAACATACCATCCTTGCCCATTTATCAGGCAAGATGAGAATGAACTTCATCAGAATCTTACCAGGTGATAAAGTAACAGTTGAACTTTCACCTTATGATTTGACGAAGGGCAGAATAACATATCGGCAGAAATAAACGGAGCAGACAAATGAAAGTAAGAGCTAGCGTTAAACCGATTTGCAGCAAATGCAAGATTGTGAAAAGGAAAGGGGTAATCAGAATAATCTGTGAAAATCCCCGCCACAAACAGAGACAAGGCTAAGGAGGCGAATAGTGGCGCGAGTAGCCGGAGTTGACATTCCAAATAACAAGAAAGTAGAAATCGGTCTTACCTACATTTATGGAGTAGGTAGAAGTACAGCCCGCAAACTTATCGAAGAAACAGGTATCGATAGTAACAAAAGAGTGGCTGAGTTAACAGAGCAGGAAATTTCCTCAATCAGAAAATTATTAGAGGAAAACTATAAGGTGGAAGGCGATTTACGCAAAGAAATCGGCCTTGCTATCAAGCGCCTTATGGAAATAAACTGTTACCGCGGCTGGAGACATAAAATGGGTCTTCCAGTTAGAGGACAAAAAACTCGTTCTAATGCAAGAACTCGTCGTGGTCTTGCTGGTAAACGCGGTATAAAAAGGAAGTAAAACTTGATAGTTGTCTTATTATAAGACACTGCGCAGATATTAGCTGGACTACCTGTTAAAGGGTATTCAATAAAAAGTTAATAGTCTGTCATAATGCTACTTTGGAGGAACCATGGCAGGTCCTAGAAAATCAGGTAAAAAAGAAAAAAAGAGTGTACCAAGGGGTATAGCTCATATTAATTCTACATTCAACAACACACATGTTGCTTTTACTGATGTAAAAGGTAATGTAGTATGCTGGGCAACTGGCGGAACAGAAAATTTTAAAAACTCAAGGAAATCCACTCCTTTCGCTGCTCAACTTGCAGCTGAAAATGCAGCAAAAAAAGCTGTTGATTTCGGTATGAGAGAAGTTGAAGTTAGTGTTAAAGGTCCGGGTTCTGGCAGAGAAAGTGCAATTAGAGCAATTCAAGCAGCTGGAATCAAGATTACTGTTATTAGAGACATTACACCCGTTCCACATAACGGATGCCGTCCTATTAAGAAAAGAAGAGTTTAGGAGAGGATACCTTGGCTAGATATACAGGTGCAAACTGCAAACTTTGCAGACGCGAAAATATGAAGCTTTTTCTTAAAGGCGAACGTTGTTACAAAGACAAATGTGCTTTTGAAAGAAAAGAATACGCACCAGGTCAACATGGCAAACTGCATAAAAAATTAAGCGACTATGGTGTTCAGCTTCGCGAAAAACAAAAAGCAAAAAGAATTTACGGCGTATTAGAATCTCAATTCCGCAGGTATTTTGAGAAAGCGTCTTCTGTAGAAGGCATTACTGGTGAAGTATTACTTCAATTCTTAGAACGCCGTCTTGATAATGTTGTTTACAGAGCTGGTTTTGCTTCAAGCCGCAAAGAAGCTCGTCAAATGGTAAAACATGAACATTTTACTGTAAATGGCAAAAAAGTAAGTATTCCATCATTCTTAGTTAAACCTGGAATGGTAGTAGAAGTTAAAGAAAAAAGCAGAAACCATGCAAGAATAATTGAATCTCTTGATACTGCTGCAGGTAGAGGAATTCCAGAATGGATAACTCTCGATAAGCAAAACTTTAAAGCAGAAATTAACCGTCTGCCAGAAAGAACTGATATCGCTTACGATATTCAGGAATCGCTCATCGTAGAGCTCTACTCTAAATAACGCTTTTAAAGCGGAGGATGCATTACCTATGATAATGATGAATTTTAGGAATTTAATAAAACCTAAAAGTATTGAACCGGTTGGTCAAGTTTCAAGCACTTCTGGCAAATTTATTATTGAGCCATATGAAAAAGGGTTTGGAACTACTATTGGTAACGCTTTAAGACGAGTTATGCTTTCTTCTATTGAAGGCACCGCCGTTGTTGGTGTGCGTATTTCCGGAGTTACAAATGAGTTTTCAACTATTCCAGGCGTCATTGAGGATGTAGTAGAGATTCTCTTAAATATTAAAGACCTTACATTATGTTCAAGTATACCTGAACAAACTAAGGTGTTTATTAAGAAAAAAGGCAAAGGTCCTGTTACTGCAGGCGATATCCAGAGTGATGGCACTGTAGAAGTGCTTGACCCTGAACAGCATATTTTAACAATAAGCGATGATAACTATGAGTTATATATGGAGCTTATTGTAGAAAGAGGCATTGGATATGTTCCTAGCGGCGAATTTGAAAATAAATTCAATAACGAAATCGATATAATGCCTATTGACGCTATATTTACTCCTATTAAAAGAGTAAATTATCATGTAGAAAATGCTCGTGTTGGGCAAAGTACTGATTATGATAAGCTGATATTAGAAATTGATACTGATGGTTCTGTTAGACCAGAAGAAGCAATGGCTTTTGCAGCAAAAATAGTTAAAGACTACATGACTCAGTTTATAAACTTTGAAGAAAAAGATGAAGAAGAGGCAGATGTTGAAGAGAGCAGAGGTAACAGCCAGATTCTTGAAATGCTTGATAACAGCATTGAAGAATTAGAGCTTTCTGTTCGTGCATATAACTGTCTTAAAAATGCTAATATTAAAACTCTCCATGAGCTGTGCAGCAAAACTGACGGCGAAATGCTGAAAACTAAAAACTTTGGCAGAAAATCACTGGAAGAAATTAAAAAAGTTCTTTCTGACTTAGGTTTAAGCCTTGGTATGGATTTAGAGAGTTTAGGCTATAAGAAAAAGGATACTGAGGTTGAATAATGAGACACAATGTGGTTAATAACAAGTTTAGAATGAAGACATCTCACCGTATTGCTACTTTCCGCAATATGACAGTGTCTTTAATAGAAAATGGTAAAATAGAAACTACACTTGATAAAGCAAAAGTTTTAAGAGGTGTTGTTGAGCCATTAATCACTCTTGCTAAAAAAGGCGATGTTCCTGCAAGAAGATTAGCTCTTAAAAAACTCCCTCATGCTGAAAGTGTTAGAAAACTTTTCCATGAAATCGCTCCTGTTTTCAAAGACAGAAACGGCGGATATACTAGAGTATTAAAAACTGGCCGTCGCGCGGGCGATAATGCTGAAATGGCAATCATTGAATTTGTAGAAGAAATCAAAAAATAATTTAAGGGGCTTTTAAAAGCCCCTTTTTTATCATCTGCATAAACTGCTTGTTATATTTTTATCAACATTCTAAAACAGTAGAAATAAATATATAATTTATATTTATAGTACCGCCTTATATTGTCGCCAAGTGTAGTATTATTATTAATATAATATTTAGACTGGTGATTCATGATAAATAATAATTCAAAAAATTTTGCAGAAGCTGTAAAAGATTTAAAAAATCATAGGAAATTTAATATTTTTACTGATTTGAAACCTTATGAACCTGATGAGCATTATAATTATCATTACAAATCTGACTTTATAGCCTATCTGCTTGACCCATTAGAAAAACATAATTTAAAAGATTATTTTATAAAGCAAATTATTGATGTTATAAAGGATAAATCTCAAATAAATGATACAAGTTATATGGATTTGCAGGTTAAAGTTGGTTATAACTCAAGCAAAAGTAAATATTTTACCGCAATAGATGAAATCATAGCATCCAGCATAAGTAATAATATTTTATTTGTTTTTTATATAGAAGCAGAGGATATTGACCCATTACATTCACTAGTTGTTCAAAAAAATTATGAAGCGGTATTAAGTAGATTGAATTCTTTAAAAAATTTTTTTAAACCAAATCAATTAATACCTGTTTTAATAACTGATAATGAAAGTATTACTAAAAGATATGATATATTTTATACAATTATGTTTAATGATATTATAAATATAATGGAAAATATACCTGAAATCTTTAAAAATAAGTATTATAAAGGTTTTGTTAAGAAATTTGCGATGCAAAGCAAATTTAATCATAGTAAAAAAGAAATTTTATTTAAAAATTATCTTAAAATTTACAGCAGATATTCAAAAGAAGTATATAATATACAGAATTATGGTTCAACTTATTATATTAAAAAAATTCTTTTATCTCTTTTTCAGAATAAAAATTTTATAGAAAAAGATACAATAATGGACTGCAATATAGATGGTTCACCTTCTTTTACATTTTTACCCTCTGGATTAGGTGATGAATTTATAAATTTATATTATAAAAAATCATATATTATAGGTTTTGATATTCATGTATATACTGATGAAATAGAGGTATATTTCACACTAAATACAATAGATGATAAGCTGAAATTATTAAAGCAAAATCTGGTATCATTATTTAATGATAAATATAAGTTAAATTATCAAGACAATCAAAAAGAAAATTTGCATATTACTATTTTTAAATTTGATATAAATGCATTTAGTCTGATTTATATTAATCATGAAATGTTAGCACAAGGACTAGATATAGTTTTTGAAGATTTATATGATAAAATAGTTTCTGTTAAAAATATACTGCTGGAAATATATGGTAAATAGAATTGCAGCAGCTTCCTGATATATCATATTACATCATTTTTTATACTTAAAGAGATTTAATGTAGGGTGTTTTGATAAATTTGTATTCATCACCGTCTTTTATTGTCGTCTGATAATATATCATTAAGAATAAAGCAGGTGTTATATTATGAATAAATTATTAAGTTTAAAAAAAGAACTTGAAAGCATTTCAAATGATGATAAGTTTAATATTTTTTCATTAACTTGTTCTGAAAGAAATGAAGAACATTATAATTTTATAAAACATTTACTTAATCCCTATGAAAAACATAACTTAGAAGATTATTTTATTAAGCAGATAATAGAAATTATCAAAGATAGATGTGAAATCAATGGTAACAATTATATGGATTTAAATGTAATGGGATATTATCAAACAAATATAACACAAAATGATATGCCTTTGCAGCTTACAGCAGTAAGTATTACTAATAAAGTATTTTTTATATTTATAATTGAAACAGAATTTATTGATTTTATGCACTCAATTAAATGGAAAGAAAATTATGAAAAAATCATAAATCAAATAAATTATATAAAGCAGCTATATTATACTTATCAAATAATACCAGTTTTAATAATTGATAATGAAAATATTGGTAAAAGATTTGATATATTTTATACTATTAAATTTGATAAAATTATAAATATTATGAAAAATATGGTTAAAGAAAAAATAAAAGATGAACATTATAAATTTATTATAAATGAGTATATCAGAGAAAGAGAGAAAGAGTTTGCAGTGTTTAATTGTAACAAAGATGGTATTCCGTGGGAAAAATATCTGAAAATATACAGCAGATATGCAGAAGAAATAAATAATATACAATATGCTGCTTCTACATATTATAGAAAAAAATTACTTTCATATATTTTTAAAAATAAGAGTTTTATTGAAAATGCTGTCGTAATGGATTGTGAGGCAGATGCATCGTCTTTTGTTTTTTTACCATCTGGGTTAAATGATGAGTTGATAGAAATATTATATAAAGATTCAAATATATTATATTTTAATTTAGATATATCTAATGTGGGAATAGAAATTTATTTATCATTATATATTAAAAATAATATATTAAAACAGCTAAGAGAAAAGCTGATTTCATTATTTAATGATAAATATAATTTACTTTACGAAGAAAATGAAAGAGAGCATATGCATTTATTAATCCATAGGTTAGATATTGATGTTAATACTTTAATCTGCCTGGATGAAAATACATTAATTGGGGAGCTTGATAGAACTTTTAATAATTTATCAGATAAAATAATATCTATTAAAAATATTATTCATCAGATATTCAGCAAGTGAATTAAAAATTAAGCAGTGTATATTGTATATGATTTTTATTGTTTAATAAAATAATAAACGACATTAAATGTCGCTTAAATATGTTTAATATATTTTTGTAAATAATTGGCTTGATATTAAGATGTTTTAGGGTATAATAGTTTATTATAAATCATAAGGAGGCTTTTATGGAAGAGAAAAAAGCATTTATATTTGGTTCAAGGTGGGGAATTGATAGTGAGCCATATTGGGAAAAAAATATTGAAAAGAAAATCGTTTTCGTTGATGTATATAGAGATATTCCAGAAGGTTCGTACATAATACTTAAAGATAAGAGTAATTTTATTAAGTTAGGTATATCCAAAAATTGTATGAAAAAGGCACTTATTTCTGAACTAAAAATATTTGATGATGCTGATGATGCAAAAAAATATAATATTGATTATGATGAAGTTGTAATGTATTTAGAAATAGATAAATGGTTAGAACCTGTAAATTTAGAACTAATAAAAAAATTAATATCTGATAGTTATTATAGAATAAAAAATATTTCACAAATACAAAACTATGAAAATAAAAAACTTTTTAATGAATTTCTTAAAGTAAATAATTTAGAAGAATTAGATTTAACTAGTTCAAATAATCATGAAAATGATTTATTAAATAAATGCCAAGAACTTTTGGAAAGTAATTATAATCTTATCTTAACAGGTGCACCGGGGACAGGGAAAACATATCTTGCAAAGCAGATTGCTGCAAAAATGATATTTGGTGAAGATAAAAACATTGATAAAATGAATGATGACGAAAAAGCTAAATTTGAATATCAGTATAAGTTTGTGCAGTTTCACCCATCTTATGATTATACTGACTTTGTAGAAGGTATTAGACCAGTTAAAGAAGGTAATTCATATGGTTTTGAAAGAAAAGACGGCACTTTTAAAGAGTTTTGCATAAAGGCTCTTAAAAATTATAAACCTATTATTTCTGAAAATGATATAAAAGGGTTTTGTGAATATATTGGTAAATACATTCAAGAGAATGGAAGTTTCCCTATACAAAATATTTCAGAAAAGGAGAATAAATCTCCAATTACAAAAATAGAATTTAATGATGAAGGGGTTAGGATTGAGGCAGGAACTCCAGGCACTGGAGATAATGGTTTTTCTACAAAAACATATAAGGATATATTAAAATATTATGAAAATTATATAAATAATTACATTAATTTAAAAGACAAAAAGATGGAAATTTTTATATCTTCAGTTGGTGTAAAAGAAGGAGAACATACTTATATGCATGGTTTTTTACATGCAATGTATGAGTATTTTAATAATAAACCTTTCGTTTTCGTTATAGATGAAATCAATCGTGGGGATATTAATAAAATACTTGGTGAGCTTTTTTATGCTATTGATTTAGGCTATCGTGGGGAAAAAGGGAAAGTAGAAACACAATATCAAAATTTAGTGGAAAGTGGTGATGTATTTGAAAAGGGTTTTTATATTCCTGAAAATGTATATATTATAGGCACAATGAATGATATTGATAGAAGTGTGGAAAGTATGGATTTTGCAATCCGCAGACGCTTTGCATGGCAGGAAGTAAAACCAGAAGATACTGCTGATGAAATACTTAAAAATGTAAAAATAAATAATGCAGCATCTGTTCTTAATGGTTTTAATAAAATGATTGCAGACAAAGATGCACTTGGAGAAATGTATCAAATCGGTGCTTCATACTTTTTAAAACTTAATAATTATATTAATGATGATAAGGTAAATGACCAGGAAAGCATAAAAGAAGCATATCAAAAATTATGGGATAACCATTTAAAAGGACTTATTCATGAATATGTTCGTGGCAAAAAATCAGGTGAAGAAATTTTTGATAAAATAAAAAATAAGTATTTTGATTTAACAGGAATAAACTGTAAAGAAAATAACGAAGATACAGCAGAATAAGGTATTGTTATGAGTAATCCATATCTTTATGGTCAAACAGAAGATAATAAGCAATCTAAATCTTTAGATGAAATTTTTAAAATACAGTTTCCTAAAGAATTGCTAAATGAGCTGTATGACATATCTGGTAAAAAAATCAGTGATTTAAAAAATCAAGATGGTTTTTTAATATACTGTAATGAAGATAAGTTAAAAGATGATGTGGAAAATAACAGTATTTTTACCATATCTGGTGATAAATTAACCACATATAATATTGCAGGCTTTGTTGGAACGCAAAATACACTGCTTTCTATCCGCTCTAGGTTTGCACAAGATAATGGCGATGATTATTTTCTACATTATATGCTGCAAAAAGTGTTTAATATAAATATCAGTACATTAGAGCATGCAACTGACAGGAATAAGGCTTTTCAGTTTCTGCCGTATCTTTTTAAATATTATTTTTTGAAAGCATTAAGCCAAGGATTATACAAAAAATATGTATGGAATAAATATAACGACAGTAAAGTAAAAGGCACAATAGATATAGCACGGCACATAAAACATAATTTTATTTTTACTGGAAATATTGCTTATAATGTGCGAGAGCACAGCTATGATAATAATATTAATCAGCTTATCCGCCATACTATAGAATATATCAGCAATTTAAAAATGTTTAGTATGATGCTTGAAAGTGATGATATGGCAGATTTAGTGCAGGATATAAGAAGTATTACTCCAACATATTCTGAAAAAAACAGGCAGCAGGTAATAAATAATAATTTAAAATCAGATATTCACCCGTATTATTATGAATATGAACCATTAAGACAGATATGTCTGCAAATATTAATGGAAGATGATGAGCTTAAATATGGCAGGGCAGAAAATAAAATATATGGTGTATTATTTGATGCTGCATGGCTATGGGAAGAATATCTGAATACTTTAGTAAGTGAAATAGACAGCAGTTTTATCCATACACGTAATAAAGAAGGTGTTGGCATGATTTGTATGCTTAAAAATAAAGATAATAAACCTAAATATTGGCAGGCTTATCCAGATTTTTATTCAAGTGCATTAGATATAGTTATGGATGCAAAATATAAACATGCTAAAGAAGTGAAAGATATTGCCCGAGATGATAGAATGCAGATAATCTCATATATGCATGTATTAGGTTTAAAAAAAGGTGTATTTTTGCATCCTGCTGATAATAAACATGCAGGTAATATTTCATATGGTAAATTAAATATACCAGAAAAAAATACTGATGAATATGTATATCAGTATTGTTTTAAGATACCACAGGGTGAAATTAATTGTATGCAGGACTTTATTGATAAAATAACAGTATCTGAAAATGAATTTATAGAATACTGGAAATCGGTATTAAAGAACAATAATGAAACTGTAAAATGCTAGTATATTATAATTACTAAATTATTTATCTTAATAAAAAAGAGCCTGTGAAAAAAAGTCTGTAAATTCAGTTTTCTATGATTATATTTTTACCTATCCTGCTCTATGAATACCAGA